>DAOUJY010000076.1:0-80447 GCA_034421995.1 Dehalococcoidia bacterium | reverse complement strand
TGAGGTCGCTGGGATAAGTAGGTCGTTCCATGCCCCCACGCTACGCCCAACACAGCAAACCTCGCTCGTATGCTCCTGCACCAATTGGATCCTTTTTAGACACCCTCTTAGAGCTTGCTCCATTGGATTGTATCCTACGTCTCCCCCGACCCCCGCGCGTCCGCCCGCCAGTCGTCCGGACTCGGCCCCCGGTCGATCAGCACGTCCACCACCGCCGGCCGTCCCGACGCCCGTGCGTCGCGCAGTGCGTCCCCCAGGTCCCGCGAGTCCCCCACCTGCACGCCAAAGCACCCGAACCCCCGCGCCACCGCCGCGTTGTCCGTCTCCGCAAACTCCGATGCGATGTACTGCCCCGGAGCCTGGTGGTGCCGCACCATCCCCAGCGCGCCGTCGTTGAACACCACGCACACTATCGGCAGGTTGTACTGCATCGCCGTCGAAAGCGCGTTCACCGTCATCATGTACCCACCGTCCCCCGTGACGCCCACCACCTGCCGGTCGGGATATGCAATCTGCAACCCCACCGACGCCGGCAGTCCCCAGCCCATGCCGGCGGTCCCGCCGGGACAGAAGAACGTATGCGCCTGCTGCGACTGGAACAGGTGCGCCATCCACGTCCGGTTGTTCCCCGCGTCCAGAGCATAGACCGTATCCTTCGGCATCGTCTCTTGCAGCACCCGCACCAGCCGCTGCGGCAGCACCGGCGACGAGTCGGTATGCAGCCCCGCGTCCTCGTAGAACCCCGCGTCCGTCTTCCGTCCCGCCAATGCCCCGGCCCACTCGCTCCGGTTCCCCGCCGTGCTCGCCGAGGCGTCCGCCGACGCCTCCACCAGTTGACCCATGATACTCCCAGCGTCGCCAATCAGCCCCAGTTCCACCGGGAACGTCCAGCCGGCGTTCCGGTCGTCAATGTCAATCTGGATGATCCGCTGCCCCCGCGGGTTGAACACCGTGGGCCGCTCCCGCACCGTGTCCTGCGGGCTGAGTTTCGCCCCCACGATCACCACCGTGTCGGCGTCGCCCACTGCCCGGTTCGCCGCCTCCTGCCCGTAGATGCCCACCATCCCCACCGACAGCGGATGCGTCTCCGCCATGGCCGACTTCCCCTTGTAGCTCGTCGCCACCGGCGCGTTCCACTGCTCCGCCAGCTGTTGCAGCGCGTCGTGCGCCCCCGCCATGTGGACCCCGTTGCCCGCCACGATCACTGGACGCCGCGACTGTGACAGTATCTCCACCGCCTTCTCGATGTCTGCCGGCGCCGCCTGCGGCTTGGCCGTGTTCAGATACCCCGCCGTGTCGTGGATGAAAGGTGGCGACTCCAGGTCAACCTCGCCCCCAATCGACGCCGTCCGCATCAGCAGGCACGTCGGCCCCGGCCGCCCGCTCATCGCGTGCTTGATGGCCAGCTGCGCCCCCAGCGCCGCCTCCTTGGGCGAAGTCGCCAGCGTCGTGTACTTCGTCATCGACCGGAAGATGTTGTGCAGGTCGATGCTCCCGTACTCGCCGGCCCCCGACTGGTTCGCCGGATGCTGCCCCACGCCGCCGTCCGACGTATCCGTCAGCACCAACATCGGGCTGGACGACAGCATCGCCTCCATAATCCCGAAAGAGGCGTTGGAACCCATAAAAAGCCCCTGCCCCATGATCACCGCCGGCTTCCCCGTCGCCCGGGCGTAGGCGTCGGCCATGATCGCCGCCGTCTGCTCGTGCCGCGTCAGGTACGTGTTGATCGCCGGTTCCTTCCCCACCAGCTGCGTGAAAATCTGCCCCGTCCCGCCCCCCGGTATCCCAAACACCGCATCAATCCCAGCCTCCGCCAAAAACTGCACAATCAACTCATTAGCCTGCGGCATAACAATTCTCCTAACTTTCCCCGCTCATCCTGAGCCTGTCGAAGGATCACG
Source organism: Dehalococcoidia bacterium (assembly GCA_034421995.1). Lineage (GTDB taxonomy): Bacteria > Chloroflexota > Dehalococcoidia > Lucifugimonadales > UBA3495 > Bin87. The sequence continues at coordinate 78,543 of DAOUJY010000076.1, read as the reverse complement.
GTGAGCCTGTCGAAGGATCGTGGTAATTCCGTCACACCGCCCGCCTGTCATTGCGAGCGAAGCGCGGCAATCTCGTAGCAACTGCGCCGATGATACCCACACCCCGCCGGCCGGTCAATAAACCGCTGCCGCTCATGGTGAGCCTGCCGAACCACGCCAACACTGACAGCTGGCCCGTTGACCCTACGACGGCATCCCCTTGTATCATGTCCGCCACCCGAACCGTAGCGTGCCAACGCGGAGTGCAAAATGACCGGCCAGCAGCCCCGCCACAGCGAACCCAGCGTCAATAACGAACTCGGCGACTTGCTGCGCGGTATGCTGTTCGGCTGCCAGATCCGCTCCGAAAACACCCAACTAATTGTCGGCAACCCCAGCCTGCAACTGGACAACCTGATCACCGCTCCCGACCGCGCCCCCGTGGTGGTCGAAGCCGAATACGAAGCCGTGGGCACCGCCGAAGCCGACGCCGCCGGCCGCCTCGGTCTTTCGGTAGTGGACGAAACCCATCCCATAGAAGCCGCCATCGCCTTGCGCTATCCCGATTCCGTCCGTTTCGCAACTGACCTGCGCGCTGCCCTGGCCAACGCCCGCCTTTCCTACGCCGTCCTGCATGATGATGGCAGCCGATTCCCCGAAGCCGGCTGGCTGGAAGGCCGCGTTGCCAACCTGGCCGACCTTGTCAGCCTCATTTCCGTCCCCCAACGCGCCGTGGACGCTGCCACCGCGATCTTGGAAGAAGGTATCGAGCGCGCCGTGTGGGTGCTGAACAATATGCACCAACTACGCCCGGACACTATGCCCATCATCGCCAGGCTCTTGGGTATGCCCGACGTCCCCCAAACCCGCCGCATGGCCTGCGCTATCGTAGCCAACGCCCTGGTCTTCCACGAACGGCTGTCCGGCTCACATGACATTCCGCCTTTGCGCATCGTTTGCGGCGATGATGCCCGCAATCCTTTCGGCGACACCCTGGATACCTGGGGCGAAATACTTAGGGTCAACTATTGGGCAATTTTCTCCATCGCCAAAGACATCATGGAACACATCCCGTCCGGCTACGGTTGGCCCGTTATGCGTCTCTTACGCGACACCGCTCTCGAAGTCATTGAGACCGGCGCCAGCATCGCCCACGACCTTACCGGGCGCATCTTCCAACGGCTCATCGCCGACCGCAAGTATCTGGCCACCTTCTACACTCTCCCACCTTCGGCATTGCTGCTGGCTCGCCTGGCCGTAGGCAAACTCCAACCCGTCAGCCCTCCCGCCAACGCCATCCCTCCCGCCACCGCCATTCCCGCCACCGTCATCCCTCCCACCACCGTCACCCCTCCCGCCAACGCCATTCCCACCACCGCCATCCCTCCCACCACCGTCATTCCGGCGGAAGCCGGAATCCAGACTTCCCCTGAGCCGGGCCTTTTCGACTGGTCCGACGCCGACGCCATCGGCAAACTGCGCGTCGGCGATTTCGCCTGCGGCACCGGCGCCCTGCTGTCGGCGGCCTACCAGCAAATCGCCGGTCGGCACGAGCGCGCCGGCGGCGACCCTACGGCGCTGCATCCGGTAATGCTGGAAGAAATGCTCTACGGCTGCGACGTGATGCCATCCGCCATCCACATTACCGGCTCCACCCTGTCCGGCATTGCGCCGTCGGTCCAATTTGACAACTCCCGCCTGTACACCCTGGCCTACGGTCGGCAGCAGGACGGCAGCGTGGCCATCGGTTCCCTGGAATTGCTCCAATCCTCGGCGGCATTGACCTTGTTCAACACCAGCGACCCGGCAATGCGCACTGGCAGCGTCGGCGAGGAAACCGCCGCCCAGATTGTCGCCGACGTCCCCGATGGCGGCTTCGACCTGGTGATAATGAACCCGCCCTTCACCAGCAACACCAAGCACCGCGACGCCCAGGGCAACGTCCAGAACGCCGCCTTTGCCGCTTTCGGCGCATCGGTGGACGACCAGGACGACATGGCGGCCCGCCTGACCCGTTTGGCCCGCAATTCCCACTATCACGGCCACGCCGGACTGGGTTCAGCCTTTGCCTCCATCGCTGACAGAAAAATTAAGCCCGGCGGCGTTCTAGCCTTAGTGCTGCCCTTCACCGCCGTCAATGGCTCATCCTGGTCCAAATTTCGACAGATGATTGCCTCGCAATACACCGACATTACCATCGTCAGTAGCGCCGCCGAAGACGCCGATATGTCCTTTTCATCGGATACTGGCATCGCCGAATGCCTAGTCGTCGGTAGGCGACGGTCAAAAGATGACCCGCCCACCGGACGCGCGCAGTTCGTTTCGCTGCGCCGTCGGCCGCAGAGTTTCGCCGAAGCTCAGGAAGTCGCCGACGTTATACGGGCCAGCTCCGAATTCCGGCATTTGGAGGATGGCCCATACGGCGGCATACCGATTTTCTGCGGAGACACCCCCGCTGGCGAGATTCTGAACGCTCCGGTGAATGAATATGAAAGCGGCTGGGGCGCGGCCCGCATCGCGGATGCGACGGTGGCGCAAGTGGCATATGCCCTGGCTGGAGGATATCTATGGCTGCCGGCCCAGCCGACGGCCCGGGATTTGTCCATTGCGCCGCTGAACCAGGTCGGAGAACGAGGACTGGATTCCCAACTGCTCATTAGCGCAGCCCACCAGGGGCCTTTCACCCGAATGGCCGCCAGCCCTACTGCCACTTACCCAGCCCTGTGGAATCACGATGCCAACCGCGAAACGAAAATGATATGCGCCCCCGACTCGTCGTTGCGCGTGCGGCCAGGAATGGAATCCAGAGCCGCCGAAATTTGGGCTACCGCCAGTCGCGCCCATATCAACCGAGACTTTCGCTTCACATCCCAACCCCTTGCCGCCGCTTTCACCGAATCGGAAAGTCTGGGCGGCGTTGCGTGGCCTAATGTGATTTTTCCCGATGCCCGGCTAGATTATGCGTTCACGCTATGGTGCAATAGTACATTGGGCCTATTGATGTTCTGGTGGCACTCCAACCGGCAGCAAAGCGGCCGCGGGCGCTCGACCATTCACCATACCGCAACGCTCCCCGTGCTTAACTTCCGTTCCCTCACCGACGCTCAACTCGCCGCCGCCGAATCCATCTTCAACGACTTCCGCAATCTGGATCTCCAGCCCGCCTACCTCGCTGACGCCGATCCCAACCGCGCCCTCCTCGACCGCCGCGTCCTCTGCGACCTCCTCGGCTTCAACGAAGACACCTACCGCGCTGTCCGCCGTCTCGCCGCCATGTGGTGCGCCGAACCCTCCGTCCACGGCGGCAAAGCCCGCCCCAGTTCCGCCACTTTCGTCTCCTGACTGGTTCTCCCGTCATTGAACGCAATCAGCAGCCGGCGTCGCCTCAATCCCGAAAATCCCTCCAATCCCCAAAATCCCGCTTCTGACGAACTGACACCTGCTCCTTGCGCCCACCGCGCCAGAACATATATCCTAAATTTGTCTAGGCAAAACAGCTGTTTCAATCTCGATCTCAGAAGGCAGGATTTCACTTCGACGGCCAACCCCGTCAGTTTCCAAAATCGCAACCGGTCGCACTCGGCAAGGCTCTGTTAGACCCGACCGCCTCAATAGGATTGCCGGCTGGACCACCGGGACTGTCCGTGCCCGCGCGCAGGTGCGCCTCTGGCGCGCTGAGTACACGAAAAAGTAGGGAAAAATAGTTGCGTACCCAAACCGGCCGTGCGCTGACAACGAAGTGAAATCCTGCCTTCAACTCCACACCCAAATCATCCGCCACAACCAAAAGGAGTAACCGCCATCGGAACCGTAGCCCGCCACCAAGACCGCAGCCATCATTACCTCAACCTCTCCTTCCTCCACCTCTCCTTCGGCAGTTACAACTTGGCCTGCGACACGTTGCGCCGTGCCGCTACCCACGCCGTCACTGCCGCCGCCGTCCATTGGGATCTTCCCCACCAGAGCCGTCGCCAGCTCGAATCGGCTCTGATGAACGCCATGTATATGTATGCCCGCTCGTGGGCGCCCCACCGGCGCACCTTTCAGAAGGTCCACTACATTACCCCCGCGGTGCTCACATCCTGCGACCCTCTCTACGCCCGTCAAATCGCCATCAACCTCTGCCGCCGCGTTCGCCACCTCGTCACCGACCTCGAACGCGCCATAGCGTCTGACCCCGATCCCCGAGCGCGACGGCGCCGCGCCAAGCCGGCGCCCCCGCCGCCGGTGCCCGAAACCATCGGCTAGCGCCACCGCGCCCTGTCTTCGCCCAAACCCGTCAAGATTCACATCATGCCGGCGGCCCGGTGTAGGGGCGAATGATCATTCGCCCCCGTACCCCGCCCAAACGTCTCCGCCCATCCCCAACAACCCATCCCCCACGCTGCCCTGAAATCCCCCACCCATGCCTACCCAGTTTGATCAAACCGTCATGGGCCTCACCCGCCAGGACACCGAAATTCATCATCGGACCCGCCCCACACCGGACCCAATTGCCCCTTTGCATCTCTGCGTCTTCGCGTCTCTGCGTTAAATTTCCGCGCAACGGCAACATGAGGTGGTTCATACCGGCAAACTGAGTTCGCCTGGGAATCCCCCACGGTTGACCCCGCCCCCACGCTGCCCTATCATCCCGGCAAACCCGACAATCCCGCCCGTAGGGGCGACCCTTGTGGTCGCCCTTGCTCCCGGGAGAGCCTACCCCCAACCGATGAGAGGTGAAACCATGCGTGGAGCCGAAGCCGTTATCAAAGCCCTCGAACAGGAAGGAATACGTTACATAACCGGATTCTCTGGCGGCGGCCTGGCCCCCCTCTGGGGTCCCCTCCGCGGCTCCAGCATCCGCCCCTTCGCCGCCCGCCACGAACGCCTCGGCGTTGAGATCGCCGACGGCTACGCCCGCGCCACCGGCGAGGTCGGCGTCGCCATGACCGGCACCGGCCCCGGCGCCACCAATTGCCTCACCGCCATCGCCGGCTGCTACGCCGACAACATCCCCGTGCTGCTCCTCATGGGCCAGCACCCCGCCCGCAACCTCGGCCAGGAATGGCAGCAGGAGGTCTCCGCCAGCATCTTCGACGGCCTCTGCAAGTGGCGCGGCTCCTTCACCCGCGTCCAGGACATCCCCCAGGTCATGCGCCGCGCCTTCACCGCCCTCCGCTCCGGTTCCCCCGGCCCGGTCGTGCTCGAAATGCACCAGGACGTCCTCACCGCCGAGGCCGACGACGCCGTGATGGCCTACACCCCGGTGGGCGCCCCCGGCAAGGCCGGCCCCTCCGACGCCGACGTGCAGCGCGCCGCCGATATGCTGGTCAACGCCAGCCTGCCCGTCCTCAACGCCGGCGGTGGCGCCATGTCCGCCGGCGCCGCCGAGGAGGTCATGGAGCTGGCCGAAATGCTCTCCATGCCCGTCGCCACCACCATCATGGGCAAGGGCATCTTCCCCGAAAATCACCCCCTGTCCCTCGGCGGCGGCGTCTATCCCCGCAGCCGCTACGCCTCCGGCGCGGCCCTCCAGATCAACCGCAAGGCCGATGTCGTCCTCGCCGTCGGCAACTCCTTCCGCCAGCCCAATGGCACCGACGGCCGCCCCATTCCCGAGGGCGTCCAGATTATCCACGTCAACGCCGACGCCGCCGACCTCAACAAGACCTACCAGGTTGACCTCCCCATCCTCGCCGACGCCAAGCTGGCCCTCCGCGCCATCATCGACGCCGTGCGGTCCCGTATCGGCCCCGATGGCGGCGGCATCAAGCAGGAAATAGTGGACGAGATCCGCGCCTGCCACGAGAAGCACGAAATGGAGTGGATGCCCCGTTTCCGCGACTCGGAGACGCCCACCAACGGCTACCGCGTCGTCCACGAACTCCAGCAGCTCATCGACCCCGACCGCACCATCGCCCTCCACGACGCCGGCGGCAGTCGCGGCTACGTCGTCCCCTTCTGGCAGACCACCCGCCCCCGCAACTTCGTCGCCATGGGCGGCATGGCGGCCATGGGCTGGTCCGTTGGCGCCGCCATCGGCACCAAGCTGGGCCGGCCCGACCACCTCGTCTGCCACGTCCTCGGCGACGCCTCCTTCGGCATGACCGGCATGGAGCTGGAGACTGCTGCCCGCATGGGCCTGCCCATCCTCACCGTCGTCATCAACAACGGCGGCATCGGCGGCGGCATGATGGGCATGGAGGATCCCAACGGCACGCCCCCGGAAATGGCCGTCCTCGGCGGCAATTTCAGCGTCGTCGCCGACGGCCTCGGCTGCCACTCCGAGCGCGTCGAGCACCCCGAGGACATCCGCCCCGCCTTCCAGCGCGCCATCAGCGCCACCGAACAGGGCCAGTCCGCCCTCGTCGAAGTAATGATCCGCCCCCTCCCCACCCCGGAACTCCCCGACGACTGGTCCCTCTAACCACCCTGTACTCCGTAGGGGCAACCCTTGTGGTTGCCCCGCATATTCCATCCCCAAGCCTCAAAATCAACAGGCCCCGCTTTGAGCGGATTTGCGACCGTCTTCATCTTGTCGTTCCTTTTGATAGCCGCCGTCGGCGTGGGATCTGCGTTAGCCATTTTCACCGAAACCATCGAAATGCCGTGGCCGCTCCCGGCAAATTCGCCACCGAACGCCGGCACAGCCCAGCCGAGTGCGCCTGAAACCTTTGCGCCGGCAACATCTGTGCCGCCAACCGCAACCCTGCCCCTCGTCAAGGTCGCGCTATCCCCTACCGCCGCCGCCATACCAACCTACACTCCCAGACCTGCGGCTACTCCCAAGCCTACCCCGACACCGGCGCCCACCCCAACGCCCACGCCCGTTCCAACCCCCACGCCCATACCGGTGAATATCGCCAAGTTGCCCTGGGTTGCCGACGGAATTGACGAATCGGAAAGGTCAGCGGCCAGGGAACTGTCAACGCTGGCGAAAACCAACCCGCCGGTCGCCCGCATCTTGCTGGATCGTCCCTGGGTCGCCGACGGCGTGAGCGGCACGGAAAAGGCTGCCATCGAGCGCATCGAAGATATTGGATACGACCTTCCCACCTTTGCCAAACAGGTTGCAGAATTGCCATGGCTGGTGAACGATGTTACGCAGCCGGAATCCGAAGTCGTGGCGATACTCTGGGAGATTTCCGACCATGATGTAACACTGGCGGAGCGGTTCATTGCGCTCCCCTGGCTGACCGACGGCGTTACGCAGACCGAGGCCGGCCTCCTGTCCGATTTGCGATTTATAGCACGCGACGATATGGCGCTGACCGAAACCCTAATTGCGCTCCCTTGGCTGGTCAACGGCGTGACTCAGACCGAGGCCGCTCTTGTATCCGATTTGGGCCATATCGCGCGCCATGACATAGCGCTCACCGAGACCCTAATCGCGCTCCCTTGGCTGGTCAACGGTGTGAACGAAGTCGAGCGAATCACCATCGAGCGCCTGGGCTGGATTGCCAGGGAGGACACGGAGTTGGCGAAGGCCATCGCCCGCAAACCTTGGTTGGCGGATAGTCTGACCGATGACGCCGCTCGCTCGGTGAACAGCCTTTACTACATCAACGATGAAGATAAGGCGTTGGCCCGGGACATCGCAAACATGCCCTTCCTGGAAACACTGGAACCAACCGACGCCGCCGCGCTGGAAGCATTGTCCTGGCTGGCCTATACCGAGATTCTGGCCCTGCGCGAAGTGCTGGCCCACCCGACGCTCAAAGACGGCATCACCGACCAATGGGCCCCCGTGGTCGCCCTGATGGACAGCGTGAACGAAGCGGCTCCGGCTTTTCTGCGCCCCTTGCTAGACCCCGAGCAGGTTGACGTGGAACAGCGCACCGTAATCCTCCTACCCTATACCGGCCTCGTTGACCTGGCCATCATCCGCACCGAGGCCGGTACACCGCGCAGCATGGACCTCTTGGAGCACAGCGTCGGCAGCGTGGAAGGCTTTATGGGCACAGCCCTGCCCACCAACTTTGTCGGACTGCTCTTTGGAACCGCGGTGCTGGGTTACGCTCACGGCACCAACTACGGCGACTACTTTGTGATGCTGCCCCAATACGATGCCGACGACGGCAGCGACGAAGCCGACTACGCCGGCCACCTGATGGCCCACGAGGTGGCTCATTACTACTGGCGCGGCAACCCCAACTGGCTTGATGAGGGACTGGCCGAACTGCTGGCCGCTATCGCGGAGAACGAGCGCACCGGAACGCCGGTGACCATCGAATACACCCATTGCCCGGCCGGCGACAATATCGCCCTGCTGGAACGCCTGGACGCCGCCGGCGTCATCTACGATTACCGATGCAACTACGCCCTGGGCGGGCAGTTTTTCCTGGAACTCTATAACACCTTGGGCGATACCGCCTTTCGTGAGGGAATGCGTAACCTATACCTGATGTCCCTGGCCGAAGACTATGCCGACGAATTTGACGGCTCCCCGGTGGGCATCCGCCAGATTCAAGACGCTTTCCAGTCGGACGCTGATGCCGTTGCACCAATAATTGACAGGTGGTATCACGGAACCGCCCCGTAACAACAAAAAGGAAATCCCTACCCATCGCAACGACTCACGTAGGGGCGGGTTAAAACTCGCCCTTACCTTCTATCTGATACCCACTCAACCGGAGGGAACACCATGCAATCCATAACCATCGACCGCGCCAAACGTCTCAAAGAGGAACCCCAACTCGGCCACAATCGCTGGCACCCCGACATCCCGCCCATCGTCGAGGTTGACCCCGGCGAGGAAGTCGTACTCGAAACCCGTGACGCTTCCGACTCCCAGATCCAGCCCGGCATGTCCGCCGCCGACCTGGACGGCCTGGACGCCAAGGTCGCCCACCCCCTCACCGGCCCGGTGTACGTCAAAGGCGCCGAACCCGGCGACCTCCTGGAAATCGAGTACCTTGATATAATCGCCCAACCCCGCGGCTGGACCCGCAACCGCCCCGGCGCCGGCTTCCTCCGCGACGTGTTCACCGATCCCTACCTGGTCCACTGGGACATCGCCGACGGCTGGGCCACCTCTGCCCAGATCCCCGGCGTCCGCATCCCCGACGGCTCCTTCATGGGCACTGCCGGCCTGACCCCGTCCCACGCCCAGGTGGTGGCCTGGGCCGCCCGCGAAGCCGATTGGGTCAGCCGTGGCGGCACTGCCGCGCCCCCGGACCCGGAGGACGCCGTGCCCGCCGGCGGCGCCATCGCCAACGAGGGCCTGCGCACCCTCCCACCCCGCGAAAACTGCGGCAACGTGGACGCCAAGCAGCTAACCACGGGGTCCCGCCTCTTCATCCCGGTGGCCGTTCCCGGCGGCCTCTACTCCGCCGGCGACGGACACTTCGCCCAGGGAGACGGCGAGGTCTGCATCACCGCCATCGAGATGGGAGCCACCTGTGCCGTCCGCTTCGCCATCCACAAAGGCGAGGCAGCCCGGCATAACATAACCTTCCCACGCTACTCCCATCCCGGCTACTTCCTGCCTCCCGAATGGGCCGCCCCGCGCAACTTCATCGCCACCATCGGCTACCCCATCCGCGCCGACGGATCCCAGGAAGGCGAGAATAGCCTCTCCCTGGCCGCCCGCAACGCCCTCCTCAACATGATCGCGCTCCTCCAGGAACGGGGCTGGACGGCGGAGCAGGCCTACATAATTTGTAGTGTGGCCGTGGACCTCCGCGTCAGCAACATCGTGGACCTGCCCAACGTCACCGTCTCCGCCTTCCTTCCGGAGGATATCTTTACCGGATAACTCCGGCCTCCAACCCATGCCCACTGCGTAGGGGCGCCCCTGGCGGGCGCCCTAATCATTGCTGCATCACCACGGCGGCAAACGAAACGCCCCGGCCATTTGCCACCGGCCGGGGCGCATTCATGCCCGCCGCCACGCGGCGGGCCGGCGCGACAACGGACCAGCTCGCCATCGGCTCGCTGACGCGCCATCCTGCGCCGTGGGCAAGGCTATGCCGCCCACGGCGTAGTTGCCACTAATTGGGAAAGTCAGTCCGCTTGACCTCCAGGACTTCACCCGGGGCCAAGGCAACCCGCCGGACGTTGATGCCCATCTTGAGCATCCAGTAGCCCAGCGTGGCTTTGCTCACGCCCAGCGTGTCCGCTGTGGCGGTCATGCCCTGGTCGTTGACCAGTTCCGGGAGCAGCCGTTCCAACGGGCGGTCGAATTCCTTTTCTACGCGGAGCATCAGCTTGGTTTTGCGCGCCACAATACACCTCCTGCGATGTACTGATGATGTACTGAATGCCAGCACATCCATTCCCTGCCGGAGCAGGCTTTCAATTTTCCCGTTACCGCTTTGAACATTCGCTACACTAACCTGCTGTTTCAACGAATGTCAAGCGATGGCCTAGAAAAATCCTAAATCATTTTTATAATTTTTTAGAACAGCCTCGGCTTCACGCTTATTCTGCCACAACGCCGCCCTACCCGCTAGGCGCGCCAAAACCAATTAGGGGAATTTTCGACCGTTATCGGCGCCGCCGGTCTAGGCCCTGGTCCTCATGCCCGGTCTTCTCGGCCCCAGGCGGGCGGCAACCCAGATCGCCGCAGCCGCCGAGCTACCTTTCCCGGAAATCAGGTCCGCGAGTAACGTCTCCGGACCCCCGCCTGAGCCTTTTCCCGAATGAGTGCAACCGAAACCTCCACCCCGGCGCAGCAAGCGCCAGCATTACACGTCGGTACACCATGATGTCCCGGGCCAATTCGAGGCGGTCCAGGCACAAAATGCAGTGAAGTACATAACTGCACGAATTCTACTGAGGCCGGGCCAGCGCTTGGCCATAAAATGCAATTGCCCGCAATTACATTCCGTCTGCCAGGCGTCAATAGCGATTAAGGCGTACTTCTCGCTATTACACTTACCTGAGTGTACTACGCTATGGATACCGTCAACGTACTACATGTTCTTCGCAGAAAAATGTAGCGGCCGCTGTTGTACACCAGCGCCCCAATGCCCAGCCGCAGCCATCCTGCCTCTCCGGTTGACACTCGTTCCGGCCTTGCCTACCCTGCTGGTTGTTCATCCGCACGGCCACCGCGTCAACCTCGGAGTTTCCCCGTGAACGTTCCCACCCTCCGCGATGTCTATCGAGCCCGCGCCACCATCAGCCCCTACTTCCCCCGCACTCCCTTGACCTACTCGGCCGGCCTGAGCGCAGCCCTGGAAGCCGAGGTGTACCTCAAGCACGAGGAACACCTGCCGCTCGGCGCGTTCAAAGCTCGTGGCGGCATCAACTTGCTGGCCAATATGCCATCAGAGGAGCGCAGCCGTGGTGTGATTACCGCCAGCAGCGGCAATCACGGGCAGTCAATAGCCAGCGCGTGCCGCGCCTTCGGCTCTCGCGCGTTGATTGGATTGCCCGTCGATGCCAACCCCAACAAAGTAGCTTCAATGGAAGCCCTGGGCGCCGAATTGATTTTCCACGGCGCAAACTTCGACGAAGCCCGGCGCTATTGCGAGCGCCTCGCAGCTGAGGAGGGCTACCGCTACGTCCATCCGGTCAACGAACCGGAACTCATCGCCGGGGTTGCCACCGCCAGCCTGGAAATCATCGAGGACCTGCCTGATGTGGACGTAATGATGCTTCCCATCGGCGGTGGGAGCGGCGTATCGGGAGCTTGCATCGTCGCCCAAGCCCTAAACCCGGAAATAAAGGTGGTTGCAGTGCAATCCGAGGCCGCTCCGGCTGCTTATCTCTCATGGGAACAGGGACAACTGGTACAAGCACCAATGCAAACCTGGGTGGAAGGCACCGCCACCGCCGAAGGCTACGAACTACCGCAGCAAATCATGCGCCACCGGCTGCACGATTTCGTCCTGGTTAGCGAGGATGACATACGGCGCGCGGTGGCGATGCTGGTGGAAAAAGCCCACACCCTGGCGGAAGGGGCCGGCGCTACCGCACTGGCGGGCGCTGTCCGCCGTCCGGACCTGGTCCGCGGCAAAAAAGTGTCAATCACAGTATCCGGAGGCAACATAACGTTGGCCCAGTTGCGCGATTGCATCAGCCTCTATCTGGATACCTGATCCCGGTCTTCCAGGAAACGGGCCAATTCGTCGCGTCGGAATTCCGGCAGGTCCCGTTCGCCGCTTCGGTCAATCATCCACAGACCGTCTTCTTGTTCCATCATCTGGCCTATTTCCCATCCATTGACGCCGATGCGGTCCAAAGCCCGCAATGCGCCAGGAGCTTCAGAAGCTGGGAGCGTGGCAATCAACGCGCCGGAACCCAAAAGGCCCAACGGGTCGATGGCCAAAGCCTCGCAGATCTCCGCGCACTCCGGGAGCAGCGGTACGCTCTCCGCTTCCATCACCAGGCCCAACTTTGATGCCGCGGCGACCTCGCGCAACGCGGTTATCAACCCTCCCTCGGTCACATCGTGCAGACTGTGTACAGCTCCCGTTGCGCAGAGCGCTCGCGCCGCTGCAACTACGCTTATTCCCGGTTCATCCAGGTACCCGATCGCCCGAGTGATAATCTCCGAATCCACGCCCGCATAGCGCAACGAGTCGCCATATTCACCGGCGAGGATTGCCGTTCCCTCAATGGCAATGCCGGAGGTAACGATGATGCTATCTCCGTCTCGGGCGCCCCCCGTCAGCACCATCTGCTCACGATTCTCCAATTCTCCCAGCATCGTCCCGGCCACGACCGGTCGGGGCAAATCATCCGTAACTTCGGTGTGACCCCCGATCACGGTGACGCCCAGTACAAGGCAGGCAGCCGCGATGTCTTCGAAAATGGCTCGGACATCTTCGGGCGTGGCGCTCGGCGGCATCAGGATAGTGGGCAAAAACCAACGGGGGGCAGCCCCAGAGCACGCCACGTCATTTGCGTTAACCTGCACCGAGTACCAGCCAATGCGGTCGGTAGCAAACGTGATGGGGTCCGATTTGGCGACCAGAAGCCGTTTTCCCATGTCCACCACGGCGCAATCCTCTCCAATGGAGGGTCCTACCACAACGCGCGGGTCATCCATCCGGAATCCTGAAAGCAATTCCGTGAGCAACTCCGGCGGTAATTTTCCAGTTTCCAATTGCAAGTCGTCCTAATCAAGCATTTCAACTCTAGTTTAGCAAAACGGTGGTGCTGCTTCTGTGCATCAAGCGGGTGGCCAGCCGTCATCTATTTGTTGGAGCGGGCACTCCGGTTGCAAGAGGCAGGGCATCTGATATAATTCCCGGCACGGGTGACAAAACCCGGCCGCGATTATCGGCGCATTCGTCTAGCGGCCCAGGACACCGCCCTCTCAAGGCGGAGATCAGGGGTTCGAATCCCCTATGCGCCACCATGGACATTAGGGCCGACGCCATTTTGATGCCGTCGGCTGTTTTTATTACCACGCTGCGATTGCCTATGCCGGAGCCGACCACATTGCTGGCGTTGGCGCTGGTGCTGGCCTCCGCTTTCGCTCATGCCACTTGGAACCTGCTGCTGAAACGGGCTCAGCGGCAGGAGGTGTTCGTGTGGTGGCTGTCCGCATTTGCCGTAATCGGAGCGGCCCCCATCGCGGTTTTGCTGGCCCTGCTGACTGATTTCGAACCAGTCGGTTGGTGGTACGTCATTGCCACATCTTTGGTCCACATTTGCTACTTTCTATTTTTGGGTCGCAGCCTCGCCCGGGCCGATCTTTCACTCGCCTATCCGATTGCTCGTGGATTTGGTCCCGGACTGGTTCCAATCCTGGCTGTATTCGCGTTAGGCGAAACCGTAACGGCGCCGGCGTGGGTGGGCATCGGAGCCATCGTTGTCGGGATCTACACCATGTCCTGGTTGCGACAACTTCGGCGGCCTATTGGAACCGGGTTCGCAGGCAGCAGAAGCGGCATCATCTACGCTTTGCTCACCGGCTTGTGTATCGCGCTGTACACGCTGGTGGACAAACAGGGCGTGGCGTACGTTAGCCCGTTCCTTTACCTATACCTTATGACCTGCGGCGTGGCGATCGGGATGTTGCCTTACATAATACGCACCCACGGCGTGACCGCCCTGGCGCTGGAGTGGCGAACCGGATACCGCCCGGTTATCGCCGCCTCGGCGTTACTGTTCCTGGCCTACGGTTTAGTACTCACGGCGATGAGTTTTACCAACGTCAGCTACGTCGCGCCGGCGCGGGAAGTTGGCCTCCTTTTCGCCCTCTTGCTGGGGGCAATAGTGCTCAAAGAACGGGTTACCGCGGGCAGACTGGTCGGCGCTGTATTAATTGTGGTCGGCCTCGTGCTGATCACGGTGTTCCGGTGAGAAGCAACGCTACAGCCGCTATAATGCTCGGAGACGTAATCCGACCCTACCGAAAGACCTGCTACGAATGCTGTCCCGCGTTGGCCTCAGGATTCAGACTTGAGCTTGTCGAGCGCTGCCGCAGACAAGTCCCATCAACGCGCTACGGCCAACCCGCGACGGCAAACGTGTGCGCACGACAGCAAGACCGATTCAATTGACTGGAGGAATTTCGACATGGCTGACCAGTTCGACCTGTTTGATGCAATCTACAGCCAGCGACAAATTACCCGCTACAAGCCCGATCCGGTTCCCCAAGGGGCTTTGCAGCAGATGATCGATGCCGCCGTGCGCGCGCCCAACGGAGGGAACACCCAACCGTGGGAGTTCGTGGTGGTCAACGATCCGGAAACCGTGCGTTCCCTGGGCGAGCTTTACAAAAACACGTGGCTGGATGCCATGGGTTGGGAACCGTCGCCAACGGAGACCCGAGTGTATCGCCACGCCCGTTATCTGGCTCACCACATGCCCGAAGTTCCTGCGATGATCGTGGTGTGCGCCGACCACTCGCGCGGCAGCGGCTATCAGCCGGGCCAGTCCATTGAGCGGGGCCGTCACGCCGCCTCAATCTGGCCGGCAATACAGAACCTTTTCCTGGCAGGCCGCGCCCTGGGGTTGGGCACGCGCATTACGACGGTCCTTAACCGCAAAGAGGAGGAGGTGCGCGAGATACTGGGCCTGCCCGAATACGCCGAAATGATTTGCCTCACTCCAGTCGGATACCCCCGGGGCAGCTTCGGACCCACCAACCGGCGTCCGCCCGCTGAGGTGACGTCGTTCAACCGCTGGGGTTTCCGCGATTGGGCCGATTAGCATTAATCCGTCATTCCGGGCTGGAACGACGAGCAGGAAAATTGCCATGTCTGAACCCACTCTGAAAATCGACGGCGTTCGGTACATCGTCAGCATGGACCCGCAGCGGCGCATCATCGCCGACGGCGCCGTGGTGATTGCCGGCAGCCGCATCGCCCAGGTGGGCAAGGCGGCCGAACTGGCCGACGTGGCCGCCGATAGGGTCATCGATGGCAGCGGCATGGTCATGACGCCCGGTTTCGTCAACGGCCATATGCACATAAGCTACGCCCACGCCGCGCGCGGGTTATTTCCCGATGACCTGGGCGCCCAATATCTGCCCAACGTTTTCCGCCTGCAGGGCGCGATGACGGATGCCGACGAGTACGCCACTTCTTTGCTGGCCATCACGGAGTTGCTCAAATACGGCACCACCACCTTCCTGGATCCCGGCAGCACCACCCACCTGGACGCCTGCATGGAAGCCTATCGCCAATCGGGATGCCGCATCATAGTGGGGCGAAACGTACTGGATAAACCCAACCCACTGAACCTCCCGGTGTACGAAACTGACGCAGCCCTGCGGATGACGTCGGAAACGATAGCCGATTGTGACGGCGCTTTAGACGGCATGGTTTCGGCATGGGCAATGCCGTTTTCACCGGAGTTCTGCTCGACGGAACTCCTGTCGGGCAGCCATGCAATCGCCCAGGCCGCCGGAACGCGTTCGACCCTGCATTTCACCAATGGGCCCCGTTGGATTGAAGAATGCCGGCGCAGCTACGGCTGCACACCGACCGAGTACCTGGACCGTTCCGGCGTGCTCACTGCTGAGATGACGCTGGCTCACTGCCTGGGGATTTCCGAACTGGAAGCCGGTCTCATCGCGGAACGAAATACGGCAGTGGTGATGTGCCCGACCGCCGCGATAAAGGGTGGCGCCGGCATGACTCGGCACGCATTGCTGCCGGAGTTACTGGACGGCGGCGCTACCGTGGGTCTAGGCACCGATGCCGGCAACAATTCCAACCTGTTGGAGACCCTGCGGTCCGTCTATTTGGCGGCGGTGCTATACAAGGACGGACGGCAGGACGTGGCGATGATACCGGCGGAGACCGCTTTGGAGCTGGGAACCATCGGCGGGGCGGCAGCGTTGGGCATGGATAACATAATCGGCTCAATTGAGCCGGGCAAATTCGCCGACCTGGTGCTATTCGATACGCGCCGCGCGGAGTGGGCCGCGCTGCACAATCCGATCAACAACCTAGTGTACAACGCCGACGGCCGCAGCGTGCATACCGTGATCGTGAACGGCAAAGTGGTGGTGGCAGACCACCAGCCCCAATTTGTGGATGAAGCCGCTCTGGTGGCAGAAGTGCAGGCATTGGGGGAGGCGCTGATAAGCAGGACGGGGATAAATTTCGGCCCCCGTTGGCCTATAGTGTAGCCAACGGAGGCGGGGGGGCGAGATACCTAGATTCCCGCTTTCGCCGGAATGACGATGAGGGGGCCGGAATGGATGATTGGACGGGAATGGATGATGGGATGGGAATGACGGTTGGGAATTGCTACGTTTCCTGGCCTGGTTCGGCGATGTCCCGCAGGATGTTTTCCAACGCTCCCTCCAAGGCCGGATCAAGATCCACCGGCTCGACGTAGGGGGTGTACTGGTAGTCGAGGCGGACCTGGTCGATGATCTGCTTGGCCTCGCTGTTGGTCCGGCCGAGCCGCTCCAGGTTGTCCAGCAACTCCTGGGACTCGCGGCTTCCCATCTGTTCAAGCTCAGAGAGATCCATCTCGAGTTTGAACAGGGAGCGCAAGCGACGCAGGATGTCGTAGTAGGCGCGGTGATCCTGGGTGATGCCCAACTGGTTGTTGTTGCTGGTCATAAAGGGATACATGGGAGCCATGGCCCCCATGCGGAACATCTGGATGTCCGGGTATTCATAGTGGGCCACGGAGACCAGGGCCATGCCGATGGTGGGGCCTTGCCGTCCACGGCTGCCATAGCTGGAGAATTGCACGCCGTGGCGTTCCAACTGCTCGCGCATTTCGGGTTGGGAGTACACGCAGGTGATGCGTCGTTCCAGATCGGGCGGAGCCGGGCCATTCACGCCTTCAACCGCCACGGTCTGCTGGATGCCCAGATCTCTGACCGCGTTGAAAAACGCTTCGGTGTAGATGTCGAGGCGATACCATGGTTCCTCACCGAGGAAGACCAACAAGCCGCTGCCGATCTCATAGAACGCGTTCTGGCGCGACATGGCGGTGTTGGGCAGGCCCTCCTGGAAGGACGCCGCTGGGCGGAAAGCGTCGTGAGTCCCCGCTACCTGGAAGGGGTAGCACATCTGGTTGACGTACTCGGTCATTTGGCCGATTTGCCGGCCGCCGTTTTTCTCGATGAGGTATCGTGGCAAGCCGCTGGAGATCCGCCCGCCATTGGACCACTGGCGCCGCCAGCCGGCGACCAGATAGTTGGCCTCGGGTTTGTCGGTGAAGGTGAAAAGTTCCTCTGGCATAATGGACCGCCTCCCTGCCGGGCTGCCACGCTGCGGTTTCGCCTAATATACCACATCCTCCGCGACCCGCCCGTGCGGGGCTAGTTGCGGGAAAATCCTAAACCGCCGCCATGGCCGCCCGTTTGCTCATTCACCAAGAAGGTCGCAGTGTCGCGTCCAAATGCGGTTTCCAGCTCCACGTCGAACCGTTGGCCGCCGAACTCGCCCAGCATCTCAAAGCGGCGCTCAGTATAGACCCGGCCCTCGTAACCGACGCTCTCCACGTTGCGCTCTTCCTCGCCGGCCAGGTACATTTCGACAGCGGCGGTCATCAGGTGTTCCCGGTCCTCGCCGCTGAGGAAATGAGGGGCGCGGAGGAAGACGTAGCCCCAGCGGATGCCTTGGTGTTCCATCATTGCAGAGACGATCCGGCGCTACGCAAGTCTGATTGTGGGCTTGGTTGATGGTGGGCGGTGAGGGACTCGAACCCCCGGCCTTCTGCGTGTAAAGCAGACGCTCTAACCATCTGAGCTAACCGCCCTGGGCCGTGCGGCAAGGGCAAAGAAATGGCGCGCTTGGCGAGATTCGAACTCACGACCTCTGCCTCCGCAGGGCAGCGCTCTATCCACTGAGCTACAAGCGCGCGTAAAAAGTGGTGCCGAGGGAGGGATTTGAACCCACACGTCCTAAAGGACACTGCGCCCTGAACGCAGCGCGTCTGCCGTTTCGCCACCTCGGCAAGGTGGTTTTGTGTTGTTAATCGTCGGTCGCCGTGGCGGGAGTGGTTGGTGGGCGATGGAGGATTTGAACCTCCGACCTCCTCGGTGTGAACGAGGCACTCTAACCGCTGAGCTAATCGCCCCAGCGCGACTTGGTGAGAACCATTATAGCCCTGCCTCTGGCATACGGCAACCGGCGGGAGGTCTTCGGCAAAGTGCCGGCGCAGGCGGCGCGTTTGAGAAGAAGTGATGGCGGATACGCGTAGGGGCGAATGATTATTCGCCCCTACAGGTTGGCGGGATGGAAGCCGGGATCGGCGGGCCGCCTTTGCATTGCCGGATAGCGCTTTGTTATGTCAATAATCTGGCGGAATCGTGCTTGGGATGCACATAACCTGCGTTGTGTGAACCAATTGGCATCAGTGGCCGCCGACCCCGCTGGGCTGCTTGTTAGGTTCTCCGACGGCTCCCGATTCCAGTAGCTTGGCAAAAGCCGCTGAGTCGTAACCTATTTCCGCCAGCACTTCCTCATTGTGTTGTCCCAGAAGCGGAGGAGCCATGCGCAGAGCGGCTGGAGTACCCCGTAGCTTCAAGGGCGAGTTGGGCACGCGCAGATCCGGGATGTTGGGGTGGTCAATCTCAAGGAACATTTCGCGGGCGTTGACCTGTTCGTCGGCCACCACGTCGGAGGTCTTGTTGATGGGACCGACGGGAACGCCGGCTTCGTCGATTACCTTGACCCAATGGGCGATGGTGTGGTCGGCGAAGATGCTGTTAAGGTGATCCACCAGTTCGGCGCGGTGGGCAACCCGGTCGGGGTTGGTGGCGTATTTGGGATCGTCTTTGAGTTCCGGGTGGCCGATGGCGTTGCAGAAGCGCTCCCAGAGGTTGGGGTTGGCAACGCCCAGGATGAAGAAACCGTCTGACGCCTGGAAGCTCTGATAAGGAACCAGGCTGGGGTGACCGGAACCGAGGCGATGGGGTTCGACGCCGGTGCCGATGTATCCGGTGGCGTGGTAGCTCATGGCGGCGACCTGGCCGTCCAGGAGGGAGGTGTCGATGAGTTGACCCTCGCCGGTCTTGTCGCGGTGGTAGAGGGCGGTGACTATTGAACCGAAGGCCATCATGCCGGTGAAGAGGTCAACCAGGGAAAAGCCGACGCGCTGGGGAGGGCCGTCCGGTGCGCCAGTGAGGTGCATCAGGCCGCTGTAGGCCTGGATGATGAGGTCATAGCCGGGCTTGTTGGCCATGGGGCCGGTGCGTCCGTAGCCGGAGATGGTGCAATAGACGATGTCGGGGTTGATGGCCTTGATGTCATCGTAGCCCAGGCCCATGCGGGCCAACGTGCCGGCGCGGAAGCTCTCTATCATCACGTCGGCGTCTTTGGCCAGCTTCTTGACGATGTTGAGGCCCTCTTCCGACTTGAGGTTGACGGAGAGGCTGCGCTTGTTGCGGTTGAAGGACATGAACTGGGTGCTTTCGCCGTTCCAGATGGGCGGCCACTTGCGGGTTTCGTCGCCGTCGTTAGGTTCCTCGATCTTGATGACGTCGGCCCCCATGTCGGCCAGGTTTTGAGTGCAAAACGGCCCCGCCAGAGTGCGGGTAAGGTCCACGACCTTGATATTTTCCAGAGGCTGCGACATCGTTCGAGTCCTCGCTTTTTCAAGTTTTGCCGGATTATAGCACGGGGTTAGCGGGCGGGATTGGCGCGTGGTTCGACAGGCTCACCATGAGCGGAGTGGTTAGGCTCGCAGTTGCAGGGGGTCGGGGAGTTTGATCCAGAAGGTTTTTTCGAGGGCGCGACGCCATAGCGGAGACAGGATGATGGAGCTCTCGTCCCTGGGGAATTCCCAGAGTTCCCGGTGGCAGGAGCAGGGACGCGGCGTCATGCCGTAGCGGTACCAGCCATGGGGGTCCGGCTGAGCAGCGAGAGGAATGTGGGCAAGATTGAAACGGCGCCTGATGTGGTCGAGATTGGGCAGGGAAAGGATGTCCTGGGCAGTTTCGAAAGAGTCGGGCCGGCGGTGGTCAGGGTCACGGAGCCATCGCTTGTGAGGTTGGACGGGTTTGGGTTGTCCAGCGATGACGGCGGCGCAGTCGATGATGAAAGATGCGACGCGGCGACGCATGCGCCGGAGAGTGACGGCGGGATCGCCGGACCGGTCGGCAGAGGCAAGATGATCGGCTAAGGAATGGACCTGCCGGAAGGTTTTGAGGTGGTCACGCTTGAGGCGTTCTCGAAGTATGTTGGACTGCATCACATGCCCCAGCTGGCGACGGGAGTTGTGGTTGTGGCCGTCGTGGACGGCCACGGCGGTGAGGGCATGGGTGAACGCCCGACGGAGGGCCACGGCGGCCTGGGGCGGGTCGTGGTCGCCGATGGTCAGGTCGGCGCGTTGGAGGAATTCGGCGGCTTTGGCTTGGTGGAACTGGACGGTTCCCATTGGCTGAAGGCATCTCCTTGAAATCGGGCTGGGATCTGTTGGGTTGGATTGGTGGGTGATTTGTTTTTTTGGAAACGGGTTTTGGGTCAGTTTGTCGGCGCTACGGCCAGAGAGCGTTTTTGCGAATTGATGCCCTAAGTTTGCGCGTGCTGACCGCCCCATGCCTTTCCCCAGCTGGATTCCGGCCCCGTATCAAGTACGGGGTGACGTTCTTTCGCCGGAATGACGAAAGCGGTGGTCCTGGCTTCCCGCTTTCGCGGGAATGACGGGAGTAAGGCGCGGTTGCCCCGTGGTGATAGACGGGGCGGCGACCCTCGCGCAGCGGTGGTGACACCCGCCGTACTGGTCTATGCGGTACCGGGGAATGAACCGGCCTGTGAGCGATAGCCAGCGGTGCAGAAGATCCGACGTTGCCGTCCGACGCGAACGGACAGCGGGAGGCCGTGATAACTGACCCGTGAAAACCCGTATTCTGATGTTGGTGTCGGGCGATGGGCCGTGGCCTTGGGCTTGCTGCTCGACTTGAAGTATAGTGTATAGAACGCGAGTTCCGTTTCGCAAGGGGCGGGTGTCAGTGGGTAGCGTTGCGATTCGGGTGGTTCAATTCGGACGGACGGGGTTGACGGCGAGGGTAGGGGCGAATAATTATTCGCCCCTACAAAGGGAAACCATGAAATGACGGGGTGGTGCGATAGCCCGGCGTGAGCTGGGTCTCGGCGTTGACGGGGGTATCGGCCGGTGTTAGCGTGAGGCCGGATTTTCGTTATGTCGCGTGGTTGTCCTGATGCACACAAATGATGACCGGCCCCTGATCGTGTCGCTGGGCGGCATTAATATGGACCTGGTTACTTTCGCAGACCGTTTGCCTGCTGACGGGGAAACCGTCGTGGGGAGCCGCTTTGTTACCTATGCCGGAGGAAAAGGGGCGAATCAAGCGGTGGCGGTGGCACGCATGGGCGGACGCTCCGTCATGGTGGGTCAGGTAGGCGATGATATGTTTGGGGCGCAATTGATTGAGCTGCTACAGTCGGCGGGAGTCGAGACGGACGCTGTGGGGGTAACGCCGGGGGTGAGTTCGGGCATTGCCGTAATCAGCGTAGGAGAGGGCGGGCAAAATCGGATCGTGCAGGTTCTGGGCGCCAATGATACCTGCGGGGAGAGCGAATACGACGCCATAGCGGATCTGGCTCCTCGGATGTCGGCGCTGCTGCTTCAGCTGGAGGTCTCGGTTGAGTTGTCGCTGCGGGTGGCGGCAACGGCGTCGTCGTACGGCGTGAGCGTGATACTGGATCCCGGGCCGGTTCGACCTATTCCGTCGGACTTCTACCAGCACGTTTCGGTGATTACACCGAACGAAACCGAGGCGGAGGCACTGGTAGGATACCCAATAAGGGATACCCATGATGCCGAGTCGGCAGCCGGCGAACTGGTGAGCCGGGGTGTTGACGCGGCGGTCATCAAGTTAGGCGCGCAAGGCGCATATTGGGACGATGGCGAAAGGAGGGGACACGTTCCGGCCTTTCCAGTAAACGCGGTGGACACCGTGGCCGCCGGGGACGCCTGCAACGGCGCGATGGCGGTGGCACTGGCGGAGGGGCGCTCGCTGGAGGAGGCGGTACGCTGGGGCTGCGCCGCAGGCGCGCTGGCCGTGACCCGGGTGGGAGCGCAGGATTCGATGCCGACGCGCGAGGCGGTGTTGGCGTTAGCAACCGGCAACATGGGATAAATTTCCAAACCACGCCCGGAGGAATCATGGAGTTTCAACACATAGGCTACGAAAAAGGAACTGGCGCCGTCTCGAAGGAAATCGAAACCTACAACTTTCATAAAGCGGCGGCGGTACTGGCGGAGTACGGTTTTGATTGCATCAGGTTGTCCAATGACTGGAAGGGTGCGGATTTCCTAGCCCACCACAACAGCACGGGGGAGACGCTCCAGGTCCAGCTCAAGACCGGCTTGGTTGTCGACAAGAAGTACGCCGATGACCTGTATATGTGCTTCCCGCTCGACGGGACGGATGGCACATGGTACTTAGTCAAGCACGGCGAGCTCGTTCGCATTCTGGAGAAGTGGGCACCGGATTGGTTCTCCAAGTACAAGACGAATGGTGGCTTTTGGCACTGGACGGGCAAATACGGGCACAAGAAAGCAGAACAGGGATCGGTGCTTAAGGAGCTGGAGCGGTTTGCTTACCGACCACGGTATCGGGATCTGGGCTATAAGGAAGCACGCACTTTCAAGAAGAAGGGCCTGAAATATGCCAAAGTCAAGAAAACGGAAATCCGCTCGTGACAGGTAACGACAAGTTTTGCGCCGGGTGCGGGGCGCAGCTCACGCTGCGGGAGCACGAGGGACGGCGGCGTCCAGTTTGCCCGCAATGCGGCCGAGTGGTCTATTATGACCCCAAGCTGGCAGCGGCGTGCGTCGTTGAGCGCGACGGCAAGACGCTCATGGTGAAGCGGGCGGTGCAAACGGGCTACGGCCTGTGGAGTATGCCGGGCGGTTATGTTGACCGGGGTGAAATCGTCGAGGACGCGGCGGCGCGGGAAGTTTGGGAAGAGACAGGGTTGCTGGTGGAGGTCGGGCAGTTGATTGGCATTTTCTCGGATGCCGGCAATCCGGTCGTGGTGGCTGCCTACGCCGCCACGGAGACCGGCGGCGTTCTTGCTCCCGGGCCGGAATCGCTGGAGGTGGGCTATTTTGCGGTTGACGCGCTGCCGCCCCTGGCCTTTCCTCGGGACGAGCAGATTATTCGCCGTTGGCGGGAAATGCGACACTGGACAGGCTGAACGGCGGCGATGGTCTTCTTCAACCGCCTGGCCCCGCTGCAGAGTCTGGTCGAACTGGCCGGCCGCAGCCTGCTGAACACGCTGTATCCGCTGGAGTGCGTCGGCTGCGGCGGTTCCGGCAAGGTAATCTGCGATGCCTGTGCTGACGACTTGCCCGAGTTGCGGCCGCCTTTCTGCCAAATCTGCGCTACCCCAGGCGATTTTGCCCGCTGCCAGCGTTGCGCCGAGGGCGTCCGCCAATTTGACGGCGTTCGCGCGCCTTTCCACTATGGCGGGACAGTGCGGCAGGCCATCCTGGCCCTGAAGTACGGTGGGATCAAGGCCGCGGCGCCGCAGCTGGGGGATCTGCTTGCCGGGTATTTGAACGACAACCCGCTGCCCGGCGACGTATTGACCGCCGTTCCCATGCACTCGCGTCGCCGGCGGGAGCGGGGATACAATCAGGCTGAGTTGCTGGCGGCTCGCGTCGCCAGGGTCGGCAACCTGCGCTACGACGCCGGATTGCTGACGCGCACCCGCCAGGTGGAGCCGCAGGCTGGCATCGACAGCGCTGACCAGCGGGCCGTGAACGTGGCCGACAGCGTGGCGGTATCCCCCGGCAAGGACCTGAACGGCGCCGCAATCATCCTGGTGGACGACGTGGCCACCACCGGCAGCACGCTGGAAAGCTGCGCCGCCGCCCTGAAACAGGCCGGCGCGGCATCCGTATGGTGTCTGACGCTGGCGGTGGCCGGCGGGCAATCGCTCCGGGAATGACTGCGTTTGACATCCACCGTTATGTCTGCTGAAATGACGGCATAGTCCACCATAGCGACACACACAACGAGGAGGCAGCAAAATGGCAGACAACACTATCGTTTACGTTGGCGCCGAAGCCAGCGGACTGTATCGGAAGGCAGCCGGCGACGCCCACTGGGACTTGCTGACCGACGGCTTGGCCCCGGCGACTCAGGCGCGGGCCATTGCCATTCACCCCAACGACCCCCGGACGATCTTCTGCGGCACCCAGCGAGGCATCTATCGGAGCACCGATGGCGGCGACCGCTGGCAGCGGATGAACATGACCGAGGGGCGCGTGGTCTGGTCCATCCGGTTCCATCCCAACGACCCCAACATCATGTTCCTGGGCACTGAAGGCGCCGAGGTGTACAAGAGCGAGGACGGCGGGGAGAACTGGAGCCACATCGCGACGGTATCGAACCCCGAGCAGGTGCAGATGGCGTTCGCCATGCGCATCCTGGGCATCGACATTGAGGCCAGCAACCCGAACAATATGTATGCGGCGCTGGAAGTGGGCGGCGCGGCCAGCAGCACCGACGGTGGCCACAGCTGGACCATCCGCAACAGTGAGTTCGCCGGCGACGTTGACCTGCTGGACCTGCACGGCGTGGCCGTGGGCGGCGGGGACTCCGGCTCGGTGCTGATCTCGAACCGCACGGGCGTGTGGCGCAGCACGGACCGGGGAGCGTCCTGGCAGGACTGCAACTTCGACCAGTTCTCCGACATCAAGTACTCCAGGGGCGTGGTGCGCGATCCCAGCAACCCCAACACGCTGTACGCCTGCGTGGGCATGAACTTCGGCAGCGAGCAGGGCGGCGTGATGCGGACCACCAACCTGGGCGATACCTGGGAGCGGTTCGACAGCGGCATCAACCCGGGCAGCACGACCTTCGGCGTGGCGGTGAACCGTCAGGATCCGGCGCAGGTCTATTTCTGCACGCGGCGGGGGCAGGTGTTCGGGACGCATGACGGCGGCGCGAACTGGTCCAGCGACCAGTTGCCTGAGATGGCGCAGAACGTGATTTCGGTGGCGTGCGCTTCGGCATAGCCCACTGGTCCATTAAGGGAATACGCTGGCGGCGGCTTGCTGATTGCGGGCCGCCGCCAGCGGCGAATTTTGGAGGATAACCGTGATCTAGATCAGGTTAAGGGAGCCATCGAACATAGCCGCCGTGTAATTGGCAAATGGGGTACGGGCGATATGAGCCATTTGCGGGAAACGCAGACCGCTATGCCATAATTGACCCTATCATCAGGTCGTTAGGATGGAATACCGACAATCCAAAGGAATGCTACCCAGAATATCCTCAATGGAACTCGGAAAGCCCACGTCAGAATCACAAGATAAACGTTGATTACGCCTTCTTCGACAGGCAGGCCAGTATATTTGCCATTAATCACTATCATGCAGCACCCACAATCATCATTGAGGCGAAGGCATTGGATGAGGGTCTGGATGACCACGTAAGCCAACTGAAAGGATATGCCAATGCCGTTCCCCCTATGCAACTGAGAATTGGCGTCCTAACAAACGGCAGGGTATGGCGTTTGTACGACTTCGAGCAGTTGGGCGAGTTCATATGCAAACTCATCGGTATCACTAACATTTATCCGGGCCCTATGGATACACCGATGATGATCGACCTTTATCCAGACCCTGCTCACTTCCTTTACCAGTGGCTCCGCAGGGAACGGTAGTGGTGATGCGTCGCAACCAGCCATACCCACATCGAATTTGACGCGACGCTTGGTGTATGATTGGATAACAGTGCCAGCGCTGATTTGCCGTGCTGGGAGACGCATGATGCTAGCGATAGACGGGTTTCTGCGAGGGCTTTGGGTGGGCATTTTGGCTGTCCTGGTGTGGGGGGTGCTATCCGGGATAACCGGGTGGGAATGGATGTTGCCGCAGACGCAGTGGGTGTTCCTGCTAACGATGGTAGTTGCGGGGTTAGCAAAAATCGTTCAGGAAAGCGGCAGAAATCAATGATCAGCAAGGTATTGGCCTGTATCGCTGAGGCGCTTCGCCGGGTCAATCTTACTGCTAAATCGGTTTCTGTAAGGGTGTTGGCGGGCTTCGGCATTCTGGCGATGGCCGCGTTACTGTATCTGGGCCCGTACTCCGCAGACACGGCGTTTTGCCTGGACGACGCGGCACGCGGGCTATTTTCTACAGACCCGGTGGAATGGCAGTGCTTTAAGGATGTCTTGGACGATTTGCGAGGAGACGGAACAGCGGCGACTGTAATCCTTGCCATAGCAGCCGCCATCCTCGCCAGCGCGTGGAGCAGCGGCTCCCGGACGGTAGAATAGCGAGAGACGGGCGCGCGCCTAGGGAGCGGCTATTGTTAGGGAGTAGCTGGTCAGCAGTTCGTCGCCGCTCGTAATATACAGCGCGGCCTCCCCCGGCGCGCATCCTACCAGATAGAAGAGGCTGGAAACTTCCCGGCCGGATTTGGGCAGGATGATAAGCAGCCTGGTATCGCCTTCCGGCCTTCTTTCAAGTTCACGGCAAGCGTCAGCGCCCGGCAAGCTTGGGTCGTTGTGAATCACCAGGCGAGCGTCGGGCGATGGTACGATCATAGACGATTTGGCGGTTACCAGATGAACGGGATGGTGCTCGGTAGGCGCGGCGCGAATGGCCAGTTGGGTCGGGTCGGGCTCAACCCGGGCCCCGCCAACCGGGGGACGGCCGGCATACTGAGCTCCCGTCGGAGTTAACCGCGCCGGGGGGCGGTAATTCTCCGAGGAGGGATCGTAATAGAGCGCGCCGGGGACCAAGTGTGCGATGTACAGCAGGTTGCCCGCAGCGTCGGTCATCCTGATTTGTTCGCCATCAGGGTAGGCCGATTGCAAATCAGAGGCCAGAGGAAGATATTCGTCCAGCAGCAGGAATGCCGTATCGCCGGCGATGGGACCGCCGGACGTGATGGCGCCATCGCCGCCGAATTGAGCGCTGCCGTTGTGGCCGTGGCGGCCGGGAGCCAGCCACTGAACTATTTCATTGTCCAGGGCGATGTCTGAAGAGTAAAAGCGCACTTCGTAGTTGTCATCAAGGCTATCCAGGAACCGGGCGGCCCCGGCAATGTTCTCGGCGAAAAACCACCGTGCTTCCGGAGTTTTGGGCCAACCGTAGAAGTGGTTCAAGCTCAGGGCGGAGAACAGCAGGACGAAACAGAGCATGGCGCCGGCGGCGATGCCGTGAACCGCGTGGAGACCGCTGGCGTCGAACCATCCGGGCCGCCGCCGGCGCAGCCACGTGGTCAGCAGGTGAACGACGGAGTTGAAACCGATAGCGACGAGTATCAGCAGGAAAAACACGCCGAACAGGTAACGCCGGCTTTCGGCCCCGGGCACGAGAATCGCCGGCGCCAACGCAATCAGCCAGCCCAACAGCAGAAGCTGGTAAGGGCGACGGTTGATGAATAACAGGACAGTGAGCAATCCTGCCCAGAAAAAGAGCGCGAAGAATGGGCTCAGCAACAGCGGCTTGCCGACAGCGCCATCGACTCCGCCATCGCTGATGGGGCGGTGGACGTACAGCAGAATCTCTAACGCGTGTTTGAAGTGGGACTGAAAATCGAAGAGGCCGGGCGCGCCGTAGTATGACCCCAGGTTGGTGCCGACGTAGCCGGAAGTAGCGTAGAACTCCAGCAGATACGCTCCTACCAACAGCGAAACACCAAGGTACAGATACATGGCCCAGCGGCGGCGCAGCTCCGGGCTGACCAGCAGGGCCAGCGCCGCAAGGCACCAGATTGCGATGAAGTAAATGAGGAATCCTTTGAAGCTGTACAGTCCCAATCCCAGGGTCAGGCCGCCGAGGACGGCAATCCAAGGGCGCCCGGAACGGACGGCGAGCAGCAGCAGGCAGATGCTGGCGGCGGCCATGAAGACCATAAACGTAATGTGAAAACCGATCCGACCCTGGATCAGGAACCATGAGCAAAAGGTCAGCAGAACGACAAACAGAACCGCTACCCGAAATGGGAAAAGCATCCTGACCATCAGGTAGCCGACGGGTATGAGCGCCACGGCGAAGAATGCGGAAGAAAAGCGCAACATTTCAACGGTGGGGCCGCCTAACCGGAAAAGCAAAGCAATCAAATAGTAGTGCAGGGTAGGATTTCCCAATTCAACGCCGGTCCATAGGCCAATCCACTCGCCGGAGAGGATACGCATGGATTCCAGCGCGATGGTGCCTTCGTCGCCGGCCAGACCAGCCGGCACGGCGCCGTTGTTCCAAACCAGGATAAGCAAGGAGGTCAGCGCCAGCGCGGATACGATGCCGGTTTCGGCAAGGAGTCTGGCGCGGGGCGATGCCGGGAGTGGAAAGTCGGCGTCGGAGTAATCTAATGCCTGCCTGAAGTTATACAAGGCGTTTTGCGCGGCGACGACCGGGGGCAGCGTCGCGATACGGTTCAGGTTAAGGCCACGCGGGAATGGCGCGGTCAAATGGCGCGGCGCACGGCTGCCCAGAGCGGTTCCGCAGTGTATGCAGTATTGATGCCGCGAGTCATTGGCCGAGCCGCAGCGGGGGCAGAGGGGGCCTAAGGGGTTGCCGCAGCGGCCGCAGTAGCTGCCCTGGTGATGGTACGCGACGCCGCAATGGGGGCAGGATTGGGACGGGGAAGCAGCGGGGTCGGCGGCGGAGTCAGTCGCAACCGGGCCGGCCGATGGTACCGGAGCGGATAGGTCGGACGCATCTCCGCCGGCAACGGCGCCGCCATTGCTCTCGGCGCCTGCTGACTGGTCTTCCGCCGGCGACGGCAGGCGGGGAGAGAACAGCGCACGGAACCGGCTGGCGATGCGATCAGGCGGCGGAGCCGGTGCGTCAGTGATCTGGCTGTAACCGCAGGTTGGGCAGACGCCAGCGGCTGAATGGCGCAACGCGCCGCAGCGAGGGCAAATTTTAGCGCCGGGGTTCAACTGGAGTTTCTCCCCGGCGCTGAATTGTCCGGCACGTTGCGCGGAAAGCGAGTAAGGTTATTGGTCGGCTTTAGGCAGCCAGTCCTGGTTCCAGGGGAACTCGTTCGGAGCTTCGCCAAAGGCGGGCAGGCCCTGGTCGATGCGGTCGCGGTAAGGGCTGGTTACGGGCTCGCGGTAGGGGTAGAGGCCGCCTTCGTACATCTGCTCGCCCTTCTTGAAGTGGGTGGCCTGTTCCAGGGTTTCCACGAAGGGCATGTTGATGTCGTAGAGGTTGCCGGCGCCGGCGCGGGGACGCGGGCCGGCCTTGGAGACGTGGCCGTAGAGTTCGCGGCCGATGATGCGCTCGGCAGCCCAGACGCAGTCGATGAGCTTGTCGATATCGACGCCGGTGGGGATACCCATGTCTTCCATCATGTGGAGCAGGTCTTCGGTGGGAGCCATGCCGGTGGCGCGCCCGTTGCCGCAGTAGGGGCAGCCGCCGAACCCACCGATGGTGCCGTCCAGCTCAAGGGTATCCTCGGAGCCGAGGACGCGCATGGCGGCGTAGGCGGAGGCAATGGCCATGTTGCGTCCGTTGTGCAGGTGCAGGCGGAAGTGGTTGATTTCCGGCCAGCGTTCCTTGACGCGAACGATGCTCTCCTCCACCTTGGCGGGAGTGCAGTGGCTCATGGGGTCGCCCATGGAGCAACTGCGCACGTTGATGCCGGCTTCGTCCCAGAGGCCGTGCTGGTACTCCAGCAAGGTCATGAGGCTTTCGACCGGGAATTCACCGAGGAAGTTGGAACCCCAGGAGGCATTGCAGCCGATGCCGGCCTCGGTGATGCCCATTTCCTGAGCCTGGGCGATGATGGCGGGCCAGCGCTCCATCTCCTGCATCTGGCTGCGGTTGGTGTTGCGGCGGGCGAACACGTCGCAGAGGTGGCAGGACAGGCGGGGGTAGGCGTCGCGCTCGATGGTGAGGGGCGGCGAATAAGCCCGAGCGCGCTCCACGCCGCGGGCGTTGAGGGCAAGGGCGCTGTAGGTGACGCCGAGCTTGGGGGTGAACTTCTGGACGATTTCGTCGATGCGCTCCATCTGGGGCGTCCACCGGGGGCTGACGAAGGAGCCGACGACGATGCTGTTGAGGCCGGTCTCGGACAGCATATCGAGGAGTTCAACCTTGTCGTCAACTGAGATGTTGGCGTCCTCAATCTGCATGCCCTCCCGCATCCCTTCTTCCTTGTAGTGAACGGTGGGCCATTGCTGTGGCATGGGTACTCCTTGCGCCGGGGGCGCGAAAATGGTGGCTCTGATGAGGGTGCGCTGGCGCGCTGAATGCCGGGATTTTAGGGTTGGGCCGGCGGGGTTGTCAAGAAATGTAGATTATGTCAAATACTAAACGACGGCGTCATGCTATGAAGATTACCGGCACATGATAGAATGATCCCAATGGAAGATAGGGAGAGTGATATGACGGGCATTGCCATTTTCCTATTCCTAGTTGGCTTCTTCATTGCGTGTTGGGTATTAGTTCTGGGTCACCACTTCGGTCCACCGCTTTTCGACAACGCGGCGCTTCAATTCGGCTTGCCGGCGGCCTATACCGGCGCCATAATTTCAGTCGGAGTTTTGGCCGTGGCCGTGACGGCAGTGGTCATCCGCAAGTGAAAGACGGATTGCGCAGCCGAATGAGATCGGCGGTAAATTTCGTTCTGAGGCTCAGTGATGATTTGGGAACGGTTTGCCTCGGCGCTGCGGCAATATTCCTGGTTCGTGCATTCCCATCATCCTGTGGCGAATGTCCAGACTTGGACTGGCGAATGGCGAATGGCGATTTCCAGCACAATCTTCCTGGTGATGGGACTGGTATTGAGGTACGTTTCAAAAACCAATTCGGAGTCTCAGGTGGACTGACGGCGGCAGGTCGTCGTGGAATCAACGCGGCCCGGGGTTAGATGAACAGCAGCAGTAAGCAATCATCTTGTACACTAGCTTGGCCGCGGTGTAGGAATGGGCCGGCAACCCTTCGTTGGGAGCGAGTTCGCAGACGTCGAAGCCAACGATGCGCCGTTCTTCCGTTACCTGTCGCAGCAGCGAAATCAGATCCAACCACCGCATTCCGCCCGGTTCCGGCGTGCCCACCGCCGCCATCTCTGATGGGTCCAGCGCGTCCAGATCGATGCTGACGTACACGGCGGGGGAGAGGCCGCGAATAATGTCATCCGCATATCCGGCGTTGACCGGCGGCCAGTAGCAGATCGGAACATTGGCCGCTTGAAGGTAATCCCGCTCTTCCAACGCCAGCGCGCGCACGCCAACCAGAGAGACGGGACAATGATCGGAGATGCGCCGGGCCGCCGAGCTGTGTCCCCAGGCAGTGCCCTGGTATTCGTCCCTCAAGTCGGCGTGGGCGTCGATGTACAGCACCGAGAGGTTGGGGTGGCGCTCCAAATGGGCCAGCGCGGAGCCGATGGCGGCAGAATGATCGCCGCCGATTACGCCGGTCAGCTTGCCGCAGCCAATACCCGCATAATAGGAAACTGCCTCCCGGACACGTTCCGCCATTTGACGCGGATCGCCGACGTGAGGTTCCAGCGGCGGCGCGGTGTGTATCCCCAATTCCGCAACGTCGAAACCCATTTCGAGATCGTAGTCCTCAAGAGCCGTGGACGCAGCGATGATAGCGGCAGGACCATAGCGCGCGCCGCTACGGTAGGACGTAGTGCTGTCGATGGGGACTGGGATCAACACCGCCGCCGCGTTGTCCAGGGCCGCCTGTCTCGGCGGCAGGGCCAGGAAGTTGGTCGGCGTCCAGGGGACCGGCGGGACCGAGGATTCAGGCAACGGGTGAACCGGTAGAGACGGCTTGGAGAGATGTACGTTGACGCTGGGTTTCGCGGGCTCCCTGATTGGCGTCGGCCCATTCCAGGCCACGATCCAACAGCCAGGTTTTCACCCGGCTCAAGTTGAACAGGGAGCGGGCATCGGCCAACGCCTGCTCGTGGTCGAAGGACTTGCAGGAAAACACGTCAATGTTCACGTAGTCGCGATGGGGGAAGGTGTGGACGCTGATGTGGCTCTCGGCGATGATGACGAAGCCCGATATTCCGTTATCGGAGGGGTTGGGGCCGTGGTATTCCAGCACCTCGGGTTCGGTGATTTTGGTCATGCCGAGGTTGGCCGGGTATTCGTCGAGGAACTCACGCAACCGGGCGGTGTCCCACATCATGCTGGCGTCACCGCCAAATCCGTCAATGATCAGATGCATCCTGCCGTCTGGCCCCCACCGATAAAATAAGCCCCGTAGGGACGGGGCTGCGCCGTCTTGTGAAAATGCGACATATAGAATATCATAGCCGCCACGCCAATTCAAAGGGTGAAAATCGAGACGTCAAACGCTGCCGGCGCCGGGGTCGCCAATCCATTGACCCGGCGCTGGCGTATGCCAGTCAAGGAAACTTGGCGACCATCGAGATGCAGCCCTAAAACTTGGATCTGCCATGGCAATAGAAGCAGAAAATCGCTCGGAAGCCGACCCGGAACTCGCCGTTGTGACGGATGCGAATGAACCCGACGCGATGATCGAGGTTCGCGATCTCACACACTACTACGGGCCGATGCCGGCGGTGGAGAACGTGAACTTCACCGTGCAGCGGGGGGAGATCCTGGGCTTCCTGGGGCCGAACGGCGCCGGCAAGACCACAACCATGCGTATTCTCACCGGGTTCATGCCCCCCACCCGGGGGACGGTTACTTTGGGCGGCTACGATGTGGTGGAGAAATCCCTGGAAGTGCGCAAGCGGGTGGGCTACCTGCCCGAATCGGTCCCGCTGCACACGGAAATGACGGTGACCAGCTACCTGAAGTACATGGGCACGCTGCGAGGGATGAGGGGGCGGAGGGTCAAGTCGCGCATCGACGACGTGATTGACGTCTGCCGGCTGGAGGATTACAGCAAGACTCTGATCGGCAAACTGTCCAAGGGATTCCGCCAGCGGGTGGGAATTGCGCAGGCAATTCTGCACGAGCCGGAAGTGCTGGTGCTGGACGAACCGACCATCGGCATCGACCCGATACAGGTGGTGGAAACCCGAAGCCTGATACAGGAATTGGGGCAAGAGCAGACGGTGGTGCTAAGCAGCCACATCCTGCCGGAAGTCAGCATGATCTGCGAGCGGGTGCTGATCATTCACGAGGGGCATATTGTCGCCGCCGACACTCCGAACAACCTGGCGCAACATCTGCGGGGAGTGGCTCAGCTGGAAGTGGAGATAGGCGGACCGCCGGCGGAGGTGCTGGCGGCGCTGCGCGGCATCGACGGAGCCACCGAGGTAACGCACCATCCGCGCCCTGGCGTCAACGCATACCGCGTCAAGTTCAGGGAGGGTCTGGACCTGCGGGATGAAATATCGCGAACCGTGGTCAGCAACGGATGGAGCCTGCTCAGCATGCAGATGAGCAGCATGAGCCTGGAGGAGATATTCCTGCGGGTCACCACATCGGAAGACGACACGGAGTGGTCGGACTAAAAAGCCATGCGAACCATCCGCGCGGTCGCGTTCAAAGAGATCCAGATTTATTTCAGCAGCCCGGTGGCCTACATCGTGGCGCTCATTTTCATGGCTCTGAGCGGGGCCTTCTTTCTCTGCGACTTGGGCAATCCGTTCCCAGAGGCGTCGCTGAGCAACTTTTTCCAGAGCGGATGCTTCGGCGGGACGCCCGTTGGCGGGGCCACTTTCCTGCTCGTATTTTTGGCGCCGGTACTAACGATGCGGCTACTCTCGGAAGAGCAAAAACTGGGGACGATAGAATTGCTATTGACCTCGCCGGTTCGGGATTGGGAGGTTATCCTTGGCAAGTATCTGGCAAGTTTAGTGTTCTTGCTGTTCATGCTGGCGCTAACGTCATATTATGTCGTGCTGCTGTTGGTGTTTGCTACCCCAGACCCGGGACCAATCTATTCCGGCTATCTAGGCTTGGTGCTCTACGGCATGGCCGCCTTGGCGGTGGGCATCCTGACCTCGACCCTTACCAGCAACCAGATTGTTGCCGCTGTGGTGGGTATCGGCATTCTGGCTGTTCTGTATTTCACGTCCTCTATCGGTGACGTCGTTACCGGCAATTGGGCTATCATCTTCAGTCAGCTGGGATTCACTAGCCACTTCCGTGACTTTGAGCGCGGCATAGTTGACACCACAAACATTGTGTACTTCGTTACGGTGACGGCATTGTTCCTGTTCCTGTCGATAAGGGCGCTGGAGTCGCGCCGCTGGAGGTAGGATGAGCCAGCAGCGCACTGACGAGGCACCTCGGGACTGGCGCCGGCAGCGCGGACGTGGCCGGCAGGGTGGTCCGCCGGATCAGACACCTGGCGACGACTCGCCGGCGTTGGAAGAACAGTCCCGGACGCTGTTCTCCTTCATTGAGCCGGCGTTCGACTTCGTAACGATTTTTTACGCGCCAATCCTCATCGCCGGCGTGGTGGGCCTGATCGTGGGCGCGGTGCTGCTGGCGTTCATCGGCTCGCTGAAGCTGTACGGCGGCATCGTGCTAGGCATCGGCGCGGTGCTGGTGCTGCTGGTGGGGATTTCGTATTTCAGCCAGGTGCTGGCGGCGTTTTTCAGCCGAACCGGGCGGTACGGCGTGAACACCGTCATCATGACGGCCGCTTTCATCGGGTTGGTGGTATTGGCGAACTACGTGGGATTCGAGAATCACATCCGCGCCGATACGACGGCCACCAACCAGTTTTCACTGGCGCAACGGTCACGGGACCTGTTGGACAACCTGGACCGGCCCATCAGCATAATCGCTTATTACCCGGACGAGATCCGCGATATTGACATGCTGACGCGGCTGGGCAAGGTAGAGACCACGTTGAGCGAATTCAGCCGCCGGAGTTCCAATCTCACCTACCAGTTTGTTGACCCGCAGCGGGAGGCCGACCTGGCCCGCAGCCAGGGCGTGACCGCGTATGAAACGTTGGCGGTGTCGGCGGTGGGAACCGACCTCATTGACCTGGTGCAACCCACTGACCCCGCGTACAGCCGGCTGGAACAGGACCTTTACACCGCGCTACTGGTGGCGACGGAGACGGAACAGAAGAAGGTTTATTTCCTCAACGGACACGGCGAACGCAGTATTGACCGGGACGCCGAGGACGGTTATCTGAAGATTCGGCAGGGTTTGGAAGTGGACAACTACGCGGTGGAAACCCTTTTCTGGTCGCCGACGGAGGAAGACGTTGCGGTGCCTGACGACGCGGCGCTGCTGGTCATTGCCGGTCCCACCGGGGAGCTGCCGGCGGCCCACGCCGACGCGCTGAATTACTACATGGCGGGCCGAGAGCCCGACGGGACGCCGAGGCGGGAAGGAGCGCGGCTCATCTTCCTGGCCGAACCGGATACGCACAACACCTTCCGCGCGTTCCTGGCCCTGTGGGGCGTGATAGTGAGGGAGGGTTACATCCGGGACATCGAAGGGTCGCAGCCCAACGCGCCGCGCACCCTGCGGGTGGGTCGCTACTACCCGCAAGCTCCGCCGGAGATCATCACCCCTCGGGGGCAGCCGCTGAGCGTGGCGTTCATGCCCGGAGCGGCGGCGCTGGATCCGATTATCGAGGACACCAACACGCGGTTCCCGGTGCCGATCGCGTTTTCAACACCGTCGGCGCGGCTGATCGACGATATCGAGCGTATCGACCCGGTTGACCCGGCCGAAGGGGTTAATCCTGAGGATGTGGATCCGCAGGGGACTTTCTTCCCAGCGGTGTATTTGGATATTGTGGGCCCAGTGGGGTCGCCGGCGCCTGAAGCGCGGCCTCCGGACAACCAGTTTGCCAAGATGACGGTGTTCGGGGATTCCGATTTCGTTTCCAATCAGAACGTTGATCGGGGTTCGAGCGCGGCGTTGTTCCTCAACACGGCGAACTACCTGATGGGAGACTATTCCCTGGTGTCCATACGCGACCGCGAGTTTGTGTATCGGGAGTGGAACCTTGACGAGAACGAGTTCAACTTCGTGCGTTTCTCGACGTGGCTGTTGCTGCCGGGGTTGATGGGGATAATGGCGGTCGTGGTGTGGTGGGTTCGCCGGTAAGGCAAAGGGCCTGGATTCCGGCACGCCAAAGGCACATCTGCGACTTTCGCCGGAATTACCAGAGAGTTGGCGGAGCGACGAAAGCGAAGCCGGAATGACGGGGTAACGATCAGGATATGAACGTCCGGTTGACGATTTTGCTGGTGTTTGTGCTGGCGCTTTTCGGTGCGCTGGCGCTTTGGTTTAAACCGTGGGAGCAGGACACTGCCCCGGAAGAGGAACCCTGGGCGTGGCGGATTGATGACGACGCCATCGTGCAGGTGGAAGTCACCCACCGGGGACGGGTCGGCGAATCTATCGAGTGTTCGGATGAGCAGATCGCGTTCACCGGGGAGGAGCGATCAATCGCATACGACAAGGACTTGGGGCGCGGGAAGTGGTATATCGTCCAGGGCGAACAACGTGAGGAGGTGCATCACCCCAAATGGGCGGGCACCCCGCTGCTGCTGAGCGGTCCTAAAGTTAACCGGGTGCTGGGCACGACGATAGAAAACCCGGCACAGTACGGCCTGGAGCCGGCAGAAAGCGTGATCAAGATAACCGAGGAAACCGGATTGTCCTATGAATTCTGGTTGGGCAACAAAACGCCGGACGAGGGCTACAACTACATGACGGTGGCCGGCTCCACCCAGTTGTTCACAGTGCCGGAGGTTTGGGCCAGGGTGGTCAACTGTCTGGTGGTCAGTCCGCCGTTTGTACCGCCGCCGATTGAGTTGGGCTATTTTTACGAAGAGGACTTTCGGGACATCACGGGTTTTGAGGTTACCCATAATGGCGTAACAGTATCCTATGCTCCCGAACCCGGCGTGCGTACCTGGTACGTTACCGCTGGAGATGATCGTGCAGCGGTGGCGCCGCCCGAGTGGTGGACATCGCAACTGCAATGGCTGGCCCAGCCGGGGAAACCGGGGGGACCGGATACGCCCGGCGGTTGGCACGTTGACGAAACGGGCGCCGACGACCCGAAGTGGGGTTTGAATCCCGCGGACACCACGGTGCGTATTGCCACGGAGGAAAAAACCCACGAGTTCTACATCGGAGGCGGGCACATCGAGGTGGACCAAGACGATCAACCCATTCTGGACGATGAGGGCAACGAGCAGATCCTGGTGCATTACGCCGGATTGCCGGGCGATCCGATGGTGTACGTGGTGAACAGAGTTCGGGCGGAACGCACCATATGCTTAGTAACCAATCCACCCACCGAATCGGCTTACGACTGCCCGTAGCTTATGTCAAGGTTTCCGGATTCCCGCGAAAGCGGGAATGACGGAAGGGGGTCGCGGGAATGACGGTGTTGATTCTAGGAGGCCGTTTTGAACGCAGAGATAATCTCCATTGGCACCGAGTTGTTGATGGGTGAGTTGACTGATACCAACGCCAGTTGGATCGCCGGCCGGTTGCCGAGGCTGGGAATTCAATTGCAGTGGGTGAGCATCATAGGGGATGATCTGCCCAAGCTTACCGAAGCTTTCCAGCGGGGTTGGGAGCGGTCAGACATCATCTTCACGACGGGGGGCTTGGGGCCGACGCAGGACGATCTGACCCGGGAAGCCGTGGCGGCGGCGTTGGGTGAGACGCCCACGGTCCAGGACGCGGAAATCGAAAACCTGCGGCAGTGGTTCCGCAATCGGGGTCAGGACATGCCAGCCCACAACGTCAAGCAGGCCCACCTGATTCCCTCGGCGCAGTTCATCACCAACCGCAACGGCACAGCGCCAGGCTGGTGGGCGCAACGGAACGGCAAGCACATCATCTGCATGCCCGGCCCTCCCGGCGAAAACCGCGCCATGTGGGAGGACGAAATTGACGCGAAGCTGAAAGACCTCATCGACACCGAAGTGACCATCACCCGGAATATCAAGACGCTGGGGTTGGGAGAAGCGTCTGTGGACGAGATCATGTCGGAGTACTTTGGTCTGGAAAATCCGTATCTGGGCATATATTCCAAGGCAGACGGCATTCACCTGCGCATTATCGCCCGGGCCGCCGACGAGGTCGCCGCCCGCGAAATGATCGCTCCGGTGGAGAACGCCATTCACGACCGGCTGGCTCCTTACGTTTGGGGTTACGACGACGAAACACCGGAGTTGTCGGTGGGCGCGGCGTTGGTTGAACGGGGAATGACGCTGGCTACTATGGAATCGGTCAGCGGCGGGTTCCTGGCGAACACCATCACCGAGGCGCCGAACAGCAACCGGTGGTATCGAAGCGGCAACGTCGCCTTCACCGCCGACGCTATGGTTGCCGCCGGCGTGTCTTCCGACGTGCTGGAAACTCACGGCGTGGTGAGCCAGCAGACGGCCAATGCGATGGCGTTGGTCGCGCAGGGATCGACGGCGGCGGACTTCGGCATCGGTCTCACGGGCGTGCTGGGGCCGCAGGAGATGGAAGGACACCGCCCCGGTACAATTCACATCGCCATCGCCCACGGCGATGATGTCAGGGAGTTTCCGTTGCGCACGCCACCGCGCCGGTTGGTGATCAAGCGGAGGTCCTGCAACACGGCGCTGACGGAGCTACGTAAACTGATTACGGAAGTGACGTCTTGATGACAGGGACTCGGTACCGATGTTAAGATGCAATCGGATGACGTGAGATGGTTGCGCCGCCATGCCATGGTCACGCCTTTCGGAGCGGCTGTGGTCACCGGGCTTTTGTCGGCGCTGATTGGCGGAGGACAATGGCTATTTTGGCACGACCTTGAGTCAGTAAAGTCAATGGCCGGCGTAGGGACCATCGCTTACGGTATGGCTGCTGTACTGGGCGAAGGAGTAATTAAATTGGTGTTCTGGGCAATTGATGAACGCAGAAAGAAACTGACGGCGCGGGAAATTGACACGCTGACCGCCGTCCGCGAACGACTGGAAAGGGAGCAGAATCCGGCTGGAGTTGCCGCTGTGGAAGACATGATTGAAGACCGACGGCGGAACCCGTTACGGATAGGAATCCGGCGGAGGCGCAATCGGTGAGATTTGTCAGCGAGGACAAAATTCCAGGGGCGGGTTTGAAACCCGCCCCTACGTCTGGCAACGTGGTTGTTGCAATCACATCGTCAGCGTGCGGTAGAGCATGGGCAACCGTTCCGGCAGCGCCCAGATGTCGTCCAGGACTTCGTAGTTCAGGTCGCCGCACATGGTCTTGAGGTAGTCGTGCCCAGCCTTGTCCACAGTGAGGCAGAAGGGGTTGATTTCCTTCCGCTTGGCCTCGAGCAGGGCCTGGTGGGTGTCGTGGACGGCGTATTCCTTCTCCACTCCCTCGCGGCTGTAGCCCCGATCCTGGGGCCGGCCGTCGCTGATGAGGAAGAGGATCTTGGTGGCCGCGTCCTGGTTTTCCAGCTTGGTGATGGCGTGGCGGATGGCGGAGCCCATGCGGGTAGCGTGGAGTGGCGTCACCTTGTCGATACGCCGCTTGATCTTGTCGTTGAACGGCTCCTCGATGTCCTTGATGACGTAGAACTCTACGTTCTCGCGCCCGTAGCCGGAGAAGCCGTAGATACCGTAGGTATCGCCGATGGATTCCAGGGCGCTGATGAGCAGAGCGCAACCTTCGCGTTCCAGGTCGATGATGCGCTTGTAGTGGCGGCGCACCAGCCCCTCGCGGCGACGGCGCAGCCAGACCATGTATTCCACCGGGTCGTCGGGCGCGTCGCGGTCGTCAACCGAGTGGCGGCCTTCGTCGATGGCCTCGGCGGTGGAAGCGGACATATCCAGCAGGAACACCACGGCAACGTCGCGCTCGACACGGTTCCGGCGCCAGTAGATTTTCTCATCCGGCGGCACGTTCATGCGGAGGTCGGCCCAGGCTTCCAGGGCAGAGTTGAGGTCGATGTCCTCACCGTCAATCAGCCGGTAGGTCTTACGCCAAGTTTCGGGCATGATGAGCTCGAATTGGCGCTTGATATGGGCCAGCAGAGAGGCGTAGTTGCGCAGGGAGTCGTTGTAGAAGTTGGGATCACCTTCGTCGAGGATCTTCTCCTTGACGATGCACCAGCGGGGTTTGTAGTCGTTGGCGCGGAAGTCCCATTCGTCGTACACGAAGGTCTTGGGTTCCAGCGCTTCCAGCTCGCCGCCGGCGTCATCATCGTGGAGGATCGGACCGTATCCCTTGCCGGGGTCGTTTGACGGCGGCGGGACGCCGGCTTCCTTCATGATGTTCTGAGCGAACATGGCCATGCTCTGGTCCACATCGCCTTCCTGGGCGTCCAGTTCCAGCTCGGCGCTGTCCTGCAACAGCTGTTCCAGCTCCTCCTGGGTCATCGGCTCAGCGTCGCCCATTTGGCTCTGGTCCATCTGGAGCTTGGTGAGGAGCTGCACCATTTCGGGCTTGAAATCACCGCGGTATTCGACCGGCTCCGGCGACTCGTAGGGGTCGCCCTCGCCCTGTTCGCCCTGCTGCTCGTTCATCTCGGCCTGCAACTTGTCCAGCAAGGCCTGGTATTCCTCTTCGGAGAACTCGCCGGGATCATCCAGGTCTTCGGGTTGGAATTCATCCTCGGGCTGCTGCTGGTTTTGCAAGCGGGAGATGATTTCATACGCCCGCAGCGAGGCTTCGGCGGTGTCCTCGATGGACGCCCGGACGGTACGCAGGCGGTGCATGATACGGGCCAGCATGTAGGCTTCTTCGCGGTAGTCCTGGGGCACCGGCAAGCCTTCGAAGCGGTCCAAGCTCATGTGGATGAGCAATTCGATGAGGGCTTCCTGCAACGGCAGTTCTTCGACGCGGGGACGTTGGGACAACGCATCGCCCTGCACGTCCAGCGCGGGCCGTCGGATGCCGGGGTATTCGGTCTTGATGCGATAGTCGAGCCGGCAGTCTTCCAATACGCTGAACAGGTCGAAGGCCATGCGCCGGTCTTCAAACAAGGCCAGGAAGCGGCCGATGTCGGTATAAACCCGCATGGTCCCGCCTGGGCCTTCGCCCATGTCCATGGTGGGCGCGACATCGGCATCCTGGAGCTGGAATTGTTCGATGGCGGCGGTGCGTATGGCTTCCATACGAGCCTGTATCGCCTCTTCCATGGGGAAGCGACGGTCTTCAAACACCTTGGCCGGCCTGGTGAAGTTAAACTGGAAGCTGCCGAACTCCAGGTGGGACACCTGGTGGGTGGCAACCACTTTGAACCAGGCGAAGTTCTGCGCCTTGTCGTTGTAGTTGTCAATCATCGGCGGCAGGTACACCTTGGTGCCGTCGGTGGACGCCGTGTCCTGGTCAACCCACCCGATCTGGCGGCGCACCAATTCTTCGGTGCTGAGCACCTCGATGTTCTCGCCGGACAACGCGCGGGTGTAGAGGCGCATGATGCCCTTGACGCGCTCCAGATCCAGGCTGGAGGAAAGGGTTTCCAGCATGGATTCCGAGGTGTTGGACTCGATCTTGAAGAACGCGATACCGCTTTCGGGATTTTCGCCCAGCAACCCCACGCCGTGCTGATACCATTGGTCCAGTTGGGCGAGGGTGATGCGGTTGAGCACCGGATCCAGGCTCTTCAGGAAGGGTGGGACCGCGTCGGGCGTGCTGGCGAGCAAACCTTCACAGAGGTCGAGGATATGACCTTGGGAGCCTGCGGAAACGTGGGACAACGCCTGGGCGCCGTCGTAGAGGAACCGAGAGGTGTCCCGGAGGCCCATCTTGGCCAGTTTTTCGCCCAGCCGGAGGAACCTTCCGGTCTGTCCTTCCTCAACGTGCTGCAAGGCGCGGGGGGCCATTTCGAGGCACGCTTTTACCTCGCGCCAACTGCTGTCGGTGAGGGCGCGGGACATGGACAGGAAAGCTTCACGTTCCCGACCCATGGCCGGGAGGACGTCTCTGCCCAGGACCAGGCATTCGGCGGCCACATCGTAAGACTTGTAGGACAGCGCCTCAATCAAGGAGGCGAACACCTCCACGTCCCAGAAGGGGAGGTTTCGCACCAGATCCGGGCTGACCTCGAAAAACCGAGCGGCGAGGGTGCTGGACTTCCAGGTGCCCTTGTAGAGCGAACGACCCAAGCCGGCCCAGCGGGGGATGTATTGTGGCCGCAGGTTAGTGACGATGGAGGGGCTGGCCTTGAAAAAGGCGACCGCCAAGGTGGGTGAATCCTGGGAAAGGTAAGTGCCGCACCGCGCCCACTGCATAAAGGACGCGAAGGCTAGCGAGCGCGCCACTTCCGGGCTGACTCGGTAGTATTCAACGGCTGATTCCCAGGAGCGGACGGTCTGGGTGCCAATGGCTACGCCCTCTCTGGCCCACAGCGCCGTTTCCTCGTCACTGAAGGACTCGGCCATGGCGTCGGCGACGGCCTCATAGGCCTCCGTCACGGCCGGCGGCAGTTTGCCCAGTTCGGTCAACAGGTCGCCAGTTGCGGAATTAGTCAAGGCTCGTGCCCTCCTTTGTCAGCCCTTCCTCGATGATGTCGAGGAACTGGTCAAGGATTTTAGCGGTGGCGCCGTACACCAGATGATGCTGGTAGCCATACGAGCGCACGGCCACCCGTTCGCCGTCTTCAATTCGGGAATCCCAACGGATTGTAGCACTGTCACGCAATACGCTCAGCGGTATCTCTACCACCTCGGCGATTTCGTGGGAACTGGGATTGAACTCATAGGGGTACGGGATGGTGCCCACAA
The DNA here is from genome assembly GCA_034421995.1 of Dehalococcoidia bacterium. GTDB lineage: Bacteria > Chloroflexota > Dehalococcoidia > Lucifugimonadales > UBA3495 > Bin87. The sequence goes on along the minus strand of DAOUJY010000076.1, from coordinate 35,645 downwards.
AAACTTTTACGAGGAAGTTGGAACGGGTTACGTTGTCGTCCAAGCGGCCCAGGATGGTTATGTCATCCCGGGCGATGCCCATTTCCTCTTCAGTCTCGCGCCGGGCGGTGTCTTCAAAATCAGCGTCTTCGGGATCCCGGGCGCCGCCGGGGAAAGACATTTCTCCCTTGTGGTGCTCCACAGTCATGGAGCGCTTGTTGAGCAGGACGCAGAACTCGCCGTCTTTGGGATACAGCAGTAACATTACTGCCGCCGGCATCAATCCTTCCGCGGCGGCAGTAAACCTTTGGCGATGCGCCAGGGTGTCCTTGATGAGGTCAAGGGTGAGATCACCCATGCCGTCTCCCTGCTAATCAAAGCCCGGGGCTACTCAAAGATCGAGTACACGACCTCTTCGATGCTGCGCTGGAGTTCCGTCTCGTCGCTGAGCGTCCACACGATAGCTACCTGGCAGGCCCGGCGAGCCGGTATGCCCTGTCGCATCAAACGGCCGGCGTATATGAGCAGCCTGGTGCTGGCGCCTTCGGCCAGTCCATGCTCCCGGAGATTGCGGATTTTGTCACCCAAGCGGGCCAGAGCATGAGCCTCATCTTCGTTGCAACCGCTTTCCTTGGCCACGATTTCCGCTTCGACATCCACCGGCGGGTAGTCGAACTCGATGGAAATGAACCGCTGCCGGGTGCTGTGTTTCAGATCCTTGAGGGCGCTCTGATAGTGGGGGTTGTAGGAGATGCAGAGCAGGAAACGGTCATCGGCCTCAATGATGTTGCCGGTTTTTTCGACCGGGAGGATCCGGCGGTGGTCGGTGAGGGGGTGGATCAGGACCGTGGTGTCCTTGCGGGCTTCGACCACTTCGTCGAGGTACAAGATAGCTCCGGCTTTGACGGCGCGGGTCATGGGACCGTCGATCCAGCGGGTGCCCTGGGCATCCAACAGATAACGACCCACCAGGTCACTGGCGGTCAGGTCTTCGTGGCAGGCAATGGTTACCAGCGGGACGCGGACTTCGCCTTCCCGCATCTCCTGCACGCCCTGGTTGCGCACGGTGGTGATGGGGCGCCCGAGTTTCCAAGCCATGTACTCGACGAACCGGGTTTTGCCGCAACCGGTCGGGCCTTTGAGGAGGACGGGGATGTGCTGTTCGTAGGCAGCCTCGAACAACTCAAGCTCATCCCCGACGGCGCGATAGTAGGGTTCGCTGCGGACCAGAAATTCTTCGATGGCGAACTCTTTGAAACTGGGTTCGTCTTCCAGCATTTCGATGTTTGCTTCAACCATTGCCTTGATTTACCTTTCCTTTGACTCGAGTCTCCCACAAAGCTTTGATCCGGCGCTGCAAAGCGCCCAGGTCTGACGCGTTTTCGATCACCACGTCGGAACGTCGAATTCGGTCCTCGGACGACATCTGTGAATTGATGCGTTTACTGGCTTCCTGGGCGCTCAGTCCGTTCCGTTGGCGGAGGCGTTCAATTACGACATCATCCGGGGCTACGGTGGTCCAGACCTCGTCGACTAAAGTTTCCCAACCGGCTTCGAAGAGTACGGCGGCTTCGACTACTGCGACAGCTACGCTTGCTTCGGACAACTGGACTTTTCGCTGCTGCACCATACCGGCCATCAGCGGGTGCATGATGGCGTTCAGTCGCTCGAGTTGGGCCGGGTCGGAGAAGACTATCGCTCCCAATTTTCGCCGGTCTATCTCTCCTTCCGCCGTCAGTATGCCTTCGCCGAAGGCTGCGACAACCTGGCGCCAGGCTTCGGAATTCGGAGTGTACGCTTCGTGGCCCAGCCGGTCTGCGTCGATTATCGTTGCCCCCTGTTCACGCAACAGGTCGGCCACGACGCTTTTGCCGCTGCCAATGCCACCCGTGAGTCCGATTGTAAGCATAGCCGCCCAGAGGATAAGACTGCCGGGCATTCTAACAAGGCGTACTGCTTTGGTCAACCGACGCATCGCCGGCCGGCAGCCGGCTACAGTTCAATTTGTACCTCGCCGTATCGTTCCAGGAAACGTTCCTGGAGGACCTTGAATTTCTCCCGGTAGGCTCCGGTGTGGATCGGGTCGGTAGTCATTATGACGGCGTCCTCCCGGTTGTCAGCGTAATAGTTTTTTCGGATGCCGGCCTCGTTGAAACCATATTTGTCGTACAGCCGTTGGGCCACAAAGTTGGAAACCCGAGCTTCCAAAGTAACCTCTTCCAGCCCCTGCTCGTAGGCGACGCGCAAGGTTCCGATAATCAACAGTTCGCCGATGCCGCGACCGCGCAGGGCCTCCCGCACGGCTATTTCGGTAATGTGAGCCTGATCTCCCTGCAGCCAGATGCCCACGTATCCGGCCAAGTCGTCGGTGGCGGCGCCTTCTCCCATGCCCAATGCCGATTTGACGCCCGTCAGCATCCTGGCCCACAACGGAGCGTCGGGAGGACCCGAAGGCAGTTCCTCCGTTGCTGGTGTGGCGTCATCGATCACGTCAGTACGATAAGCGACCAGGAAGCGGGTGTAGCGACTGTTCAACTCGCGGCGAAAGGGCGTTCCCACCCAGCCGGTGGAGAAGGCCTCTTTCTCGATTTCGATGACCTGCGGGATATCGTCGGCCCGCATCCGGCGCAACGCAACTTCCATGATTTCCGTTCCGGTCGGCTGTTGCGCCATTCTAGCAAAACAGCAAGAATAAGGCACAACTGTCGGCACTGCGTTGCCGCTGCCGCGGCTTTTTCACCAGCTAAAACAGCCGGGGCATAGCGCCAACGGATGGATCTACCGCCAGGGAAATTGAGCCGTACTGACCGTCGAAACCCGGCTCGATCTGTACCTGACCGGTACGGGAACGCAGGATTGCCGTTGCAACGGGTTCACTGGTCGCCGCGGTGAGGTCATCGAAAGAAGCTCGCAGCAGCGCGTCCAATTCGCTGCCGATTGCGTCAGTGATTTTGGTGTACTCCCGCGTTACGGTGCGGGTGTTGACGCCGACCCCGTGGACTGCTGCGATAATCTCCTGCAAAGGGATCAGCCGGGCAAAGGGAGGCCGTTCCGCATTGCTGTGAATTAATCCGTAGGCGTCCGGGGCGAGGCTATCGTCGATGGGATGTTCCGCCAGTGTTGAGGCGCGGTAGAGCACTCCCAGGGTCATGGTCCGCCCGCAGACCGGGCAGATGGTTCCGTTGCGCTCCAATTCAGCGGAACCGTAGGAGACTCCGCATTTGCGATGTCCGCTGTAATGGTACTTGCCTTCTTCGGGATAGAACTCAACGGTGTACGCAATGCCCTGGTTGCGGAGGGCGTTGGACAGGCCGCTCCAGGACAACGGCGCGGAAAAGGCGGTAACTTCCCGGCCCAACCGGGGCAGCGAGTGGGCGTCGGAGAAGGACACTATGGAGCGGTCACTCAACTCGGGAACGCTCCAGTTCATTGCCGGGTCGGAAGAAAGGCCGGTTTCGACGGCAGTAACCAAGGGAGACAAATCGCCAAAGCAATGGTCCAGGCTGTCGAACCCGCTGCGGGAGCCGTAGAGGCCATACCAGGGAGTCCAGACGTGGGCCGGGATTACGCACGCCTCCGGCGTTATGTCCAGCGCCAGCGCCAGCAGATCCCGGGCGGAAAGGCTCACCGTGGGACGCCCGTCATTCTCCAACTTGCCGTATCGCCCCAATTGTTGATTGAAGGTTGCCGCGGCCTCTAACGTCGGCAGCAGCACGAGCATATGGATGCGCCGAACCCGGCCATCCTGCCGGTACACGCAGCTGATTTCGGTTCCGGGCACGAACCTTGCGCCACCGTAGCGATACAGTCCGTCCTCGTCCACGACGAGATGGGATTGCAGGTTGGCGAACCAGGCCGGATGGGTGAAGTCGCCGGTGGCCAGGAGGTCGATGCCTTTACGCCGCGCCCAAACCGCCAGATTGTCCAGGGTCAGTTGCTTGCTGCACGCGAAGGCGTAAGGGGAATGGACGTGCAGATCAGCGACGAAAGATGCGGCGGCCATGGGTAGGATTTCACGCTGCGAGGAGGGTTTCGGCCAGTTCGCGCGGGCGCTGCACGGCGACCTGGTGCGCGGCGTCCAGTTCAACGACGGTGGCGTTGGGGATACGCGCGGCCATGCCACGCTGGCGCGAGGGAGTGATGAAGCGGTCGTTACCCAGGACCACGTAGGTGACCGGGCAGGGCAGGTTGCCCAGATCCAGCGAAACCGGTTGAGTCAACATTCGCAACGGCAAAGGTCCGAAGTGACCTATGGTTTGCGCCTGCTGCATATTGTCCAATCCCCGGCACCAATACCGGTTGACGGCGCCGAGGGGCACCGGCAGGTCCCGACCCGACAAGACGCTGAGGGTGCGGCAGAAACGGATCAATGCCCCGACGGGAGCGGGATATGCCGAGGCCGGCGGCCGGCCGTTGCCCGGGACGATGCCACCAACGAGGACGATCCGCCGGGGTTTTACCGACATTTGAGGGGCCGCCAACAATGCCACGGTGCCCCCCAGTTCGTGTCCGACCAGGGTGAAATCCCGAAAGTCTTCCTGTTCCGCGACGCGAGCAACGGTCTGGACGCTTTCCGCCATGTCCACCATCGCAACGTCCTGGGCCATGTCCGCGCCGTGTCCGGGCAGATCAACGGCGCGGACGCGAACCGCTTGCCGGGCCAGAAACAGACGCGGGGGATGTTCGGCGGGAGCGGTCATGTGCCCCCAAACTTTGCCCCAACTCCAAGCACCCTGACCCGCGCCGTGTATCAACAGGAAGTCCGACACGCTAAACCTCAATATCTATTTCGCTCTGAATTCCCGCCCCGTATCAAGTACGGGGTGACGTTCTTTCGCGGGAATGACGGGAGTGGTTTTGGCCTTTTGGTCACGACAGGGAAGCCTGATCTATTACAGAAATCAGGGCCCGCAACACGGTCTCGTCCTGATCAGGCAGGACGGTTCTGGGGTCCAGCCGGACCGTGTCTTCCACAATGCGTGCGATGACCGGGGTGGGCTGGCGGCGCAGGGCGGCCAGGACCGATTCCGGGGTTGCGCCGTTTTGGGGAACTACGGATAGAGTCCACGACGGCAGGGTCTCGCCGGGGAGACTGCCACCGCCAATTGCAGCTCGAGAGGGCAGCACCGAAGTTTTCGCGTTGGTCGCCCCGGCGACGGTGCCACTCCACTCCAAAGCCCGGGCGTGGACTGTATCAGGGTCAGCGGCGATCATACGCCAAACGGGAATTTCGGTTTCGGCGTCGCCGTACATATAGTGCACCAGGGTAGCGGTGAGGCTGGCCAAGCTCATCTTGTCGATACGCACCGCCCGGGCCAACGGGTGCCGTTCCAGGCGTTGCACCAAATCGCGTTTGCCCACCACGATGCCGGCTTGCGGCCCGCCCAGCAACTTATCGCCGGAAAAGAAAACCAAACCAACGCCGGCGGCGATGCTCTCCTGGGGCGTGGGTTCGTGGGCCAGGCCGTAGCGCTCGGTGGGCAGCAGGGCCCCGCTGCCGATGTCGTGGAGCACCGGGATGCCGGCGCCATCCCCCAATTCCGCCAAATCCCGTTCGTTCACCTCGGCGGTGAACCCCTCGATACGGAAATTGCTGGCGTGGGCTTTGAGAAAGGCCGCCGTGTTGTCGGTGATAGCATCGGCGTAGTCGCGGACATAGGTGCGGTTGGTCGTGCCAACGTCAACCAGCGTGCAGCCACTTTGACGCAACACGTCGGGTATGCGGAACCCGCCGCCGATTTCCACGGCCTCACCCCGGGCAACGGCCACCTCGCGGCCCGCCGCCAACGCGGAGAGACCCAACAACAATGCGGAAGCGTTGTTGTTGACCGCCAAAGCAGCCTCAGCGCCGGTTATCCGGCATAGAAGGGATTGCAGATGGGCTTGCCGCGAGCCGCGGCGACCGGTCCCCAGATCGATTTCCAGGTCGGAATAACCATAAGCGGCCGCCTGAGCGGCCCGCATGGCCGCTTTGCTCAAGGGTGCGCGACCCAGGTTGGTATGGATGATTACGCCGGTGGCATTGATTACCGGACGGGGCGAAGGAGCCGCGAGTTCGCCGATGAGGTTCAACACCTGGTGGGCGACGTCTTCGGCAGTCGGCGCCGATGCGCCCGACATCACCTTGCGGCGGGCGGCGGTCAGCGCCTCGCGGGTCAGATCTGCGACGCTATCCCTGCCGATGGATTGAACGGCGGATTCCAGGGCGATGCTGTTCAACACCCGCTCCACGCTGGGAAGGTTTCGTAGCTCAAGCATGCTCATAAGTAGTCAGTTAGTCGCCCCGGATTTGCGAGAATCCCCGGGCGGTTTGCATGATGTGGCGCGATGGGTATTCTAACACCTGGTGGCATTCGGTGGCGCGCCGTCGCGGCGGTAAGAGACTCTGGATTACTGCTTTCGCCGGAATGACAGAAAAGGGAAAACTGAAAGGCCCGGACCGGGTAACTGTTAAGATTTGTGGGATCAGCAGCGATTTTTGCCTGTTCCGTGAGGTCACTCCAGCACAAATTGTCCGTCTCAGACCGCCTGCGGCCCCTCAAACGTGAACAGTTAGAACATCAGACGCCGTGACCCGAACTGAGGAGGAATGGAACGATGCCTCCACATGTATCAGCTGACGTTAACTGGCACCTAGTACCGGATCAATTCAGGAATTGCAGGAATAGAAGGGATGAAGTTTGGAGCGAGCGTCCTCGGTGCTGAAGCACCAATGGATGGTGGCCTTAGCGGTGTCGCGCCGGGCCTGGTAGGCGTCGATGGCTTTGGCCAGTGCCACCCTGTCGCCGTGGGGTCCCCAGAGGCAGTCTCGGGACAATACGCTGAACTCGATTTCCGCCATGTTGAGCCAACTGGCGTGTTTGGGGGTATGGTGAAACTCCAGGCCCTTCACGATGCGCCGAGCTTCGGCCGCAGGGAAGGTTTCGTACAAGGACGCCATGCGATGGATGTTCAGAGCCTGCCCAGTACTTGATACGGGGTTGTCCAGGACCACGCGGACCACGGGAGCGTCGGGATAGGCTGTGTCCACCAGCCACCGCATCCGGTGAGCGAAGTCCTGCATGGTGCGCCGCTCGGTGATGGCGATGTGGGACCAGCTAAGGGTTCACAGGCTAAGAAGATGTTGCGGGTGCCGCCCCGGCGGTACTCATAGTCCTGTCGTCTGGGTCGTCCCGGCTGGGCGGGCAACGGTGGTCGCACGTCGGCCAGTCCGCCAGAGGCGGAGGTGGAGCTCTCGTCAAAGCACACTACCGGATGGTCGGCGTCGTAGGGCTCGGCGTACAGGTCCAGCACGTCCGCCGCTGGCGGACTGCTTGCGCCAAGGCTTGAGGAAGTTTTTGAGCTTGAGACGCACCGTCTCGTATAACAGGCTCTCCACCACGCAGAATGCCCCCGGTTAGTGCGCTGCCGCGGGAACGGCGGTTAGCGTGAAGTGACGCCCTCTGTCGGTTTGGGAACACAATTCCGCCCATCATAACGACAATCCGTTACACAGGCGTAACCTTGGCGAAAAGTCGGTGTAACAGCCCCTTATTAGGTTGTATCAAGACTGGTAATGGCAACTTCTCCCAACCCGGAACCTCAAAATTTGGTGGACCTCCGGCGATTATTCTGACTGGGGCCGTTTGACTTCCGTTCCAACGTGCGCTACACTGGTGATAATAATTATCATAAAACGCAATGTGCACCGAATACGTGGAACGTGAACTGTGAGTGGATACAGCGTCAGCAGCGCGACTGGGAAAGGACAGCCCAGCGAAGCTATAGATTGCGATTACGACGCTGCAAGTGAGACTGGAGCAAGAAAAGAATCGGAGGATACGATATGCGTTTTTCATGCGTCGGCCCATTCCGGCAACTGGGCGCGCTTTCCGCCAGCGTGATAGGAGCCAATCAGGAAGAAATTAACCGGCTGATTGCCAGGTTGCGCAATATGCGCCGCCGGTACTGGCAGGAATTCGACCGCACTGCATCAAACAGCCTCGAGAATCAGTACTATGCAGCGATTTCCAAAGAGCGCCGCAACGGTTCGTGCGGCTAACAGCACCTGCCTGACGCCACCTCACCTGGGCCGGGAACGTCCTCTACAGTAACCAGCACACTCCGGGTACTCTCCATAGTCCAAACCAGCGCCGCCCCGGCGAAGTTCAGAGCGATGCCCAGCGTGAAGCCCGGGACTTCGCCGAAATGGTCAATAATCAGGCCGGCCGCGGCCACGCTCAGGCTCCGCCCCACTAATGCGCCCAGCAGCTGGCGACCATGTATTCCGGACAACGGGCGGCTGCCGAAGTAACGGCGGTTGATTACCGGATAAACGGTAGCCTCACCGCCGTAGGCAACGCCGAACAGCGTGGCAACGGCGTACAAAGCCCACAAATCGTGGCTGATCAGAAATCCCACTATGCCCAGGCCCTGCAACAGCAGCACGGCGGACATCAGGGCGCGACCCTCCATGCGCTCAGCCAGCATGGGAGACAGCAACCGGCTGGGGATGCTGCCGAACAACACCAGGGTCAGCACCAGCGCGCTGGTCACGTAGCCAAAACCGTTGTGCGCCATCAAGCCGACCACAAAGGCCAGCATGATGCCGTGTCCCCCACAGCCCAGGCCATGGATGATGGGCAGCTTCCAGTAGGCTTGAGTGCTGCGCATCTGCTGACGGACCAGTCTCGCCCGCTCTTCCACCCCGGGGTCCACGGCCGGGGTATCCTCAGCGGCGGTGCTTAGCCCACGGCGGGGCGCGTCCGGTCTCCGGCGGTAAAAGCGCGCCGCCGCCAGCATGAGGCCGCTGCCGGCCAGGCCCATGGCCACGAAAGTCGGGAGCCATCCCCACCTTTGCAGCAGCAGCGCCATAACCGGCGTGAACACGCCGCCGCCCAGGGAGCCTACGCTCCAAGCCACTCCGGTGGCCAGTCCCAGACGACGCTGGAACCACGGGTTCAGCAAGCCCATCATGGGCACCATCGAGGCGATGAAGACCAGCGACAGCAGGCCGCCATAGGCCAGGAAAAAATGCCATTCGTCACGCATCAAGCCCAGGCCGGCCATGCCCACGCCGTAGAGCAGCGCCATGCCCAACAGCACCGGCCGCCCGCCCCAGCGGTCTCCCGCTGCGCCCAGTAGGGGCGCGGCCAAACCTCCGATTAAAAAGAAACAGCCCAGGGCCGCTCCAACGCTGCCTTGGGACCAGCCGAACCGTCCGCCCTCGGCTATCGGCTCGGTCAGCATATGCGCCAGCAGCCCGCCGTAGGTCTGCACAGACATACCGATGGTGTGAAAAAAGGTAATGATTCCCAGGGTGGTCCAGGCGGACCAGGCAACTTGGTCGGAGCCGCTTAATATGCGGCGGCTGATGGAGTCAAAACGGATCATGGTCGTTCTATCGTTTTCTTCCCGACCGACCGCCGGCGCAAATCCGGCGCCGCGCGGTCGGTCCGCTTCCCGAAACGTCCTCCCATATCAGGGGGTGGAGAAGAAGTCCGCAGCGACTTTCAGGAACTCTTCAGGTTGGTCCTTTTGTGGGTTGTGCCCGGCTTCTTCAATGATGGTCAGCCCCGATCCCGGGATGGCCTGATGATAGATCTGAGACATCCTGACCAGAAGGGTCGCATCGTTGGCGCCCCAAACGATCTGGGTGGGGATACGCACCCGGGACAGCATCTCCAGCAGCTTGGGGTTGTGAAAGTACAGCGGCGCCAGACCGCCCGGTCCCACCAGCATAGCCTTGCTGAAAGCCTGCCCGGTTATCGCCAGGACTTCCGCCACAATCTGCCCGCCCAGGGAAAAACCGATGACCGGGATCCCTTCCATTCCCTCCGCTTCCAGATACCAGGTGTAGAACGCAGCCAGGTCGCCGGGCGACCCGATCCAGTTGACCCGGCCGCTCTTGCCGAATCCGGGGTGAGTCGGCATATACAGAGTGAATCGCCTGGCCAGCTCGCGAATGAACCGGTCCTTCACCATGCTCCCCGGCAGCCCATGCAGCAGGAGCAGCGGGCTGCCGACGCCCATCTTGAAAACCTGCAAATCTATCCCCGCGATTTTTTTGAACTCTTCCTCAATTCTTCCGGCTCCGCCCGCGGAGTTGCGGGCGCGCGGTTGGCGCATCACCCTAAAGTCCGGCAACGCTACCCTAGATTGGAAGGTTTGAGTGGCCATATTCGTTTCCCCTCCTTCGTTTCCCCTCCGACGTGTTGCTACGACGCTGATCATGTCGGTCCATCCTGCTCCGCAGGCGTTGCGGCAACACAAGGTACGGGGCCGGTATGTAGGCGTCGTGTTTTTATGTCCGGTAATTGTGCTGATTTTGTGTAGATTTCTGGTTTGGGTGGTACAATCCGCACATGACTACACTCTCTCAGGAACCACAGGTTCCGCCGAGGCCGGGCGTCAGCTTCGAAGAAGTCGACCGGCTGAAGCAGGAGAACGAGGCACTGCGGGCCCGCCTTTTCGGGCTGAGCGCGGCCACCCTGCTCATCACCGAGAACCTGGACCTGGACGCCGTGCTACAAGGCATCATCGACGGAGCCCGCAAGCTGACCGACGCCAGGTACGGCGCGCTCCTAGTCCTCGACCACCGAGGGGAAATTGAGGGGTTCATTACCTCCGGCATCACCCCTGAGCAGATAGCCACCATCAAGTCCGAGCCAAGGGTTGAGGGGTTGCTCCAATACCTCAACGAGGTTGAGGGACCACTGCGGATACGGGACATCGCCGGTCATCCCAGGTCAATCGGCTTCCCCAAGAACCACCCGCCGATGAAGAGTTTTCTGGGGTGCCCGGTCTTCCATAGCGGTGAGCGGCTGGGCAACATCTACCTCACTGAGAAGGACGGCGGACGGGAGTTCACGACGGAGGACGAAGAAACCATCACCATGTTCGCCACCCATGCGGCGACGGCCATCACCAACGCCCGCCGGCACCGGGAAGAAACCCGGTCCAGGGCCGACCTGAGGGCCATGAACGAACGGTTTGTCCGGCTTTGCGACGCGATGCGGTCCCTCAGCGAGAGTCTCGATGTCGACAATGTTCTCAACGGGATTGTGACCACCGCCCGGGCCCTTACCGGTGCACACTACGGCTTGATTACCACCCTGGATGAGTCGGGCCGGCTGTTGGACTTAGGCACCTCCGGGTTCACCCCTGAAGAACGCCAGCTGATCGCAGAGATGCCGAGCGGGGTTGAACTCCTGTACCACTATCACGGCCGCCCCCACACGTGGCGAGTGACGGATGCGACGGCCTACGTCCGCGCCCTGGGCTTTGACGGCAGTTTGCCTCCCTTCAAGGCCGCGTTGTATGCGCCAAATTTATTATGGCGACACCCACCTGGGTCACTTCTACCTCGCGAACCGGGAAGGCGACCCGGAATTCACTGCAGAGGACGAGGAACTGATGGGCGTGTTCACTGCACAAGCGGCCGTCTCGCTCGTAAACGCCCGAGCCCACCAGGCCGAGCGGCGGGCCAGGAACGACCTGCAGTCCTTGGTGGACGCCTCCCCTGTGGGGGTGGTGGTCAACGACGCGAAGACCATGGACGTGCTGTCGGTTAATGATGAGACGCGGCGTATCGTTCGCGGCCACCGGCCGCCGGGCCGCAGCCAGGCGGAACTGGCCACCATGATTAACTTCGAGAGTCCGGATGGGCGGGCGATTCCCCTCGAAGAGACGCCCTCGTTCCGGGCCAGGCGCAACGGCGAGACGGTGCGCGCCGACGAGATGATTTTCAACCTCCCCGACGGCCAGAAGGTGCCCACCATCGTCAACGCCACGCCGGTCTTTTCTGAAAAGGGAGAGGTCGTCTCCGTCGTTACCACCATTCAGGACATGACGCCTCTGGAGGACTTGCTGCGGCAGCGCTCCGAGTTCATCGGGATGGTGGGCCATGAACTGCGGACGCCGCTGACCACAATCAAAGGCGCCACCACGACGGCGCTGGACTCCGCAGCGGCGGTGGATACTGCCGAGATGCTCCAGCTCTTCCGAATCGTTGACGAGCAGTCCAACCATATGCGCCGTCTGATCAGCGACCTGCTCGACGTAACACGCATCGACGCGGGGACGCTGACAATCACCCCCGAGCCTACCGACGTGGCGATGCTGGTTGAAGACGCCAGAAGCGCCTTTCTGCGCGGCGGGGCCCGGAACAGCGTCGATATCGACCTGTCCCCGGACTTGCCCCGGGTCAGCGCCGACCGGCAGCGTATGATGCAGGTCCTGAACAACCTCTTGTCCAACGCCTCCCGGTACTCTCCGGACCAGTCCGCCATCCGGGTGAGCGCGTCGGTGGATGACGTGTACGTTGCCGTCTCCGTATCCGACGAGGGCAGAGGCATCGGCGCTCAGCAGATGCCGCACCTTTTCCGTAAGTTCTCCCGGCAGGATGGGGAGAGACGCAGCCTGCATGATTACGGGAACGGCTTGGGCCTCGCCATCTGCCGGGGAATAGTGGAGGCCCACGGAGGCCGCATCCGGGCCGAGAGCGCCGGTGAAGGACTCGGCGCGCGGTTCACCTTTACGGTTCCCACCGTGGACGAGGTCGGCCACGGCGCGACCGCCGGCCGGGACAACCCCGGCGCCATCTCTGGATCGGCGGCCAGAGAGCGAACGCGCATCCTCGCCGTGGACGACGAGATGCAGGTCCTCCTTCACATCCGGAACACCCTTTCCCAGGCGGGGTACGCTCCGATTGTGACAGTCAATCCCAATGAAGTGACGCATCTGATCGAGACGGAGAATCCCCATCTCATTCTGCTGGACCTGATGCTGCCCGGTACCGACGGAATCGAGCTCATGCAGCGCATTCTGGGCATCACCGATGCGCCCGTCATCTTTGTCTCGGGCTACGATGAAGACCGGGACGTCGAAAGGGCCTTCCAGGCCGGCGCCGATGACTACATCGTCAAGCCCTTCTCGTCAAACGAGCTGGTGGCGAGAATTGAGGCAGCCCTGCGCAGAACATCGGAGCCACGTCGGCGAGCGGTGCAGGAACCCTATTTGCTGGGAGACTTGGTGATCGACTACGATGCTCGCCGGGTTACGGTTGCCGGCCAGCCGGTGCAGCTGACCTCCACCGAGTACAAGCTGCTCTCCGACCTGTCCAGCAACGCCGGACGGGTGTTGAGCCACGACCAACTGCTGCGTCGGGTCTGGGGCCAGAACTACCTGGGCGACGCACAGGCGGTACGCACTTTCGTCAAGAACCTGCGCAACAAGCTGGGAGACGACGCCAGGAATCCCACCTACATATTCACCGAGCCGCGCGTCGGCTACCGCATGGCAAAGCCGGCGAGCTAACAGGGGTAGGTAACGGTTGTTACGTGGGTGCATGATGGGTGATCTCCAAGTTGGGCTCGGGTTGCGGCCAGGGTTCGGGGAGCAGCCGGACACGGCTCCAGAGATGCCCCTTGAGCGGCAACCACCTGAGCCAGTCGATGCCGTCGGCGGATCAGTCTGACGGTGCGTGCCGGAAGGGTCCGAGGGTCCTGATGATTGGGAGTCAGCACCTTGGGCGGCGCCCGCAGGTTGTCTGGGGTAATGCCGTGGCCCTGAGCGTCTTCCACCCTGGCACAGTAGGCCAGAGCCAGCAGGGTGACCACCGACAGCACCAGCCGGTGTCGGAAGACACGCGTCGCGTCGGTGCGCCGGGTCTTTTCCCACTTCCAGCCCAGACTCTTAATGGCCTTGAAGCCCATTTCGATCCAGAAGCGCAGGGTGACCAACTGACCCCGGCCTCCCCGGCGATCATCCCGGACAAGGGTAAGTTCTACAACCGGCACGCGTCGTCCAGCCTGGTCATCACACCGTAGCGAGCGGCCGCCAGGGACCGGGCGAAGTCCAGCACTCCTTGGAGCACCGCGTCGAACTCCAGGCTCTCGTTGATGCGGGGGCTAGCTTGGCTGAGGCGGGACGGGCGATCCCGCAGGGCCCTGACCCCGCAGTCCCTCTGGTCCGATTGGTCCCCTTCCCTTTCTCCCTGCTGATCCGGTTGCGCCAATGCCGTACCACCATTCATTCAAATGGCGACTCGGGCATAATGATACGTCAAATCACTCAAAATAAAATTAGAAAAATACTCTTATCATTCAGGTCATGGTGTTGTGTTACAATCGCCCCTTGTGCCCTGACCGGGACTATTTCGCTTACGCGACCGAGTGTAGTGGCTGAACCAGCTACCGCGACATACGGGCCCATCTGAGCGAGTTGACCCCGCAGGAGAAAGGGACACCCCTCCAAGAGACAGTACGGCCATGTTCAACATCCGTAACGACAGCAGGACAGTACGCCGACTTTTGAGGTCGGTATTGCCCTTCCAAGCCACCTGACAAGGGAATGTGAAGGCCAGAATTAGGTACAAAACCTGGGAATTCACAACCGTCGGAGGCGGACACCTCCGCGTACTGAAGCGGGCCAAAAGTCCGAGTTTTCAGGTTTGAGAATCATAGCCTGAACTGTCGTCTGAATTGTGGGTGTCAAACATGGCGCGAAGAAACCTATTCCTGTCAGGGCGGCGATAACGCTGCCCTCGATGCGGAAGTGAGGCCAATGACCCATGGCGATTCGAATAGTGACCGACAGTTGTTCAGACTTGCCGACCGGAACGGCCCGGGTCAATGACATCACCGTGGTGCCACTCTACGTCAACGTCGGAGGCCATACCTACCGGGACGGGGTGGACATCGACGCCGACCGTTTCTATGCCCTCTTGGAACAACTCCCCGACCTGCCCACCACTTCCCAGCCTTCCGTTGGTGACTTCCTAATCGTGTACCGACGGCTGCTCGACGAGGGGCACCAAATAGTGTCCATTCACGTCAGCAGCAAACTGAGCGGCACGCTCAACTCGGCAACCCAGGCCAAGGCAGCCTTGGGCGACCCGGACCGGATCGTAATCCTTGACTCCCTGCTGGCGGGCGGGTCGCAGGCCCTGCTGACGCTGGATGCCGCACAATGGGCCCGCGAGATGACCGATGCCAGAGAAGTCGCCCAGTGGGTAGGACGTTCGGTAGAAAGGAAACACGGCTTCATCGTGAACGACACCCTGGAGTACATGCAGCGGGGCGGACGCATCGGCAAGGCCAAGGCTTTCCTTGGTGGCACACTTCGGGTCAAGCCCATCATTGGCATCCGCGACGGAGCGCCCCACCCAATAGAACGTCCCCGCACCCGCCGGCGGGCCATTGCCAGGGTCATCGGACTGGCGCGGGAGCTGGCACCCTTCAGCCGGATACACGTAAGCTACAGCACCGGGCGGGAAGGAGCACAGGCCGTCCGTGACGGCCTGTCCGACCTGGTGAAGCCGCCGAACCTCATCGAGTCGCGGTTCGGCCCGGTGCTGGGCACTCATCTTGGTCCCAACGCAATCGGCGTCGCGGTAAGCCAGCCCGAGCCGGACGCCTAACGGCCGGCGCCCCATTAGCCTCCAGAATGTCGGCAATCTCCCAAGCGGGAGTTTTGCAATGTTTCTTACGCATCCCACCGCATGGTGTCCTTGCACGAAACTTTCCCTGCGTCTGAAGCTCGGCGCATCGTGAAACGCCTGGAGTTTCACCACTGCCTCAAACACGCCAGTTGGCTCAATCCTGTCCTGAGATTACCGAAAGGATGGCGAAAATCGAGTTCAGCGTATTGACCGGGACTGCCGGCAGGGACGCCACGGCGATAAAGTGGCATTGGCTGGAGCAATCGAGGCATACGCATCCGACGCAATGTCACCAGGGCCGCAATGAACTGGAGCTACAGCACCCATGGTGCCCGCACCAAGATCCATCGCCCCTATCCCTGCAATTCCTGAATTGATCCGGTACTAGCAGGGATCATCATAGGAGCGGCCGGGGAATCTGCCGATTGGTTTACCGAAGAATGGCACTTTGGAATCCTATACCTGGTTTGCATCGTCCTGGCCACCATTGTGATCGTCGCGGGCAGTATCCACTTCTGGTTACATCCTGAAGAATAGAGGGAAGAATCATCACTTGAGCATGACTACTGACCAGCCAACTGACCGCAGGACGATTGCAAAGTCCCTTTTTCATCCGCTCATGGTGAGCCTGTCGAACCATCAACCGCCGTAGCGAGCATCCTTCGACAAGCTCAGGATGAGCAGGAAAGGGTAACGCGGTGACTTTGCAATCGTCCTACACCTGACCGGTCGCTACGTAGCGTCCAAACGTCCGGTGTTATAGAATGATGACCCGTCGGATCGGCGGAACGATTCCACCCTAAATATTACGTCGAGGGGTGGCTGCGACATGAAACGGAAAACAGTTGGCATTGGCATCCTGGTCGTGTTGGCAGCGGC
Source organism: Dehalococcoidia bacterium (assembly GCA_034421995.1). Classification (GTDB taxonomy): domain Bacteria; phylum Chloroflexota; class Dehalococcoidia; order Lucifugimonadales; family UBA3495; genus Bin87. Next base: position 19,366 of record DAOUJY010000076.1, on the reverse strand, counting down.
CATCGTGTTCGGGACGGTCGGTTCGGTGATGGAAGTCATCGAAGCGGCATCGGCGCCCCCGCCGGCGGCAGCAGGAGAATACGTGGCTCGGTTCGCGCCGTCCGGCGATGACAACCCGGCCCTGGAGGCCCTGAAGTACGTTTGTCCCTTCCATTAAGGCGTGGAGATAGCATGACCCAGGAAATAGGATTGCCTCCGGAACTGGATGCCCTCAAGAACACCGTGCGCCAAATTGTGCGCGACGAGTGTGTTCCGTTGGAACCTGAATACCTGGCGCATCCCCCGCAGGAGGGCGAGCCGGACAACGGCGCGCCCCGTGGTGTCTTGGAAACAGTCCCCGGAGTGCTGGGCACGCTGTCGTCCGAGCAATGGGGACGGCTGAACAATATCTCCCAGCAGACCGGCATTTACACTTCCTTCGTGCCTGAAGAATACGGCGGCGGCGGAATGGGGGCGCTGGGTCATCTGGTGCTGGAAGAGGAGGTGCATCGCAGCATTGTGCACCTGCCGACTTCGCCAGTTCCGATGTTCATGATTGGCGCCTGCACGCCGGAACAGGAGGAAAAATACCTGTACCCGGCCATCAACGGCGACCTGTACTACTCTTTCGGCCAAACCGAGCCGCAAGCCGGCTCCGATCCCGGCGGGATGATGCAGACTCGGGCAGTCCGGGACGGCGACGACTGGGTGTTGAACGGGACCAAGATGTTCATATCGGGGGCGGCGTCCGCAGACTTCCTGTTGGTGCAGGCGGTCACGGACCCGGAGAAGATGCAGCGGGGCGGCATCACGATGTTCATCATCGACAACCCGACGCCGGGAGTAACCTTCGAGCCGATCCGGGTGTGGATTGTCCCAACGAAGGCGCAGCAGCACTACATTCACCTGGACAACGTGCGGGTGCCGCAGACGCAGGTATTGGGAGAAGTCGGCGGCGGGTTCACGTTGGGCCAGCAGTGGCTGGTGCACCATGACCGTCTGCTGCGTGGGGCGATGGCATTGGGCATATTGACCCGCGCTTTGGAGATGGCGATTGAATGGTCTCAGCAGCGCGTTACCTACGGACGACCGATTGCGGATCGGCAGGCGATCCAGTGGATGCTGACGGACGTGTATATGGACATCGTCGCGCTGCGGTCGGTGGCGCGGGAGACGGCGGCCCGGGCCGACGCCGGGGAGGACGTGCGGGTTGAAGCATCCATGGTGAAATACGCCGCCGGGGAATGGGGATGGCGCAGCATCGACAAGATCATGCAGGTGTTTGGCGGGCTGGGGGAAACCTTGGACCTGCCCATAGCGCATTGGTACCATATGCTCCGCCACGCTCGCATTGGCGGCGGCACGTCCGAGATACATAAATTCGTGATGGCGCGGGCGCTGCTGGGCGGACGGGTTGGCTTTCAAGGATAGCAGGATACCGGAATGACCAAATCCAAGAATATGCTCCGCTCCGCGTTTCCGCTGGCTGGCGCGGCTTTCCTGATGTTGATGGTGGCTTGCGGGTTTCAGCAGACACCGGCCGCGTCCCTGGGAGAGGTCAACGTCACCGGGGATACGTCGGATCCCATCGGACAGGTCGCGGGTCATCCTTATGACGCGATCCAGGTCGTCGGGCTAGGCACGGCCACCGGGGCGCCGGATTTGGCGACGCTTTCGCTGGGGGTGTCGGTTACTGCCGAGACGGTGGCCGAAGCCAGGAACGCCGCGGCCACGTCAATGGAAAAGGTGATGAATGCCCTGCGGCAAAACGGCATTGCCGCTGCGGATATTGCCACCAGACATTTCCGAATCCAGCCGGAGTATGATTACAGCCGGGACCGGCGTAAGCGGATAGGGTTCACGGTCAGCAACGGGCTGACGGTGACTGTGCGGAACGTGGATACGGCGGGCACGGTCATTGACGCCGCGGTTGCTGCCGGAGGCGACCACGTGGTGTTTAATGACCTGGACTTTGCCTTTGCGGATACTGCCGCGATGGAACGGCAGGCGCGTCAAGCCGCTGTGGCGGATATGCGGGACAAAGCTTCGCAAATGGCGGAATTCGCCGGCCGGACTCTGGGCGATCTGAAGCTGATTTCCGAAACTCCGACGGGCGACGCATTCGGTGGCGGAGGCGGAAACAGACTACTCGCCTACGCCGAATCTGCGGCCTTCGCCCTGGATACCCCAATATCTCCGGGTGAGGGCGAGATCGCCGTTGTCGTGTTCGGCGTCTATGAGCTTCGATAGCCTTATGGTACTTAGCGACCGCACCATTCGCCGTCAAATCGCCGAGGGACGCATCGTGGTGCGTCCCATTGACCCGGACGACATTCAGCCGGCCAGTATCGATCTGCACCTGGACCGCCGGTTTTTGGTGTTCTCCAATACGCGCCAACCCTATATCGACGTAAGGGAACCGCTGGACAACCTGACGGAGGAAGTTCGCATCGAGGATGACAGCCCATTTATGCTGCATCCGGGGGAATTCGTGCTGGGCAGTACCCTGGAGCATATCGAGTTGCCCGATGATCTGGTGGCGCGGCTGGAGGGGAAAAGCAGCCTGGGCCGGCTTGGGCTGCTGATCCACAGCACGGCCGGATTCGTCGATCCCGGATGGAGGGGGCGGCTGACCCTGGAATTAAGCAACGTGGCGCGGCTGCCCATTGCACTGTACTACGGGATGAAAATTGGTCAGATTTCCTTTTTACAGCTGACCTCCCCGGCGGAACGTCTTTATGGGTCGCCCGAACTGGGCAGCAGATATCAGGGACAAACCGGCCCCACCGCCAGCCGTTTTCATCAGGACTTTGCGCGCAAGGGATTGGATTGACATGAGCGCCGGCGATCCGCGAAAAATCCGGGACCCAATGGAGCGCGCATTAGCCCTGGCGCGGGTCGCGCTGGGTTCCACCAGTCCCAATCCTGCGGTTGGAGCGGTGGTCGAGCGCGACGGGCAGATCGTTGGGGAAGGGTACACACTGCCGCCCGGACAACGCCACGCCGAGATCGGAGCGCTGCAGCAAGCCGGCGACCGGGCCAAAGGGGCCACCCTGTACACTACCCTCGAGCCCTGCTGCCACCACGGTCGGACACCACCCTGCACCGATGCCATCATCGCCGCCGGGATTAGCCGCGTGGTTTACGCAGCGGAAGATCCCAACCCGCGTGTTTCCGGCGGGGGGAGAGAGGCGCTGCGGGCGGCCGGTGTGGAGGTTGAACCCCGGCCCAATCGGGCCGCTGACGAACTTTACCAAGCCTTTGCCAAGCATGTGACCAGCGGGTTGCCCTACGTGGTGGCGAAGTTCGCCATGAGCCTGGACGGGAAGATCGCCACCCGGACCGGAGACTCGCAATGGATAACCGGGCCGGACGCTCGCGCTCGGGTACAACGGATGCGAAAGGAGCTGGACGGCATAATGGTGGGTATCGGCACCGCGCTGGCCGACGACCCGCAGCTAACCGCGCGCGACGACGATGGGGAAACCCTTCCGGTGAACCTCCAACCCATGCGGGTGGTGGTGGACAGCAACGCCCGAATGCCGGCCGATGCGCGTATGTTTTCCCAACCGGGGCGAACCCTGGTGGCCGTAATCGAAAATGCCAACGCGTCGCGGGTCGCGGCTTTGGAGGACGTGGGCGCAACGGTACAGGTTTTTCCGGGTACTGACGGGAGGGTAAACCTGTCGGCGCTGCTGGAGTACCTGGGCGCGGAAGGCGTGGTCAGTTTGCTGGTGGAAGGCGGCGGAGGAATACTGGGCGCCATGCTGGACGCGCGGCTGATCGACAAGTTGCACGTGTTCCTGGGGCCGGTGCTGATCGGCGGGGCCGGCGCTCGATCCCCTATTGAAGGCCACGGCGCTACCCTGATGGCCGATGCCTGGCGCCTGGAGTGGACCAGCATGGAACCCATTGGCGAAGATTGGCTCATCACCGGCTATCCAACTCAGGGAGACGCATAAATGTTCACCGGAATCGTGGAAGAAGTGGGACGAGTGTCCGCCCTGGACGGCTACCGGCTGAAAATCAATGCCGGTCGGGTTCTGGAGGACGTGAAACTGGGCGACAGCATTGCCGTCAACGGCGCTTGCCTGACGGTGGTGGAGTTTGGAACCGACGGTTTTGCCGTGGATCTGGCGCCGGAGACGCTCAGGCGGACTTCCCTGGAGCAGGCGGACGCCGGCAGCGCGGTGAATCTGGAGCGAGCTTTGGCCGCCCACGACCGGATGGGCGGCCACATCGTGCAGGGCCACGTGGATGCCACCGGAACGATTACCGGCTTCACCCCCGAGGCGGACTGCTACATCATGGAGGTGGAGGTTCCTGGATCCCTTGCGCCCTACATCGTGGAGAAAGGGTTTATCGCGGTTGACGGGATTAGCTTGACGGTGGTACAAAGGGCGGAACACCGATTCACGATTTCGGTAATCCCGTTCACGATGCAGAACACCAACCTGCACGAACGGAAAATCGGCGATCGGGTGAACTTGGAAGCGGATATTTTGGCCAAATACGTGGAGAGCCTGCTGGCCGCCAGATTCAGCTGACTCGGAGCGTGCTCGAGCCACCGGATGCAGAGTTCAGATGCAGTTAGTTAGCATCGAAAAAGGTCTTGAAGACCTGAAAGCCGGCAAGTTCCTCATCGTGGTGGACGACGAGGACCGGGAAAACGAGGGCGATCTGGTGATGCCGGCGCAACACATCACGCCGGACGCCGTCAACTTCATGGTGACGCACGCCCGGGGGCAGTTGTGTATGCCCATGCTGGCGGAACGATTGGCAGAGTTGGACATCCCCATGCTGCCCAGCCGCCATTCCGACTCGACGATGCCCACTGCGTTCACCATGCCGGTGGACTACGCCATAAACACCACGACGGGCATATCCGCCCACGACCGAGCGGCTACCATCCGGGCGCTGATCGATCCGGAGGCTCAGCCGACCGATTTCATCCAGCCCGGTCATCTTTTCCCCTTGCGGTATCATAAAGGCGGCGTACTGGTCCGAGCTGGTCACACGGAGGCGATTATCGACCTCTGTCGTTTGGCGGAGCTTTATCCGGCCGGCGTGGTTTGCGAGATCATGAAAGATGACGGGACCATGGCGCGGCTGCCCGACCTGATCCCCATGGCAAGGCAGCACGCCCTGAACATTCTGTCAATCGCCGACCTGATTGAATACCGGCGCCAGCACGACCCGATTGATCAAGGAAGGGAATGATGCCCCTATGCAGCCTTGAAGAGGCGCTTGAAGACTTGTCATCCGGTAAATTCGTGATCGTAGTTGACGACGAGGGGCGCGAGAACGAGGGGGATCTGTTCCTGTTTGCGGAGCACGCCACGCCCGAAGCCGTTACCTTTATGGTAAGTCACGCTCGCGGCCTGGTGTGCGTCCCCATGGTGGGGGAACGGCTTGACGAGTTGCAAATCCCCATGCTGCGCAGCCGCCACTCTCGTTCCGAACAGCCCACCGCTTTCACTACGTCGGTGGACTACAAGCGGGGCACTTCCACCGGCATATCGGCCTACGACCGCAGCGCCACCATCCGGGCGCTGATTGACCCCGACTCGGGACCGTCGGATTTCATTCATCCCGGGCATATGTTCCCGCTTCGGGCCGACCCGGGCGGGGTGTTGAATCGCCCAGGCCACACTGAAGCCATAGTGGATCTGTGCAAAGCCGGGGGAGCCTACCCGGCGGGCGTAGTCTGCGAGATTATGAACGAAGACGGCACCATGGCGCGCCTGCCGGAGCTGGAGCGGTTTGCCGTCAAACACGACCTGAAGATCTTCAGCATCGCCCAGTTGATTGCCCATCGGAGGATGACGGAAGATCTGATCACCAGGGTTGCGGAAGCGGAGTTGCCCACGCAATATGGCGTCGCTCGCCTGATCGGATACCGAAGCGCCGTAGATAGCGGGGAGCACGCCGCGCTGGTGGTGGGCGAATGGAACGAGGACGATGAGGTGCTGGTGCGGGTCCACAGCGAATGCCTGACCGGGGACGCTTTCGGAAGCCTCAAGTGTGACTGTGGACAGCAGTTGGACATGGCGATACGGATGTTGTTTGAGCACGGTTCCGGCGCGTTGCTGTATTTGCGCCAGGAAGGTCGCGGGATTGGGCTGCACAACAAGATCAAGGCCTACGCCCTGCAGGACCAGGGGATGGACACCATTGAGGCCAACGTAGCGTTGGGTTTCCAGCCCGACGAGCGAAAATACGATTTGGCGGTGCAAATCATGCGTGACCTCAACATTGTCCGCGCGCGGTTGGTCACCAACAATCCCCACAAAATGGCGGGCATCAGCGGCCTCGGCGTGCAGGTGACCGACCGGGTGGGCCTGAACGTTCCGACTAACGAGTCCAACGAGCAGTATATGAGGACCAAGCGGGACAGCATGGGACACCTGCTGTCTCCGATGCAGCCTAGCCCGCCAAACGTTGCCGGGTAGATAGGGCCGCAGCAACGATTTTATGATACGTCCGGGACGGGGCGACCACAGGGGTTGCCCCTACGCATTTGTCACGGGAAACGTGAATGCGGCTAATCCTCGTTACCCAGCTTGCTGACCAGCCAGGCTTCGATGAAATCGTCGATTTCGCCGGCCAGCACGGCGTCGGTGTTTCCGGTTTGATGGTCAGTCCGGTGATCTTTAACCGACCGGTAGGGGTGGAGGACGTAGCTGCGGATCTGATTGCCCCACTCGGCTGAGACCCGTTCGCCGCGCAGGGATGACAGTTCTTTTTCTCGCTCTTCCTTGTGGAGGGCCAGCAACTTGGCCTTGAGGATACGCATGGCGTAGTCGCGGTTTTGATGCTGGGACCGCTCGGTTTGGCATGACACCACGATGCCGGTAGGAAGGTGGGTAAGTCGCACCGCCGACGCGACTTTCTGCACGTTCTGACCGCCGGGGCCGCTGGAGCGGAAAAAGTCCATCTTCAGGTCTTCGGCTCTTATCTCCACCTCGGTGTCACCATCGAGAACGGCCGGCAGAACCTCAACCCGGGCGAAAGACGTCTGACGGCGGCGCGCCGGGTCAAAGGGAGACATTCGCACCAGCCGGTGTACGCCGACCTCGGCGTTCAGGTAGCCGAAGGCGTGTTCGCCTCCGATTTCCATGGTGCTGGTGCGGAGGCCGGCTTCATCCCCATAGGCGGTGTTCAGGACCTGTACGGACCTTTTGCCGGCGGTGGCCCAACCGGCGTACATACCGGTCAGCATCTCGACCCAATCGTGGGAGTCGGTGCCGCCGGCGCCGGAGTGGATGGTCAGGATTGCGGGACGGTCGTCGTATGGCCCCGACAGGGTAAGCGCCATTTCCGCGCGGGCGAGCGCAGCGGTGACCGCAGCGGTCTCCGAGGTCAACTCGTCGGCGAAACTATCGTCATCGGTCTCGATGGCGAGTTCAGCCAATTCCAGCAGATCGGCCACCTGGGACTGCAAGCCGCGCCATCCGCCTACGGCGGATTGCAGCTGCCCCAATTCCTGCATCTTGCGTTGGGCGCGAGCCGGGTCGTCCCAGAAACCGGGAGCCGCCGCCTCGGTTTCCAGTTCGGCGATGGATTTTTCGCGGCCGGCGAGGTCAAAGACGCTCCACGACGGCGTCGAGCTTGATGGACAGGTCGGTAAGTTGCTGACGTAGTTCTTCCATAGGGTTCCTCCAAGGTGGGGCCATGCAAAAGCCCTAAAGGAGAGCGGCACTTCAGGAAGGGGCAGCCACCCTAGCCGTTATCCCTCAAGTTCGTCTAAAGCCTGGTATGCGCCTGTATTCGGATTCCACAGAATCAATTCCCAATCTTGCCCTACTGCTTCAATTCCCTCATGGGGTGTGAACGACACTTGTTCACCACCAGTCCGATAGCTGTAGTACAACTGCGGCTCACCCGTCCCAAAGAAATCACGATACACCGGCTCAATCAGTTCTCTTTCAACGAAGCTGGGGTTGATGAATACACCAACCACGCTACCCGGTTTGAACACCAGGAGCCAGCCGTCAGGAACGTTGATATTGACTGCTCCGATAGACCCTGCGTCTGTATCGGCAAGTCCTTGCACCCAAGACTGCAACAGTTCTACGGCTTCGGCGTTCACGATTGCGTCGCTACCAGCAAGGTCAACGGCACGCCCCAGCTGGTCAGTGTACCTTTCGAATTCGGTGAACAGGTTTTCTGACAATCGCAACCCGCCGTACACGCTGTCATAAACGACGACGGCATCGGTTACGTGCTGCCGCCCAGATGCTGTCCTGATCGCTATATTGGTATGGGTAGCGTCGATATCGTGCGGAGCGATACTCCTATCGCGGCATAGCAATTCGCGAAGGGCATCGGCAATTTCGCCACGCACGGATGCGTGGGAAAACCATTCGTCTTCGATCTGCACGATTATGCCCGTTGTCCTGAAATCGCGCTGTTGCCGTCGCATATTCGGATTATCCACACGCAAGTCTCGGTAACGGTATTGACTGTTGCCAATCTGATATCCTTCAACGCTTTCGTTAACCTGAATCTGTACTTCGGCAACGAGTCCACTTTGGCTTTTTTTGATGCGTCCGTCAACAATGCCATCGCGAGAAAGGTCAACCGTGATGACCTTCCGCAAAATAGGTCGAGTTCGGACTGCATTCCTAGCCTCATCAAGGCGAATAGTTTCTTCTCCGAAACCGTATGCCCACCGCGAAACCCGATACGCACGTCCAGCGTGCAAGTAATTTCCACCAGGATATGCCTCACGGATGGCCTGATGGTGAGCGATGTTGCCAATCTCCCTTTCAAATCCGCTTCTCCCTGAGGTCAGCGAAAAATTAGGATCCACTATCTGCCGCAGAGGGTAATTAATATGCGGAGAACCCCCGCCGATTTGAGCGACCGGGTCAAACTGTCTTGGCCATCCTTCCCGTGCAAATCCGAGAATTTCCGAAAACTTTTCCGGCCATCTCGCACCGCCCGGGGCTCCGCTGGATTCCCTGCCTATCAGTTCCATTTCGTCCCTGAGGCACCTCGCATGGGCAAATTGAACGAAGTCATTGCCCAAGTAAAGGTACGATGGCTCAATTGAGCCGTCGTAATAATCCTGCAGGCTTTCGCCAAACTGTTTGAAGGCGTTGGATGGTGCGACAACTATGAAAACCCCGGGCTGAGACCGGCCAATCCGGCCAAGACGTTGGCGGAAACGTTTCCGAGAGTCCGGGACGCCCAGATTGACGCCAATCTCCATGTCCGCTATGTCGATACCCAATTCCAGTGCCGAGGTCGACACTACACCACGCAGTGCTCCGTTGCGCAATGAACGTTCAATTTCAGCTCTGTCGCTAGCCTCAAAGCCGCTACGGTAGGCTTTAACACTCTCAGTTCCTACAGTCCGAGCAATCCGCTCTACACCTTGCCGGGAATCCATGAACGCAATAAACCGATGGCGCTGTTCCAAACTGCAAATCCCAGACAGGATGCTGGCGATAGCTGTCTCTCCATCAGCGCCGTGGTCTGGCCCTTCAATGTGCAAAACCCGCCGCGGATGTGTGGGCGCACCGTTTGAGTCCTCATCCACGACTTGGAAGCTAAGACCCGTTAGCCCCTCTAGATGCTGTTCGGCATCGGCAATCGTCGCCGTTGCCGCTACCATCTGCAACTGGTTTTGGTTGCCTCTATGAGGCTGCGGTATTATTTGCCGTTTGGCCGCTAGCAGACGTCGTAGCAGAAACGCTGTGTTGCTTCCGAAAACCGATTCATAGACGTGTGCTTCGTCCAAGATTAGCAACGTCAGTCCCTCGAGAAATCGCCTGACTGGAGCAGTGCCGATGCTACGCATGAACCATGCTTGGCAAACGTCAGGGGTCATCAGTACTACACGGGCTTGCTCCAGAATCTGCTCTCGCCGCTCCATGGGAACGCCGCCATAGATGAGATCAACTGCCTCTGGCGGCAACCCAACTGATTGGACAATACGTTTCCAGCTGACTAATTGGTCTGCGGTTAGTGCCCGCAACGGGTAAAAAACCAAAACCTTGCTGTTTTGATCTGTGAGTAGGCGATGCAAAGCGTAGAGCTGAAAAATCAGCGACTTCCCCGATGCGGTGCCAGTTGCCACCACTACGTTATCGCCAGCGCACAAATATTCTAATGCGAGTGATTGGTGATTCCATAGCATACCGTCTGCATTGATGCTAGTGAGAGCATCAGCAGCGGGGCCAGTGGAGATAACAGTTGGCGCACTTGAACGATGCTCCGCACGTTCCGGGAGCGTAATCCACTCCGATACCTTGAGATTCAGATTATCGACGAGTTGGTCTATGGATTCAAACATCGTGGCCTCCAACGGCAATCAGGTTCGTTGACAGCGTAATGATAACAGATGGCTGATTAGCATCAAGGCCGATGCGTCGCAATCGCCGTTTCGCTCCTTGGCCTCGGCTGAGCAATCAGCCCGGTGGCATCGGCTATAATTAGTTTCAAACTGATCGGGCAGGTAACCCCCATGCTGGACCACGGAACCCTGGAACACGCCGTTGACGACCCGGTTGCGGATATGCGGCACCGAATGCGCCACTCGGCGGCCCATGTGATGGCCGACGCCGTTATGCAACTGTTTCCCGAAGCCAAGGTGGGCATCGGGCCGCCGACCGCCGACGGTTTCTACTATGACTTTGAGGTGGAACGGCCCTTCACCCCGGAGGACCTGGAACGGATCGAGGCGTTGATGCTGGACACCATCAAGTCCAATACGACGTTTTTGCGGGAGGAGTTGAGCCGCGAATCCGCCAAGTCAATGTTCGTCAACCAGCCCTACAAGCAGGAGATCATTGACGACCTGCCGGACGAGACTACGCTCAGCATCTACCGCCACGGCGAGTTTACCGACCTTTGCCAAGGGCCGCACGTCGCCAGCACCGGCGACATCACCGCGGTCAAGTTGCTGCATACCGCGGGCGCATACTGGCGGGGGGACGAAAACCGTCCCATGCTCCAGCGCATCTATGGGACGGCCTTTGAATCGCAAGAAGAACTGGCAGCCCACCTGGAGCGTTTGGCGGAAGCGGAAAGGCGAGATCACCGGACCATTGGCCGACAGCTGAATCTGTTCACCGTCCATGAAGAGATCGGGCCGGGCCTCATCGTATGGCACCCCAAGGGTGGGGTGATGCGTTCCCTGATCGAGGACTATTGGCGCGACATTCACTACCGCCGGGGTTACAACATCGTCTATTCGCCGCACATCGGGCGAGCGCGTCTCTGGCAGACCAGCGGGCACCTGGATTTCTACCGGGACAGCATGTATGCGCCCATGGAGATCGACGAGCAGGAATACTTCCTGAAGCCGATGAACTGTCCGTTCCACATCCAGATTTACCGTTCGGCGCTGCGGAGTTATCGAGAATTGCCGTTGCGCATCGCCGAACTGGGCACGGTGTACCGGTACGAACGGAGCGGCGTCCTGCACGGCCTGATGCGGGTGCGGGGGTTCACCCAGGACGACGCGCACATTTTCTGCCTGCCCGATCAGGTGGCCGACGAAGTGGGCGATGTGTTGGACCTCACCTTTGAGATCATGGCGGCCTTCGGGTTCGAGGACTACGACATCATGCTGTCCACCCGGCCGGAGAAATACGTGGGCGAGCCGGAGATGTGGGAGCACGCCACGGAGTCGCTGCGACAAGCTCTCGTAACACGAGGTTTGCCCTACGGCATCGACGAGGGTGGGGGAGCGTTTTACGGTCCCAAGATAGATATCAAGATCAAGGATGCTCTGGGTCGGGAATGGCAGTGCACAACCGTGCAGTTTGATTTCAACCTGCCGGAACGCTTTGACCTGGTGTTCCAGGACGACCAGGGCAACCGCTCCCGGCCGTATATGGTGCACCGGGCGATCCTGGGCTCGCTGGAGCGGTTTTTCGGCGTGCTGGTGGAGCATTACGCCGGGGCGTTCCCGTTGTGGTTGGCGCCGGTGCAGGCGGTGGTCATCCCCATCGCTGACCGACACAACGAATACGCGGAACAAGTGGCCGGCAAGTTGCGCGATGCCGGGTTCCGCGTGGAAGTGGACGACCGCAGCGAGCGGATGAACCAGAAGATTCGTCAAGCGCAGTTGCAGAAAACTCCTTACATGCTGGTGGTTGGTGACCGGGAGGCTGAGGCCGACGCGGCGGCGGTGCGGACGCGGGACGGGGAGAACCGGGGGGCGCTGCCGCTGGACGACGTGGCGGCGATGCTGGCGGCTGAACTGGACGGCACGCCGGCGGCGCGACAGGCGCGATAGGGAACTACTACGGAGGGGAACGATGGCGATATTCAGGACCGACGGCAAGAAACCGAAGGTGGAGGTCAGTACTCATAAGGCCACGCCGGAAGAGCTGGCCGAGCACCGCAGCTATGTTGAGCGCTCGGAACGCTTGCAGGAGATGCGGCCCGAGTTGATGCAGAAGTACCCGGACAAGCGAGTGGCCCTGACCGAGAACGGCACGTTCGTCGTTGCTGACTCGATGGAAGAACTGGTGGCGAAAATCAAGGAACTGGACGAGCGCCCCGGCTTCGCTGCTGAAATATACCTGAATACCAAGCCGCGAAGGGTCATACTGTAATTGCCGGCTACTTTGCGGCGGATGGCAGCCCATATATTTGGTGCCGATTGACCATCCCCGGCCTTGATGTCGTCGGGTCAGTGCGTTTCCTCGTCGATACGGGTTCGGATACGACCATATTGCACCCGGACGCCGGAGCCCGTATCGGCTGCCCTTTTGACCAACTGACCAGGCCGGTGGAATTCATCAGCGCCGGCGGAACATATGTTTATCATACGGAACCGGCCATCATTGAGTTCTATGATGACGATATGCCGCAGGAATTTGAGATTGATCTGTACATCGGCAAACCGGACCCGGCGACCGACGGCCTGGATTCGCTGCTGGGCCGGGACATACTGAACGAGCTGGATATGGAGTACGCTCCCCGGCGGGGACGGCTGGGCCTATACCGGGACGAGGAGCGGTAGCGATTACTGCGCCGTCATTCGCTCCAGTTCGGCGCGAAAATCAACCGACTGGCCGCCGTAGGCCTTGCGGAATGTGATTACGCTGCTGCTATCCATTCCGATGAAAGAGGACTGGCTGACGATTTTCAGGTCGCGCAACATTGCGCCTACCGGTTGGGTTGAGGTCATATTGGAGTATCCGTTCTCGGTGACGTAGCCTTCCAGCCGGTCGGCGCTCTCGTTGAAAGCCACCAGGTAGAAATCAACCCGGTCGGCGTAGTCGGCGAGAATGGGGTTCAGCGTCCGCAACTCGGCGCGGCAGACCGGTCACCAGGTGGCGAAGTACATCATCAGAACCGGCCGGCCGGCCGCCGCCAGGTCCGCCGATGTAACCTGCGATCCGTCGGACCGCTCCATCGCAAAGACGGGCGGCGTCTCGCCAACCTGGGTTCCTATTGGGGCGGCCGGAACGTCGGTGGCAGCAGGCAAGGGCTCCGACGTGGCCGTCGGCGGTGGCGGTGGCGGTGGCGCGACGGTGTTAAACGGTGGAGGCGGCGGCCCTTTCGTGGCGGTGGGCGCGGGGGCCGGCGCTTCAGCCGGCGTTGCCGGCGCGGGGGCATCGGTCGCCAGGGCCGGCGGGTCCGGCGGCAAGACGGGCTTGGTGGCTTCCGCAACCGGAGCGGCGACTTGAGGCGCCGGAGTGTCCGCAGGTACTTCAGCTGGGGCCGCTTGAGCTGCCTGCGCGACGGTAGGCGCGGCGGCCAATGGAGGCGGAGCGGTGGGCGCAGAGTCCGGAGCGCTGCTAGTTCCGCATGACATTACCGCAGCGCCGGCCAGTGCGGAGAGGATGAGGAGCGCAAATATACGCTTTGGATTGATCATTTCCGAAGTTGCGGCGTCAACGACGCCGGAGAGATTATTGTCATCAAGCCGGGAGCTGCATATCCATCATGCGCTGGTCTTTTTCCTGTTGGACCTGCTTATGAGTGGGCACAGCATCCGGGTCGGCGGCAAGTTGAGTGAAATGGGGCGACCATTGGTCGGCGGTTCCCATGAGTTGCCGGTGGTAGATAATGCCATCGGCGTTGACGGCCATCATGGCCATCTGCCGAGTAATTTCCAGGTCCGCCAACATTTCGCCGACGGGTTGGGCGGCGATGAGGTCGGTGTAACCCTGCTCTTCAATGTAGTCTTCGACCTCCCGGGCGGATTCGTTGTAGGCAACGACGTAGAAATCAATTTCACCGAATTCACTGGCAATTGGGTTCAGCGTCTGTAACTCAGCGCGGCATTCCGGTCACCAGGTGGCGAACCAGAAGAGATGCACCGGTTGGTCTGCTTCCGCCAGGGCGTCGGACGTAACCTGAGAACCGTCGGACAGTGTCATCACGAAGGGCGGGGTGGTTTTCCCGATGTCCAAGCCGACGGTGCCTGCGGCGGGAGCGCAAGCAGTTACGGCCAGCGCCGCGACACAAAGCAGGACGGCAAACAGGGTTGCGGTCGTGAACCGGGTTCTCATGGAACACCAATGACGTACGATTTCATCTGGTATGCTGGCAGACGTTGCCACCTGATTGTAGCCGAACTAGCTGCAATTTGACATACGCCGCGCCACGCTTTTCGGATCTGCTACGAGGAGTGAACTGATGCCCAACCGCCTGATTGACGAAACCAGCCCCTACCTGTTGCAGCACGCCGAGAATCCGGTGGACTGGTATCCCTGGGGCAATGATGCGCTGAACCGGGCACTGGAAGAGGATCGGCCCATCCTGCTGAGCATTGGCTATTCGGCCTGCCACTGGTGCCACGTGATGGAGCGGGAATCCTTTGAAAACGAGGACATTGCCGCCCTGATGAACGAGCATTTCGTCAACATCAAGGTGGATCGTGAAGAACGTCCGGACCTGGATGCGGTGTACATGGAAGCGGTGCAGATGATGACGGGAAGCGGCGGTTGGCCGATGACGGTGTTCCTGACTCCGGAAGGCCGGCCATACTACGGCGGCACCTATTTCCCCCCTGAAGACCGGATGGGTATGCCCGGTTTCCCCCGGTTGCTGGCGGCGGCCAGCCAGGCGTATCACACCAACAAGGGCGAAATCGAGCGGGTCACTCGCCAACTGGCGGAGCAGATGGGTCGCACCGGTCAGATGCCCCGGGGCTTCACGCCGTTGACCACGGAGGTGATGCACAACGCTTACTCGCAGCTGGCGACGCAGTTTGACCACCTGAACGGCGGGTTCGGCAGCGCGCCCAAGTTTCCCCAGCCAATGACCCCGGAGTTTCTCCTCCGTTACCACCGGCACGGGTTCAACGAGCGCGCCCTGGAGATGGTGGAACTGACGCTGCAAAAGATGGCTTACGGCGGAATGTACGACCAGGTGGGAGGCGGGTTTCATCGGTATTCGACCGATGCGTATTGGCTGGTGCCCCACTTTGAGAAGATGCTGTATGACAACGCGCTGTTGGCGCGGTTATACCTGCACGCCTGGCAAGTCACCGGCAACGGGCTGTATCGACGCATAACGGAGGAAACGCTGGATTATCTGCTGCGGGAAATGACGGACCCATCGGGCGGCTTTTATTCGGCCCAGGACGCCGACAGTGAGGGCGTAGAGGGGAAGTTCTTCGTCTGGACTCCGGACGAACTACGGCCATTGCTGGGCGACGACGCCGAACTGGTGATGGGTTACTACGGGGTGACCGAAGGCGGCAATTTCGAGGGGGCTAACATCCTGAATGTAGCCCGTCCGCCGGAGGAATACGCGAGACAGCGCGGAGTGTCGGCAGATGCGTTGGCGGACGCCGTAGAGCGGGCGCGTTCCGTACTGCTCCCGGTGCGCGAGGAGCGGATTCATCCCCTGCTGGACGACAAGGTATTGACGTCATGGAACGGCCTGATGTTGCGCTCCTTCGCCGAAGCCGGCGCGGCGCTGGGGCGAGGGGACTATCTGGACGCAGCCCGGCGCAACGCCGGCTTCCTGCTGGACAATATGCGAGATGCCGACGGCAGGCTGCTGCGCACCTGGCGCAACGGGCAGGCGAAACTGCTCGGATACCTCGAGGACTATTCGTGTCTGGCCGACGGACTGGTGTCCCTGCACGAAGCGACGCTGGAACCGCGGTGGTTGCAAGAAGCCGTGAGAGTCGCCGATGGGATGATCGCGCTCTTCTGGGATGACCAGGCCAGCGGTTTTTACGACACCGGCATCGACCACGAAACGCTGGTAGTGAGGCCCCGGGACGTATTCGACAACGCGCAGCCGTGCGGCGGCTCCGTGGCAACGGACGTGCTGCTGCGGCTGGCGGTTGTCACGGGCAATGACGATTACTCGGCCAAGGGGGCGACTCCGCTACGGGCGTTGCAGCAGTTATTGGGCCGGGCGCCGGCTGCCACGGGCCACTGGCTGGGTGCCCTTGATTTCTATGTATCGTTGCCCAAGGAGATCGTGATCGTGGGCCAGACCGAACACCCAAGCACGGCAGAAATGCTGGCCGAGGTCGGATCCCGATTCCTGCCCAATCGGGTGATCGTCGGGGTGAACGATCCGGCAGCGCCGCCACTGCAAGATTCGCCGCTGCTGGAACAGAGAGGGATGCAGGAGGGGGCGCCCACCGCCTACGTGTGCGAGCACTACGTCTGCCAGCTGCCGGTGACGGATGCGGCGGCGCTGGGCGCGCAACTGGACAGGTGAGCCGGTTTGTCCGGTTCCGTGGGTCGGCCGGCGCTATTCGAACCGACCTTCCAGATAGGCAACAACTCGCTGGGCGTATTCCGCCGGCCTGGCAGCCAGGGCAGCGGCGTGGCCCGCGTCTTCGACTCGCCAGAGCATACTCCCCGGGGGGCCGGCCTCAGCGACACGCTGGCCGTGCTTGACCGGGATTCGCGCGTCGGAATCGCCGTGAATGACCAGTATGGGATAATCCAGTCGCGTCACGGCTTGCTCCGGCGCCAAAGCGCCGACATCAATACCGTAGCGCAAAAAGGCCAGCAGGGAAACCGCGGGTACGAATACCGATGTGAACCATTCCGGCAGGGGGAGACTGCGGGCCGTCTCTGAGGCAATCAGCTCGGCCGCCGTCGCATAAGGGCTATCCGCCACCACGGCTCGTATGCCCGGCTCGCCGGCCGCGGCCAGAATGGCGGTAGCAGCGCCCATGGAAAACCCGACTAGTCCGACGTTGCCCTCAGCGACTCCGCGACTTTGCGTCAGATAATCGTATGCCCCCCAAACGTCCTGTCGCTCATAGTATCCTGCGGACGTCAGACTGCCATCGGACGAACCGTGCCCGCGCAAGTCGAACATCAATACCCCGTACTCGCGCTCCGTCAGTCGAGCCGCCAACGCCAGGGCGCGGCTGCTGGACCGGACCCCGCTGACACCGTGGACGAATATCAGATGAGGCGCATCCGGCGTCCCTTCCAGATACCAGCCGCTCAGCCGCAACCCTGTATCCCGCGACGTGAATTCCACCGCTTCAACGCGCAGTCCATAGTTGCCGGGACTGTCTTGCTGATTCCTTCGCTCCGGGTTGGTCAGTACCTGGGCGATACCTAAAGATCCCAGCACGTAAAGGTCAGCGACAAAGATGACGGCCACGACAACCGCAAGCAAGACCCGGCGCGTCGTACGCAAGAGCAGAGCCTCTCACCTCTGGAAACCTTCGGCTCATCGGGGGGCGGGGCGCAGCAAACCGGCTGCCGTTACCGTTTGCCGATTCACCGTGTCCGGCAGGCGGTAGCGTGGCCACAGCGCAAAGCCCAGCAGTACCAACGCGCCGGCCATGACCGGGGCCAACCGGATGCCCAGCGGGTTTTCCGGGGAGTCGCCCAGTTGCAGCACCAAGCTCAGCAGAAGGGGAGGAAGGGCGTAGGTCAGTTTCTCGAAGAAGTTCTGGGTCGAGTAGAACATCGCTTCCCGCCGCTCGTTACGGAGGAGGGCGTCGTAATCGGCGATGTCCGCCGTCAAGCCCTTGGGCAGCAGGAAAACCGCGGCCATGGGCATCCCAGCCACGAACACCAAGATCAAACCCTGGGTCACCAGGCCACCCGAGGGGAACAGACCCACCAAGGCCAACAATGGGAACCACAAGCCGCAGGCAATCAGGCAGCCGCCGTAGATGCGGCGCTTGCTGATCCGACCGGTCGAGAACAGTATCCAGATTACGATGCCGAACACCACTGCCCCTCCGATCACGCTGGTGGACAGCCAGCTGGACGCTGCGCCGTCCCGTTCCTGGAGCAACACTCCGACGGCAAAAAATGGTATCCACCCCTGGAGTATCCCCACTCCAGTGGTGAACATCACGAAGGTGGGCAGGAAGGCCACGAATTGAGAGTTGCGCAGGGTGTCCCGGAAGCATTGCCAGAATGACACCTGGGCCGGCGCAGTGTCGCGCGGGGCGTACTTCCAGACTGCTGACAAAGAGATGAAGCGAAACACCAGGGCAGCCACCGCGAATATCGTGCCGGCAACCTGGAAACCGAAAGCGTCCTTGATGTAACCACCCATGACTAAACCCAAGCCGGCCCCGCCAACCGCGAACAGGAAGATGAAACTTACGACCTGCATACGGTCTCTAGCGGTCCTGGTGAGTTCGGGCACCAGGGCCTCCAGCGCACCGCTGGACATAGTGGCGGCGGTGAAGAAGAGCTCCAGCATCAATACGAAGTACAGGACATTCCACCAACTGCTGCCATCACTGGGCAGGAACCAAACCAGAGCGCCGAACAGGGCATAGAAGGGCGTGCTGAAGAGAATGAACGGAATGCGGCGTCCCCAGCGGCTGCGGGTCCGGTCGCTCCACCATCCGATGAGGGGGTCGGTGAAGGCGTCGATGAACCGCCCGGAGAAGATCAGGAAACCTGCGAAGACCCGCGCGTCAATCTCAAAACCCAGTATTGAAACGTCCGGGACGCGAGCCATGCCCTCCAAAGCCGGCGGCGCCAGGAAGAAGAGCACCCACTGTTGCCGGAAATAACCGATAGCCTGCCAGCCGATATGGTCGGCGGAGAACAATAGCTTGTTCAGCAAAGGCAGACGCGGGGCGGGCTGTCCTGAGTCAATCATTCCGTCTCGGAAGGGGCAAAAACTACCGGGCAATTTAGCACACTCTGAGGACTCAGTACCTGGCGGGGAACGTCCACCTTGTCGGATTCGTGGCGCTCTGCTAATCTTGGCGCGTATTTTTCCCGGGAGATTTGGATTGAGCCTGCCACAGCCCATCAGGGCTTCTTTGTTTGTTACCTGCATCATCGACCAACTGTACCCCGAAGTCGGGGTTAGCGTGGTGCGCGTTTTGAGGCGGAGCGGTGTGGAGGTGGACTTTCCGGTCGGCCAGACCTGCTGCGGCCAACCGCTGTACAATTCCGGCTTTACGCAGGAGGCCAAGAAGTTGGCCCGGCGAACGCTGGAGGCGATG
>DAOUJY010000075.1:0-8266 GCA_034421995.1 Dehalococcoidia bacterium | reverse complement strand
GGGAATTGGGGTTGAGGACTTGATCTTGCCCCGGTCTCGTCGAAGTCCATGAACTGCCGGCGATACAGTGCCGAACCTGCTCAAAGGCTGCACAACCACTGCGCTGTCTGCGTCACCCGACCGGAACTCCCGTCCGCACACCCCACACCGTCTGCGTCAAGAGTCTCTACCGCATCGCCGGCCGGGACTACTGCCGCCGCCACGTCATCAGGGCCGCCGTGACCGCCGGCGCCATCGCCGAGATCAAGGCCGGCGCCGGACCGATGGTGAGCGTGCCCCGGGAGTAAACCCTGCGGCGGCGTCAGATGCGACCTCGTTGGGCGGGACGAAAGGGTTCATGATGAATGCCCTTTGCCAGGCGGGCTCACGTCAATCACGCGGACAGAGATCCGACGTCTCTCCGCTTCGGTCAGTTGCTCTTCCAACCGCAGCCGCAGCTCGGCCGAGCTGGTGGGCCGCCGGCCTTGTGGGGGCGCCGCGACCTTGCCGTCGCCAAACCAGAACACGAGGTAGACGCCGTGGCCGCCAGTCGCGGGGTCGATGGTGTATTGCGTGATCAGCTGGTCGTGGAGCGCGCTCCATAGCCTGGGGTCCCGATCCCGCTTGATTTCAACCGGCAAGTTGAACCCGCCATAGAACACACCGATGTCGGCCCGCCTGTCGTTGGCGTACTCAGCCTCGGGCTGGGCGATGACCCCATTGGGAAGCACACCGCGCAGTTGGAAGAGCAGGGAGTCCCGGCAGTCAGCCTCGATCTTGGGAGATTCCGGACGGCCGTATGCGCCGTCGGTATTCCAGTACTGCCTCCAGACGTCAATGTCGCTCGTGCGGATCCTCTTGGCGAGTGTCTCCAGCGAATGGACCAGCAGGGCAGCCAAGTCCCCGGCATTGGCCGGAGCTTTGTTGCTGAGAGTCTCTCGAACCTGATCAATGGTCGGATGTCGGTAGCTGGCATCCCGGTGGATGACGCGCTGCTGAGCTCTGACCCGCTCCAGAAGAGCCTGCCATTTTGACAACGCCTCGTCTCCGACCAGCTCATCCAATGCCAACGCCGCGTCATCGCTGGCCAGGGACGCCAGCCGGCGTATCAACCGGTCGACCTGCTCAGCGGCGCGCATCTCGGCAGTGACCCAGCCGCCGGATGCGTTGAGTTCGAAGGTCCTGCCCATCAGACTGATCAGGACCTGCAGGGTTCGCGCGTCCAGGTTCTCCACCAGGAAGGGCAGACTTTCGTCGGGGGAGAAAAAGTCCGCCATCGTCCTGATCTGACGGTCCTTACCGGCGACCAACCGTTCCAGAGGTCGCAGATAGAGTTCCGGATCCACGACAACTCCGGCCGCCAGCCAGTGAATTCGTTGGGCGACGTTCAGGCTTGACCGGGAGAGTTTTGCTTCGATGATTTCCAGCAGGGCGGCCCGGTCGGCGTGCTGCAGGGCAGCCCACAACAGACTATCCAGGGTCTCCAACCGTTGCAATCGGCAACGCAGCGGGAACGCCGTCAGCAACTTCAGGCTGGCGTGCGCGGCGACCTGGGCATAATTCTTATCGTGGACGAGTTGATACAGCTCGGGAACAAACCCCTCGCCGGCACGAATGGCCGGGACCGCGCACTGCACCAGCACCTCCGCCACCAGCTCGGGACGCGAACCCAGCCACCTCCGATACCACGGCGGGTCGCCGTCGGAGCCGAGACCAGTGGGGGTGCAGTAGTGGAAGGCCAGGGCTTGGCACATCTGGAGCTGGCTCAACCGTTCCACATTCTCATGGTGGTCCCGATCCATTTCGTCCATTCCCACCAGGAACGGCAGGCTCAACGGATGAAACTTGGACTCGGTGAACAGCTGGACGATCCCCGCAACCTCAGGAACATCATGCCGGCCGACCGTTCCCCGCAGTCCAGCCGTCGCAGCTTCCAGGAGTTCGTCATCTCCCAGGACTCCCGGCAGGCCGTGTCCTGGACCCAAACCAACCACGGGCGGTGGAAAGCCGCCGAGATAAACTCTGGCCAGATCGAACAGCAACCCTGGGTTCGCTCTGTTTTCGCGAAGGGCGTCGGTGTGGGGGCGTATTTTCTCGACCCATTGCCGGCGCTTGGCGTCGGCCTCGAGCGCGTCTGAAGCGATGCTGCGTTCCCGAACTGGGGGCGCGATTTGCGGCCGTGGTTGCAGTAACTCCGTCAGAAGACGTTCAAGGGCCTCTTGACCCAGGGTGCGTTCCTTCAGGACCGAGTGGGTCAGCCCTCGGCCACCGGCCTTCTGGCCACAGAGGTGGAAGGCGCGCCGCAGCAGGTGGTCCGCGGCGCGCGGGCGTATTTCTGCCCACGCAACGGCGGTTTCCAAGCACCATAAACCAATGTCATCAGGAAGAGCGCTGCCCTGCCGGAGCTCCCAGACCTCGTCGGCACAAAAACCAAACCGGTCATCGTCAGGACAATGGGTCAGACCTGCCAGCAAAAGGCTCTTCTGGACATCAGGCCGCCCTTCCAGCCACACGCGTATTCGGTCGGCGGATCCATCCGGCAAGGCGGGAGGGTCCCAAAACGGATAAGTGGCGGCGTTCAGCCAATTGAACAGTCGAACCGGTTCCTGTTCATCGCCCAGACTCTCCAGAGCCCTGGCCAAAAGCCTGGTCGGCAGATGGTTCAGGTAATACATTCGGAACGTGGCGCGCAGAGCGGGCATCAATTCGCTGAGGCAGTCGAGCAGTTCCGCGATATCCTGATCGGACGACTGCTCCATGAGGCGGCGTTCCCAGAATATGAAATGGGCCCCAATCAGATTTTCATTGCCCTCCGCGGTGAGATAGCTCCAGATCTCCGATGGGGGTATCTCCCGAGGATAGAGGGCAGTCAGGAGGGGACCCAGCAGCTCTTTGTCCGGGTCCGCAATTGTGCCGTCTACAATATCGGACAGTATCCGCCTCAAGCGACCCGTTCCGTCCTCACTCTCCGCTACGGTGTGGATGAACGCGTTAAGCGCCGCTTTGTTCACGCGGGGCCACCGGGTGTCGTCGCATATCATCTCGACCAACACCGCAGCGAGCTCGGCCAGGGGTTGGCCGTGGCGCAGGACGCGCAACACGAGGTCAGTTGCCGCCTGGTGGTCCGTGTCCCGGCGCGGATCATTCAGCAGATCCCTGATGGCCGGTTCCATATCGGGAGCAGCCAGTGGGGCAAAAGCGGCGACGTTTATGTCGTAGTCCGCCACTTCACGGTTCAGGGATGTCAGCAGCATTCGCTTGTCATCGGTGGACCATCTGCGAAGGTCGCCATACACTCCCACGCCCACGGGGTCGCGGCCAATCAGTTCATGGCGCGCTGCCGGACAGAGCGCTGCCAGCCAGGCCGACAGACCTCTAAATGCCGTCACCACAACCCCATCTCCCGCAGCGATCAGCTGAACGACGCGGCCGGCCGGAAGTCCATCTTCGATTAGACGAGCCAGATAACGGGCACCGAGGAACTCGGCGATTTGCCGGTGCACTGGAGCAACGCGACCGCCGTCAGCGCCCAATCCGGTGAAGAGCCTGGAGGACAGAGCATGCCTTGCGGCCACGGACTCTGGATGTTCCAGGTCGCTCACGTTGATGAAGTCGGCATCCGTGTCGTTGTAGACCACTGACCACCCGGCGGCGCCGGAAAGCAGCTGGTAGGCGCAGAGGCGACCGGCGGCGTCCAGTAGCCGCTCGGCAGGTGGCGGGGGATCGCCCAGAGAATGCTCCCGGTTGCGTTCCCTTGCCATCTGGAGACAGGCCATTTCGAAGGTATCCAGCCTGCCCTCGGGCCAGATGCCGTTCCCGCTGACGGCAGCAGCCAGCATGTTCAGGGTCAGCGGATTGCTGAGAAGGGTGTCAACCCCGCGCTCCCGCGCTTCCGATACGAACCACTGGGCATCGTCAACATCCGGATGCGCCTCCAGGATCTGCTCTGCATCGCCGCTGGTGAGGGGATCGAGCCGCAGAACACTCACACCGGCGTCCGGGGACACCATGGCCAGCCTGTCCCGGTCATTGTCGCCCAGCCAATCCGCCTCCCGGCATGAGATGCGAAAGTGTGGACGTCCCAGGGCGTCCAGGGAACGTCTGATGCTGTCCAGGGCATCACGGCGGTCGCCGGAGCCGACTCGCATCTCGTCCAGCGCGTCAATGAACAGGGTCTTGCCTCGCCATTCGGGATGGCTGTGGACATCTGACGCCAGAAAATCCCGGGCGGACATCAAGACACCCTCGGTACCAAACAAGGCAGCTTGGTTCTGGAAGGTAGTACTCTTGCCCGAGCCCGGGTCGCCCAGCAGGACATACGCCGGTGCAGAGTTGAACAGCCCCAGCGGCCCGATCATCGGGTCCCGACGCTGGGCCTCTCCTTTCGACAGAACCTCGGTGCAGGTACGCAGGACGATGACACTCATGCTGCCTCGAACCAATGCCCCGCGGCCTCACTCAGGAACTCGTTGAGGGGAATTCCGTCGGCACCAACCACCAGGCAGCGGACGGGGCTGAACTGCTTCTCGAACTCCGCCATACCTGAAGTGTCTCGCCGCTGCGAACCGCTCTTGACCTCGATGGCCACGACGCGTGGACCTCGTTGCAGCACGAAGTCGACCTCGTGCCGACCCTTCCGCCAGTATTGCAGGCTGATGTCCGACGCCGCGGTGTTGTACAGGTGTGCACCCACGGCGCTCTCCACCACCCTTCCCCAGAAGGTGCGGTCGGCCCTGGCTTCGTCGAACGAGTACCCCGATCCGGCAGTCATCAGTGCGGTATTCAGGACGTTGAGTTTGGGGCTCGATCCCCGGCGACGGTGGGGCTGATTGGAATGATTGGTCAGGCCCGCGAGCAGGCCCGCGCTGGCCAACAGGTCCAGATACCGGGCCAGGGTGGTGGTGTTGCCGGCGTCCGTGAGCTGGCCCAGCATCTTGTTGTAGGACAGGATCTGGCCGGAATACTCGGTCCCCAGCTCGAACAGCCTCCTCAGTAGCGCCGGTTTGTCCACCCGGGTCATCGCAAGGATGTCCCGCTCGATATTGGGCTGGACCAAGCCCTGCAGCACGTAATCGCGCCACCGGTTCTGATCGCGCACCAATGGCGCGGCGCCCGGATATCCGCCAAAGTAGACGTACTCGTCCAGAGTGAAATCAAAGGCCCGGGACATCTCCGGAAACGACCAGTGGGACACCTGGAGCGGCTCGAAGCGACCGGCCAGGCTCTCGCTCAGGCCGGATTGCAGGAGCAGCGGGGCGGATCCCAGGATCACCACGCGCAGCGAGCATTCGCGGGCGCGGTCCGCATCCCACAGGCCCTTCACGGTTTCGGACCAGTCGGGGATCTTCTGGATTTCATCCAGGACCAGCACGAAACCCGCCTGGGACCGCTCCGCCTGAACTCTCCCCGTCTCCCAGTTCCGAAGCAGCCATTCGGTATTTCGCACCTGTGGAACCAGTAAGCTCTCCCTGCCGATCAGATCAACCTCAAAGCCGAAGGCAGGAGAATCGGGTTCGTCCACCGCCAGGTAGAGGCTATCCTGCGCTATCTCCTGGAGAGCCTGGCGCACGATGGTGGTCTTCCCGGTCTGCCGGGGCCCGAACACCGCAACGATCCGGCTTGGAACTTCGTTCAAGCGGCGGGATAGGATGTCGACTTGGGCGCGTTGAAAGGGCGTCATATAGTAATCGTATGCTATTGAGCATATTTACTCAATAGCATACAACGATCTGACGAGGATTATCTACTCGAACATGATGCTGCATGATGACGACGCCAACGCGGCCGACACTCCTGCCGACTACTGGATAGATGAAGGTAAGGACAACGTAGCTTTTGCCGTGGGTACCATAACGCTGGAGGGCGTAATGCTGACCACTGCCGTCCCACCCACTACTCACCCGGAGGTGAGAACCATGCCCAGTTGCATTGCCTGCGGCGCCGAACTGGAGCCGCCCGTGCGTGTGCCCCACACCGTCTACGTCCAGACCCTCTACCGCATCGCCGGCCAGGACTACTGCCGTCACCACGTTATCAGGGCCGCCGTGACCGCCGGCGTCATCGCCGAGGTCAAGCCCGGCGCCGGCCCGGCGGTGACCATTTCCCGAGAGTGAACTTCGAGGAGATGCCTGACGCTTCGTCCGGTGTACACACATACGTCGGCAGCCGTCACCAATCCCCAGCATCGCCGACTACCCTGGTATCAAGGTACGGTGATCAGGCTCTGGCCGGCGCTGGACCGGTTGGTGGGCCGGCATGAGAGATGGCTTGCACCAGGCTGCCCGATGGACCGGCCGTTCGGTCCGCGGCGTTCTCGAAGTGGTGCATGGCGACCTCCTCGGAGTTCCGCCAGCCCGTCCTTTGGTATCATCGAATACGCGCCCGCCTCCGTTTCGTCGCGGCCGGCCAGAGGAACGATGAAATGTCCGATACCTACGCCCTCCACTTGCAGAGTTTCAGGTCGATCCGGGACGCCAAGGTTGAAATAGCGCCGCTGACCGTGGTGTATGGGGCGAACGGTTCGGGCAAGTCCTCGCTGATCTATGGCCTGCTGACACTGAAGAATTTCCTGACCAACCCCAGTCAGAACTTGGCCAGCCTGTTCTCCTACCCGTCAATCAGTCTGGGCGGCTGGCAGGAAGTAGTGCATCGCCACGCTGTGGACCAGAATGTGTCGCTCTCCATCGGCTGCTCCAACGATATCGAGGACTTTTTCCCCAAGTTCACCCTGACACTGGGTCAATCCGGCGGGTCCGCGGAGATGGCTTTTGAGATTGCTGACCGCGGTCACATCCCCGTATGGCCCGAACGTCTGGACCTGCCCATAGCGATCCCCTACGACGCCAACCAACAGGTCGACCACGACTTCGGATTGCTTGGAGTGGGTGGATCCGTCGATCTGGTAGGCATGTTGACGTGGAACGGCGTGGCGCTGTCCGCCCAAGCATCCGGCGGTTCCGGCCAGCACAACGACGTTCTCGTCAGATCGCTCAACGAAAGGATCAACCTGCCCATGGAGCTGGCCAGGCAGACCGGATTTGTGCCGCTCCGGCGCGGGTTTTCGAAGCCCACCTATGGGCTGTCCAGCGTGACATCCGCGTTGGCCACCGAGGATGAAGTCGCCTCCCTGTTGGCCTCGGCCAGCGAGAGGTTCCGCCAGTATGACGTGAGCAGATACATTGAGCAGATCGCCCAGCGGCGGGTGATGACGCAGCCTCAGATCGGCACCTCGGTGTTCACCATTGATTCCATACCAACCGGCTCCGGAGTGGCGGCTTCAATCGTCAACGAGGGTTTCGGGATCAACCAGCTGCTGTATCTGCTGACCATCTGCCTGTATTCCCCGTTCAAAATCGTGGCGATCGAAGAGCCCGAAATCCACCTTCATCCGTCGATGGTGCGGGAACTCGCCCGCGCGATGGTGACCATTGCCGCCAACGAGGACCGGCGGCTGATTGTGTCCACCCACAGCGAGGTGTTCGTCACCGCGCTATTGGCGCAGATCGCCCAGGGTGAAGCCAGCGTCGACGACATCTCATTCATCCTGGCGGAGAACCGGAATGGGGAGAGCACGTTCACGTCGCAGAAGGCTACGCCGGACGGGCGGATTGAGGGAGGGCTGGAAGCGTTCATGGCGGCGGAGGTCGGAGATCTGGCGGCGTTTCTGGGAATCAGTGAGTAGAGGAAATCTCTGCCGGCCATGATACTGGTGCTGAATGAATGGGTGTTCCACGACCTGCTGCTCGACAACGGTGACGCGGCATTTCAGGAGACGGCGCAGTTTCTGATTGCGTTCCGGGAATCCGAGGACATCCTGGTCATCCCGGCCGAGGAACGCTGGAAGCGAAAGGCATTCCAGCTCATGACGATGTCCGACGTCCGTCAGAGACTGGTGAGCAAGTTGCTGCAAGGGCTGTTGCGGGATTCGGACCGTACCGTTCGCATTCAACCAGAGGAGAACCCGCCGGTCCCTCAGGATCTGCTCGACCACCTGCCCTGCGAAGACGTCTACCTGGTGCGGGCCTACCTCGCCGCCGGCGCGGACCTTCTCGTCACCACCGACCGAGGGCTGTTCTGCGCCATCGGCGATCATGATGACGTCAACTGCCGAATGCGCGAACAACTCCTGGATGGATATCCGCAGACAAGCAGCGGCAAGTAAACATCATGCACTACCTGCGGCTCCGAGCTGGAGCCGCCCGTGCGCGCGCCCCACACCGTCTACGTCAAGACCCTCTACCGCATCGGCGGCCAGGACTACTGCCGCCACCACATCATCAGGGCCGCC
>DAOUJY010000074.1:0-11453 GCA_034421995.1 Dehalococcoidia bacterium | reverse complement strand
CGTCTGCGAAGACTGCCTCCATGACTGCAAGGGCAACGAGCTCAGTCCCGAGGAATGCGAAAAAGCCGCCCACCACATCCCCGCTAAAGCCCTTTTCATCAACGGCCGTGATGTAGCTGAAAAGCAATCCTTCATGGCTCGTTACGCCGAATACGTGAACCGTCGCAACGCCCTGAACCCCGACAACCCCATCGACTTCAACTGCGTCCGGTGGCCCCCGCACTGGCATCCTCCCGGCCCCGACCCTTAAAGGTGCAGCCTGCCCCCGTTCCCCGCCGGATGCAACCCGCGTGTGCTATCCTTGCGCCAGAGGAGTACGATAGGAGGGACTGACCATGCGCGCTGCCGTCTATAAGGGTGAACAGGTTTTGCAGGTTGAGGAATTGCCCGACCCGACCCCCGCCGCCGGGCAGGTGGTGATGCGGGTGAAGTACTCGGCCATCTGCGGCACGGACGTACACGCTTTCATGTACGACCTGGCCCAACCGGGCGCCGTCATGGGCCACGAATACACCGGGACCATCGTGGACGTTGGGCCGGGCGTAACCCGCTGGCAGGTGGGCGACCGGGTGGTTGGCGGCGGCGGGCATCCTCCGCCGGGCGGCGGCTCGGCGACGCGCCGCCATCCCCGTTTCAACTACCGCACCATGGGTTTTCAGCAGAGCGCCCGACCCCGGGGCTATGCCGAGTACGTGCTGCTGGACGAATGGGAACCGACGCCGGTGCCCGACGCCGTGACCGATGAGCAGGCCGCCCTCTGCGAACCCTGCGCCGTCACCGTCCACGCCGTCCGCCTGTCCGACATCAAGCTGGGCGACTCCGTGCTGGTGCTGGGCGCCGGACCCATCGGCCTGCTGTGTATGCAGACGGCGCGAGCCTCCGGCGCCACTACGGTCATCGTGTCCGAGCCGGCCCCGGGCCGGGCGGAGGCCGCCCGTCGGTTGGGCGCCGACTCTGTGCTCAACCCCACCGACCCTGATTTTGAGGCGCGAGTCGTCGAACTGACCGGCGGCGCCGGCCCGCAGGTGGTATTCGAATGCGCCGCCGCACCGTCCACCCTGGAGCAGGGTTTGGACCTGTGCGCCCGGGGCGGGCAGGTGGTGATGATCGCCATCGCCTGGGAACCGACGCCGGTGGTCCCGCCCAACTGGATGGCCCGAGAGGTCCGAATGCAGTCGTCCTTCGGAACCCTGCCCGAGGACTGGCGCATCGCCCTGGATCTGATGCGAACCGGCCGGGTGTCCGTGGAGCATATGCTGTCCAGCGCCAACTTCGTCCCGCTGGAGGATATACAAGGCGCATTCGAGGCGCTGTGCCGGCCGACCACGGAACTGCAGATGGTTGTCGAGCTGTGACGCGCACAGACCGCTCACGCGTACCCCGCCTTTGGAAATCGTCAGAAGCAGGATTTACTGGATTTTAGGATTATCAGGATTTGACTGGTCGGCACAGTGGCGGGGACATCCTGGAAATCCGATAATCCTATAAATCCTGATTCTGACGAACCCCGGCCTGCAGTGGGTACGCGCGAGGTTTCGCCATGCCAATTGGCCATAAGAAAAGCCCCGCCAGTGCGAGCCGGGGCCCGGACGGCGGGGAAGTTTGGAAAAATGTTAGCATCAGGAAATCGTGCTGTCAACTTGCCGACCCGCCCTCGCATCCCGACGCGCCTGCCGCAGCCGAGCCAGCCGCCGGCCGCGTCTCGCCTGGGTTGCCACCGCCAGCGCCAGCAGCAGCAGTATCGTTGCGGCCACTGCGCCGGAGACGCCCAGCAACAGCGCCTGGCTCACCCGCTCCAGGCCGTCGGCGCCAATGGTTCGGGCCAACTGCCCCAGACCCACCGCCACGCCGGCGTTGAGCACGGTGACGCCAAACAGGCCCAGAATGCGAGTCGCATTCACGAAGCGCGTCGCCAGCGCGCCCAACTGCGTGCCCACCGATGCCGAGGCGAACATTATTATCGCGATCACTGGGTCAACGTTGCCGCTCAGGGAATACAGAAATGCGCCCAGCGTGCCGGTGATGATGATCTGGAACAGGTCGGTGCCGATGGCCACCGCCGGCGGTATCCCCAGCCCATATACCAGGAAGGGCATCAGCAGGAACCCGCCCCCCGCGCCCAACAGGGCCGCTATGAACCCGATGACGAACCCGGCAAAAACCGGCACCAGCGCGGACATCTCCTCGATGCCAGCGTGGGGAAACCCGGGCCGCAGGTTGACCTCCCGCGTTGCTCCGGCCCAGGCCGGCAGCGTCATCCGTGCCGGACCAATCCGTACCCGTCGAAAAAATCCCGGCAGACCTTCCCCCACCGGCCGCCGCGGCCGGTAGCGGATCGTCCTCAGCCAGTTGCCCACCATCAGCGAACCCAGGCTGAGCAGCAGCACGAAATACACCGCTCCCACCACCGGGCCGGCGGCGCCGGCCTCCGCCAGAGCGGCGTTGACACGCTCGCCGGCGAAGACGCCCGGTATCGTCCCGCAAACTATCAGGATAGCCAGACGGAAGTCCACGTTGCCCAGCCGACGGTGTCGCAGCGTACTGGTGATCGCCGTTCCCATCACCATGAGTAGGCCCGTTCCCACGGCGTAGATCGTCGGCACGCCCAGCACCAACAAGCCTCCGGTAATGAGAAACCCGCCGCCGACGCCGAAGAAGCCGGTCATCGTGCCGACAATCATCCCCAGCAGCGCCAACAGCACCGGCGATACCGTGGCGTCGGCAATCGGAAAATGCACGTCAGTGGCCCCGGTCCGCCGGCGGCGGTCCGCTGCCGGGGGTGTTCCTGTCCCGACCGCCCGGCCTGACCAGCGAAACCCCGCGTCCCACCAGGTCCCAGAATAAGTACAGAGCCACGGCGGTGACGGCCATGGCCAGGATCACGCACACTGCCCACAGCGCCCCTTGGCCGCTCAGACGCACCAGAAACTCAGAGAATGCCTCGTACATCGTCGCACTCTGGCTCTATGGATTGCGCGGGCTGAGCATATGCGGGTAAATTGGCGTCTATGACCGCCGACAAGTTCAGTTTTCAACTGCTGGCCACCGACGGCGCTGCCCGGCGCGGGCAGATTACCACGCCCCACGGCGCCGCGCAAACGCCTCTTTTCATGCCCGTCGCCACCCAGGCCACGGTCAAGGGATTGACCTTCGATGAGGTGCGAGACCTGGGCGCGGAAACCGTCCTCAGCAACGCCTATCACCTGTATCTGCGGCCCGGCGTGGACCGGGTTCGCGACGCCGGCGGCCTGCACCGTTTCATGGGCTGGCCCAGCCCCATCCTCACCGACAGCGGCGGCTACCAGGCTTTCAGCATGGGCAACCTGCGTCGGGTCGGCGACGACGGCATCGCTTTCCAGTCCCACATCGATGGCAGCCGTCACTTCTTCACGCCGGAGTCCGCCATCAGCAACCAGCACGGCATCGGCGCCGACATCATCATGTGCTTCGACCAGTGCGTGTTTTCCGCCGGTGAGCCGGACGACGTCCGCGACGCCATGGAGCGGACCCACCGCTGGGCGGACGTCTGCTACGAAACCCACGCTCGCAGTCCCAACGCCGACCGCCAGGCGCTTTTCGGCATTGTCCAGGGCGGCACCGTGCCGGAAATGCGGGAGGAATCCACGCGCTACATCACCGCCATTCCCTTCGACGGCTACGCCATCGGTGGCCTGGCCGTGGGCGAAACCAAGGCCGAGATGCACTCCGTAACTGAGCAGGTATGCGACGGTCTCCCTGCCGACCGTCCCCGCTACCTGATGGGCGTCGGTTCGCCCGAGGACTTGGTGAATTCGGTGGCGTTGGGCGTGGATATGTTCGACTGCGTGCTGCCCACCCGGGTCGCTCGCAACGGCGCGCTGTTCACGCCCGCGGGCCGAATCAACATCGCCAACCGCCGCTATGCCGAGCAGGACGCGCCCCTGGACTACGCCTGCGACTGCTACGCCTGCCGGAACTATTCCGCCGCCTACCTGCGCCACCTGTTCAAGGCCGGCGAGATGCTCGGCCCGCGCCTGGCGTCAATCCACAACCTGCGCTTCATCCTCCGCCTGATGGCGGATCTGCGCGCCGCCATCGCGGAGCGGCGTTTCGACACTTTCCGCTCCGACTTCCTGGCTGCCTACCGACCCACTGACGAGAACCGACGGCAAGCGCAGAAGCGCCGTTGGATAACGGAGCGTGGAGCCTAGCTCGCCGAGGATGGTGTGCCCAGGTGGTTAGCCAGGTACTCATCCAGTTCGGCCAGCAATTCGTCGCGCCGCCCGGCATCCAGGAAGGCCGCGGCAAAGGAGTTGCGGGCGATGCCGGCCAACGTATGGTCGTCTATGCCGAGGCGATCCTGTATCGCCTGGTAGTTTTCGTTGATGTAACCGCCAAAAAACGCTGGATCGTCAGAGTTGAGCGTAACCACTAACCCTGCGTCCAGCATATCCCGGAGGGGATGGCGCTCAAGACAAACAACGACGCCCAGTTTCTGATTGGATAAAGGGCAGACCGTGAGCGGGATCCGGCTCTCGGCGAGCTCGGCGACAAGTCCAGCGTCTTCCAATGCGCGATTCCCGTGGTCAATTCGCCGCACACCAAGAATATTCACGGCTTCGCGCACATACTCTGGAGGACCTTCCTCACCGGCATGAGCGACAACCGCAAATCCGGCGGCGCGAGCGCGGGCGAAAACCCGGGTGAACTTGCTGGGTGGATTGTCCATCTCGCCGGAATCGAGACCGACGCCGTAGATCAGGGAACGGCGCTGCAGTGCGGCTTCCAGGGTAACCATGGCGTCGGCTTCATCCAGGTGCCTCAGGAAGCACATTATCAGCCGTGAAGTTATGCGGTACTGCTCGAACCCGTACTGCAATCCCCGGCTGATGCCAGCGCAAACGGTATCGAATGAGACGCCGCGCCCCGTGTGCGCTTGGGGGTCGAAGAATATTTCGGCGTGTCGGACCCTCTGGACTGCGATGCGGTCAAAGTAGGCGCGGGTCAGGTCAAAAAAGTCCTCCTCGGCGAGAAGTACCGACATACACCGATAGTAAATGTCCAAAAATCCCTGAAGATCGCCAAACCGGTATGCTCGGCGGGCTTGCGAGGCTGACCCAAAAGGAGTTTCAACTCCATTGCGCGAGGCGACAGCCAGCATCAACTCGGGTTCGAGAGTACCCTCGATGTGCAGATGGAGTTCGGCTTTGGGCAGGTTTTGGATGAACTCGGATACCGACATTCCTATTGTCTAAGCCTCCCCGCCGTGGCCCAGCAGCGCGGCCACAATCTCCGGCGCCACCACGTCCACCCGGGCTTGAATCGCCGCCGTGTCCAGCGCGGCGACCGGATGTTGCAGGTACACCGACCCGGCGTAATCCGGCCGGCCCAGCGAGACGACGTGCTGTTCGGCAGCCGAGCGGAACGCCTGCGTATGTACCACCACTGTCCGCACGCCCCGGTCTTCCAGTTCCACTGCGTCGCGCAAACTGCGCGCCACGCAGCTACCTCAATCCCCCACCGCCGTCACCACGAAGTCGCACCCCGCCAGTTCGTCGATGATTTCCGGCGCGGCGGGAGCGGAGAACACCCACTTGGAACGCACCAGCGATTGAGCCATGCCATATTGGTCGCCCAGTCGTTCCCTAATGGCGTCCAGTATCACGTCGGCGTTGCCCTTCCGGTTGTCCAGGAACCCGCCGCGCCGTCCCTCCAGCGTTTCCAGCGGAGCCGCCGGCCGGCGCTCCGGTTCCTCCTGGCGGTCAGTGGGATCCACCAGGTCCAGGGCGGCGATGCGAGCTTGCAAATCGTTCATGGTGGTCATGCTGTTAATCCCGTGCGTCGATCCAATTCAGGTTACCCGTGCGGACGTGATCCGCGAACCCCAGCCGGGAATGTACACCGAATGTCGTCCCGGTCCGCCGGCCACCATTATATGTATGTCCTCGGGCCGGCGCACCACTGGCACCATCGCCTCATCGTCGTCCCGGTCGATCCAGCGGGGCCACAGGGTGTTGCGATGGGCGTGGCGTCCGTGGATGCCGCCCAGCTTCAGCGCCGATAGCGGTTGTCGGGCCAGTTCGTAGAGGTATGAGCGCACGTCGTTCTTGCTCCAGCCGGCGCGGGCGATGATCTCGGCGTGCTCCGGTCCCAATACCAGCAGCACGTCGCCCATCACGTGGATGTTGTTGCAGCCGGGGATCGCCATGGACATGGCAAAGGTGGCGAGCAGGTCTTTTGGATTGTCCGCGCCGTGATTGTTCAGGTTGTGCGGCGCTTCCGCCGGATGCACCGTCACCACCGATTCATCGGCTCCGAACCCCCGCTCCACGTGGTAGGGTTGCCAGGGGTTTTCCGCCTCGTTTTCGGCGATGCAGTAGGTGTACTTGCCCGGGTGTCCGAAGGTGGCCCGGTCTTCGTCGCCGGGCAGTGCGCCGCCCAGGTTGGTCAATGCCAGCTTCACCGCCCGCCCGATGGTGGCGTTGGCCCGGTTGCCCTGGCCGAAACAGTTGCCGCCGGCGTTCATGCCTAGTTCGGTGGCAATCGGCCCGTTCACTACCACCAACGGCGTGGCGATGTGGGTGGAGCACTGCACCGACGCCAGGTTGAACCGGGGCAGCAGCAACGCCTCAATGGCGGCGATAACCACCGGAAAATACTCGGGCAAACAACCGGCCATCACCGCGTTGGCCGCCAGCTTCTCCACGGTGGCCCGCCCCCCGCGCGGCGGTATCTCCCCCACCAACTCCAGGGCCGAGCGGCCCGACGCAGCGACGAAAGCCCGCACCCGCTCGGCGGTGGGCGGAACGATGGGCAGGCCGTCGGTCCAGCCGGCCCCGTAGGCGAGGTCAAGGGCCTCTTGGTATTCGTCAACCTCGATAAGCATCATTACGGGAGTTCAGGCCCTTCGCTGGGAAATTCCCGTTTCAGCAAACATCGCCGTCGCCGTCCCACATTAGCAGACCGACCTCGGGGATTAGCTGCTGGTTTATCGGATCTACGATAAGCAGCAAGGTCTCTAGCGTAGTCGCTCCCAGAAGGTGGATGTTTTCGGGTCCAAAGACGACCATAGCTTCGCCGTCAATACCGACAACTTCAAAGAGAGCCATTCCGGTTTGACGCTCTTCGACCTCTCCGTTGGCAAATCGCAGCCGTCGGGTTCGCGTCGGCTCAATCCCCAGACGGTGTAGCAGGCTGGCCGGCATCACCGAAAAGGTGGCGCCGGTATCCACCAGCGCGTCAACCGTTTCCCTGGCGTCGGAATCCGGGTTGCCTACGGTCACTGCTACTCTGAACGTGCCCATGATGTTGCCGCTCCGCAATCGGGCAAGGCTCCATCCGCGTCTGGCGTTACGGCCCGATGATTTCCACCGACTGGATCACGACTGGGTTCACTGGTGTGGAACCTTCTCCGCCCGGTCTGGTGGGCGCGGTGGCGATGGCGTCAATGGCTTCCAACCCGGATATCGCCTGGCCGAAGATGGTGTAGTTGGGCGGCAGGGTGTAATCCGCGTGCATCAGGAAGAACTGGCTGCCGTTGGTGTTGGGACCGGCGTTGGCCATGGCCATGACCCCCCGGGCGTAGGGCCGGCGCACCGGCTCATCCGCGAAACGATAACCGGGACCGCCGCCCCCGGTGCCGGTGGGGTCTCCGCCCTGGATCATGAACCCCGGTATGGTGCGGTGGAAAATCACGTTGTTGTAGAAACCCTCCCGGGCCAGGAAGACGAAGTTGTTCACCGTGTTCGGCGCATCGCCGGTCAGCAGTTCCACGGTGATGGGCCCGGCCGTGGTGTTGAGTACGGCGGTGTAGGACGCCGAGGTGTCGATGGTCAGGGGTGGTGGGGCGGACCACTGCTGGATGGAGCGCCCCGCCGCGGCGCCGGATGCCGCCGCAGCTCCCGGCTGCACCTCCGTTGCCGGCACGATTGCGGTGGCCGGCGGACTGGTGGCGGGAGGCTCGGTCGGAGGAGCGTCGCCCCCTCCCGGCCCTCCCACCGGGGGAGTGGTTATGAAGTTGCAGGCCGCAAGCGTCAGGATTGCGGCTAGGGTCAGGACCAGGGTGGTGAGCAGTCTGGTAGGCGTAATCATGCCGGGTTTTTCACCTTGTGTTATACATACCGCCGGCAGCTCAACAACCTGCCGGCAGGTCGTTCTAGTATGGTCGTGTGATCTTGGCGACTTCCTTCAGCGCGTCCAGAGAGAAGTCCGGAGACTGGCACAGGCTGATGGTTTTCTCCTCGTAGTCGGCGATGGTGCTGACCATATCGGGGATGCGGTCGGCGATGTCGAAGGGGATGTTGGTCACGCCGTGCTTGTCGCCGTGGAGCAGGTCGCCGGTGTGAACGGTCAGCCCGCCCACCTCCACCGGAATGCCCATGTCAACCATGTGAACGTAGGCGTGGGAAACCGAAATCTCCTTGGCGAAGAACTGGAACCCCAGCGCGCGTACCTCGTCCAGGTCTCGCACGGTGCCATCGGTGGCTACGGCCAACGCGCCCAGCGCTTTGTGGATATTGGACTGCACCTCTCCCCAATAGGCTCCCAGCGGCGGGTTGTCGATATCGTGCAGGACGATGAACCGAGGCTCGGGCACTGAGACGATGAGATCCCACCAATCCTCCCGGGCTACGCTGTGTCCCTCGGGACGGTTGGCGGATATGACGCCGGTGACCGCGTACCCAACTACAGGAGGAAATTCCTGGAATACCGTCTTTATCTCCGGCAGCATGAAGCCCGCGTTCTTGGGACGAACGTTGAACCCCTCGATGGCGTTGCAGATGCTCGGGGAATCAATCTGAGACAGGGCTTTCAGCGTGGCGTCGCTCACGGTTTGATACAAGGCGGGACCTCCAGAGAATAACGGTTGCGGTTGAGCGCGCCCCGAAACGTCGGGGCATACTGAATTCGAGCCGTCAGGGAGCATATCATAATCGGTCGCGGGGCTGAAAGTCGGCGCATGGCAATCTGAACTCCGGCATACTACAATTCCGACCAACGTTCCTTTCATTCCATAGCTCCTCCCACGGTGAACTGATATGCCCCAGCACAAAGCCCTGGTTACCCGAACCCTGCTCCCCGAGGCGTTGGACATCATCCGCGAGTCCGCCGATGTAACGGTCTGGCCGGAGGAGGCGCCGCCCTCGGCCGAGGAACTGCGCCGCCTGGCCGCCGACGCTGATGGCATCCTCACCACCATCATGGACCGGGTGGACGCGACGCTTCTGGACGCCGCGCCCAACCTGCGCGTCATCAGCCAGTTGGCGGTGGGGCTGGACAACGTGGACGTTGCTGAGGCCACTCGCCGGGGCATCCCGGTGGGCTACACGCCGGGCGTGCTGGCGAAATCGACGGCCGACCTGGCCTTCGCCCTGCTGCTGGGCGCGGCGCGGCGTACTGCGGAGAGCGAACGCTGGGTTCGCGCCGGCGGCTGGGAGATCCAGTTCCACCCCACCCACTGGCTGGGGCAGGACGTTCACGGGGCCTGCCTGGGCATCGTCGGCCTGGGCCAGATCGGGCGTGAGATCGCCCGCCGCGCCCAGGGCTTCGACATGGACATCATCTACCACTCCCGCACGCGCTACCCCGACGCTGAAGCGGAGTACGGCGCGCGTTACGTGGAGTTTGAGGAGTTGCTGGCCCAGGCCGATTTCGTCATGTTGAGCGTACCCTTGACCCCTCAAACCCATCACCTCATCAGCGCGCCCCAGCTGGCGATGATGAAGCCGTCGGGCATCCTCATCAACGTTTCCCGCGGCCCGGTGGTGGACCCGGCGGCCCTCTACGAAGCCCTGCGCGACGGCCAAATCGCCCGCGCCGCCCTGGACGTAACCGCCCCCGAACCCATCGCCCCCAACGATCCCCTCCTCACCCTGGACAACCTGGTCATCACCCCCCACATCGGCAGCGCCGCCCTGCCCACGCGGTTGAACACCATGAAACTGGCAGCGAGGAACCTGGTAGCGGGGTTGCGAGGGGCGCCGATGGAAGCCTGCGCCAACCCGGAGGCCACCGCATGACAAAGGTAGTTTGCTGGAACGTCCACGGAATTTACCAGCCGTTGAAGGAATTGCTGGAAATGGATGCGGACGTAGCGTTGCTACAGGAAGTGAGAGAAGGAATGCGTGACCATTTGGCTGCCGTTGGCGGTTCGGTAGCAGTCAGTACGCACGGCCCGTGGGAACCATTCCCCAAAGAAGATTACGGCCTCTGGCCTTTGGTGGTGAAACTTTCCGACCGGGTGGAAATTGAGTATTTCAGGCAGGTTCGGGCCACCATACCAAAAGAGGGTTTGCACGAAATGGCTGTTAGCTGCGGCGGCACTATTGCCGCCGCCAGGATTACCCCGAAGGCCGGCGATGAGCCGTTCATCGCGCTTTCGATGTACGCACGCTGGTTCCGGCCGCACCCGACGACCGGAAATGGCTGGATATATTCAGACGCCGCGGTGCATCACATCATCTCGGACCTGTCGGCGTTTATCCCTGATTATGATGCCGCCACGCCAAAGCATCGCATCCTGGCCGCAGGTGACCTCAACATGGACTTTGACTTTGGGCAAGGAACTGGCGAGTTCGCCCTACGCGCCAACACTGTCTTTGGCCGGATGAACGCCCTCGGCTTCGAA
Source organism: Dehalococcoidia bacterium (assembly GCA_034421995.1). GTDB lineage: Bacteria > Chloroflexota > Dehalococcoidia > Lucifugimonadales > UBA3495 > Bin87. The sequence goes on along the minus strand of DAOUJY010000074.1, from coordinate 847 downwards.
TATATGGGACCACAACACCCCAATGGCCGGCGCGCCGACCCCACGCCGGAGCATTTGCCTGAGGATACTAAAAACGTAGTGACTTACTATCCTGGCAACTCGCCGGCAACCGCCAGGCTGCAACTGGACCACGTTTTCGCCTCCCGTGGCTTCCATGAGAGCATCCGCACCAGTGCAATGAACGGGGTGGACGAGTGGGGTTCCAGCGACCACTGCCGAATTCTGATTGAAGTCAGCAAGTGAAAACGAACCACCGTTGGCCGTTTTAATGCTGCCGGCCATAGGGTTGCCGCTAGCGCAACAGGAACCCAGCGCCTCATCAAGGAATTGCATCGGCTCCGGCGCCAATCAATCGTGATAGACGTCAAGCTGCGAACGGGCCTCAACATCGGCCAAAAGCGCTACCGCCTCGGAAATACGGACGGCATAGGTGTCAGACTCCTCACGCAGCGGTACCAAAACTTGCTGACCTTGCCCATTATGAGTATTCGACCAGACCAAAATCCGGTCGCGCCACGTTTCTTCGTAGACCCACCCACGATCTTTGAGATAGGCGAGCAACATAGCCGGCGACACCCGGCGCAATGCCTCAGCGTCCTTGATTTGCACCTTCACCATAAACCTCCGCGATTCAAAAAAGTAGTTGGGCGAATATGTCCTGCAGGTCGTCATAAATATAAATCAATCCCGGTCCATCCTGTCTATCCATGCAAAATTTAAAGATGCAGGACCCTTTCTAACCTTTGGTGCTAGTTTGAGACGATTTTGAAAATGCCACGAGGTTCCCCTATGCTGCGAGTTGAGAACACTCCGCAGCGAGGAACCCCATGAACATCTCCGATTTTAT
>DAOUJY010000073.1:0-17367 GCA_034421995.1 Dehalococcoidia bacterium | reverse complement strand
GCCACATCTGCCTTTACTTCCGTCATGTCGGTTTTCAGTTCGGCCACATCTGCCTTTACTTCCGTCATGTCGGTTTTCAGTTCAGCTATATCGTTCTCCATACGGTCTTGACGGGTCTCCATGCGGACCTGGCTTTCTCGCATTTCCTGTACGCTTGCTTCCAGCCGGGCTTGGGCAGCCTTGAGTTCGGCGATGTCGGCCTCGATACGGTCCTGACGTTCTACGGTAGCCGTGATAACTCGGCTGCTGACCATCGCGTACCCTGCGATTTGCTCTGAGACATCCCTGAGCGTTGTCACCAACTCGTCAAGCCTCTCGAGGGCTTGGGTCAGCAGCGCCCCTTGCCGGTGAACGACAGCTGGCAGTTGTCGGATTTCTTCCCCCAACACATGATCCCGCATCGCTTCCTGGAGCTGCGGGTTCTGCTGCATCGCAAGCAGGATATCATTGAAATCGTTGATGGCGGCCATCGGCTCAGTTCCTCAAAACAGGCAACTCGTTTAATGCTAACACGCACGGCCGGAGCGGTTTCGCCGGCGATCAAGAGTAACCGCCGGCGAATCTGTTGCGCGGCCCTCTACTTCCCGTTCCGCACTTGCGACCCGTCGGGATAGAGGTCGTCCCACAGCGCGTCGCGCCAGTCCACGCCTATGGGCAGGATGGCCTGGGCCGGGCGGAGCATGTAGTAGTTGTCGCCGACGCCGGGCGGGGCGCCGCCCTCTGCCACCGTGCGCGTGGCCTGCAAGAGTTGGCGGCGGGCGTAGATGATGGCCATGTCGGTGCGGCTCAGGTTCTCTTTGGAACGGTCCACGATGTAGCCCATGCTCTCCTGAACCGCTACGTCCTGGGCGTTCACGCCGTCGATGCCGCTGAAGGTCTCGGTCTTCTGCACGGCGCGGTTGATCATCCAGTTGTTGTCCCGGTTGACCCTGATGCGGAAGTCGTCCAGCATATGCTCCGGCCCGCGCCCGTAGCCGCGGTCCATGTCGATGCGTTCTTCCTCGTCGATGGGATCGTCGTAGGACAGGTCCCAGTTCCATACCATCACGTTGTGGTCGTCCATGGGCACCCACATATGGCCGGACGCCAGGAAGCCCACTGGCCCGGCCTTGCCCCGGTAACCCCGCTGGCTGGCCCGGATCTGGTGGAAGGGCATGATGAAGTGGTAGGCCCGGACGTGGTTGCCCTCGTCGCCCAGCGAGCGGATGCCGGCGTAGCGGTAGCCGTAGTCAGTGAGGTCCACTTCCAGTTCGGGCGGCTTGCCCTGGACGTGGGGCGAGTCGATACGCAGACCGGCGTGCTTGGTATCCGTCCGCAGGGTGCGGTGGAGGATGGTGGCGTGGGCGGAGTCGATGCCCCCTTCCAGCGCCTGGAGCCAGTTGCATTCCTGGATGTTCTTGGTTACGTGGCGGTGGGTTTCCGGCACGGCGGCCCACTCGAACTTGGGCGGCGGCGGCATATGCTCTTTCGGCCCCAGGTAGGCCCAGATGACGCCGCCCAGCTCGACGGTGGGATATGCCGTCGTCGTCATCTTGGACGGAAAATCGCTGTCCGCCGGCTCGTTCATCATGTCCACGCACTGGCCGTTCACGTCGAACTTCCAGCCGTGATACACGCAGCGCAGGCCGCACTCCTCGTTACGCCCCAGCCACAGCGACACCAGCCGGTGGGGGCAAAACTCTTCCAACAGGCCGATGCGTCCGTCGGTGTCTCGGAAAGCGACCAGCTCTTCGCCCAGCAGCTTGACCCGGACCGGCTCGCCGTCCGGCTCGGCCAGTTCCCAGGACAACAGGGCCGGCATCCAGTAGCGGCGCATCAGCTCGCCCATGGGGGTGCCCGGCCCGACTTGCGTGAGAGTTACATTTTCTGCTTGTGACATCATAGGGCATACCTCCTCTTGCCGGAGGCCAGAGTAGCAGTTATCGAGCGGATTTGCTATGCTGGCGACGCCGATACGGGCGACAGCCGGCATATGGACTGGCAAGGATATTAATGATGACCACGATGACAACGCTGAATGATGTCCGCGCCGTTCTGATAGCTCGAGGCTATCCTGAAGAGCAGGTTGACGCGATGCTCCAACTGGTAAAACCATTAGTTCTTGAAAAATCGTTGGTCGAAGAAGTAAGGGCCACCGGCGGACGCACTCGGGCCAAAATATCGTCGTTTCAGCAGGGCGACGAACAGCCTGATGATGTGGACAAACTTTTTAAACGAATGAAATGGCTTGCTGCCGGAGCGGTGCTCGGTGGCGGCGTCATCAATGGCACTCTTCTCTACATCCTCATCATAAGGCTTAGCAATTCGTACTGACCGGACACTGGCTATTGCTCGCCACTCCGCGCCGCAGGGATTATCTTGATGCCCATCGTCGATACCCACGTCCACATTGGCCGCAACCACTATGAGCCGGTGGAGATGCTGCTGGCCCAGATGGAGCTGAACGGCGTCGCCAAGACGGTGCTGGTGCAGTCCACCGCCACGCTGGACAACTCCTACGTGCTGGAATGCCGGCAGCGTTTCCCGGGCCGGTTGGCTGTGGTGTGCCGCGTGGACGTGGACGACCCGGCGGCTCCCGACACGCTGGAGGGCCTCCACCTGGCCGGCGCCGAGACGCTGCGCATCCGCAACTTTCACCGCTCACCGGGCCGGGACCCATTGGCCATCTGGCGGGCCGCCGCCAGCCTGGGTATGTCGGTGAGCGTGGGCGGCCCCGCCGAGGATTTCGCAGCGCCGGAATTCGCTGCCCTGGTGGAAGAACTGCCCAACTTGACCGTGATCATCGAACACCTGGCCGGCATGGGCATCCACGCCATAGGCGCCCCGGCGATGCCGTCCGACGACGTATTCCGGCAGGCCCTCACCCTGGCTCGCTTTCCCAATACCGTAATGAAGATTCACGGCATGGGCGAGATCAGCGAGCCGCCGTTCCCCTACCGCAACATACCGCCCTACGTGCGGATGGCCTACGACGCCTTCGGTCCGGAGCGCATGATCTGGGGTTCCGACTGGCCCCGCGTCACCAACCGGGAGGGCTATCGAAACTCCCTGCGCTATACATGGGAGCAGATGGAGTCCTGGTGTCCCGGGCCGGACCTGGCGAAGATTTTCGGTGAGACGGCTCTGACTCTGTGGGCGTTTGACTGACGGCGGCCGGCGCGTCCGACAAATCCGGCAATCCTGTAATCCGGTCAGCGCGTATCATTGTCCAAATGGGCCGGCCTGATTTATCATGGCGGTGAATATTGCGCCGGCCATAGAGCGCGTAACAACCATAGGAGGAAATAGTTGATGACCAAGTATTTCAAGTACATCGCCGGCATGACCATGCTGGCAGCCATGGTGGCGCTGCTCGCCTGTGGCCAGGAAACTCCGGCGCCCGCTGCGCCGGCCACCGGCGGCACGCAGCCCACTGCCGCCGCCATGCCAGCCACCGAAGCGCCCCCTGCGCCGGCCGCTACCGCCCCCGCCGGGGGAGCCGCAGCTCCCAGCGCGCCCACCGCCATGCCCGCAGCGACGCCCACCGAAGCCATGTCCGCTCCCCAGCCTACCGAAGCCGTGCAGGCCGGCAACCGCTTGCAGACCGTCCGCGACCGGGGTCATGTCATCTGCGCCAGCCGCAACGACGTTCCCGGCTACGGATTCTTGGACGCTGCCGGCAACAACGTCGGTTTCGACATTGACCTGTGCCGCGCCCTTGCCGCCGCCGTGTTGGGCGATCCTTCCGCCATCGAAATTCGCCTGATCACCGCCGCCGAGCGCGGGCCCACCATCCAGTCCGGCGAGGTCGATATGCTGGTCCGCACCGTCACCTGGACTACCTCTAGGGACGCCCAGTGGGGCAACTACGCCCAGACCATGTTCTACGATGGTCAGGGCTTCATGGTTAACAAGTCCCTGGGAATCAGCAGCGCGCTGGAACTCCATGATGCCGCGGTCTGCGTGACCCAGGGCACCACCACCGAGCTCAACCTGGCCGACTTCTCCGCCCAGAACGATTTGCACATCGAAGCGCTGACCTTTGAGGACACCGCCGCGGTGGTTGCCGCTTACGAGAGCGGGCAGTGCGACGCCTTCACCAACGACCGCTCGCAGCTGGCGGCCCTGGGCACGTCCCTGGCCAACCGCGACGACCACGTCATACTGCCGGAGACCATATCCGAAGAGCCCCTGGGCCCGGTGGTTCCCCACGGCGACGACCAGTGGTTCGACATCGTGAAGACCGTGATGTCCATTCTGATTTACGCCGAGGCCTACGGCATAAGCTCGTCCAACCTGCCGTCCGCCGCCACCGATGACACCAAGGTGGACCGCCTGCTGGGCTTTGTCGAAAACTCCTACGGCCAGGAACCTCTGGGCCTCAGCAACACCGCCGCTCAGGACGTCATCAGGGCCGTGGGCAACTACGGCGAGATCTACGACCGCAACCTGGGGCCGAGCGGCGTCAACCTGCCGCGTGAAGGCGGGCGCAACGCTCTGTGGGCCGACGCTCCCTGCGACGACTGCCCCAAGGGCGGACAGATTTACGCGGCTCCGCTGCGCTAAAACAAAGCTAGCCGGCAGTTCAATCATGCAGGGGCGGGCTTGAAACCCGCCCCTGTTGAGTGTTTGCAGCGCGTGCGATGCGTTAGAATGTCGAGCAACGTTGGCTAGAAATGTTGAATACCAACACGACATTACCCCGCATACTCACCTACCAGGGCATTCCCGTCTGGCGGCACGCTCAGGCAATCCAGTGGGCCGCGCAGATTGCGTCGGGTTTTCTGGTGGTGTTCTTGGTTGCCTGGTTCTTCTTCAACATCGCCAACGCAATTGAGGACCGGGAAATTCCCTACGGGTTCAGCTTCCTGGAACGGGCTTCCCTGATCCCCATCGGGCAGCATTTTCTGCCCTACGACGAGACGTCGGACACGTTCCTCTACGCTTTCGGCGTCGCCGCGGTCAACACCATTGTCGTTTCCATAGTCGGAGTAATCCTGGCCACGCTGCTGGGCATCTTTGTCGGCGTGGCGCGACTGTCGGGCAACTGGCTGGTGGCCAAATTGGCGCTGGCCTATATCGAATTCTTCCGTAACGTGCCGCTGCTGATTCAGTTGTACTTCTGGTTCTACATCGTGCTGGCGCTGCCGCCGGTGCGAGAGGGGTACGTGATTGCCAATTCGCTGTTCGTGAACAATGCCGGCATATCCATACCTTTTGCTTTCCCGGACGGATGGACGTTGGCCCTGGCCTGGCTGGCGGTGGCGGTGGCGGGAATCGTCGCCGGGACGACGGCTCACCGGCGGTTGACTGACCGCGAAATAGCCACGGGGAGGACTACGTACCCGGTGGCGGTGGGGATTGCGGCGGCCATCGGCATAGGACTGGCGGCGTGGCTGGCGATCAGTGCCGTTGCCGGAGCGCCGTTCGTTGTTTCACAACCGGCTCCGCAGGGAACGTTCGGACGTATATCCGGCGGTTTCACCATGTCCGGCGGTCTGCTGGCCCTGCTCATCGGGTTGGTGATGTACACTTCGTCGTTCATCGCCGAGATCGTCCGGGCTGGCATCCAGTCCGTGGGCCGGGGGCAGATTGAAGCGGCCCGGGCCCTGGGCCTTTCGCCTATGGGAACGTTGCGCCAGGTCACCTTCCCCCAGGCACTGCGGGTCATCATCCCGCCCCTCATCAGCCAGTTCCTCAACCTCACCAAGAACAGCAGCCTGGCCGGAGCCATCGGTTTCGCCGACCTGACCAACGTTGCCAAGACCATGACGCAAACCGCCCCGGCCATCTCCATTTTCATCTTGCTCATGGCCGCCTACCTGGCCATGAGCCTTACCTACTCGTTGATCGGCAACCTCTACAACCGCCGCATCCGGATTGCCGGAGGCTGACCCGTGACTACCGCCACCGAACCGGCCGCTATGTCGGCGCTGCCGCCGCCCCGCTCCGAAACCGGCATCGCCGGATGGGCGCGGGCCAACCTGTTCAGCACCTGGTACAACGGCGCCCTAACCGCGCTGGTCGGCGCATTGGTGGTTGTGGTGGTCTGGCAGGGCTTGAAATGGTTGTTGCTGGACGCCGACTTCACGGTGGTCTCGACTCTGGGCGGCCTACTACTCATCGGCCAGTACAACACGGAAACGGGATGTCCCGGTCAGAACTGTTTCTGGAGACCCCAGGTGGCGCTGATGATGGTCACGTTGCTGCTGGGTATGGCTTGGGCGGTCGCCGGCGGCGGCTTGACCAAGCGCATTGCCATCATCGTCACGGTGGCGGTTGCGCTATTCGCGTTCCTTCCCTACAGCCTGGAGCGAATGGGGTGGGACGTGCGCCTGCTGCTGCTGGCCAACGTGCCTTCACTGCTGGCGGGTTGGGCCATCGCGCGGTTCACTCCGCTGGGCACGGCGCGTTGGATTGCCGTGTTGGGGGTAGCGGCATTCTTGCTGACTCTGGCGCTGCTGCGCGGCCTTCCCGGCGTGCCCGGCCTGCAGCCGGTCTCGGTGCTGCATTGGGGCGGGTTGATGCTGAACCTGCTGCTGGCGGTGTCGGGCATTGTGGTCAGTTTCCCCATCGGAATTGCTCTGGCCCTAGGACGGCGCAGCCGGCTGCCGGTGGTCAAACTGCTGTGCGTGGTATTCATTGAGGTCTTCCGCGGGGTTCCCCTGATAACCCTGCTGTTCATGTCGCAGGTGCTGGTGCCGTTGGCCTTCCCCGAAAACTTCCCGCTCAACTTCCTGCTGCGCGCCGCCATCATTATCACCTTGTTTAGCGCAGCCTACATGGCGGAAAACATCCGCGGCGGATTGCAAGCGCTGCACCCCGGCCAGGCCGAGGCGGCCCGGGCCCTGGGACTGCCCGGCTGGCAGACCACCATGCTCATCTCGCTGCCCCAGGCCATCCGCAACGTGATACCGGCCATCGTAGGACAGTTCATCGCGCTGTTCAAGGACACCAGCCTGGTGTACATCATCGGAATGCTGGACATAGTGGAACTCAGCCGCAAGTTCGCCACGACTTACGTTGAGAACGGTATGCTTCCGTACCTAGACGATGTGCCGGAAGTGCTCATATTTCTGGCCCTGGTGTTCTGGATATTCTGCTACGGAATGTCCTACGTGAGCGGCCGCATTGAGCGACACCTGGGGGTTGGCGAGCGTTAGCCGCATTCGTGCGCGGGAGGGCTTCTGATACAATTGCCCCTGAGCAGATATGCGAAACCCCTTTGACCACCTTGGCCTGCGCCTTTCCGAGGTAGGTTTCTACATCACGCTGGATGTGGTTACGGCCGCGCTCACGTACATCATCAGCTACGGAGAGGCCGGATTGACTGACGGCAAGTTGATGATGCGGATGCTGGGAGCGATGATGCTGGCCAACGGCTTGGTAGGAGGACCGGACGGAATGCTGTACTGGAAAGAATCGGGACGCCGGATTGAGGCCGAAAGAGAGCGGGACGCCGTCGCCAAAGAGCGAGATGCCGCCGTGCAGGAGCGCGACGCCTTGCGCGAGGAAATCCGCGAACTGCGCGCCATGGTGGAACAACTGCAAAATGAGCGCGGCGGACGCGTCGCCCGCCGCCGTCGCCTGCGCAACAACGGCCAATAACATCAGCCGCCGCCAACGCAACGGAGCTAGCCATGACTACCAACGGAAATACTGCTCCCGCCGAAGAGATCATCGTCTGCCGCGACGTGCACAAATGGTACGGCAATTTCCATGCCCTGCGTGGCATCACCACCACCGTCAAGAAAGGCGAAGTGGTGGTCATCATCGGCCCATCGGGATCAGGCAAGTCCACCTTTATCCGCACCATCAACCGCCTGGAGCAGCACCAGCGGGGCGACATCATTGTGGACGGCATTGAGTTGACCAACGACGTGCGCAACATTGACGCCATCCGCCGGGACGTGGGCATGGTCTTCCAATCTTTCAACCTGTTTCCTCACCTGACTGTGATGAGCAACATCACATTGGCGCCCATGAAAGTCCGCAAACTGCCCGCCCACGAAGCGGAGGGCATCGCGACGGAACTGCTGGAACGGGTGGGGATACCCGAACAGGCCGACAAATACCCGGCCCAGCTCTCGGGCGGTCAGCAGCAGCGCGTGGCCATCGCCCGCGCCCTGGCCATGCAGCCCAACATCATGCTCTTTGACGAGCCGACCTCGGCCCTGGACCCGGAGATGATCAAAGAGGTGCTGGAGGTGATGCGCGAGCTGGCCGAATCGCAGATGACGATACTGGCCGTATCCCACGAGTTGGGCTTTGCCCGGGAGGTGGCCGACCGCATCATGATGTTCGACGAGGGCCAGATTGTCGAAGACCAGCCGCCGGACGAGTTCTTCAACAACCCCCGCCACGAGCGGGTGAAACACTTCCTGTCGCAGATTCTGTAACCTCCTTGCCGTCATTCCGGCTTTCGCCGGAGTGACGGGTGTGTGATTGGAGCGACAAAATGGCGTTGGTGAGAAAATTCGGACGGTGGGTCTGGGCCGGCGGCGCCGCTGAATCCCACTGGGCCCGGGAGCGCCGTTTGCCCGTTTGGGAACATCCCTGGTTCACCCGGCTCTATCGCATCGCCCTGCTGCTGGGCTGGGCCGCTGTGATCGCGTTCTTCCTCATCTGGAACCTGGTTTGGGCGACGCCGTAGTGTGCGCGCCGCAATTGCGTTTGCCCCCGTGTTTGTGCGCACGGTAAAATCGCACCAGCCTCAACGAACCATCGGCCACCAGGAGTTCAGTCATGCCGGACCAGCAGATGCAGATTGGCGTCGTCTTTCCCATAACCGAGATCGGTTCCGATCCCATTGCGGTGCGCGACTACGTGCAGGCCGCCGAGCAACTTGGTTACGCTCACATCATCGCCTATGACCACGTGCTGGGGGCGGATACCGCTCATCATCAGCCCTGGACGGGCAGCTATACCAAGGACAGTATGTTTCACGAGATATTCGTGGTCTTCGGCTATATGGCCGCGCTGACCACCAACGTGGAACTGGTGTCCGCCATCGTCATCCTCGGCCAGAGGCAGACCGCGCTGGTCGCCAAGCAGGCCGCCGAGGTGGACGTGCTCAGCAACGGCCGGCTGCGCCTGGGCGTGGGCATCGGCTGGAACCCGGTGGAATACGAGGCGCTGGGCGAGGATTTCACCACCCGGGGCCGTCGTGCCGAGGAGCAGATGGAACTGCTGCGCCTGCTGTGGACGCAGGAGGTGGTTGACTTCCACGGGCGCTATCACAACGTCACCAACGCCGGCATCAACCCACTGCCCGTGCAGCGTCCTATACCGCTGTGGATGGGCGCCGGCAGCCGGGCCCGGGGGCCGATTCCCACCGACCGGGTGCTGAGCCGAGTGGGGCGCTGCGCCGACGGCTGGTTCCCCCAGTTCCAATCCGACGACCCACAGGCGGCCACGGCCATCGCCAAAGTTCGCGCCGCCGCCGAGGCCGCCGGCCGGGACCCGGACGCCATCGGCATGGAACCCCGCGTCAACTATTCCGACGGGGATCCGGAGTTCTGGCAGGCGCGAGCCGAGGAGTGGCGCGGCATGGGGGCATCCCACTTTTCCGTCAACACCATGTCGGCCAACCTGGCCACTCCCGACGCCCACATCAACGCCATTCGCGAGTTCAAGGAAGTTATCACCGGGTAAAGGCAGGCCACCACTGCGAGGTTTGAGAGATGGTAACCACCACTCCAAAAGAGCCAACTGAAGCCGCCGAGCTCCACTACGAACCCGACATGCCCATGGCCTCGGGCAGCGAGCTGCGCCTGAACCTGAAGGCCCTGGGAGTGGACGGCAGCGCGCCCGATTTCGACGAGCAGCTTTGCCAGATGTCCCGGGACAACGAACCCTATGACTTCCAATTTTCCGCCCAGGGAGAACTAATCGTAATGGCGCCATCCGGTTCAGAAAGCAATCTCGGCGAGACTGTAATCAATATTGTCCTCGGAATGTGGCAGTTCAACAACACCGGGCGCAGCTTTTCCCAAACCTCTCTGTTCCAGTTACCCAGCGGCGCGCGCCTCAGCCCCGACGCCGCGTGGATTACCCAGGAGCGGTTCGACAACCGCACCGAGCAGGAACGGCGCGGTGCCATCAACGGCGCACCCGATTTCGTGGTGGAAGTCCGCTCGCTGAGCGACCGACTGACACCGCAGTTGGCCAAGATGGCGGAATGGATGGAGGGCGGCGCCCGCTTGGGCTGGCTGCTGGACCCTATCGACCGCCGCGTTTATATCTTCCGCCCTGGTCGTGAGATTGAAATACTGGAGAACCCGGCGGTATTGTACGGCGAGGACGTTTTGCCGGGTTTCGTATTTGAAGTGGGGCGGCTGATGTTCGGGCATGAGTAGTCCTCACCCTAACCCGTCATTCCGGCGCAAGCCGGAATCTAGAAGGAGGCAACGGATATGGGCAGGTTGGATGGCAAGGTTGCGCTCATCAGCGGTGGCGCGAGGGGGCAGGGCGCGGTGGAGGCGCGGATGTTCGCCGCCGAAGGCGCGTCCGTCGTCTTTGGCGACATCCTGGATGACGAGGGCCGCCGGGTGGAGGCTGAAATCCGGGAGTTGGGCGGCCAGGCCACCTACGTTCACCTGGACGTCACCAGCGAGGACGATTGGGCAGCGGCAGTCAACGCCGCCGTATCCGAGTACGGCAAGCTGGACGTCCTGGTCAACAACGCCGGCATCGTGCTGGGCCGCAGCATCGAGGACATGACCGTCGCGGAATGGGACCGGCTGTTTGACGTGAACGCCAAGGGGGTGTTCCTCGGCACCAAGGCCTGCCTGCCCGCCTTGCGGGCGGCCGGCGGCGGCAGCATCGTCAACATATCCTCCACTGCCGGGCTGGTGGGCAACGACTACAACCTGGCCGGCTACAGCAGCACCAAGGGCGCGGTGCGCCTGTTCACCAAGTCCACCGCCATTCAGCACGCCGCTGAGGGCATCCGGTGCAACTCGGTCCACCCCGGACCCATCGACACGCCCATGCTGCGGGAGTCCCGAGCCAACCGGGGCAGCGGCCTCAGCGATGAGGAACAGATGCGTCGCGTGCCCCTGGGCCGCATCGGCCGGCCGGAGGACATCGCCTACGCCGTCATCTACCTGGCATCAGATGAGGCATCATTCGTCACCGGCAGCGAGGTTGTGGTGGATGGCGGACGAACCGCGATGTAAAACGCAAGGGCGTCTCTTGAAAGACGCCCTCGTTTTTGGTTAAAAATGGTCGGGGCGGCCAGATTTGAACTGGCGACCCCCTGCACCCCATGCAGGTGCGCTACCGGGCTGCGCTACGCCCCGCCCCGACACTTACAGAATATCACCGACAGCGGCAATTGGCAAACCCGAAAACGCCATCCAGCGTGTTACAAATTCGCTGACCATGAACGGAGACTGTTACAGCATCCTGGGGGTGCCGACGGCGGCAACGGCGGAGGAAATTCGGGCCGCCTATCGACGCCTGGCGCGTCAGTACCATCCCGACCTCAACTCCAACCCGGAGGCGGAGGCTCGGATGAAGGAAATCAACGAAGCCTACGCGACGCTGTCCGATCCCACGCGTCGCCGCTACTATGACATCTACGGCACGGCTGAACCCACCAACATGGATGTCTCCAGGCCGGGCCGGCAACGTTCGCGTCGTTCGGCCTCCGCCGATCCACCGCGTTCCCGCCCTTTTTCACCCCGGCGCGGCGACGACATTCCCGCGACGGTGTTGATCACCCGACGGGAGGCAAGGCACGGGAGCCGCAAAACTTTTCCCGTGGTGCGCTTGGAAACCTGTCCCCGTTGTCGCGGAACGGGTTGGGAACCGGAGGAAACGCTGGATGTCGGGCAATGCTGGCGGTGCGCCGGAGAACAACGCCTCCGCCATGACCTGACACTCAACGCTACCATACCCGCCGGCATGTCCGATGGCCGGCGCCTGCGGCTGCGCGGCCAGGGTCACGCTGGCGTTGACGGCGGACCCAACGGCCACATTTACGTAACCGTGCGGGTAGTGCGGAATACCGGATTGCACCGAACGCTCGCTTTCGTTTGGCGACACCTGTTCAGCTGAACCCGATGGCCGCCTTTCCGACCGACTTCGCCGCGCTGACGGCATACTTGCGGGACTGGCTGGCCGCAGTTCCGTCCCCCGGGTTGGCGATTTCGGTGACTGATCGCAACAAGACCCTCTACTCAACCGCGCTGGGTTATGGCGATGCCGCCGCTCGCCAGCCGGTGCGGGCCGACACCACCTTCCAGATCGGCAGCATCGGCAAGTCGATGACCGCATTGGCGTTGATGCAACTGGTCCAGGCGGGTCGTTTAGATCTGGACGCGCTGTTGGCCACTCACCTTCCCTGGTTTGCGATGCCGTCCCGGTATGGTCCCATCGCCCTCAAACACATGCTCAGCCATACTGCCGGCCTGCCGGCCGGAACGGATTTCACGCCGGCCGCCCGTTACGAAGGGTACGCCCTGCGCGAGGCTGAGGCAGCTTGGGAACCCGGCTCTCGATTTCATTACTCCAACACCGGCTACAAACTGCTGGGATGGCTGCTGGAGGACGTAACCGGGCTTCCCTACGGTGAAGTCATCCGCCGACGAGTGCTGGAGCCTTTGGGCATGGCCGCGACGGATCCGGTGATCACCCATAGCAGTCGTCGCCAGGTGGCGACCGGATACGTGCCGTTGCACGACGACCGGCCGTACCGGCGGGGAGACACGCTGGTTCCGGGCGACTGGTCCGAATACGCTGTGGGGGACGGCAGCCAGGTGTCCACCGCGGAAGACATGGCCCGATATGCGCGCCTTTGGTTGAACGGTGGACGGAGCGGTATTCAAGCCGTCATATCCCCTGCCTCATTCGCCCGCATGACTACCCCGGTAATAAATATGCGCCGGGGCGGAGATTACCAGCACGATTACGGATACGGTTTTGGCGTAATCCGTCACCACGCCGACGGCCATCGTTTTATCGGGCACGGCGGCGGCACCGTGGGTTTCCGGTCGATCATGCTCACCGACCAGACGGATGGCCTGGGGGTCGTCATCCTCTGCAACGGAGTCGGTGTCGATACCTACCCTCCGGCGCGTTACGCGCTACAGGTCGCCGCGGCGCTGCGCGACGGCAGTCCAATGCCGGAACCCCCCACGGTTCCCGATCCTACGCGCATAGCCAACGCTGACCGTTGCGCGGGAGAATATTTGGACGCAGCCAGCGGGCGGCGCATATCTATCCAGACTTCCGGGCATGGGCTGCGTTTGGACGCCGGAAAGGATGGCTGCCATCTGGAGCATATCGCCGGCGACGCATTCTGCGCGCCCCACGATGCGTTCGACCCCTTCCCGTTGCGGTTCCGTTCCGCCGCTACCGATGACGACGGCCCCGTGTCCGAAGTCCATCACGGCCCGGACGTGTATGTGAGGGCCGGCAGCGAGCCTCAAGAATCCGCCGCGCCGCATCCGCAGGAGTGGTCAGCGTTCCGCGGCCAATACCGCAGCCATGCGCCCTACCTCACCACCTTTCGCGTCATTCTGCGCCGCGGCCGCCTTTACCTGGCATGGCCTCACGGCGGCGAGGAGGCGCTTATTCCGCAGAACCCCGATGACAACCGATCCGGCTGGTTCAGTATTGGGCCGCCCGGGGAACCAAGCGCCGAGCGGCTGCGCTTCGATACGGCGGTGGGCAGTCGGGCGTTGCGTATCCGCTGGACCGGCGGCGGGGATTTCTACCGGGTTGACTAGGATCCGACCAGACTACAACTGTCCCACGTATTCGCCGTAGGCAGCGGCGTCCATCAATCCGTCCAGCTCGCCGGGGTCGGTGATGCGGACGCGCAGCATCCATCCCTCGCCGAAGGGATCATTGTTCACCAACTCCGGTTCGTGGGCCAGGCGTCCGTTGACTTCGGTGACCGCGCCGCTCACCGGGGAATAGAGATCCGAAACGGCTTTCACCGATTCAATTTCGCCCATCTTTGCCAGATGTCCGACGGTGGCGCCCACCTCCGGCAGTTCCAGGTACACCACATCGCCCAACTGGTCCTGGGCGTAGTGGGTTATGCCCACCAGCACCGTACCGGCGTCGGCCGGCTCCAACAGCGCCCACTCATGTTCCTGGGTATATTTGCGGTCGTCGGGATTCACCTTTACTGATACCTCCGAATGATTGCGGCCAGCGCGTCAGTTGGACCACGTTAGCCGGAACGCTGATAGAAGGGGAGTTCCACCGTGGACACCTCTGCCGGCCGTCCCCGGATATCCACCGTCAGGGCAGTGCCGGGAGCGGCGTGGGCCGTGTCCACGAAGGCCATGGCGATACAGCGCTCCAGGGTAGGTGAGTAGCTGCCGCTGCTGACGACGCCGACCACCTCGCCGTCGGCCAGCACATCGTAGCCGGCTCGCGGCGCGCTGCGGCCGGGCAGCGTTAGTCCCACCAGCCGCCGCTCGGTGCCGTACACCCGCTGCTGATCCAGCACGTCGGCGCCGTTGTAACCGCCGTCACGTCGGACGAAGCGGTCCTGGCCGGCCTCGATGGGCGTGATCGTGTCCGTCAGTTCGTGTCCGTGCAGCGGCAGGCCGGCCTCCAGACGCAGGACGTCCCGCGCTCCCAGCCCGCAGGGAGTGGCGCCGGCTGCATACAGCTTCTGCCAGATGGGAGCCGTATCGGACGAACCCATGGCCAGTTCGAACCCGTCCTCGCCGGTGTAGCCGGTGCGCCCGATGAACACCCGCCGTCCGTCGATGTGCCCCCGTCCCCAGGTGAAGGGACGCAGCAGCGACGGAGCCGGGGTTCGCCCGGGGTTCCGGGCCAATCGCGCGCCCGGAGCGAAATCCTCGCACAAACGATCCACCACGCCGGCGGAGGCTGGCCCCTGCAACGCAATCAGGCCGGTGAGCATGGTGCGGTCGGTAATCTGGACGCCCCGGCCATCGAAGTGATGCGCCAGCTGACGGTCAAACCAGAGGGCCACGGCCGCGCGGTTTCCGGCGTTGGGGATCAGCAGAAACTCATCGTCGGCCAGCCGGTAGAAGATGGTATCGTCAATTACGCCGCCCTGTTCGTTGCAGACGAAACAGTAGCGAGCCCGACCCACCCGCAGGGACGACGCCGACCCGGTAAGCAGGATATCCAGCAGGCTGGCCGCATTGGGGCCGCCGATGTGCAGCCTTCCCATGTGGGACACGTCGAAAAGCCCGGCGTCGGTACGGACCGCCTCCACCTCCGAGATGACGCCCCCGTATTGCACGGGCATATCCCAACCGCCGAAGGGCACCATTCGGGCGCCCAGATCAACGTGGGTCTGGTAGAGGACGGTGCGAAGGTTTTCTGCGCCGGTATCGGTTGACATGGTATGCGTAGTTGCGTCGCGGGTTGCTTGCCAAATCATCATACCGCCAAGACCGTCGGGGCGCAACGACGAAACCGGAAGTAGGACTGTGCAAAGCCGCTAAATCACCGGTCGGCCGACAGGTCGCCAGGCGGTTGGCTAGCCGGATTGATCTGGCGACTGTTCCACCAGTAGCACAACACGAAGGTAGCCACACTGCTAATGAAAGCCGTCACTAAACAGGGGAACGGCGGCGCGCCATCAACCCAAACAACGCCCGGCCCAGGCGCATAGACCAACCACACCGTTGCAGATCCGAACCACACAATTGCGGCTATCATGCCTACGACAACACCGGATATCATCACCTGACGGGGGCTAATTCGTACCATCACGCGACTACACGCCCATGCCGTCAGCAACGCTGGAACAACCGGTACAACAATGAAGCTCAAAAAAGCTATCTTCATAATACCCATAATGATGCCAGTTCCGTCAATCATCATGAGTGAATCCTCCAAATCCCCTATGTTGCCAAAAACCGGGATTGCAATGCTTGCAATCCCGGTCGCATTGAGTTTTCTCAATTCTTACGAATTGACCTTGACCCGATAGACGTTGAGCAGTTTGCCGTTACTACGGTCATAAATCCTGACCGTGGTATCGCCGGCCGCACATCCAGACAAGTAGATGTAATCCCGATTGCTCACTGCGACGTAATCGTTGAGAGTTGCGGTGCAAGATGAACTTCTTGGTCTGGATGTGGCTATGTCCAAACTCAGATCGTCGTCAGACGCATTGACCAGCACCCACACGTTCCCTTCCGAGTACACCCGGTACGACAACGCGCTGGACCCTGCTTTGAAAGATGACAAGCCTGGATCCAACCCAAGGTAAGCTGACGGATTCTCGGATGCAACTTCCAAAGCGTAACTTGGGCTGGTTGTCCTGGAGCTCGAAGCCTTGTGCGTAACCTCAATGGTGTAAATTCCAGCCTCCAGGAACCTGTCGATCTCAGAATTGGCGCTCGTCTTGCTGACGTTGTCATTTGTCTCCAAAATAGGCGAACCTGGACTTGCTCCGCCTCGGAGAACGAGATACGTATCGCGGTCTGATGAGGACAGCTCGATCACGACGTTTTTCTTTTGGCTGAGATAGAACGTGTAGTAGTCGGCTTTCGAACTGATCTGCTGTTTTGACTGGCAGTCAGAGCTGGTCCACGTTCCGTACGAAACCCGGAAATTGGACGATGCTTTTGGAGTCGGAACGCATGGCATGACGACAAAACCGTTATCGACAACGCCGTCGGGTGATATGTCCACCGTGGAATGACGCAGGAAGTTCGCCACGTCAACAGCATCGTAATCAGCGCCGGTACGCTTCAGCCATTGGACCGCCAGCGCAGCCAACCCTCCAACGTGACCAGTGGCAG
Organism: Dehalococcoidia bacterium; assembly: GCA_034421995.1. Classification (GTDB taxonomy): domain Bacteria; phylum Chloroflexota; class Dehalococcoidia; order Lucifugimonadales; family UBA3495; genus Bin87. Next base: position 634 of record DAOUJY010000073.1, on the reverse strand, counting down.
CGCTGGTACCGGTAAAGTACAAATCGTCACACTCATCTCCTGGCACATCTTTTTTGTGACACGACCATCGCCATTTAGTGTACGTTGCGGCGTCTGTGCTGCCAACCACGTCTGGTTTGAGACGATTGGGCGTGGCATCAGTTACGTCAACACCATCTGAGAACACAGGGCCGCGGCTGGTGTAACCGGTCATCTTCATGGCAGTGCTCTGCAAAGACCTGGCTCCAACAGCCAACAAAGCCGGGTTGGCGCTCTCTGATGGATTCACGATTGAGCGGCCGGTTTTGTCTTTGCTCCAGCTTGGGTATTTACTATGTGAATCTTTTGCGACCAATGCCTGGAACTGGATCCAGTCAGGGGCGGTCAATTCGTCATCGTCAGCATCATCATCTGAATTGATCTTGATGCGCAAGCAGAGATCAAGCAATTCAGTAGACAATTTTGACGACCGCCTCACCGGATAATTCTCGGTGTACTGGGTTACACTATTCGAGTCCTGATGATCTTCAGCTGTTTTGGTGTTATAACCTTTGGTGCTAGTTTGAGACGATTTTGAAAATGCCACGAGGTTCCCCTATGCTGCGAGTTGAGAACACTCCGCAGCGAGGAACCCCATGAACATCTCCGATTTTAT
>DAOUJY010000072.1:0-42272 GCA_034421995.1 Dehalococcoidia bacterium | reverse complement strand
TTGATGAAAAGGGCTTTAGCGGGGATGTGGTGGGCGGCTTTTTCGCATTCCTCGGGACTGAGCTCGTTGCCCTTGCAGTCATGGAGGCAGTCTTCGCAGACGCAGGGGTAGGGGTATGTTTCATAGTACACCGGGCCGTGGCGGCTGAAATCGATGTCATCCTGAAGTTGTCGCTGGGCTTCGACTTCAGCGGGATCGGGGTCGGGGTCAGCCTGGTCATAGTCAACTTCGTAGGGGTCCGGTTCGTCGGGGGCATAGTCGAAGCCGCGGTGGAGGAGTTCTCTGGCGGCAGAAAGGCGGTGGCAGGGTTTGAAGTCGGGGAGTTCGCCCTGCATCACGTTGACCAGGAAGCGGACGGCGGTACGGCCCTGGTCGGTTTCTTCGCGCACGATCTGGGCGAGTTCGGAGCGGATGTGATGGTCCGAGGCGGAGGGTTCGGGCGGGGAGCGGCGGTTGACGGGGCGCGGACGCTGGGCCGGGGCGGCGCGGTGGTTCGGCAGGCTCACCAGGGGCGGGGAGGGCTGGGCCGGCTCGAAGCCGAGTTTGACGAGGAGCCGGGCGGCGTCGAGGCGGTGGCAGGGTTGGAAGTCTGGGAGTTGGCCGTCCATGGCGGCGGCCAGGAAGCGGACGATGAGGCGGCCGTCCTGGGTTTCCTGGGCGACGATGTGGGAGAGATCGCACATATATTCTATTTTAGGCAGGGAGGGCCGTGGGCGTCAAAGGGGGATTGTCAGCGCAATCCCAAAATCCCGTAGATCCTCCCGCCGGCAGGAGATGACGAGGCACGGCGGCGCGGAGCTGAGGCTCCTGCAAAAGCAGAGTTTTCCTCTCCTCGCGGCGATGCGAGGGCCGGGGGTTGTGGCCTTCCTCGGCTCTCGTTTTTCGGGCGGTTATGTCCGGGGTTCGGGCGGCGCCCCTTGCAGCGGAGGGCTTGGGGGTCAGGTCAACGGTTGGAGCGAGGAACGGCTTGCGACCGACAATGACACATCGGCCTGACCAAATACTGGATGGTAGGGTACAATGTCCCATGCCCGCCGGCTGCACAAGAACCACTGTTCAGTAAGGCTGATCAAAATGGAAAAAGAACGCCAAATGGGTCTTTTCCGGATGGGGGAGAGTGACTGGCACTGTTGGCTTCATGAAGCGCTCCCCGAGCCAGATGTGCCATCAAACGCCCCGTTAGTGCTTGACCTGTTTGCCGGGTGTGGTGGACTTGCGCTTGGCTTCGAGGTGCAGGGGTTTCGTACTATCGGGTACGAAATGAAGCAGGCCGCGGTCGATACTTACGCTAGGAACCTTAGCGGTGATTGCCGTGAGGTCTTCTTGGAGATTGGCATGCCTGATGAGGCTGCTGATGTCATCATCGGAGGCCCTCCATGCCAGCCGTTCAGTCAGTTCGGGTATCAGCGTGGGAAGCGTGACCGGCGGAATGGGTTCCCCGTATTCCTCAATGCAGTTGACCGCATCCGACCCAAGATTGCCCTCATTGAGAACGTTCGTGGAGCGCTCTATCGTAACAAGGACTACCTGCGTTCGGTAGTGCACGAACTGGAGCGGTTCGGATACACAGTTGACACCAAAATATTGAATGCCGTGAACTACGGTGTGCCTCAGAGGCGTGAAAGGGTAGTGATTGTAGCCTCCACTGTTGGTTGGCGTTGGCCGGAACCTTTGGTGACAGCGCCAATAACGGCTGGAACTGCGCTAGGCGAGATGGCATCCCAAGAAGGACCTGACAGCCATTACCTCACGCCAAGCATGGACAAATACATCGCGGAGTACGAACGCCGGAGTCATTGCGTGACCCCTCGCGACCTCCACTTGGACAGGCCGTCGAGAACCGTAACGTGCAGGAACCTAGGAGCGGCCACGTCTGATATGCTGAGGTTGCGTATGCCAGGCGGAAGGCGGCGTCGGCTCACCGTTCGCGAAGGCGCACGTTTGCAAGGATTCCCGGACTGGTTCGAGTTCGCTGGCAACGAATACGAGCAATACGAGCAGATAGGGAACGCTGTCGCGCCGTTGCTGGGACTCGCCCTTGCGCAAAGCGTCAGATCTGCATTGGCAATGGAATTTCCAAGTGCGAAAGAAGAGACTTGCAGGAGGCGCACCGTGGCAATGGACGTCCTCGCCAGCGATCCAGCGTCAGAGAAAGTTGAACAGACTCTTAACATACTGCGAAGCATTGGAGTACCTCTAAGAGACTACACTAAACGTCGGCAGGAACGAGTTGCAAAGGCGTTGCTGGCAGTTGGACATCTGCAACCGCATATGCCGTGGGCGGAAGCCCAGAGCTTTTTTGACGGAGGCCCCGATCCTGTCACCACGCGGGAAATCATACGATTCTGGAACACGCACTACGGCGAGAAACTTGCGGATTCGTCATATGATGATGTTCGACGTAAGGACCTGATAATTCTTGAAGAAGCAAATCTGGTCATACGAAGTGCGGCAAATCCCGCGGCAGACACCAATGATGGAACAAGAGGTTACGCCATTCCGGAAGAATCACTAAGCTTGATCCGCAGTTACGGTAATGAGAGTTGGGAAGAACAGCTCCGGCTATTCCGCCAAAACAATGGGGTACTTGCGGACAGACTTAGCAAGGCACGCGAGTTCAGGATGGTTCCTGTCAAACTTCCAAGTGGGGAGACCTACAACTTATCGCCTGGCCCGCACAACCAAATTCAGAAGGCTATCATCGAGGAGTTCCTGCCGCGCTTCTCAAAAGGAGCCGAGGTGCTGTACTTGGGGGATACGTCAAGAAAGGTGCTCCACATCGACGCGGAGAAACTGCGCTCGCTGGGCATAGCAGAACCATCTAGGGACACGATGTTGCCCGACGTGCTTGCCTACGACGAGGAGCAAGAATGGTTGTTTGTCATCGAAGCAGTTCATTCATCAAACCCGATTGATCGGATGAGGCACTTGGCACTGCGACGCCTAACTGAAAACGCAACGGTAGGGTGCGTGTTCGTCAGCGCGTTCATGAACATGTCCACGTTCGGAAGGTTCTCGAAGTCCATCAGTTGGGAAACGGAGGTCTGGATAGTGGACGATCCAGATCATATGATTCACTTTGACGGCGAGCAGTTTCTAGGCCCTCACTAGTTCATACAGGTGAGCGCGCTCGAAGACTGTACGACATCGATTGGAAACGCGGCACTCCCGGGTGCTGGTTGTGGCTCCCGTGAAAACGATAGATGATCGGCTGGTCGGCTTGGCAGCTGACTGCGGCCGTTCTTCCCTAACACCGCCGGTTGCTTCGAGCTCTGCCGCAGCCGCAACCATGCGGGCCAATCGACGGCGGGATACGAAGCCTGAACTACTTTTACGATCTACGTTGCATCGCCAAGGTTGGCGATTTCGCGTAGATGCCCCGGTCGATGCATCAGGGCGCAGAGTGCGTCCCGACATCGTTTTTCCCAAGCGTCGGGTAGCGGTTTTCGTTGACGGGTGTTTTTGGCATTCCTGTCCTGAACATGGACAGACGCCCAAAACTAACGCGACGTATTGGGTGGCCAAATTAAACAGAAACAAAGCCAGAGATTTGGCCGACTCCCATGCCCTACAGCGAGACGGTTGGAAGGTAGTGAGAGTCTGGGAGCATGACAAAATTGACGACGCGATGGAGGCCGTCAAAGCTGCTCTCGAATCGGGGTAGGCGGTTGAAAATTCGCCGCATTGTGCAGGTCAAAGGGATGACGGGCCGCTGGTCTATCCAATTGCCGGCGACTAGGAGACATCTGACACTACCGCTTTACGCCTTCCTCCCCACCGCGCAGTGGAACGGCGTTGAGATGAAGAACGTGCCGTCCGCCCGCGCCTGCTGCACGGCGGCGCGCCACTGGGCGGCTTCCTCAGCGTTGAGGGTGGGGAGGATGCCGCCTTCGAGGAATTGGAGGCGGGTGGGGTCGGAGAAGGTGCTGATGAAGGGGTACATGCGCAGGTCGGTCAGGCCCAGTTGGGCGAACTTTTGGTAGAGGGTGGCGTCGTCGCAGCCTTGGGGGTGGCCCCGGTCGTCAACCCAGGGGGGCGACTCGATCCTGGTCTTCAGGTCGAGGTCCAGGGGCAGGTTCACCCAGCGGTTCATGTCGTGGGCGTGGCCCAGCACGGCCACCCGTCCGCCGGGCTTGGTGACCCGCACCATCTCCGGCAACATCAGGTCGGCGTTGACCCGCTGGACCACGGTGCTGGAGAAAGCCACGTCGAAAGTGGCGTCATCGAAGGGCATCTCCTCGGCACTGCCCTCGTGGAAACTCACCGCGTCGGCCATGCCCTCGCGCCGGGCGATCTCGGCGGCCTCGCGCAGGAAATAGACGTTGACGTCCACGCCGGACACCGGGTTGTTGCCGCCGGTCTCCCGGGCCAGCCACCGGCACAATACGCCGGTGCCGCAGCCGACCTCCAGCACGCTTTCGCCCGGCTGGATCGCCGCCGAGGCGATGATGCTGCCCACGGCGGACAGGTAGCCGAAGGTGCGGCCCCGGCCCTCCAGGCTGGCGACCATGCCCAGCGCAGGGCCGAACATGGTGATGACGCAGTAGCGTTCGCTCAAGGCCGCCAGGATGGGGTCCCATTGCGCCGGCGCGGCGCCCAGGGGCGTCAGCGCCAGCGGTGGCCCGGATCCTTGCACCCTGAAATAGACGCCGCCAACCTCGCCCTCTTCAACGGACGGGGATACGCTGGGCAGGCCGCTCTGGGAGCCCAGGAAGTCCAACATGGCCGGCGCGAGGTCGTCGCCCCGCTGGACGCCAATGTCGGCATAGTTGTTGGGATACTCGTAGCCAGACAGCGTGACCGTTGATGCCGACGGCAGGCCGGCCATGTTGCGGTTGATGGTGTCCGTTGCGCCGCCGCTATCGGCGTTGAACACCAGCAGCCGGTCGGCCAGCGGCTCCAGCGCCGCCGCGTCGAACCCCAGCGGGCAGATCAGCGTCAGAGAGGCGACGGCCACGGGATGATCCACCGTCAACCCGCGCCAGTCGCCCAGGTTCCGGGAGGCGAAATGCGACCGCTCGATGCCCAGCTGCCGCAGAACGCCGACTATCTTGTCCGCGACGGGAGCGTCAATTTCTGCCATTATCCTGCTCCCTCTAGTTCCGCCCGTACTTGTCCACCGCGCGGTCGCCGGTGAGGGCGAGGAAGATGTCGCCGTGGGCGTCGCACCAGATGCCGTGGGCGGAGCGGCTGTCCCAGCGGGCCAGCACGTTGCCGTCCCGGTCGAAGATGGCGACCCGCGGCGAGTGGGAATCGTCCAGCGGCGCCAGCTGGCTGACCACGAAGTCGCCCTCGGGCGTCTCGGCGATGTCGGTGGGCCGGCAGGTGTCGGTCCACATGGCGATGAAGTCGCCGGAGGTGTTGAACACCTGGACGCGGCTGTTCTCCCGGTCGCAGACGTACACCCGGTCGTCGCGGGTCACCAGCAGGCTGTGGGGCAGGTGGAACTCGTAGGGATGTTCCTTGCCCGGCTTGCCCCAGGAATACTTGTGGTTGCCGTCGTTATCGAAGCGGTGGACGCGGGCGTTGCGGTAGCCGTCGGCCACGTAGAGGTCGCCGCTGGGCGAGGGCACCAGCTCGGCGGGGTAGTTAAACGGCCCGGCGGCTCGCGGCACCAGCTGGCCGGCCACCTCGGCGCCGGTGTCGGAGTGCACCATGTAGCGCCCCAGCATCTGGATGAGCTTGCCGTCCAACGTGTACATCATGCAGGTTGACGTGTCCCGGTCGGTCAGGTACACGATGTCGTCCTCAATGTAGAAACCGTGGGCATAGACATAGCCGCCGTTGCCCCAGCCGCTCTTGAATGCGCCGGTGGCGCGGTCGAAGATGGCGATGGGTGGGTCGGCCCGGTGGAACGCGTAGATGTCGCCGGCGGAGTCGCTGGCCAGGGCGCTCACCGCGCCCAGGGGATGGGCGGCGGGCATCTTGGCCCAATCGGATGTCAGCGTGTAGGTGTGCTTTCCGGTTCCGACGGTGGTCATGGTCTTGGCCTCCTTGGGTTTGATCTACAGCCTGTTGAAAAGGGAATTGCATACAATTTTACTCAAAACTGCCACAGTTTATTCGGTGTTGGTGTCAGTACTCGGCTTGTCTTGCCAGACGGCGCGCCAGTTGCCGGCGTGCTAGTCGTGAAGATCGTCATCAGACGCGGCGGGTAGTGGCATTACGATATGAGCGTGCCAGTCGTTGTCTGGTTCAAGTGCTGCCTCGGCGTCGCAGCCTTCCTCGTACACGGCTGCTACCGTCATGACCGCCCATCCGTAAAACGTGCGGTTCGTGCCCCGTTTAGCTGCAATGTCGTTGCCGTGTCGGACCGCCTCGGCCTCCTCCATACGGTCAATCCGGTCGACAGATATTTTAGAGTGACCATAGTAAGTGAAAACCGAGGCCGGCGCGTTCCCATTGCGGGCGTGCCTGGCCTCGGTGCTGGTGGTTATAGACCGGGCAACGTTCTCCGATTGGCAGATGCCTGGAACGCTCCGTTCATCGGTTCCGTCTCCAGCGCTCATCGGACCTTGGACTAGCCGAGTTTGGCGATTTCTTCCAAGAGGTCTTGGTCCGGAAGCGCGGCGCTGTCCGGGTACGACTTGCGCCAGGTTTTCCCTCCCAGTTCCCCCGCGCAAAAAGCCGATCCATCGGGCCGCAGCGTGACCAGTATTCCGTCCGGTCTCTGCCCCCTGGTGTCGATGGCGATGGAACCGTTCTCCATGAGGTACACCATGTATGGGCGCGGTCTTTCACTGCACGTATGCACCAAGACCCGGAGCGCTTCCCGAGCTCTCTCCATGGAGGGCGGCTCTATGCTGAACTCGTGGGCGGTCACGCCGAGTTCTGACCACTGCGTGATGGCGTCCACCAATTGATGCGGCGTTTCCTTCACTGTGTCTGCTGACTTCGTAACCATAAAAGTTGACCTCGTACTCCGTGAATATCAGCTCTGCGCCCAGAGTCCGCACCTCTCATCGTGAGCATCCTCGCGGTAGATTCCAGTGGTTTGGACGGCATTATAGCGAGCGCTTATTACTGGCTAATGCCGTCCCCGATGTGGCGCGCTCAGGACATCAGCCGCCGCGCCGTGTTCACCACCCGTTCCGCATTGGGCAGGTAGATGTTCTCCAGGGCGCGGCTGTAGGGCACCGGCGTGTGGGGAGGCGTCACGCGGGACGGGGGAGCGTCCAGGTAGTCGAAGGCTTCCTCGGCGACGCGGGCGCAGATGTCTGACGAGATGCTGCATACCGGCGTATCCTCGTCCACCACCAGCAGCCGGTGGGTGCGCCGCACCGAGTCCAGCACGTGGTCGTAGTCGATGGGCGAGACGCTGAGCAGGTCGATGACCTCAGCGTTGACACCCTCCTTGGCCAGTTCTTCGGCGGCCTCCACGGCCACCCAGGTCATCTTGCTGATGCCCACCAGCGTGATGTCGGAGCCGGGACGCACGGTGCGGGCCTTGCCCAGGGGCAGGGTGTACGGTTCCTCGGGCACCGGGCAGGTGTCGCCGTACAGGCCCTTGTGCTCGAAGAACACCACCGGGTCGTCGTCGCGGATGGCCGACAGCAGCAGCCCCTTGGCGGTGTAGGCGTCGGAGGGGCAGACGCCCTTCAGGCCGGGGATGTGACTGAACAGGGAGTAGAAGGACTCGGAGTGCTGGGCCGCGCTGCCGAAGCCGGCGCCGATGCGGGTCAGCATGACGAAGGGCACCTTGACCTGGCCGCCAAACATGTAGCGCATCTTGGCGGCGTTGTTCAGCAGCTGGTCCATGCAGACGCCCACGAAGTCCACGAACATCAGCTCGGCCACGGCCCGCATCCCGGTGGACGCGGCGCCGATGGCGGTGCCGACGAAGGCGGCCTCGGAGAGGGGAGTGTCCAGTACGCGCTCGTTGCCGAACTCCTGGATGAGGCCGCGGGTGGTGCGGAAGGCACCGCCCCAGGCATCGACAATGCCCAGGTGCTCGCGGCCGGCGCCGCCGGCGATCTCCTCGCCCATGATGATGACGGTCTCGTCCCGACGCATTTCCTGGAGCAGGGCCTCGTTGATGGCCTCGCGGGTCTGCAACTCGCGGGTCTCGCCGGGTGGGGGCGTCATGGGTGTTTCGGTAAGGGTAGTCATAGTTTCAGCCTCCCATGCGATCTTTGATCAATGGAGTGATGCTCACTGCGCCGTCGGTAACGGCGTCAATGGTGATGCGGTGGTTCCAGAGAAATTCCATGCCGAGGAGGGGTTCAGTGCCGAGTTGAAGGACATGTACGCTGCGTTGACTGCCTCGCCAGATGACGGTAGCGAAGCCAGCTGGTATCCGAATGTATTGGTCACCTACAGGATGCCCTTGGCTGAATCTATCCATGGTTAGCCCAAGCCTATTCACAAACCGTTCTGGTAGGAGAAGCTGGCCCGTGAACCCGGTGTCAAGGATCAACCGAATTGTGTGAGGGTTGCCATGATGGTCCAAAATTGTGAGGGGTACCAAAGGTTTGCGGGTGACGGTGACGTGTCCGCTGATCACAGTTCCGGCTCCTCAGTGTAGCCACCGAAGAAGTAGGCGGCTGAGTACCCGACTTTCATGATGAATCCACATGCGTCGGGTTGCCTCTTCCTCAAACGGAGATCAGCTTCAACAGAGTCCTCGTCAATCTCGTACTTGCCGCTGTACACGTCCACGATTACGTACTTGCCGATGTCCTTTTCGGTCATCAGCGGCCTGATCTTTTGACGGTAAATCAACTTGCCCAGCGCCGAGATTTCGACGTCAGTCAGATTTGGCTGGCCCTTGCCAAGGTCCATGACCATGTTCATTTCCTTTTGATACCAGCGTTACACTGGCATATTGGCGCCCCGCCGCATCATGTCCACCGGGTAGTCGCCGTACACGTCCTCGTAGATTTCGTGGGGTTCGGGCAGGGGGCTGGCGTCGGCGAAGGCGACGGCTTCTTCCATCAGCGTGCGAGCCTCTTCGTCCATCTGGTCCATCTCTTCGGCGGTGATGGTGTTGCCCTGGGCGGCCATGTGATTGCGGAAGGTGAGCAGCGGGTCGCGGGCGCGCCAGTGGTCCTCTTCCTCCTTGGTGCGGTAGGTGAGGGGGTTATCGAAGACGGTATGGCCGTAGTAGCGGTAGGTGCGAGCCTCCAGCAGGGACGGCCCTTCGCCGGCGCGGGCGCGGGCCACGGCCTGACCGGCGCCCTCGTACACCGCCAGCACGTCCATGCCGTCCAGGTGGAAGCCGGGCATATCGTAGGACGCGGCCCGGTCGGCCACGTTGGCCACGGACAGGCCGTACTCCACCGGCGTGGATTCAGCGTAGCCGTTGTTCTCGCAGCAGAAGATGACCGGCAGCTTCCACACCGAGGCCAGGTTCATGCACTCGTGGAGCACGCCCTGGTTGGCGCCGCCGTCGCCGAAGAAGGCCACGGCCACCCGGCCCAGCTTCCGGATCTTGGAAGTGAGCGCCGCGCCCACGGCCAGGGGCACGCTGCCGGCCACGATGCCGTTGGTGCCCAGCATCCCCTTGCTCATGTCGGCGATGTGCATGGAGCCGCCCTTGCCCTTGTTGGGGCCGTGGCTGCGTCCGAAAAGCTCGGCCATCATCAGCTTGGGGTCAACGCCCTTGGCAATGCAATGGCCGTGTCCGCGGTGGGTGCTGCCGATGTAGTCGTCGTCGGTGAGGTGGGCGCAGACGCCGGTGGGCACCGCCTCCTGCCCAACGGAGGAGTGGACCGACGCGGACATCCCGCGCTGGCCCGTTTCGGGCACACCCCGCTCCTCGAAATGGCGGATGGTGGTCATGGTTCGGTAGAGCTTCAACAGGACGTCGCGGTCGGGTTCCATGGCAACACGCTCCTTATGGCCGCAAAGTGACGGATTAGGGTTTGGATGCTTGGGATTATACAGAAAATACCAAGGGCCGGCTGACGGCGCAGCGTAGGGTCAGAAACGACTGCGGCGAACGTGGTATGCTTCTTTGACCAGCGCCGGGGCCCAGCGGAGGAACCATGAACAGCAGATCTGATTTTTGGGACATCGATGATGAGTGGGCGATGCAGGACGACGATTCACAGACCGGTTCCAAACTTGCCCTGCTGAAAAACGAGCAAGCCTGGCTGGATACCTACCGGGCGCGTCTCGACGAAGAGTTTCCCGGATTGGTGCAGGAAATCACCGTTTATGGGCCGCGCGCGCGGGGAAACGATCATCCGGCCTCAGAATTCTGCACGTTGATTATCATCAGCGAAGGTGACTGGTTCCGGAAAGACGCGGTGGGGACCTTGGGCCATATGGTGGACATGGAAGATTTTTTCGCGGCGCCCGTGATAATGGTTTACACCAGAGACGAGTGGCTGGAGCGCGAGCGAACCGGTTCGGACTTTTTCCAGAGCATAATGCGCAGCACCGCCAGGATTGTATGAACCGCACACTCGTAATTGCGGAATGGAAGCGGGCCAAGTGCAGCTTGCGGGCAGCGTCGTTATGCCTATATCGTCGTTGCCACGCGGACGCGACATCCCGCGCTTATTATGCCGTGTTCCATGCTGCTAAAGCTGCGCTCATCTACAGCAGCGGAACGGCTCCGCAGAGCCATGGTTACGTTAAGCAGCAATTCGGTTTCCAACTGGTGAAAAACGGGCCTATTGAAGGTTATTGGGGTAGTGAAATCGGAAACCTCTATGACCTCCGATTGCGAGCGGATTACGACGCACAGGCAAACTTCACAGCGGCATACGTCAGGGACGCGTGCCAACGCGCCGAGCGTTTTTTGGAACGTATCCTCCGGTTGCTGGTCCCGGTGATCGCCTACGCAGATTTGGCCTAAACTGGCTGCGATGACCACGCGGGAGCACGAACAAACGCTGAACGTCTGGTTGGCCGGCTTGCTCCGACAACGCGGCCTGAACGCCAGGCCGGAGGTCATCCATCCTGGCAGCTTGCGCATCGACGTGGAGGTACGCATCGGGCCGGCTACTATCGCCGTGGAGGCGGAGCACGGTCAGAGCGCCGCCAAACAGGCCGAGGCCATCAGGGATGCCGACGCCCGCTTGACCCAGAAGCTGGCCCACGGCGCCGTGGCGGTCTGCTATCCCGACGACACCACCGAGGAATCGCTGCCCGATGCTCAATTCATGTGGACGGTGCGCGACGGCGTCACTGACACTCCCAACTGGACCTCGGGCAACCTGGACCGCCTGACTTCGGTAATCCGGCTCACGCCAGCCCAACTGGGCAACCCTGACTACGCCGCCGCCGCGCTGTCCGACAGCCTGGACGCCGCCGTCAACCGCCTCAGCGACACCCAGAAGCGGCTGCTGGCGCAAACGCTGGACCTGCCGCCCGACAAAGGTTCGAGAGAAGACGCCAGATGGAACCGGGCGGCCAAGCGCGCCCTGCTGGTGCTGGCCACCGCCGTGATGTTCCACTCCCGGCTGGACAGCCATCTGGCCAGTATGCGCCCGGAACCGGACCGTCGCCAGAACCCGCCGGCGCCTTTCACCGGCCCCTGGCCGCCGGCCATGGCCCACCTGTGCCGGGATGCCGACGACCCCATCGCCTCCTTTCGTGATGCCTGGAACCTGATACTGGCGCTGGACTACAAGCCCATATTTGAAACCGGACGGGCCGCCTTGCAGTCCTGTCCGCCGGACCCGGCCTTTGCCGACGCCGTGCGCGACACCGCCGACGCCGCCCTGGCCGTGGTGCAGAACATCGCCGGCCTGCGCCACGACCTGCTGGGACGCATCTTTCATACCGTGCTGGATACGGCCCGCTACGACGGTTCTTTCTACACCACTACTGCCGCCGCCACGCTGCTGGCCGCGCTGGCCCTGTGGGAAGATACCTGCGACTGGCAGAACGCGGACGCTATCGCAAAATTGCGTATCACCGACCCGGCCTGCGGCACCGGAACGCTGCTGATGGCCGCCGCCGAGCGCATCCGCGACCTCGCTCCACAATCGGACGTTGACGAGGCCATCTCCCGCGCCCTGATTGAAAACGTCTTCACCGGCTACGACGTGAACCTGACGGCCACCCACATGGCGGCCACCACCCTGGGCCTGCTGTCTCCAACGACGCAGTTCCGCAACATGAAAATCGGGCGCACCTTCCTGGGGGTGGACGGCGCCGGCGACGCCTACCTCGGCTCCCTGGAGTTCCTGGACCGCCAGCCCATGCTGATGCCCTGGCCCAACGCGGCGCAATCGGTGACCCAGGTGGACACCGGCGAGGGCATGGCCGCCGCCGAGCCGGCCGACCTGGTGATTATGAACCCGCCCTTCACCCGCGACAGCCTGCGCCACGACCAGTTCAGCAATGCCGACGAAAAGAAAATAAAAGACCGGGAAAAGACGCTGTTCGCCAACAAGCCGGTGCATCTGTCCAACAATGGCGGCCCTTTCCTGTATCTTGCCGAGTTTCTCGCCAAGCCTGAAAGCGGAACGGTGGCCGTGGTTTTACCACTGGTGGGGGCGACCAATTACGCGACGATGGGTATGCGGCAGCATTTGGCTCAACGATTCCACGTTGAAACCATCGTAACTTCCCACGATCCGGAGCGTATCTATTTCTCCGAGAATACCGACATTGGCGAAATGCTGGTAATCTGCCGCCGCTGGCCGGCAAGCAAGGGAGACAAACCGCCGACGCGAGTGGTCAATCTGGCGCGAAACCCGGCAACACCGGCCGATGCAATCAGCGTAGCCGCCACCATCGAGAACGGTACTGTCTCTGCGCAAGACTACGGCACGGTGCAACATTGGCCGGCGGTCAGGATAGCCGCCGGAGATTGGGGCGCGGTGCAGTTCCTGTCGCCGTACCTGTGCGAGAAGTTTGTTGAGCTGAGGGATAACGGACTGTTCCCGTCAATTGCGTTGGGCAGCATCGCTGACATCGGGCCGGCCGGCCGAAGGATACGAGACGCTTTCACCCGGTCGTCGATGCCGGACACGGAAGGTAGAGTTGCTTTGTGGCAGCACGATACGGAAGTCACGCAAGCCATGGCGGCCAAATGGGACACGCATATCGTTGCCAAGCCGCCGAAAGCGCACTTGGCGAAAAGTTATTGGCAACAGCGCGGTACTTTGATGCTGCCCCAAAGGATGCGACTCAACACCGTTAGAACGCTTTGCGCCCGATTGGATACGCCGGCGTTAGGTTCGTTGTGGGCGCCTTGCCGATTCACTATTGCAGGGACAGGCAAGGATATTTTGGAAAAGGCATTATGTGTATATCTGAACTCATCTGTTGGCATATTGGCATTATTGGGCAACCGCACCAACAAGATACCGTCATACCCCCATTTATCGCTGGATGACCTGCGCAAGCTGGTCGTGCCTGATTTCGCCGCCCTCAGCGACGTTGCAATAGCCCAACTGGCCGCCGCCTATGACGCCCACGCCGCGGACATCCTGCTCCCCCTGCCACAGATGGACGGCGACCCGGCCCGCCGCGCGCTGGATGACGCCGTGGTGTCTGCCCTGGGCCTGGACGGGGAGACGGTGGCCGCCGTGCGGCGCAGCCTGGCCATGGAGCCGTCGGTGACGGGGCGGCGGTATAGGGAGCAGGGTTAGGCGGAATGGTTATTGAGTCGGCAGCGCCCGTTTGCGGATGTTGATAACCCAGAACAGTCTGGCCCAGGATATGGGCGCTGCCAGACTGTGAGCGATGATTTGAGCCGCTTCCAATGCAGTTACAGCTTGGGCAATGCGGAAAAGGACGACGCCACAGTGCGCCGGCAAGCGTTCGCGGAAGGTCAACTCTCCGAAGTCTGTGTCAAAGGTTACGAGCAGCCGGTCTTCCCGCACAGCGCGGGCCAGTATGTTAGGGTCATCCATCCGCCGGTCATCTTCATTCATCCAGACCACGTCATGGCCAGCGTTGCGCAACGCTATAACTATAGGCTCGTCTATGTTCGTGTCGGCCAGAATTCGCATTGCGCATTATGCCTGTTGAGACTTTCGCAGTTTTTCGGCGTCCTGGCGCACTGCTTCGTCAAATCGATCCATGAACTCCGACCAAACCACGTTGGTCAGAGACGCTCCCGTGGCGGCATAGAGGCGGCAGGCTTCAATGTCCTCAGGGGTCAACAATCCAGGATATCCGTTGAGGATATCCTCCTCCGTCCATACCCCGCTATTCAGGCGTTCCATTACCAGCTCTACGGATATTCGCATTCCGCGTATGGTTGGCTTGCCCGCCAGAATCTGCGGGTCTTTGGTGATGCGGTCGAGCAAATCCATAATGCAACCTCAGAGCGACGGCTGACCCATTCTAGCATGGCGGCATATTGTGAAGACGCAGAAGCAGCCCGCTGTGCCGCCGCACCGGGCAACTTATAATTGCCGTCGGCGCATCCCATTCCTTGCACCTCCTCCTTCCCGCTGGGCCGGATTTTTGATGTATCATGCTGCCCAGCGTTGCGCTGCCGGCTCCCCTGAAATTGCTCATCCTTCCCGTATTCCGCCGGCGGTCGCTCTGGAGGTTCTTCAATGTCCGTGATGGTTACCGGCGGCACCGGGTTTATCGGCAACCGCATCATCCGCAAGCTGGTGGAGCGCGGCGAGGAGGTGGTCTGCTTTGACCTGGCGCCGCCCCGGGCCAACCTGTCGTCCCTGCTGGACCGCATATCCATCTATCGCGGCGACGTGACCCGCCTGGACCACCTGCTGGAAGCGGTCAACCGTCACCACGTGGACCGGATCATCCACATGGCGGCCCTGCTGCCGCCGGACACCGAGGACCGGCCCGCCACCGGCATGGCGGTGAACATCGACGGCACCAACAACATCTTCGAAGCGGCCCGCTGGGGCAACATCCGCCGCGTGGTCTATGCCAGCAGCATCGCGGTGTACGGCGTGCAGGACACCTTCGGCGACCGGCCGCTGATCGAGGACGACCTGCCGGCGCCCATCAACGTTTACGGCATGACCAAGGCGGTGAACGACTTTGCCGCCGCCCGCTACCGGACGCTGCACGGGCTGGACATTCGCGGGGTCCGCATCTGCACCGTCTTCGGGCACGGTCGGGTCACGGGTATGACCGGCATGATCGGCGGACTGATGATGTCGCTGCCGGCCATCGGGCAGCCGGTGAGCATGGACTTTGACCCGCAGGAAGCGTCGCCAATGATCCACTCCGAGGACGCCGCCGAGATCTTCGTCCGCGTCGCCCTGGCCGACCAACTCAACCACCAAATCTACATCAGCGGCGGCGAACTGGCGACGATTGCCGACGTGGCCGACATCGTGCGCTCCTACATCCCCGACGCCAGCATCACCACCGGCGACCGCCCGGTGCCCCACGTCTATCTGGTGGACAACAGCCGCATGATGGCCGACCTGGGCTACGAACTGCCGCCGCTGCGGATGCGCGTGCTGGACCACATCAACGACGCCCGCGCCGAAGCGGGTATGGAGCCTATACCCCCTCTCACTTGATGGGAGAGGGTTGGGGTGAGGGTGAACCCGTTTGCTACAATGGGCCTTGAGGCAATCACCATGAGCGAACCCGAAACCACCGCCGCGCAAAAAGAGCAAATCGCCGTCCTTTGCCAGCAGCACAGGGTGCGTCGGCTGACCTGGCTGTACGAACCCGTCCGTACCGGCCCGGATGCCGGCGAAGCGGCGCTGCTGATTGAGTTCACACCGGCCGATACGCCATCTCTGTCCGCGCTGGCCGGCATGGAAGAGGAAGTCAGCCGCATCCTGGGTCGGAAAACCGACCTGCACCTGTACCTGCGGGAGATGTACCTGGGCTACGGGCCGGGCGAGTCGGGCATCGTCTATGACCGAGCGGACTATATGGACATCCCGATGCCCAGGGACAAAATCGCCGAGTTCTGCAAGCGCAAAAAAATCAGGTGGCTGGCCAAGCTACCGTACCCCCTGCGGGAATCCGTTACCAACTACGCTGACGTTGATTATCTGGCCGAGTTTGAGCCGGATGCCATAGTGGGTTGGGATATATTCGGCATGGGCGACGAACTCGGCAAAATTCTTGGCTGTTCTGCGGATGTCCATAGCGTAGGAACTCCTGGTACTGAGTGGGGCGCCAAGATGCGGAAAATAGCGGAAGTGCAGTATGAACGGCCGCACTGACCCGGAACGGATTATTGATATGGCCCGGTATTCCCGAGAAGCCATCGCAGCGCTGGGCGATTCCAGTTTCGCAGAGTTCTCCGCTAGCCGCCAACTGCAACTAGGCGTCTTTTACTTGGTGGCGGTGGTAGGCGAAGCCGCCAGCAAATGCCAGCCGGAGACCCTGCGACAGTACCCTGGTATTCTCTGGCATCAGGTTAGAGGCACGCGGAACCACTTGGTGCATGACTATTACAAAGTGGACCTGCCGACAGTGTACGAGATAGTCGTTGAGCATCTGCCTGTACTCATCTCTGTCTTGGAAACGACTACCCATAATCCCCAAGGAGGCCAACCATCATGAGCGTTGCCATCGGCTACGTCCCCGGCGCATTCGGACAGGGGGGCGACGACCCCAACTTTCTCCGCACCCTGGTGGAGCTGGGGGACAAGTACGAATACGACTCCATCTGGCTCAGCGACCGCATCAGCAGCGACCGGTTCAGCCTGGAGCCCATGGTTGCCCTGTCCCTGGTGGCCGGCTACTCCGACCGCCTGAAGTTCGGCACCAGCGTGCTGGCGCTGCCCCTGCGGAATCCGGTGGTGCTGGCCAAGCAGGTGGCCACGCTGGACTGGCTGTCTCAAGGCCGGTTCTTCCCCGCCGTCGGCCTGGGCCAGGAAGACCCCGACGAGTACGAAGCCTGCGGCGTGCCCAAGGCCGACCGCGCCCGCCGCACCGACGAGGCCATCACCCTGATGCGCCGGCTGTGGGAAGAGGAGGAAGTCACACACGAGGGCGAGTTCTTCACCACCCACAACGTATCAATCACGCCCCGCACTTTCCTGAAGCCGTCGCCTCCGGTGTGGATTGGCGGCCGCAGTCCGGCGGCGGCCCGGCGGGTGGGCCGCGTCGGCGACGGCTGGCTGGTGTCCAGCGCGACGCCGGACGAAGTGCGTTCCGGCCGGGAAATAGTCTTCGAGACCGCCCAGCAGTACGAGCGGGAGATCGAGGAAGACCACGTGGGCGTCCTCGTCGGCTACTACATCTGCGACGACCGGAAAGAAGGCGAGGCCAGGTCGGAGCAGTTCGTGACCCGCCAGCGCCCCGACGCCCACTTCACCGAGTATTCCGCCGTCGGCACGTCCGAGCAGATCGGCGACTTCATCCAGGATTACATCGACGCCGGCGGGTTCAAGTTCGTCATCCGCCCTCTCTGCGCCGGCACCGAGTCCATGGAGCAGCTGGAGCAGGCCGGCGAGGAGATCCTGCCCCGCTTCCACGGCCCGCTGGGCAAGTAGGCACGTAGGGAGGTCACCATGACCACCGCCAAACCCAAGCTCCGCACCGGGACCCGTATGTCCCTGGACGAGTTCCTGGCCCTGGGCGAAACCGACGAGCGGCTGGAACTGTTTGACGGAGTCCTTTACGTCATGAGCACACCCACCAAAGACCATCAGTTTCTGATGTATTGGATCCGGCATTTCTTCGAGGTTTATCTCGATGGCTTTGAGTTGCCGCCGGCTGAGGTGCATCACGATATCACCACCATCCTTTCTCCGGAACTCCAGCGCGCTGTGGAGCCGGATATCGTTGTCATCCTTGCTGGCCGTGACGATATTGGAGGGGCCATCCATGTCGAAGGCGTGCCGGACATCGTGGTGGAAATCCTGTCCACCGACCGCAGCCACGACCTGGTGTTCAAGCGGCGAATTTATGCCGAAGCGGGCGTCCGCGAGTACTGGATTTTCGACCCCAGCAACGACACGGTACTCCCGCTGGAACTGCAAGACGGCGAATATGTCGAGCGGCCCGGTCTTACTGCCGCGGACACCCTCACCACGCCGCTACTGCTCGGCCTGTCCATCCCCCTGGCGGACATATTCCACCATCGTCGTCGCCCGTCCCACGATGAGTAACCCTCTGGAGACCAGCTTGCCATGACCACCGCCAAGCCCAAACTCCGCACCGGCGTCCGTATGTCGCTGGATGAGTTCCTGGCCCTCGGCGAAACCGACGAGCGGCTGGGACTGTTTGACGGGGTTCTTTACGTTATGGGAACACCCACCAAAGACCACCAGTTTTTGCTGACGCAGCTACTCTGGTTTATCGTGAGCTACCTTGACAGCTTCGTGGAACCGCCGGCCGAATTGTACCCGGACATCACTACCATCCTGTCCCGGGAATTGCAGCGGGCGGTGGACCCGGACCTGGTCATCATCCTCAGCGGACGTGATGACATCGGCGGGACAATCTATGTTGAAGGCGCGCCGGACATCGTGGTGGAAATCCTGTCCACGGACCGCAGCCACGACTTGGTGTACAAACGTCGGATTTACGCCGAGGCCGGTGTCCGCGAGTATTGGATTATTGACCCTGTCAACGACACGGCGCTGCCGCTGGAATTGCAAAAGGGCGAATACGTCGAGCGGCCCTCCCTGACCGCCGCCGACACCCTCACCACGCAACTGCTCCCCGGCCTGTCCATCCCCCTGGCCGACATCTTCCACCACCGCCGTCGCCCGCCCCGGGAAGAGTAGCCGCCGGGAGGCTGCCATGACCACCGCCAAACCCAAACTCCGCACCGGAATGCGTATGTCCGTTGACGAGTTCCTCGACCTGCCGGAAACCGACGAATACCGCTGGCTGGAACTGGATGACGGAGAACTGTACATCATGCCCCGACCTCGCCGTGTCCACCAGTTTTTGAAAGACGAACTGGTGACGCATTTCAAAATTCTCCTGAACAACTCCCCCACGCCACCGGCCGAGGTGTACACCGAACTGGTCATCATCATATCGCGCGAATCGGGTCGCATCCTGATACCCGACCTGTCCGTGTTCCTGCGCCCCCCAGGAGATGATTCTGACATCAGCGCGGCAGGGAGCATCCCGGACATCGTGGTTGAAATCCTGTCCACCAATCGCAGCCGCGACCTGGTACGCAAACGCCAGCTCTATGCCGAGGCCGGCGTTCCCGAATACTGGATTTTTGAACCTCGCAACGACACAGTGTTGCCCCTGGAATTACGCGATGGAGAATACGTGGAGCGGGGCGTGTTGAGCATGGGCGACACGCTCAGCGCTCCGCTGCTCCCCGGCCTGACAATTCCCCTAGCCGACCTGTTCGGCCACCGTCAGAGACCTAGCGACGAAGCGTGACCCTCGGCCTGACTCTTGCCCACAATCCCGGCGCATACTATGATTGCCCCGTCTTGTATCAATTGAGCCATTATCCGCTACCAAGGAGCGCCCCTCACATGAAAGCAGCACAGCTAGTTGCCCCCAAGCGTTGGGAGTTCACCGAAGTTGATACCCCGGCGCCCGCCGACGGCCAGGTACTGGTCAAGATGGAGCGTGTCAGTGTGTGCGGCTCCGACATCCGCCACACCTACGGCCCCATACTTGACGAGTCGGAATATCCCATGGAACCCTGCAAAGGCGCCCACGAGCTGGCCGGCGTCATCGTGGACAGCAAGACTGACGAATACCACGAGGGCCAGCGTGTCATCGTCATTCCTTTTCCGGGCACCGGAGGACTCTGTGAGTATGTGCTGTCCGCCCCCGGCCGCATCGCTGTGCTGCCCGAGTACGGCGGGCTGGACGAATGGGTCATGTGCCAGCCTCCCGGAACCGTGCTGTATTCCTGCCGTCAAATGGGCAGCCCGCTGCAGCAGAACATCCTCATCTTCGGCCAGGGCAGCATCGGCCTCAGCTTCACCATGATCCTCTCCCGCATGGGCGCGCGCAACGTCATCGTAGTTGACCCGCTGGACTACCGCCTCGAGAAGTCCAAGCAGATGGGTTCCACCCACCGCATCAATCCCGACAAGCAGGATGTCCACGAAGCCGTGATGGAGATCACCAGAGGCCAGGGCCCTGATACCGTGGTGGAAGCCGCCGGCTATCCCGACTCCCTCAACGAGTGCTTTCGCCACGTGCGGCAGTTCGGCCAGGTGATCATCTTCGGCATCCAGACCGACCACATGGTGCCCATCGAGCACAACCTCTGGATGGACAAGCAGCCGCGCATCATACCCACCACCGGCGCCCGCAGCAGCGATCCCATCAGCCAGATCCAGGACATGGTGGACCTGCGCGCCCGCGGTTGGGCCGACCCCGCCGAACTCATCACCCACCGCGTAGGTTTCTCGGACATCCAGCAAGCCTACGATATGTACGAGCAGCGCGACGACAATATCATCAAGGTGGTCATGGACATCAACACCTAGACCGCACCAGAACGCGCCGCCGCAACGATGTAGGGGCGAACAATTATTCGCCCCTACGTTTGCTCCCATCTGGATTGTGTCTCCGTCCACCAGGGAAATGACTCCTGGCCAGCGCGTGCGCCTGGCCAGGGAAAATCTCTGCCTGGCCATGGCCCTGTTCGTAGCGTCTCACCGCGGCTTAATCTCCGTCTCTTTTTTCCCGTCCGGGACCGAGCTTCACCTGCCGGACGGTGAAACCATTGACGCTGGGGTTCCACTGGATTTGATTGACCAGCAGTCGTTGTTGCGCTGCGCCGGCAACCAGATACGCAGCGCTTTCGCCCTGTCCGCCCTCCAGACGCAACGAGAGCTGGAGGAGATCTACGGCGACGAACCGTTGTCAGAAAGCAATGCCGACCTGCGAGCCGTTCGAGCTGTGACCTTCTTGATTGCCCGCAGCCTGGAACACAACCTGCTCACCCCGTCCTGGGACGTTCCCTTTGACTATCGGCAAACTTTTGCCGGCCCGGACCTGTGTCTTACCGTCGATCCCACGCAATGGCACGGTCTGGAGATACGTTGGGAACATTTCGGCGGGTTGTCCCGCTATTTGGACCTGACACTTTTCGCGTCTTACTGTCTCGACGGCGCTGCTCCGCAATTGGCGGCCCGCGCCGCCACCGGCGACTATGGAGCCATGGGCGAAATGGCCGACCTGGAATCTTCCGTGGCGATGACCGAGAGCCCCACCGTCGCCGAGCCCGGATACGGCAGCGGCGCGGGCCGTCCACGTCGCAACAATCCGGCGGTGGACGGGCCTGAACCGGCCGCCGGCTGGGTCGCCCCCGACGGCCCCCCGGAACCCCGCTTCAGCGTCGCGTCCCAGGCCAGCGAGCACGGGCCGGTGGATGATTTCGTCGCCAATGCCTGCGCCACGGGAGGCGAAGCGAAGGCTCTGGCCGGCGACCTCTATACTTCATACGCCCGCTGGTGCCTGGAGAACGGATATCTTGCTCACAGCCAGCGCAAGTTCGGCCTGGAGCTTCGCGCCCGGGGCTATGAGCGCAAGCGGCGCGGCAAGGGCCGCCATTGGTGGCTAGGCGTCGCCGCTGCGCAAGTCTGAGCGTCATTCCTGCTTGCGCAGGAATGACGCTGAATTCGGTTACACAGGCGTAACATTGGCGCAAAATCCGCGTAACAATCTACTGCGATACTGCTTCTCAACCAACAGGGTTGTTTTCGCCCAAAACCAGTTCGGAGACAGATTGAAATGATTGCCATCGCCGCCGGTGCCGCCTTCGTCGGATTGTTCGCCCTCTGGGTCATCGTGCCCCGCTTCATCCTCCGCCGGCACGAAAAAGCGGCGCAGCCCGTGGCGCCCGTGACGCAGGACGAATTCGCGCCCCAGGCTGCCGACTAAACGTCCGCGCAACAATCCTTCGGAGAACGGGCCGGGGAGCGCAGGCTCCCCGGCTTTTCCGTGCGCAAGGTACGGGCGAGTTGCTTGGTAGTGTTTCACTTCAAATTTGAGGGTAGTGGGATGGGCGTCGCGCAGTATTTCAACACCGGCGACTGTAACGCGCTATCTCCGCCGGCGATTGACGATGTGCTCGAACTTCCGGTAGTCACTCATGCTGCGGCAAAGGAAAAAGGCAGCTATCACGCCGCACAGGTTGGCCGCCGCCAGCCCGCCGAAGAAGACATTGACATTGGGGCGTTCCAAATTGTTACCCGACCCCATCACAAACAACACGGTCCAGAGCGCGGCCGCGCCCAGGCTTACGAGCACAGCCTTGAAGCCCTGTCCCATACCGTGGTCGGGGTTGATATTTGACATGAATCCGCCGCAGACCATCCCGGTGATGGGGGGCAGAAAAATGGGAGCCAGCAGATTGCCGGCAACGACACCCCAAAACAGCAGGTTGATTTCGTTGCCGATGTCAATCAACATGGTTGTGCTCCGTCCCCAGACTAAACCACAGAGAGCATGCGGCGCAAGAAACCCCATCCCTGGCCGCGAAGAGATGCCCTCGCAGGCCGCTGACCAGACGGCCACACGGCAACCGTTCGGAAGCCAGACCGGGGAGTGCAGACTCCCCGGCTTTTCTGTGTACCAGGGCTGTGCAAAACCCGCGTGCCTCTAAATCGTCATTATTGTCCGGCTTGATTGACAGGAAATAGCGTCGGGCGCAGAATGGCCGCAAGTGGCGGGGCGCCCGTCACCCTGTCCCATGCACCCGAGCGGGAATGCACCCGCAGTGTCCCAATGATGGAGGAGGCCCTGATATGGCGTTTCCCGAGCGAATGAAATTTGGCATTTTCCTTGGCCCGTTCCACCGGGTTGGAGAAAACCCGACCCTGGCGATGGAGCGTGACCTGGAGCTGATTGAATGGCTGGACAAGCTGGGGTTCGACGAGGCCTGGATTGGCGAGCACCACAGCGCCGGCTGGGAGATTATTTCCTCTCCGGAGGTTTTCATCGCCGCCGCCGCCCAGCGCACGAACCGCATCAAGTTGGGAACCGGCGTGGTCAGCCTGCCCTATCACCACCCGCTGATGGTGGCCAACCGGATGGTGCAGTTGGACCACATGACCTACGGGCGCGTCCTCTTCGGCGTCGGCCCCGGCACCCTGCCCGGCGATGCCTACATGATGGGCATTCCCCACGAGTTGCAGCGGGAGCGCATGGACGAGTCCTTGGGCATCATCCTGCGGCTGTTCACCGAGACCGAGCCGATCACCTACCAGAGCGACTGGTTCGAGTTGAAAGAGGGCTTGCTTCAGCTGCGGCCGTACCAGCGGCCCTACATGCACACCGCCGTGGCATCGGTGCAGTCCCCGGCCGGCGTGACTCTGGCCGGAAAGCACGGGTGTTCAGTTCTGACCATCACCGTCCCTCGGGACCCTTCCGCCGGCCCCTCCGACCTCCAGGGACTTTGGAGCATCGCCGAAGAGTCTGCCGCCGAGCATGGGAACACCATGAACCGCGACGACTGGCGGCTGGTGCTGCCCTGCCATCTGGCCGAATCACGGGAAGAGGCGCTTAACGACGCGCGGTTCGGTGCTGGCCGTTACCTGAGAGAGTACAGCGAGGGGACCAACGGCCGCCAGGCGGTTTTCGACGGCCCGCTGGACAAGGTGATTGACCACATGGCCGACACCGGCAGCTGGATTATCGGCACTCCCGACGACTGTATCGAAGCCATCGAGCGGCTGGGCGAGCAGAGCGGCGGCTTCGGCGCATTCCTGGTGCAAACCATCGACTGGGCGCCCCGGGATAAGATGCTGAAGAGCTACGAACTGATGGCCCGCTACGTCATGCCCCACTTCCAGGGCAGCGTCCTCAGCACCCAGGCGTCCAACCAGTGGGCCAAGGAACGGCAGGATGAACTGGTCAGCGGACGGGTGCGCGCCATTGACCGGGCCCGGCAGGCCTACGCCGAGCGCGCCGAGTAAGGGTTCCGTGCGATTGACGCGTTAGACTGGGCGTGTTACGCTGGCAACACTGTAAGGAGTGCGAGAATGCGATCGTGTATTCTCGTTACGTGAGCGAATCAGGAGTAGCAAAGATGAACGTTACCCCCCTGGCCATTGAAAAACTCAAGGAAGTCATGGATGCCGAGGACGAAGCCAGCTCCGCCCTCAGGGTAGTTGCCATGCCGGCAGGACCCGGTCTGCAGTATATGCTGACTATGGAAAAGGAGCACCAGCCGGACGACACCGTTTTGCGAATGGACGGTATGGAGTTCCTGCTTGACTCCGACAGCGCCCCGTTCCTGGAAGAGGCGACTATCGACTACGTGGAAGAGTTCGGCGGACGGGTCGGGTTCGTCATCAACAACCCCATGTACGCCGGCGGTGGCTGCGGCGGAGGCGGCTGCGGCTGCGGTGGTGGCGGATGTGGCTGCGGTGGTGGTGGCTGCGGCGGCGGCTGCGGAGGGCACTAATCCCAGGCGAAGAGCAACACAATTGCACCGCGTTGTTCGCGCCTCTGACGGCGCGACCGGGAAACGCAACGATTCGCCCCGGCTTGTCTGTTTGCCGGGGCGAATGCGTTTTCACTCATTAAACTTTAACGCCGTGGATACCCGCTGTTGATTAATCGACTGCAAAGTTGTCATCATTGTGCCGTAGCCCAATTGGGAGTTCGGTTATGAACCTTTGGCGCAAGATCTCCACAGAGCGCGGCTTGAAGCTGCTGCGGCGCGATATAGCTTCCTGGAACGAATTGCGAGCGACCAAGGACCTTTCCGGCACATCCTTCGCCAACTCGCAGTTGCGGGAAAAGGATCTAACTTGGAGCAATCTCGACAACCTGGATTTCAGCGGGTCCGACTTCGCCGGCGCCGACCTGCGCGGCGCCGACCTGAATTCCTGCGACCTTACTGGCGCCAACTTCCAGGACGCTGATCTGCGCGGTGCCATATTGCACGGAGCCACACTGCGGCTGACCAATATGGCCGGAGCTCAACTGCAGGGCGCCAACCT
Organism: Dehalococcoidia bacterium; assembly: GCA_034421995.1. Lineage (GTDB taxonomy): Bacteria > Chloroflexota > Dehalococcoidia > Lucifugimonadales > UBA3495 > Bin87. The sequence continues at coordinate 17,517 of DAOUJY010000072.1, read as the reverse complement.
GACTACGGCTGATCTGAGCCAGATCAACTTGCGTGGCGCCGACTTGGGCTGGGCGGTACTTCGGGGAACCTACTGCCACTACGCAGATTTTTCCGAAGCGAACCTCACCTGGGCAGACATGCAGTCGGCAAACCTTTCCAATTCCACTTTCTACAAAACGGTGCTCACCGAAGCCAACTTGTCACGCTCCAACCTGACTCACGCCAATTTCAACCTGGCAGTGCTGGAAAACACCGACCTGAACGAGGCCTTTGTCCACGACACCATTTTCGCCGCGCTGGACCTCGGCGGCGCTAAAAACCTCGACAATGTGCTCCACGAACCTTCCTCCATGCTCAGCATTGGTACCGATACTCTCATCAACACTCTGCGGAGCGCCGGCGGCAATTTCACCGCCGAACAGGAGGTCTTCTTCTCCAAAGGCGGCATCTCGGTGGCCATGCTTTCATCCCTGCATGCGCCCGCTGATTTGGTCGCCGAACGCTGAGCATACAAGGAGTTCGGGCCAAATGTCCGCTACACCCCATGGTATCCGTTATTCGGCCCATCGTCCCGTGATAATGGGACGCAACGGCATGGTCTGCGCCGGCCATCCGTTAGCCGCTCAGGCCGGCATCTCCATTCTGCAAAAGGGCGGTAACGCGGCGGACGCCGCCATCGCCACTGCCGCCGCTCTCAACGTGGTCGAGCCGCTCATGTCCGGCATCGGCGGCGACGGGTTCATCATGACCTATCGCGCCCACGATCCCATTACCGGTCGCGACAGCCTGCGCGTCTGCAACGGCACGGGCGCCGCTCCATACGCCGCTACACTGGGCCGGTATCGCGACGGAATCCCAATGAAAGGCATCCTAAGTGTCTCGGTGCCCGGCATCCTCAACGCCTGGCTGGACGTCCACGGAGCCTATGGATCTCTGCCTCTATCCGACGTATTGGCCCCTGCGGTCGCGCTGGCCGATGACGGATTTCCGGTCACTCACTACCTGGCGTCGGCAATCGCGGGAGACTCGCTGCTGTGTGAGTTTCCCACCAGTCGCGCCATCTTCACCCGGAACGGCTCCGGCGAACCGTTGCGCGCCGGCGATATCCTGTGCCAGAGCGACCTCGCCCGCACCCTGTCCACCATTGCCGAGCATGGTCGGGACGTTTTATACCGGGGGGCTGTCGGCGAGGCTATCGTCCGTTTCAGCGAGGAACAGGGCGGGCTGCTCACCATGGCCGACCTGAACGATTGCTCCGCTCGCTGGCAGGAGCCCATCTCCACCGACTACGGCGACTACACCGTTTACGAAGCGCCGCCCAATTCCAGCGGCCACATCCTGCTGCAGGAACTTAACGTCATCCGACAGTACGACATGGCCGGCATGGGTTTCGGTTCACCGGAGTCCATCCACCTGATGGTGGAAGCCAAGAAGATGGCCTTCGCCGACCGGGAAACCTACGTTGCCGACCCCGACTACATTGACGTGCCGCTGGCCGGTATGTTGTCCGCGGAATACGCCGCGGAGCGGGCCGCCACCATCGACCGGGAGCGCGCCTCTCAAAACGTGGGCGCCGGTGACCCATGGCGTCACCAGAGCGCGGCGCCGCGCCGGACGCCGGCGGGGGTGGGCGCGCGCCGCCGTGGCCCTCGCACTGAGCAGGAGGACACCACCTGCTTCGTGGTTGCCGACCGTGATGGCAACGCCGTCTGCCAACTGCAAAGCATCCAGAGCGGCTGGGGATCCTCCCTGGTGGCCGGCGATACCGGCATCCTGCTCAACAACCGGATGACCTATTGGCATCTCGATCCCGACCATGTGGACTGCCTCCAGCCCGGCAAGCGGGTGCGCCACACCATGAACCCGGTTATGGTGTTCCGCCGCGCGGCTGATTCGTCACAAACCGGCGGCAGCGGCAACGGCAGCGCCGTTCGCGCGCGACGCCTGACCTACGTCCTGGGCACGCCCGGCGCCGACTGCCAGGTGCAGAGCAATATGCAGGTCATAACCAACCTGGTTGACCACGGCATGACGGTGCAGGAAGCGGTGGAAGCCCCCCGGTGGAAACACGTGGGCGACGGCACTGAGTCCACCATACCCCACACCGCCGAAGATACGCTGCTGATGGAGAGCCGCTTCGACCCGGCGGCGGTGCGCCAACTGCGGGCCATGGGCCACCCGGTTCAGGAGCTGGACGCCTGGGACGGCGTAACCGGCCGGGAAATGGCCCTGTACATCGACCCGGAGACTGGAGCTCTACATGGAGCGGCGGACCCCCGCTATGATGGGTATGCGGTGGGATATTAGGTTTCCCGATTTGTCCCACAACACTTGGAAAATGGACACTCATCATGCGAATGCCCGGACAACGCCGCAGCCAGGAACCTGACGAGGTGGGACAACGCGCCGGCCTGTTCGCCGAGGCCATCCGCGACGGCGACATGGACCTGGCCTGGTCCATGCTCTCCAAGGAAACCCGTGGGATGCGCATGGGTGTCTGGGCCACCCGTCTCAACATCGATATGCAGGTGGCATACCGCGCCGCTTACGATGTCAACCATCCCATGCGCGATTCCATGATGGACGATTTTCGCACCACCGTCCTGCGCCTCTGGCCCCTGGAAGACCTTTCCGAGTTGGCGGCCGCGCCCACCCGCTACGTGGACGACGAGCACGCCTTTGTCTTTCTGCCCTTCGGCGTCAAGGATGAGACGGTGGTGCAGCACAGCCGCCTCATGTCCGGGCTGATGATCCCCATGTTGCTGGAAGATGCCCAGTGGCAGATTGACCTCCCCGGCTGGCGTTTCCTGGACACCTCCGACCCCCGCAGCCGTGGCTAAGCGTCCCGCCCGAACCCGTTCCCGAGGCGGGCGCAAGCGACGGTCCGACGACACAAACGCCTCCGCCCCACTTCATCCCGAGGAAGCCCACGACCGACGTGGCCGGCGCGCCAGCCCGGACGCGGGTATCTGCGAATTGTGCGAAAGGGCCGTCGAGCGGTTCACCGTCCACCACCTGGTACCCCGGGCGCGGGGCGGTAATCACGGGCCGACCGCTTTGCTCTGTCCCACCTGCCACCGTCAGGTTCACGCCATGTTTTCCGTCACCACGCTGGCCGAGGAGTTATACAGCGTGAGACTGCTGCGGGCCAACCCCCGCGTCGCTGACTTCCTCCGCTGGATGCGCAAGCAGAAAGGCAGCACTTTCCGGGTGCGGCGGGCGCGGGAACAGAAGTAAATAGCGATGGCTTACCCGTGTTATCATCCAGTTGGGGTAGAGAGACGTACAGAGACTACGATATGGCTAGCCAGGCAAATTTCACTGGGCAACAGACTGCCGACGCGATTCGCGCCGGGTTGCGGCAAGGACCTCAGCCAGCCCGAATGTCCGTTGGCCGCGCGGCGGAACGGGCGGCCACACACCGTAACATCCTGACGCGTTATCGGGAGCACGCTCAGCAAAGTCTGGACGCCGGCGACTACCTGCAAGCCGCCGAAAAATCGTGGGGCGCGTATGCCCAAACGGTGAAAGCAATCGGCGCCGACCATCGACTCAGAGTTGCCGACCATACCAGCATCGTTGGCGTCGGCAGTGAACTGGCATCTCTGGTTAGCGCGTCCGACGCCGTTCGCGGTTACGTATTGGCCGTCGGACTAGCATTTGCGCAGAGTCTTCACCAGCATTTCTACGAGAACAACCTGTCGGACCGTATGGTCATTACCAGTTCAGATGCAGTGGGGACGTCAATTGACTTGCTGCAAGAACTCTTCCCACCCGAACCAAACGCCTCATGACCAACGCAACTGAAACCGCCGATGTCGTCATCATTGGGGGCGGCGTGATGGGATGCAGCATCGCCTGCAACCTGGCGCTGACCGCCGCGGACCACGGCCTGCGCCGCATCGTCCTGCTGGAGCGGGACACGCTGGGCAGCGGCTCCACCGGGCGCAGCAGCGCGGCCATCCGTATGCACTACTCCACCGCCGTCAACGCGGAGCTGGCCTGGCGCAGCTTGCAGATTTTCCGCAACTTCGAGGACATCATCGGCGGCGAGTGCGGCTACACCCGTACCGGCTACCTGGTGTTCGCCGGCGAAGAGGATCTGCCGTCCTTCCGTTCCAACATCGCCACCCAGCAGTCGGTGGGCGTGATTACCGACATCATCAGCGCCAGCGACGCGGCGGAGTTGGCTCCGGGTTTTGCCGTGGATGACGCCGCCGCAATTGCCTACGAGCCCTACTCCGGCCATGCCGACGCTTCGGGCACCGCCTACGCTTATGCCACTCGCGCCCGAAGTGAAGGCGTCACCATCCGTTTGCAGACGCCGGCTTCGGCCATTGAGACCAGCCCGGATTCCACGACCAGGCACGGCAGCCGGGTGGTGGCAGTACGCACCGCCGGCGGCGAGCGTATCGAAACCGGCATAGCCGTAGTCGCCACCGGTCCCTGGACGGCCCGGTTTCTCGCCCCCCACGGCATCCACGTGCCCATGATCGCCACCCGCCACGAGGTGCTGCACTTCCGCCGACCCCTGAACCTGGTGCCACACCACCCGGGCGGAGCAGACATCGGCAATCGCATCTACTTCCGCCCCGAAGGACAGGATCTGACCCTGGTGGGCAACGGCAACCACTCCGACGTGGTGGATGACCCGGAGGTGTACGCCCAGCGGGCCAGCCCGGCGTTCATCGCGGACGTTTGGCAGCGTCTCGCCCGGCGCATCCCGCCCATCGCAGATGCCGAGCTGGCAACCGGATACGCCGGCCTCTACACCAATACACCCGACTCCCATCCCGTGATGGACCGCATTGACGGGGTGGACGGCCTGTATCTGTGCAGCGGTTTCAGCGGCCACGGTTTCAAGCTTTCGCCCATGGTGGGCGTGCTGATGGCCGAGCTGATCGGCAGCGGCGCGGCCACCACCATGGACATCGCTCCCTTGCGCTTCTCCCGGTTCGCCGAGGGCGACCTGAACAACGCGGGCTACGGCTTCGACGTGCTGGCGTGACGCATAGCGCCTCGGCTATCCCTGCTGTCACTGTTTCCGGCCTGACCAAGCGTTTCGGCCGGGTGACGGCAGTTGACGATGTGAGCCTGGAAATTCCGGCCGGCAGGGTGTACGGTTTGCTGGGACCCAACGGTTCCGGCAAGACCACTCTGCTCTCTATGCTGGCCGGGTTCATCCGACCCACCGCCGGGGAGATAATCCTGCTGGGCCAAAGCGGCCCGGACGTACCGCGGGCAGCGTTGGGCGACACCGGCGCGCTCATTGAGCGGCCCATATTCTGGCCCTACCTGTCCTGCCGGGACAACCTGAAATGCCTCCAGGGTGTGTACGAATCCGACGGCGGAGACGCGGAAATTGACGACCTGCTGGCCGCCGTCGGCCTGGATGGCGACGCGGCCCGGCGCAAGTTCCGCGCCTGCTCCACGGGAATGAAACAGCGGCTGGGCATCGCCGCCGCCATGCTGGGCAGCCCGTCGTTGCTCATCCTGGACGAACCCACCAACGGGCTGGACCCGGCCGGCATTGTAGAAATGCGGCAACTAGTCCGAAGCCTGTCGGCTGACGGGAAGCGTACCGTCATCCTCGCCAGCCACCTGCTCAATGAGGTGGAGCAGGTCTGCGACCAGGTGGCTGTGCTGGCCCGGGGCCGGCTGCTCTACTCCGGCCCGGTGGCTGGCATGGGCGCGCCGGCGCAGGCGTTTCTCCGCACCACCGACGACGACCACGCCGCCGCGTTGCTGGGCGATGCCGGCTGGCATATCGCGTCCCAATCGGCTGACGGCCTGGAAGTCGCCGTCACGCCGGGACGGGAGTGGGAAATCAGCCGTGATTTGGCCAGCGGCGGCGTGTATGTGGCCGAACTGCGTTCCTTGGGCGGCTCGCTGGAGGCTGGCTTCATGGAAGTTATCGGCGAGGAGAACGGCAATGACTGACGCCGCGCGGTCGGTGGCGCTCAGCATCCGCTGGGAGTGGTTTCGTCTCTCTCGCCGGCGTGCTTTTCAGGTGATTATGGGTATGGTGGCCACAGCCGTTATCCTTATCCTGCTCGGCGCGATTCTGATACGAGAAGCGTCAAGCGATTTCGGTTTCACGCCCGGCGCTTTTCCCTTCCTCATCTTTCTGGCGCTGAATGTGGTGGGGCCGTTTCTGGCCATATTTCTGGCGTCCATAGTTTTCAGCGGTGAATTTGGCTGGGGAACACTGCGGGCCTTGCTGGCGCGGGGTCGCCCCCGCTGGCAGACGGCCCTGGCCAAGCTGCTGCTGGTCGGCGGTGTGCTGGCCGTGGTCTGGATAGCATCCTGGGCTCTGTCCGCAGTGGTAGGATTGATTGCCGGCAACGCTAATACGTCGCTCATCCTGCCTTTCCGCGACGCACCGGAGAGTTGGAGCGGGATTGCGTTGCGCTTTTTCAGCAGCCTGCCGGGGGCGTTTGCGTATATGGCCCTGACCGCGCTGCTGTGCGCGGTGAGCCGCTCGGCCACTTTCGGGGTAATAGTCTCCGCCGCCGTCCTAATTGCCGAATCCACCGCCTACCCGGTGGCGATATTGATTGTTGAGGCGATTTACGAATTCCCGCTCCACGAATACCTGCGCTGGACGCTGCGGGGCGCAACCTCCGGGCTGGCTGGTAACGACGACGTAGCTCCCTGGCATTTTGCTCCCGCGGTACTGGCCTACATCGCGCTGTTCTGCGCGCTCACGCTAGTCGTGCTCACCTGGCGGGATGTGGACAGCGGAAACGGATGAGAGCCCCGGGCGGCTCGCGGTACAGCCCGGTGCTAGGCTAGGTTGGCGATGCGGGTTATAATGACCGTCGGTTTTGCAGCATACCCTTTGTTGAGTTTGAGCAGGATGTCCCAAGCGCCACAGAACAGTTCCAATGATGAGTATGTTCGGCAGTTCATGCCCCCGGAGCGCCGCGGGTCGGCTGCCCCCAGCCCGGAGGTAGCAGAAGTCCCGGTGGAAACGCTCGCTACGGAAGTTGCGGAGGTAACGGAAGCCCCGGCCGAAACGCCCGTTGCGGAGGTTGTAGAAGCCGCGCCTGATGCGCAAGTGTCCGACGGGGTGGTTCCGGCAGCCGCGGTTAAATCGGCGTCTTCCGACCCGACGCCCGCTACCCCTTCCATCCCTGAACCGGAAGACCTGCCGGCTCCGGGAACGTTGGCCGAGGATATGGAAGACGACGATACTCTTCCTGCCTATGTGGAGGCCAACGATCTCTTCAAGATCTACAAGCCGGCGGATCTGGAAGTGGTCGCGCTGCGTGGCGTGGATCTTGAGGTGAAGCCGGGCGAGCTGATTGGGATCGTGGGCGCCAGCGGTTCGGGCAAGACCACGCTGCTCAACATCCTGGCCGGCTTGGAGAGCCCATCGGCGGGCCGGATCCGTGTCGGCGAACGGGACCTGCTCGACATCAGCGATCAGGAGTTGGTGGAGTATCGTCGCCGCGAGGTGGGTTTCGTCTGGCAGGCCACGGGCCGCAACCTGATCCCCTACCTGAACGTGCGGGACAACATCGAGCTGCCCCAGGCCATCGCCGGCGTGAACCGCCGCCAGCGTCGCGAGCGGGCGGAAGAACTGCTGGACGCCCTGCAGATGTCTGACAAGGGCCGGCGTTACCCCTCGGAACTGTCCGGCGGCGAGCAGCAACGGGTCGCCATCGCGGTGGCCCTGGCCAACAACCCGCCCCTGCTGCTGGCCGACGAGCCCACCGGCGAGCTGGATACCAACATGGCCGAGGATGTCTTCCTGATGCTGCAACGGATCAACCGGCGGTTCGGCGTGACCATCATCATCGTCACCCACTACGCCGGCATCGCCCGCTGGGTGGACCGGGTGGTGCGCATCCGGGACGGTCGGATCGGTTCCGAATCCTATCTGATGTCATCCTACCGGGGCGGTGAAGGACAGGAAGAAGAGTACCTCGTAGTGGACCGGGCCGGCCGGCTACAACTGCCTCGGGAATATGTGGAACGCCTTTCGTTGGACGGACTGGCCAGCGCAGGAATGGACGAACAATCGGGCGCCATCACCCTGCGGCCGGCGTCGGCGCCCCACCGCAGCCGGGAGCGGCACGAAGCGGGTTGGGACGATTAGCCATGGCGTCTGGTCAGGACGTTGGTAGGCAAGGTGAGTCAATGGTCGAGGCGGCAACAACGGCGCTGGCTACAGAGTCGGCAACCCGCGAGTTTGGCGAAGGCGAAAGCGCGGTCCGGGCGGTGAATGAAGTCACCGTCAGCATCGAGCCGGGCGAGTTTGTGGCGTTGGTCGGGCGTTCCGGCTCGGGCAAGACCACCCTTTTGAACCTGTTGGCGGGCTTGGACCGCCCCAGCTCGGGCAAAGTCTGGTTCGAGGGACGGGAACTGTCCCAGATGTCCGAGCGGGAGTTGGTGGGGCTGCGGCGAGAAAAGATCGGTTTCGTGTTCCAGTCCTTCGGCTTAATACCACTGCTGTCCGCTTTTGAGAACGTGGAATTGCCGCTCCATATCGGTGGCATATCGTGGCGGGACCGGCGACGGCGGGCCAACGAGGCGCTGGATCTGGTTGGCCTGCTGGGCCGGGCCGGACACCGCCCCTATGAGCTGTCCGGTGGCGAGCAGCAGCGAGTGGCCATTGCGCGAGCGTTGGTGGCCGGCCCTTCGGTTCTGTTCGCCGACGAACCAACCGGCGAGTTGGACAGCGTCACGGCCCAGAGCATCGGCGGCATCATGCGCGACATCGCCGCCAGTCGCGGCGTTACGGTGGTAACGGCCACCCACGACCTGATGCTGGCCGATATGACCGACCGCCGCTTGCAGATGGCGGATGGTCGGATTACCGGCGTAGAGTGACGGGCGACGAGCGGAGCATCTCGTTTGCCCAATGTTGGACGGCGTGCTATATTCTGACCTGTAAAGCAGACCGCAACGAATTTCGCACATGGGAGCATTGCATGGCTTACGTAACGCCACGAGAGGGCGAAACTCCTGAGAGTTTGGTAAATCGGTTCCGAGCATCAGTGCAGCACGCCGGCATCCTGCGCGAGCTGAAAGATCGCCGGTTCTTCCGGTCCAAGGCCCAGAAGGAGCGGCTGGCAGCCCAGCGCGCCGCCCGGCGGCGACGGCGGCAGCGGCGGTAAGCCGGCCCCCGGCTTCGTCTGGCCGGAACCTGACAAATTGACCGCCTGTGGGCTGGGTGCTAGACTCCGGCCCGTTGCGAAAACCTGAGCGCGCCCGCTTGGAGGGCCCAGCCTTCGGCGGCGCTCTTGAGATTGAGGAGGGCAGGTTTGCCTCGCTACGATTATCGGTGTACTGAGTGCGCTAACGAGTTTGAGTTGGTTCAAAAGTTCAGCGAGGCCGGCCAGGGAGAGTGTCCGTTGTGCGGCGGCGCCGGTCAGCGCGTGTTCCACGCCGTGCCTGTGATCTACAAGGGCAGCGGCTTTTACACCACCGACTACGGCCGGCCCAAGCGCCCCACGGAAAGCCAGGAGGCCAAGGAAGCCGCCGCCGAATCGTCGTCCACCAAGAGCTCCAGCGACAGCTCGGACGGCAAGTCCAGCGATTCCAGTTCCTCCGGCAGCTCGGAATCGGCGACGCCGGCTGCCGCGGCCAGTGGAGATTCGGCATAGCCTCTGCCATCCCAATCGGACTACGAGATAAAACCGCGCTTGCGAGTGCGGTTTTTTCGTGTCCACGATGCAGTGAGTGCTAGAATGCGGGCTCTGATACAACGGGTTACTTCTGCGTCAGTGCTGATCGACGACACCGAGGTGGGCAGCATTGGCCCGGGGCTAGTGGTTTTGCTGGGCGTGGCCGACGGGGACGACAGCGCCGACGCGCGGTGGGCGGTGGACAAGGTGGTGAATATGCGGATCTTCGCCGACGAGGCAGGCCGCTTCAACCGCTCCGCGCTGGACGTGGACGGCGGGCTGCTGGTGGTATCCCAGTTCACCCTCTACGCTGACACCCGCCGGGGCCGGCGTCCCGACTTCACCCGCGCCGCCGCGCCCGAGGAGGCCAACCGCCTCTACGAGGAGGCGGTGGCGATGTTCCGTGAAACCGGCCTCACCGTCGCCACCGGCGAGTTTCAGGCGTATATGCAGGTGCGGCTGCAGAACGACGGCCCCGTGACCATCATGGTGGACAGCGCCGACCGGGGCCGGTCCCGGCGAGGGTAGCTCCGCTCCCTACTCGGTCAGCCAAACCAGCGTTTCATCCACCACCTCGGTGGGGATGTCTCGGCGGACGGTGGCGCGGCCCACGTCTTCCAGCAGCACCCAGCGGTTGGCGCCGCCTACGGTCTTCTTGTCCAGGGACATCGCGGCCCTGACGTCGTCCAGGTCAACGCCCCAGGCGGTGATGGGCAGGTTGAAACGCTGGAGCAGGATACGTTGGCGGTCCAGGATTTCATCGCCGATCATGCCCATTTCGCGGGCGATGCGGCCGGCGCCCATCATGCCCACGGACACACCCTCGCCGTGCATGAAGCGCCCGTACTCCGTGGAGGCTTCCAGCGCGTGGCCGATGGTGTGCCCGTAGTTGAGCAGGATGCGGATACCCAGGGTCTCGCGCTCGTCCTGGCTGACCACGTCGGCCTTGATCGCCATGCTGCGCCGGATGACCTCGGTGGAAATCTCCGGTTCCACGTCCATCAGGGCCTCGGCGTGCTCCTCGAACACGTCCACCAGCGACGGGTCCAGGATCAGGCCGTGCTTGATGGCCTCGGCCCAGCCCTCCGATAGTTCGCGCTTGCCCAGGGTGGACAGAGCCTGCACGTCGGCGAGGACGGCCCGGGGCTGGTAGAACGCGCCGACCATGTTCTTGGCCTGGGGCAGGTTGACCGCCACCTTGCCGCCGATGGAGGCGTCCACCATGGCGGCCATGCTGGTGGGCACCTGGACGAAAGGAACGCCGCGCAGGAAGGTGCTGGCGATGAAGCCGCCGAGGTCGCCGGCCACGCCGCCGCCGATGGCGATGATGGGCTGGCCGCGCTCGGCCTTGAGGCCCACCAGCCACTCGTAGATCTCCTGGGCCTGCCGGAAGGACTTGCTGGTCTCGCCGGCCGGAATGATGAAGCAGTGGGCGGCGATGCCGGCCCGCTGCAAAGCCCACTGGGCATTGCGTCCGTAGGGCCGCATCACATTCTCGTCGGTGATGATGTAGGCGGTGTTGCCCAGCCCCAGCTCGGCGATGTACTCGCCCAGCCGGTCGATAATGCCCCAGCCGGCGACGACGGGATAGCTGCCGCCGGAATGGTGAACGGTTGCGGCGAGATCGGCGTTGGTGGCATTGGTGTCGGTCATGATCGTAGCTCCGTTTTTTGCATCAGTACAGACGATATGCTGGGTTGGAGGGTTGTCCTCCCGTGCAACGTGGGGCGTTATCTTTTCCTCGGGGGAACCCAATACACCATCTCCATGGAACCTTGTGCATCTGGGGGCGGATTGGCGGGTAACGTCCGAAGTTGCTCAGGGTTCAATGATACCTGGTATGCGGTTATCGCTGCAACGAGAGCATCAAGTAAGTCATCACCCTTGAAAAATCCCCTAAAAATATTGGGGTAGCTTTCCTTGATGATCTCATCAGTTTTACGCCACACATTCCTTAGCGCACATATACGTTGTTCAATTCCTTCTGCCTTGTGCTTGCTAATCATTGCCTTTCCATTCAAAGCCCAAAAACAGATTTCAGGGTGGACTTCTCTGACGCACGGAGTTGGACGAGGTAGCAAACTATCTACTTCGTGAATCTTTTTCACAAGTGAAAACGCAAATGGAGTTAGTTTTGCCCCAGTGGCTTTAAATTCAGTCTCATAGGCCGCTTTCTTACGTTCTGCGGACGTCTTGTCCGACTGCGTCGCGGCATCCACGGTAAATCTGGTCGGCGTCAGAAACACGCGTTGCCAACTGCTGCCGAGTAGCTTTCTTGCCTCCCAATCGCAGTGCCGCCCTCCGAGATCACCTTTCTTGTGCCCGACCTGAATACCCTTTTGGCCAGCCGGCAAACCGATAGGCATATCCACCAAGATTAGCTTGGCTGCGGCGTAGTACTTCAGCAACTCGCAGAACGAGGCAAACTTCTCCAGCTCGTATTCGCAGCTGCGGTTTAGTCCCACGCTAACCCATCCGTACGAACAGTTATCCACGCCAACGAATTCACTCTGCGCCATTCCTCATTCTCCTAGAGGGTTAGATGGTAGGATCCGAACCCGTCACCGTCTTCTCAAAAATCCGCAGCACCTCGTCGGCCACCTGTTCCGGGGTGCGGTCGTCGGTGGCTACGGTGTGGTGGGCCTGGGCGTAGGCCGAGGCGCGCTCATCCAGAAGTTCGCGGATGCGCGCCAGCGGGTCGCCGTCGCCCAGCATAGGGCGGGCGGCGGCGTTGGGGCTGCCCCGGGTGATGCGGTGGTGGATGGTTTCGGGCTGGGCGGTGAGGCAGAAAACGATGCCATTTTCCAGTAGCACCTGCCGGGTGAGTTCCTGGGCGAAGGCGCCACCGCCGGCCGCGATGACCTTGCCGCCGCCCTCGCACAGGGTCAGGGCGGCGTGGCGTTCCATATGGCGGAAGATGATCTCGCCCTCCTCGCTGAAGATGCGGTGGATGGGTTTGCCGGCGCGGCGGACGATCTCCTCGTCCAGGTCGGTCATGCGGCGGTTGGTCATGCGCGCGATGATGCGGCCCACGTGGCTCTTGCCAGTGGCCATGAAGCCGACGAGGATGATGTTTGCAGCGGTCATTTGAAGCGCTGGATTCCGGCTTTCGCCGGAATGACGGTGGTATGGAGGTTAGGCCGGGCGGGGCGGCGGCGGAGCGTAGCCGGAGGCGGTGCAGAACTCGACACTGTTGCCATCGGGGTCTTCGATGAAGAAGTAGGCCTGGCCGTCGTAGCGAATGCCGCCGCGCAGGACTTCGTAGCCACTGCTCTCCAGCGTGGCCCGGGTTTCCTCCAGGTCGTCCACCTGGAAGGCGTGGTGGACGCTGCCGGGCTTGGCGGGGGCTTCGTCGGTCTCAATCAGGTGGACCATGACGCCGTTTTCCAGCTGGAGCCAGGTGATGGCCGGGTTGTCCACCTGGCTCTGGATCTGCTTGATGCCCAGCAGGTCGTTGTAGAAGGCCATGGCGCGGGCAGTGTCCTTGACCATGGTGGTTACGTGGTTGATCTGGCGGATTTGGATTTGGGCGGCCATGTTTTGCCTCCGTGTCTTTAGCCGGTGAAGGGCGGCGTCAAATTGCTCCCGGTATTATGCCATATAACACCCCCAGGGGATTCACAGGACCTGCCAGGCGCCTTCCCCCAGCAGCGGAACGTAGCTGCAAAACCCTAAATCCTCCGTGATCTGACCTTCGGATCCGATCCGGACGCGGGTCAGCGTTTGCCGCTCAAAACTTCCCACCGGAACCACCAGACTTCCGCCGGGCTTGAGCTGGGAGACCAAAGGGGCGGGAAGCTCAGGCGCAGCGGCCGAGACCAGTATGGCGTCGAAAGGCGCATGGTCGGGAGCGCCGAGGATTGCGCCCGCCGGTCGCACCGATACGTTTAGAATGCCGCAGACGGCCAGGTTCCGGCGGCAGAATGACACCAACTCAGGTATGCGTTCCACCGCTACGACGGAGCCGAAGGGCAGCAGTTCGGCAAGCACAGCGGCCTGGTAACCGCTGCCGGCACCCACTTCCAGCACGTACTCGTCGCCGCGCAGCTGCAGGACGTCGGTGGCGTGGGCAACCATCTGAGGCTGTGATATGGTCTGGCCGTTGCCGATGGACAGGGCGACGTTCAGGTACGCCTTGGCTCGCAAGGGCTGGGGCACGAAACGTTCCCGGGGGACGCGGCGCATGGCGTCCAGGGTCGGCCCCTCGCCCATGGTTTTTGCCAAGTGGTCAAACAGACGCTTGCGGTCGGTTTCAAGGGGATCGTTCATTGCGGGAAACAGCGACGCCAAGTGAGTGGCCGGTGGTTACTTAGGGGCAGGTTTCAAACCTGCCCCTACGTGTCGCGCTGGGCTGGGTCCGGCTACCCCAACTCGCCGCTGAGGCTGTAGATCTGGCCGGGCCGCCCTCCTTCGGGGAGACCCAGGGGGAGGTGGACGTTGAGGAGGAAGGGGCGGTTTTCGCGCTCGACGACGCCGAGGCCGTGCTCGATGGCATCGCTGATGGTGGCCTCGTCGGTGGCGTCCATGGCCTCGACGCCGAAGCCCTCGGCCAGCTTGACCGGGTCGATGCCGTCGAGGACGACGCCGCGGTACTCGCCGGTCTCCTTCATGTTGGCGTCGGCGTTGGCGAAGGAGTTGGCGACGATGCCGTAGGCCCCGTTGTTGGAGATGCAGTAGAGGACCGGCACGCCGTGGCTGGCCGCCGTCCACAGGGCGTGGTCGGAGTAGTAGAGCGAGCCGTCGCCGACCAGGCCGACCACGGGCTGGTCGGGCGCGCCGAGCTTGGCGCCGATGGTCATGCCGACGCCGTAGCCCTCGGAGCCGCCGGCGGGGCGGATGTACTGGTTGTTGCCGGCGTCGCCGGAGTTGGAGAGGATGTCCTGGGCCACGGCGAACTGCTCGATGGCGACCAGGCCGCCGCCGCGACTTTCGAGAGCGGCGTCCAGAGCGTCGCCCAACGCGACGGCGCGGACCTTGCCCGCCTCGGCCGGCACCCGCCAGGCGGCGTCGCGGCGCTGGGCGCGCAGGGCGGCGACTTCTTCGCGGGCGCGGCTGCGGCGGTCGGCCAGGTCCTCGGAGGCGTCGGTGGCGTCCAGCAGGGCCTGGGCGGCGCGGCGCTCGTCGGCCAGGATGGCGAGGTCGAGGCCGGGGATGTTCTCCAGGTTCTCGGCGTCGGCGCCAATGGCGATGGTGCGCTGGGCGTTGTAGAAGGCGGTGTAGTCGCTGGCGTTGCCGGCGCCGTTGTGGGTAACGCCGATGGAGAGGATGAGGTCGGGGTTGAGGTCGGGGGCTTGCTCCAGGCGGCGGCCGCCGGCGTGGAGGGGATGCTTGATGGGGACGGCGCGGGGATCGCCGACGACGGGGACGCCAAACCGCTCGGCGAGGGCGGTGACCTCGGCAATCGCGCCGCTCTTCCAGACGCCGTCGCCCACGTACATGAGGGGGCGCTGGGCGTCGCGGAGGGCGCGGGCCACGGCTTCAACGTCGGAGTTGGAGGGATAGCCGGCGCGGAACTCGGGGGTGTGGCCGTCGATGATGTTGGCGGTGTGTTCGGCCGGGCCGAGGAGACGGTCGTACACGGCGAGATGGACCGGGCCGACGGGCGGGGTCATGGCGACGCGCAGGGCGCGCTCCAGGGCGGCGGGCAGGCCCTCGGGCTCGATGACCGTCCAGTTGGCCTTCATCATGGGCGCGGCGATGGCGGTGGGGCCGGCGTTGTGGCTGACGTCCAGGCTGATTTTGCCGGCGAAGCTGCCGGTGTCGCCGGCGAAGGTGATGACCACCACGGGCAGGCTGCCGGTCCAGACGTTGATGAGCTGGCCCATGGCCTGGGCGAGGCCGGCGCCCAGGTGGACGACCATGACGCCGGGGGCCAGGTTGGCCTGGGTGTAGCCGCCGGCCATGGCGGTTACCGCGCCTTCGTGAAGGCCCAGGATGCCGTGGATGTCGGAGCGGGCGTGCAGTTCATTGAAGAACAGCGCCTCGCGGGAGCCAGAGTTGTTGAAGACGTACTTGACGCCGGAGGCCACCATCTGCTCCACCATCAGGCGGGACGCGCTGGCGGTCATTTCCCTAGTCTGCATTGTGCTACTCCTTGATCGCGGGTCGCGCAATCGGTTGTTGCGGGAATAGTACGGGGCAGATGGTCGGATGTCCACCTGATGACGGGGGCGTGGGGTTGTCGGAATCAGGATTTACTGGATTAGAGGATTTTCGGGATTTGGCGCGGGTTTGCGATGGCTTTGCTCCTTTCAGGTTTGGTGTGGTGTGGATTGGAAGGCAGGATTTCCCGCCAGAGGCGGACTTAGCAGCAGCACTTCGTTGTCAGCATACGGCCGGTTGGGTACGCAACTATTTTTCCCTACTTTTTCGCGTACTCAGTACGCCAGAGGCGCACCTGCGCGCGGGCACGGACAGTCCCGGTGGTCCAGCCGGCAATCCGATTGAGGCGGTCGGGTCTAACTGAGCCTTGCCGAGTGCGACCGGTTGCGATTTTGGAAACTGACGGGGGTTGGCCGTCGAAGTGAAATCCTGCCTTCCTGGAGATTGGATAGAAACAGCTGTTTTGCCTTGGCTGTATTCAGGATATATGTTCTGCTACGGTGTGGTCAAGGGGATCGTGTCAGGGGTTGCGGACAACAGGGCGGAGGTGGAATTTCCGACAAAATTGCCCGAGGGTTCAGGAAGCGCCGTCGAGGTCTCGTTACTGTACTGTTCACACGGGCAGATAATGGTTGCGAAGTGGCAAAGTGGGTTTCAGCGTAGCGCCCGCGCCGAAATCGTATGTTGCAGCCCCCGTATGTCTACAACTGCCCCGAATTCACAAAAAACGTTTGAAAATCGTTCAATTTCGTTGTTCCAATAAATCATGGCACAAGACATAGGCGCCCCCTTACCCGTGTCCTCTCCTTGAACAAGGAACCGTAACCTAGTGTCGTACAGGAAGCAAATGGCAGCGGCTTGGCCCCACACGAATTTTTTCCAGTGGCCAGTATTAGTAGCCACTGGTACCAACGCTAATACCTGCGAGCCATGCTGCTTGTGCGCGTTGGAGCACCGACGCAGCCAGTCTTTGATCGTAGTGCGTCGCTCCCTGTCAGCTCCATAAGGGGGGTTCACGTACACAGTGGGGTAATCCCACGATTCCAGGAGGCCGTCATGTTCAGGGAGGCTATATTCGGTCCCTGCGCCAACTATCGACCATTCGTTTGCGCAAGGGTCGAGGGCGATCACCCCCCCGAAAACACGCCTCACGGCGTCAACATACTGAGGAGGGGTACACCAGTCAACATTCTTTGAATTGACTGTTCTGCCGGCAGTCATTTCAGGATATCCTCCCACGGCTTTGATGCGAGTACATTCAGATGATTTCGCAGTTCTGATATAGTGGCGCCGGCGGGCGATATGACGTTAAACCAGCGTTCTATATTCGGCAGGTTACTTGTGAAATACTCTCGCAACGCCAGATCAGCGGAAAGTTCCATGCGAACTTTTGTAAATCTATTCATTCTGGTAGTACCGTCATAACTCATATTAAACGCATCTCGTATGGCCTGATATTCTTTTTTCGGCTGTACGATAAGTGTTTGGACGAACTCTGCAAGCCCGGCATCGGTCAGGAAAAGGAGCCAATCGTAAGATTCGGCTAGTACTTTGAGTTCCTTATTGTGGTCTTCCGCAGTGAACCAATTGCCATGATTGCTGACAATGCCAACTGTGAACGTGAAATCTGAGAGGAGTGATTTTTCATTGGATCTAATTATGCGGAGAAGGAAATCTCCGTAACGATCATAACCTTTGGTGCTAGTTTGAGACGATTTTGAAAATGCCACGAGGTTCCCCTATGCTGCGAGTTGAGAACACTCCGCAGCGAGGAACCCCATGAACATCTCCGATTTTAT
>DAOUJY010000071.1:0-14703 GCA_034421995.1 Dehalococcoidia bacterium | reverse complement strand
CCCCTCAGCGACGTCTTCCCCGAGGTTCCCGCCGACGCATGGACGCCCTACCAAGAGCAATACCCCAGCGGCTTCAGTGGCGACCACCTGCTGGCCCACTTCGAGTGCTACCTCATCCGCTCCGAGGGCCAGACCATATTGGTGGACACCGGCTTGGGCGGCGCGGCTACCAACCCCAACTCCATTGAGGCCATGGTCGGCGGCGCCGAAGGACGCCTGATGCAGGAACTCGAAGCCGTCGGCGTCAGCCCGGCCGACATCAACACCGTCTTCTTCAGCCACCTGCACTTCGACCACGTCGGCTGGAACCTCACCCACGAACCGGGCGTTCCGGTCCGCGCCACCTTCCCCCACGCCCGCTACGTCGCCCACCGCGCCGACTGGGAGGTCTTCCAGCGCTCCGAGGTCATGGAGCTCTTCCCGCCCCACTGGGATCTTGCTCTAGGCCCCCTCCAAGACCTGGGCGTCCTCGACCTCCTCGACGGCGAGCGCCCCCTGACTGGCGAAGTCATCGCCATACCCACGCCGGGCCACACCCCCGGCTCCATGAGCCTCGCCATTGTCTCCGGCGGCCAGCGAGCCTACATCCTCGGCGACGTCTTCCACGGCCCGGCCCAGATAACCGAAACAGGCTGGAAGTTCAGCTTCGACATGGACGGCGACCAGGGGGTAGCCACCCGCGCCGCCATGATCGAGCGCGCCGAGTCCGAGGACGCCATCATGGCCATCTGCCACCACGGCGGCTTCGGCCGCGTGGTCCGCGCCGAGGGCCGCCGCTACTGGCAGCTGGTTGCTTAGGGGAGGTGTGGTATCAAGTCGGCAATCATAATCGCTGCAATTGCGTTCTTGTGCGCAGCGGGCGCGATGGCCCTGCCCGCGGAACGCGCTTACGCCCGCGGTCCGGACTGTCCGTCCGGTTGGCCGGCCGAACCGGGGGAGCGGTTCTTCTCCGACTCGGAAGGCGTGGAGTGGTTCGTCATCCGGAGGGCGGACAGCAATGGTTATGAGACGGTACGGGCGTACCGGGCCGATGACCGTTACACCATGGGCTACGTTCCGGGTTCCCCCGATGAGACGTGTTATCTATTGGCGCGCCAACCCGGGAGCGCGGAGGACCTTCCTGAGTCCAGGCAGCTTCGGTTTCGCGCCGAACAAGAGACCGAACGGGACGAAACCGCCACCGCAGCCGCGACGACCAAGTTCCGCCAGTTCTATGACCGCCTGATCCCGGTGGGTCCTCAGGGTCCCAACCCCGACCCCGTTTGGGGTGACCTGTTCCCCATTTTTTCCGACGCGGAGCGGTCATGCATCACTGCTCAGCTTGGCGAGGAAGGGTACGCCACCGCTTCGGGGAGCTCCGTCTTCTACGACGGCGACGGTGAACCCCGGCTGCAGGACATCATCATATTGGGCTGCCTGTCCGAGGACACCGCCGGAGCCCTGGTCTTTGCCATGACTTTCGCCCAGATCGTCCGGCAGATGGAGGCAAGCGGAGAGGAAAACGCCTGCGTTCAGGAACTGTTGGAGCCGGCCGTCGCGGCCCTGTCCAACCCTTCCCCAACCGAACAGGAACGCCTGGCGGTCGCCGCGTTCTTCTTCGGATTAGTCGGCTGCGGGCTGGAAGCGGCGGAGCCCCCACCGGGCGTACCAGGAGGTTAAGACCATGGGCAATCGGGTCCGAACCGGGTCAATCTTCGTGTTGCTGGCGGTCATAATCGCCGCCCTGGCCGCGGCAACGCTGTCCTTGCTTCCCAACGCACACCGGCCCAACGTCACCGCCACTTCCAACGCCGGGGAGATCCCGGACGCCTACGAACCCGTCTCTGAACGCGTCTTCGCGCATCCTGAAGGCATCCAAGAAGAAGTTGACCTGCCGCCGATTGACAAAGAACCCCCGGACTATCCCAACTTGGATTCCAACCTGAACCGATTGGCGGAGACGGCAGCGGCCCTTCGCAGATCTGCGACCGCGGATGGCCACGGTTCGGGCCAGGCCCCCGAACCTGTGCTGGTGACTTTCTATATCGACCCGAACCACGTCGCCGACGTTCGTGAGTACCTGGAGGAACACGGCGTCTTCATCCGCCACGTCGGGGACGACTACATCGAGGCCCACGTTCCCCCTGGACTGCTGGGTGCCGCGTCCGAGCGGCCCGGCGTCCTTCGCGTCGATACCGTCATACCGGCCCAGCGGTCCCAAACCCGCGAGAACGTCGCCAGCCAGGGCGTTGGCTTGCACGGAGCCGAAGCTTGGCACGACGCCGGTTACTGGGGCGGCAACGTCCGGGTCGGCGTCATCGACAGCGGCTTTGAGGGTTTCAGCTCTTTGCAAGGAAGCGAATTGCCCAGCGATGTGACGGCTCGGTGCTATTTTGAAGGTCCACGATTGCCTTCCTCTCACCTCCAGCACTGTGAAGTGGATTCCCACCATGGTACGGCGGTCGCTGAAACGTTGGTTGATGTCGCGCCGGCAGTGGATCTCTACATCGCCAACCCGTACTCCCTCGGCGATTTGCGTGACGCCGTTGACTGGATGGCGGAGCAGGGGGTGAGGGTCATCAACGTTTCGCTAGGGTACCGGCCGGATGGCCCCGGCGACGGCACGTCGCCGTCCAGCAACAGTCCACTGCGAACCATTGACGCGGCGGTGGCGGCCGACATCGCGTGGGTCAACGCGGCCGGCAACTCGGCAATGAATGTTTGGTACGGGACCTTTTCGGACCGAGACAATGACGGTGCTCATAACTTCACCGCCCGAGACGAAGGTAATCACTTCATCGTTGCAGAAGGCGACGAAGTAGCGGTTTTCATGCGTTGGGATGATAGCAGGGGCAGTGCCAATTGTGATCTGGACTTGGAACTATACAGGAATGTCCGTGGACCTGACGGAGGACATACGTTTGTTTTTGGGGATCATAGAGCCCAGGACGGCAGCGAAGGCAGCATCCCCTTTGCCGGTTTCTTTTTTGACGGCGAGGCCACGGCGTCCGATGCCGGTCAATACTTCCTGGCGATACGCAAGCATACCTGCGCGGAAAAACCGGCATGGATACAGCTGATTGCTTGGATTGACGATGAACTCCAATACCATTCGGCGTCGCACCACATGGGCAACCCGGAGGAAAGCCGCAGCCCGGGTATGCTGGCAGTGGGAGCAACGCACTGGTGGGACACGCAGACCATCGCTCCGTACAGTTCACGCGGCCCGACTCTTGACGACAGAACCAAACCGGACATTACGGGCGTTACCTGCAACGAAACGGCGACGAGTCCGCCGGCGCCACAATCCAACGGTACTATCGTCTATTCCACCTGCGGGACCAGCCACTCCGCTCCCCATATTTCGGGTCTGGCCGCGCTGGTGCAGCAGAGATTTCCCGGCTACACGCCGACCCAGCTGACCAGCTACCTGCGGCGCAATGCCGCCGAGCGGGGCGCCGCCGGCGCGGACAATATCTGGGGCCACGGCCTGGCGACACTGCCCGATCCATCTACGGCTGATTTCCCACTGCGTCCGCTGACCAACGTGATAGCGACCTCCAACGGGGCGGGTGAGCTGACGCTCACTTGGGAAGGCGGTGAAAACGCTGACTTCTACATCCTCATCGCGGTGAACATGACCAACGCTGCCCAGGGCGGCCCATTCCCGTATGACCGGCAGCTGGTCAACGACCCCAAGGCCCGTACGGGCAACGTCACTGCGCTGAGACCGGGAGCGCCGTACCTGGGTATCGTGGTGGCGGTGAAGGTAACGGGCATGGACATCCAGACGTTGCACAGGACAGCCGGAATAGTGACTGTCCAATAATGCCAAGAATTCGGGTATATCACATCGTCCCGTGAACCGAGTGGCGTCGCTCAGCTTTTGGGGTAAATCAATGACCAACGTTACCGCCTGGCGGACCAGGATGGCCCACGCCCTGCCCTTCTACTACGGCTGGGTAATCGTGGCGAACGGGGTGGCGGTGAGCCTGTCCACCCGGACCGTCATGGCGGTGGCGCTCCTTTCCGTGTTCGTCGTTCCGATGACCCAATCCATGGGTTGGTCGGTGGGGATGTTCTCCGGGGCGGTCAGCCTGGGCGGGCTGGTCGCGGTCTTCGTCTCGCCCATCGTGGGCAGATGGCTGGACAAGTACGGGGCGGGCGTCATCCTGGGGGCGGGTTCACTCGCCACGGGCGCAATAGCAATCGGGCTGGCCTTCGTCACCCATCCGCTGGCCTTTTATTTCCTGTACGTCCCGGGGCGGATGATCTTCTCCGGGCCGTTGGAGATGGGACTGCCCACGGCCATCAGCAACTGGTTCATCCGGCGGCGTCCCATGGGGCTGGCCGCGGACGCCATCGGCAAGGGGGCCGGCCTGGCCATCGTGCCCTGGGCGATGCAGCTCATCATCACCGGATACGACTGGCGGACGGCGTGGTTCACCCTGGGGATTCTGACCTTCGCGCTGGGGGTGGTCCCGTCCCTGTTGCTGGTGGCGCGGCGGCCGGAGGATATGGGGCTGGAACCCGACCCGGCGCCGGCGCGGGAAGCCTCAGCCAACCGGGATGCCGAGGCCGCCAAGAGTTCCGGCAACTCGGGCGGCTTCGCCGAGATCGACTTCACCGTGGGGCAGGCGCTGCGGACGCGGGCCTTCTGGATCCTGGCGATCTTTTCCGGCGCCAGCATGATGGTCCAGGCGGGGGTGAGCCTGCACCAGGTCTCCCACTACATCAACCAGGGAATTGACCCTCGTTTCGCCGCGATCAGCGCGAGCACATTCGCCCTGGCCCAAATGCCGGCGACCCTCTTCTGGGCGGCCCTGGCGCGGCGGATGCCCATCCGGTTCCTGATGATGGCGGCGTCGTGCGTCGTGGCGCTGGCGTCGGCGGGCACGGTGGTGAGCGACTGGCTGCTGCCGGAGATTATCTCGGCGGCGGGGATCGGGTTCGGCGTAGGGGGGCTGCACCTGCTGATACGGCTGGTGTGGGCGGACTACTACGGCCGGCAGAACCTGGGCACCATCCGGGGGCTGACCATGTCGGCGCAGGTGGGCGGACAGGCCCTGGGGCCGGTGATCGCCGGGTTCATGTTCGACTACTTCGACAGCTACCGGATCCCGTTCACGTTCTTCGCCGTGGCGGTTTTCCTGGCCGGCATCATGGCGCTGGCGGCGACACCGCCGCAGGCTCCCACTCAGGTGGTGAAAGGATTGAGCAAATCGGCGCCCAACCCCTGAACATGGTAAATGTTGCGCGTTACCAGAGTAAGGTCATGGACTATGGCAGTGGCGGCGGGTAGGCCGTCAATTACGGGTACGTTGCGGATGGCGTGCATCTGCCCCCAAGTGTCAGCAATGCTGGCATCAACAGGCAAAATGCGGTCGGCGAAAATAGTGAGCATGCCCTGCAACCAGGTATCCAAGTTAGCAGCCTGTGTATGGTCTCCGCGACTGGTAACCAGCATAATGCCCTTGCGAATTTCGCCGATGGTCAGCGCGCCGATGAACAGGTCGGTAACAACAACGCTGGCGAACCAGGCAGCGACGCCAGGATTGCAACGTCGACCACGGCGCGATTCCGAAACCACGTTGGTGTCGAGAAGGAACATTACAGTTCCGCCTCACGCGGATATTCGAGTTCCCGCGTCAAATCAATATCGTCGATGGGGCAAGCCATCAACATCTCCTTGAAGTTGAGGCCGCTGTAGTCGATCAGCGTTTTCCGAGGGTCCATGGCGATTACCATTTTACCGAGTTCGGTAACATCGACCAGTTCGCTGTCCAGAAGAACCGAAGGGGTAGCGTGTTGATGGTTGTTATCAGTCATTACGGTTGTCCTTTAAGCGACGGCGGCCCCGCCGCCCTCGGTTGTGGTTACGAAGCCATTATACCGGGGCGGCGGGGCGGGAGATAGGCGGGATTGTACTCCGCGGTTACAGTCCCTTTTTGTAACGCCAGCTCTTTAGGCGACGGGAGATTTCCCGCCAAGTCTCGCTGGGTTTATAGCCACCCGTTCTAAAGCTCCATCCGAAGATACCGCGCACGTCGTTGATGACCAGGTTGTACGTCATGCTGCTGCCTTCAATGAAGCAGGGGCAATTCTTGTGTCCACGCGGGCAGCGGTTGCTGTTTCCACCAAAATACGGTACGGTTGCCATACAACTAGCTCCTTCTCTCTGAGTGAGATGGTTGTTGCAGCCCCGGCAGATCTCGACCCCTACCGGGGCTTTCGCGTCGGTAAGCGGTGGCCCGCGCGTTGTGTGCTTGTCGGTCATTGCACACCTCCTAATGCTGTAACCGATTTGCCGCCAGCAGCTTAAGCACTACGCGAGATCTAGTCAAATCGCCCGTTTTCCATGGACACGGCCCGGAAAAGCAAAGTCCCCAAGGCACGAAAACGGATCCTTTTCCCCGGTCCGTGATCGAGACCAGAAAATAAAACTTCCTTACGGGACGTCTTCCCGTGGTTGATAGGCAGCAGCAACAAATCGAGATTCATCGCCGGGTATCCATTGGTTCATCAGCCTGCGTGTACCACAACCGTTCCGGCAATTCGGTCAGATACCGACTGCCATTCAACTTTGTCGGACAGCAGCATGATTGCATCAATGATGAAGCCAATCAGGAAAAGGTGCAACAAGGACTTGATGACTTCTCTAACGAACATCAACCCCCAGCCAACGGACTCTCCGCTTTGTCGAACCGCTTGAATCCCGACCAATCGTTTGCCCACCGTCTGACCGTTGCCAAATAGAATAAGCATCCAGATAACATATGAGATGAGTGATGATATAGCCGCTAGCACAGCTACAACCATAAATGAGTAAGTATATATGTAAGCGAATATTGACAGTATGAACAGCACAATGGGGGGGTGAGAGAATAGAGACTATTTGCCATTCGTTCATTACCGTGAGAATGGAGACGAGCAGATAACCTCCGATCAAGATGATGTAGATCACTACTACCAACAGGACACTGCCCATGAGGTGGCCCCAGGCGGGTAGATCCCAGAGAATGTCATCAATAGTGAACGACAAGAAGACCACTGCGAAAAAAATTGCAGGGCCTGCCAATGCGAATGAGATGCTGTCGATCAGCCATGACGAGAGGCGGCGTAATGGGGTGGCTACTGCATTGCCTGAACGAGTCATAAGTGGATTCCTTTGTCTATCCTTTAGTGGGGATTGTCACTCCCGGAACCGCTCCGGTATCCGTCCGCGCCGCCGACGGACCTCGTCAAATTCGGCGCGGGTCAGGCCAATCTGCTCGATGATAACCCCGACCAATCGAGGCGAAACTTCTCCGCTGTGCCTGGGCACGGAAGTCCGTAGTCCCAGCCGATGGTTACGAAAAACGGTGTGGTCGCCGATGTCGGATTCGCTGAAATTAAGTCGTCGCAAAATCCGCACGATTTCTCGCCGGCTTACTCCCGGTATGTATGGCGGCACAGGCTATCCAGCCTCGACCAGAGGGTGTAACAGCTGCGGCGCAACCTCGCAGACGTAATACTCCAAACCCTCTTCCTCACATTCCGCCACCAGTTCCGCGATTTTGGCTTTTCCCAATTGACGCAGTTCTTCGCGGCGGGCTGCGCTTTCCTCGCCGGGCAGCGGGTACAACCGGCACATCGCCATGGCGTCGGCGATCATCTTCAGCGCCTCTTCCCGGTCTTTGCCCTGGGAAACGGCGCCGGGGATGCCGGGGCAGATGACGGCAAAGTCGTCGTCCGATTCGATGAGGATGACTTCGTAGAGGTCGTTGCTATTGTCTGTAGCCGTCATTTCTACTCCTTGGGATACGGCGCCGGCCGAACTACCGCTGTCGCCATGGGGCATCCGGCGTCTATCATTTCCTCATAAAGCTCCCCGAGACATTCCTCTATGCTCCGATTGACCGGCGCCACGCCGTCCACCAGCGCCTCGTAAATTGCGTCGGCAATCATATCCAGCGCGTCTTGCGGATCACGCCCCGCGCTGCACACGTCCATGGACGGGCAGAAAACCGCCCATGGCGTGCCGGGACTGTCGCCGCTGGTGTCGCAAACCAGCAGGACTTCATAACCATAGTCAACCGGCGCTTTGCCGGCCCATTCTTCTACCAGGGATGCATCCACTCTGGTCAGCAACGCCACTGCCATAATTCCACCTCGCTTTTGGAAGATGATAGCATCTGCCGGTCACGAAGACGCCGGCGAGGTTTGTCCCTCCGCAGGCAGCGAGTCCTCCCAGTCGGGGATGAGGACGCGCGAGGATGATTCCAGCAACAGGATGAAGACGACCCCGGCGAGACTGGCGGCGATGGAGATGGCCCAGGCCAGGTCGTAGGACCCTCCGCCGAGGTCGATGAAGCCCAGCAGCCGCATCGGCGCTTCGCCGGTGCGGAAGTCGTAGATCACGCCGCCGATGAGTCCGCCGGCGGCCATGCCGAGGCCGGAGCCGAAGTGCTGGAATCCAAATATTGACCGCACCGGCCCCATGCCGTAGTACTGGCGGTTGGCGATGAGGAAGGCGGACATCTCCCCGCCGAAGCCGATGCCGAACAGCACGGCAAAGAGGTAGAACTCCCACGCGCTCGTGGCCCAGAAGAGCATTATCACCGTGACGCCCTGCAGGGCGTAGGGCAGGATCATCGTCGTCTTGGCGCCGAAACGGTCGGCAAGAATGGGAATGAACAGCCGGCTGCTGACGCTGGTCATGGTGTAGATGGTGACGATCCAGGCCGCCGTCGCCAGGGACAATCCCTGCTCGGTGGCGAAGAAGACGACGTGCCAGATGACGATGGCGTGGCCCATACAGCCGAGGAAGTGGATGAAAGGGAGATTCCAGAAGGCCCGGGTCCGGCGGGCGTGTTGCAGGAAGACCTTGCTGCGCAGCTTGGCGGTTGCGGTATTGACCGGCACCGGAGGCGGGTCGTCGTCGGTGGCGCCCAGGGGCTTCATCCCCCGGTCGGCGGGTTCGCTGTGGAAGAAAAACAACAGCGAGAACAGGATTACCCCGCCCACGGCGGCGATGATCCAGAACCCGGCCTGCCATTCGGTCAGTCTCAGCAACAACGCCAGGGCCGGGGCGGTGACCGACGCGCCCATGCCTCCGAAGGACTGCTGGATACCCACGGCGACGCCCAGCTTCCTCTTGAACCAGGCGGCCACGGTGGTGGGGATGTTGACGGTGAAGAGGGCCTGGGCCAACCCCAGCACCAGGCTGTAGTAGAGGTAAAGCTGCCAGAGTTCGCTTACGGTGCTGAGCAGCAGCATCCCGCCCACGTAGAGGCCGGCCGCCACAAACAGGGACGGGCGCGCTCCATAGCGGTCGCCGACCCACCCGGAGGCCGGTGAAAGGACGGCGCTGGCGACGCTGCGGAAGACTTGGGCGAGGACGATGGCGGTGACGCCCCAGGCGAAGTCGGTCTGCAGAACGACCAGGATGACGGCGAAAGCCTGGCTGACGAAATTGGCGGTGATCCGGAGCAGGGTGCCTATTCCCACCACGAGCCAGGCGTAGTGGTACTGCTCCCGCAGGTAGCTAACCAGGTCCGATAAGCCGATATTCAAACCGAATCACCCTCTATTGCCGGGAGTTACCCATCCTGGGGGAGAAAGGCGTTGGGTACGACCGCGCTGCCCTGACCCACGCCGGTCGTATCGCCGCGCTGGTTCTCCACCTTGATATCCACCGATACCCGGCTGCCGTTCACTTCCCGGCTCACGCCGGTGACCGTTCCCGTGAAGGTGATGGTGTCGCCGGGACGCACCGGCCGCAGGAATCGCAGGTCAACGGCGCCGGAATGGTTGAACACGCTGCTGCCGAAGTAGCGGCGCAGCAGTTCCAGGGCGAATGACAGCGACATCCTCCCCGATGCCACCGTGCCCTCGGTTCCCAGGGTCTCGCGGGCGGTTTCTTCGTCGGTGAACTGGGAAGCCTCCAGTTCTCCCGAGCTCCCCTCGAACAGGTTGATGGCCTGTTGGGTCATTTCCTTTACCAGCGGGGGCACCTCGTCCCCCACCTCGTAAGCGCGAACTAGCCTCCCCATTTCTTGCCGACCTCCGTGGGCTGCTTGAGCTCGTGGGTGATCACCCGGTCGATGAGCCGGCCATCCTCGTCAACCGAAACCGCCTCGGTGACAATGTAGTTCTTGCCCCGGCGCAGGTACTTGTCGGCGATCCACGCGCGCACGGTGATGGTCTTGCCGGCCACGGGCGGGTTGTAGCAGTAGAACGCGCAGCGGGCGTTGACGGAACCGGCATCCCGGTACTTTGCGTTGTACTGCTTGACGTCCACCTTGTGGGAGATCGTCGGGAAGCTGGCCTCCGGGTCCATCACCCCCTGGCGGTAGGTGTCGATCATGTCCTGGGTGAGGAGGTATTGGTACGTCTCAAAGGTCTCGCCGACCTCCAGGGCGTCCCAGTCCAGAAGTATTCGGTCATCGGCGGCTACCATAGTCGCACTTCCTTTCGATAAGCTGGCCTTTGGCGGTGTATCGTTCCGAGCGTCATATTACCCCAAAACACCGGTCCTGTTGAGAGAAAACATCCGAGTCACGTAAATTGCCGAAGTAACGTGCCCAGGGCTATCTGGGTCAACAAAGTAGCCAAAACGGCCCCGTTGGGGGCCGTTCCTAAGTAGGAAATCGCAGGATTGGTGCCGAAGGTCAGATTCAATAGTAGGGGTGATGTTGGGTGCGGTCAATGCCTGCAGAGTTGGATTTCCTACTCAATTATCGGCGTGGAATGGAGTGGGGTGTGGCACAACACCGTGGGTTTGTGCCACATTTGTGCCGCATTTTTCATGGCTCCGCATCCATGGTCTGGTTATCCATGGTCTGGGCGAAGGATTGGGCGGTTTCGCGCTGCCAACCGTCGAGCACGTGGCCGTAGATGTCGGTAGCGATACTGGTCTTGGAGTGGCCCAGCAGCTGGGAGGCCACCACGGGATTGTCCTTATTGTCGTGCAACAGCACGGTAGCGTGGAAGTGCCGCAGGCTGCGCAGGGTGATCTGGGGGGCAACCGGCCTTTTTGGCGAGGCTCTGCACGGCGTGGGACAGAGTGTTGGGATGACACCATTCCTGGAGGTTCTGTCGGGGAAAGACCATTTCCGGCGGATCCACGCCCAATTGTCGGGCCAGTTCCAGCTGGCGCGAGCGGTGTTGGCGCAGCACGGCGACGGTGAGGTCGTCCAGGGCCACGGTGCGGAGTCCACTGGCGGTTTTCGGGGGTTCCAGGGCGATGCCTCGGCTGGTGATGACCAGGGACGCTTTGATCTGGAGGGTTTGCTCGTCCAAGTCCAGGTTTTCCCACATGAGGGCCAGGGATTCGCCGCGGCGCATTCCGGTGTAGGCGGTGAGGTGGATGCAGGCCCAGAAGTAGTGCTCAAGGGATTCGGCGGTCCTCAGCAGGTGCTGCACCTGGGCGATCTCAGGGCTGAAGGCTTCAACCTTAGGCGCCGTTGGCGGGGTGACGGCGGCCACGGGGTTGCGGGAGATGAGTTCCATGCGTAGGGCGTGCTTCAAGGCGCCGCTGGGGATGAGTGAACGGCTCGCGGCGCCGAATGGAGCTCCTTGCCACGCCGTCGGCGATCTGACGCTGACGGTTGAGGTGAGATGATTGATTTCCACGGTTCGGATGAGGATTTACGTTGACGGAGTCAGGCGACCGCTGGTGTCAACCGTGTCCCGCAAGCCTGGTTTGTGGCGGATTTAAGAACGCACTGAATCCGCCACGCTTCGACACGGGTTAAGGGCTGCGCACTGGATGCTCTCGCGGGGAGGAATGTTGGCAGGCGGGCCAGCGGACACGGGCGCCATTTCATTCGGAGGCGGGCCGCCCGGTGGATTGGAGGCTGTTGCCCAGCACTCTTCCCGCGTCGACGGCAACGCCGGCCCTGTTGAAGGGCAGAAGCCCCGACGTGCTGGTTGGCGACGTGAGCCACGACAAAAACGCTTTCCGGAGGATGTTGGCGGCGCTGGAAATCGAAGGGGCGATCCCCAATCGTCCTAATCGCAAGCGGCCTTATCCGCCGCATCCGGCGTTGACATTGCAGCGCGTCGCCAAGGATTACCTTTACAGGCTGCGACACTTCCATCGGGTGGTCACGTGCTACGAAAAGACCCGGGAATGCTACGACTCCGTCATCGAGTTGGCCGTCCTGTGGACAGCCCTCCGGGAGGATTGCCCGCCGCGCTGAGATAGCAGGCGGCAGGGCCGGCAACCGGGCCGGAAGCAGGCGGCTGCGGTAATTTCCCGGAGTAGTCACTTCGAGGCGTCGCAAAGGGGGTCGGTGCGGCCAATAGCCAACCACTTGGCTCTCCGTCCTCTCTGACGATCAGTTCCAGCGTCTCGTACTCCGTTTCGATCCACACGGTGGCGCCGGAGGTGCCGGAAGGTGCTGTGGTGGCGCTGCGCAGTATGGCAGGGTCGGAGAACCTGACCTCGTGAACCCGCTCAGGCCCACGTAGGTCTTGACGCTGATGGGTGGATTGTCGGTTCCCTCCTTGCGGTTCTTCTGGACGATCTGGCGATTGACGATGATGAGCGCCTTCATCGCCCTAACCGTACGTCCGGGCGGTACAAACACTCCATCGTCTTCGGTATCGCGCGAGGCGTCGAACCTGGCTCCAATCCAACTTCGGCGGACTCGCTACGCAACCTCTGCTGCGCCAACGCCGCCGGACCCGAACGAGCCAGGCTCTCCCAGCGCGGTGGATCTTCCCGGATCAGGTCGATTGGCAGACTTCCCATGGGGTCTGCCTTTCCTGTGTGGAGATCAAGCGAGCCAACGAGTAGCGCACGTAAGCCCATAGCGCCTACTCCCGGGGTTTGGCTTTGCCCAGTATCTGGGTGTTGACACGCCTGAGCGCTGTGGACGGGGTCTTGCCGGCGTCAAGCCCGGTGATGGCCAGCGTGGACCTCTCGGTCTGGGCGAAGGGTTCCCACGGTCCGGAGCCGGGTTGGGGGTGAAGTTGTCGGATGGCGGGGGCGACGCCCACAGTGTGGGTCATATCTGATTGCTCCAGGTTTGGATTGAAGGTCAGGGAGGATGGGCGCGCCGTGAACATCAGCGCGGCGAGTGATAACGTCTCTGGGAGCGCTCACAACAATTGATGCGCATCAGCCTCTCATTCACACACGCATCATGTTGAACCGTGTACTGGCGCTGGCCGATAGTCATTTAGAACCCCTAACAAAATGGGTTGCTAATCCATAATCAGGCGGCTAATCTCGCGGTAAGACCGGAAAGTGGGTGCGGCACCGCTGCTAACCGGCGCCGGCAAATCCGCCGGTGGCAGATGGCGATGGCGTTCTTCAATCCCTGGTGGGCATCGCTGATGACCAGTTCCACCCCACTGAGGCCACGAGCGTTCAGCGAGCGCAGGAAAGCCAGCCAGAAAGCGCCGTCCTCGCTGGCGCCCACGTCCATGCCCAGTATTTCCCGTTGACCGTGGGCGTTCACGCCGGTGGCCACCACCACGCTGACGTTCACGATCCTCCCGCCCTCTCTGACCTTCTGGGTCAAAGCGTCCAGCCACACGTAGGGATAGGGACCGCCGCCCAAAGGTCGCCCCAGAAAGTTCTCCACCACCTGATCCAGGTCCCGGCAGATGCGTGAGACCTGGCTTTTCGAGATGCCATCGCAGCCCAGGGACTTGACCAGATCATCCACCCTTCTCGTGGATACCCCTTCCACGTAGGCCTGCTGGATCACCGCCAGCAACGCCTTCTCCCTGCGCCGCCTGGGCTCCAGTCCGCCTCTGGCGGAGGAAAGTAACTGCCCTCCCGGATCTTGGGGATGCGCAGTTCCATGGTCCCCACCCGGGTATCCCAATCTCGGCTGCGGTAGCCGTTGCGGTGGGTAACGCGCTCCGGGTTGCGCTCACCGTGCTGGGCGCCGATCTGGGCCGACACCTCGGCGTCCATGATGCCCTCCACCAGCGCCTGCAGGGCTTCCCGCAGAAAGTCCACATCGCCATCCATGCCACGCTTGCGTAGTAGTTCCAAAAGGTCCATGCTGTTCTTGGCCATCGCGGTCCTCCCTCATCGGGTTTGTAGTTGTTCCGATAAGGATGACGCGGTGGCCACCTTCTTGCCACCCAGTTTCCTTTACACCACGTGTAGGGACTTTACTCACGGGTTCCCAGGCACAGGTTGGCCGTCACTTCCTGACGCGCCCAGCCCCAGATGGCGCGATCGGTCAAAAATCGGGCCGTTGAAATCTGGACTGTAACTGGGCAGGTTCACTAGGCGCAGGTTCAGGCTGGGCGTGGTCAGGTAGGCGCGCACCACGTCTCCTCGATGGGCTGGCAAATTGTCCCAGATCACGATCAGCGGTTAAGTGTGCCGCTCCCGTCCGCCAGTGGCGGAACCCAGGAAAGCAGCCGAGGTAACAGAGTTGGTGTTTCTGGCCGGTCTGTGGGTCGAAGTAGTGACGGTTTTCGAGGCACTGTCTGCCGGTGCCGGAAGCTGGTCGATGTCGCTCTCGTCTGGTGTTCGAGCGATTTCGCGCCGGTTTTCCGATAATGGCCTGAAGCGACGTACGTTGTGCCGACGCCCTTGGCACAGGAGCGAAATAGGATTGACAAGCAACGAAGACCGGCAATATGCTCCAACCACCCGGTTCGGAACCTGCTGGTCGGCCGATATGGAGAATGCCGGTTTATAATCGGAAAAATCCCAGAACGTCCTATCCTCAGCGGAATCAGTTAAAACTGGGAAATCCTGGGTTAGAA
>DAOUJY010000070.1:0-3358 GCA_034421995.1 Dehalococcoidia bacterium | reverse complement strand
ACACTCCGCATCGTCCATCTCACCGGCTTCAGATCCTCGCCAGCCCGACTCCTGGTCCCTCATCCCTCGTCTGACCGCCGCCGCCATATTCCTTCGGTGGATTTGGGCTAAGGGGAGTTCGCCGGCATCGCGGATGATGGCGATGGGTATGGATTCGCCGGCGCGGTTGGTGGCATAGGCCGTCTCGACGCTGACCAGGCCGGGGCTGCTCACGATGTTGTCGAACTCCGGGGATAAGAACCGGGAGCGTTCGTACAGCACGGCAACGATGGCGGCCTCCGGGTCGGTGAGGCCGTCGCGGAACCAGTCGGCGGCAGTGAGCTGGGCCAGTCGTTCCGGCCGGTCCTGGGCCATCCGCGCCAGGGACAGCAGGGCCGGCAAGTCCAGCGGCGTCAACCCTTCACTCAGGGAGTGCGCGTCCAGCAGCACGTCCAGCGTGTCCGGCGCGTTGATGGCGATGTTGACCAGACGCTCGGCGGCGTTGAATTCGTCAACGTCCTGCAGGCCGTCCGCGATCCAGCCGATGCTGCTGATGCGCGTTGTGGCGGCGGGGTCGGTCTGCTTCGCATAGTCCCAATTGCGTACCTGGGCCAGGTCATAGGCCGAAGGGCCGGCGGGAACGGTGGGCGTGGGCCGGCGGGTTGCCGTAGGCAAAGGCGTGTCGGTGGGCGCCGTCGTGGGGGTGTTGACCGCGGTGGGGGTGGGCGACGGGGCGGTGGTGGCTCGAGCGGCGTCAACCCGGGCCAGCGCGGCGGCAATAGTGGCTTGCAGGTCGGGGGTGGCTGCTGCCTCATCCGTTTCATCGTCATTGAAGATGCAGCCGGCAAAGGCCGCGGCCGCCAAGAGAACAAAGGCAAGAATGGACAAGGGGTAACGCATGGCCGCTGCAAGTATAGTATAGGGACAGCGGCAACGGTACGCTATAATGCCGCTGCACAGACCCGCGCGATTTGCGGCGGATTCACAGGACAGGAGAGGTGCATGATAATGGGCAAGCTGGACGGCAGAGTAGCGTTGATTACCGGGTCGGGCCGCAACATCGGACGGGCTACCGCTTTGATGATGGCTGCCGAGGGCGCCAACATCGTGGTCAACGCCCGCAGCAATCGAGACGAAGCCGAGGCCACCGCCGCCGCCGTGGAGGAATTGGGCGTCAAAGCGCTGCCCGTCCTGGCCGACGTGTCCCAAAAAGAACAGGTGGACGCCATGATCGACGCCGCCATGTCAACCTTCGGCCACATCGACATCCTGGTGAACAACGCCGCCATCCGACCCCACAAGCCCTTCACCGAGGTCACGGTGGAAGACTGGGAGTACGTTCGGGGAGTGGTGCTGGACGGCTCGTTCTACACGACCCGGGGCGTGATACAGCAGATGGTGGACAACAACTTCGGGCGCATCGTGTTCCTGACCGGGGACGGCGCCTTCCGGGGCAGCCCGCTGCGCGCCCACGTGTCGGCGGCCAAGATGGGCATAGTGGGCATGGCCCGCAGCCTGGCCTCGGAGTTCGCGCCCCACAACATCCGGGTCAACGTGGTATCTCCCGGCAGCATCGACACCACCCGCGCCAACCCCGAATGGTACGCCGGCCGCGTCCCTGACTCGTCAGGCATACCGCTGGGCCGGCAGGGCAAGCCGGATGAGATTGCGGCGACGGTGACGTTCCTGTGCACTGACGACGGGGGGTTCATCACGGGGCAGACGGTGCATGTGAACGGGGGGCAGGGGTATTTCGGGTGAGGATGGCGTAGCGCTGGTCACCCGGCAGCAGCGTCTGTGGTGCATCAGATGATTATCAACCGGATACAGGTGCTCAACTACGGTTGTCTGCGGTACGTGGACGTGCCGATGGACCGTTTTCACGTGCTCATCGGCCCCAACGCCAGCGGCAAGAGCACTCTGATGGACGCGATTAAGTTTGTGGCGGACGTGGTGCGGGACGGGGTTAGCGCGGCTTGCGAGCGGCGGACGGCGAATTTTGCGGATCTCGTATGGAACCGCCCTGATGCTTCGGAGGGCCAACGATTTGAGATTGCACTGGAGTTCAACGTGCCTGACGAGGTCCGAGCTTTGCTGCCTTCAAAGTATACGTACAACACATTCCGGTACGCGATTGCAGTCGGTATGAACCACGATACCGGCAGACACTCGATATTGTCCGAACGCAGTTCGCTAATCGAACCGCGACCGTTTCCAGCTAGGGCGATGCCCGTCTTTCCACAGCCGTTACCCCCTAATCAGACACTAATCCAACGTTTCCCCTGGGGTACTGGCTTTCGCAATTTATTCCACAGAGACCAGGGCGGGCGGACTGCCTTTTATTACGAGAAGATTGAAGAGGCGGAGCGTGCTCAATGGGCCACTTCACTGAACCTCGGCGCCAACCTATCAGCTTTGTCAATTTTGCCTGATTTGCCCGATTCTGGAGCCAACTCGCCAATGCTTGCTCGGGCCGCGGCATACATGCGCGATGAAATAGTCTCGGTATCTCTGGTAAATGAAAGAATCCGTCGCGCTAGTCCTCCGGGTAACGGTAACAACATTTTGCACGATGGCTCAAATATGCCATGGATTGCCGATGCGCTGCAAGAACGAGCACCGGAAAGGTGGAAGGAGTGGATTGGTCACATCCAGTGTGCTTTGGATGGGCTGCAATCGGTAAGGGTTATAGATCGCTCAGATGACCGGCATAAGTACCTGATGCTCAAATACAGCAACGGGCTGGAAGTACCTTCCTGGAAGGTTTCGGACGGCACACTGCGCTTGCTGGCGTTGACGATGCTGGCATATATACCGCAGCAAACGGGGATTTTCATGATTGAGGAACCGGAAAACGGTATCCACCCAGGCGCGTTGCAGGATGTTTTTGACTCTCTCTCTTCAGTCTACGACGCGCAGGTTCTTCTGGCGACGCATTCACCGGAGTTCGTAGCAATAGCTAACGTGAAGAACCTACTATGCTTCAGCAAAACTGACGATGGTGTGGTGGACATAATTCCCGGATCATCACACCCACGTTTGGTCAAATGGCAACACGAAACTGATTTGGGGACTTTCTTCGCCTCTGGGATCCTTGCATGACGCTGAACCGCGACGTTAGCGACCTCTTCGTTCTTGTAGCAGACTCGCAGATGAAACGCACGGTCGAAACGCTGCTGGGTCACCGTAAGCCAGCGTTGGGCATCCGTGAGATCTCTTTCGAAGTCCAAAGCCATCCTCATCAAGACTCTGGTTGCCGGACGGCGTCTGAGCTAGGCTTTACGCATTTTTAGAAAAGTAAAAGGACAGGGTAAGCTGGCCTGACCCAAATTCCACTAAAGGCCCAGCCATGCTCACCCTGCCCGATGCCATTGTACCG
>DAOUJY010000069.1:0-16040 GCA_034421995.1 Dehalococcoidia bacterium | reverse complement strand
ACACTCCGCATCGTCCATCTCACCGGCTTCAGATCCTCGCCAGCCCGACTCCTGGTCCCTCATCCCTCGTCTGACCGCCGCCGCCATATTCCTTCGGTGGATTTGGGTTTAGGACGATGTTGTCAACGTCGATGCTAACTACTGGCCGGCCGAGTTCTTGAAGTCTCGTTCGTATGTCGATGGCAAAGTTCTCTGGGTCACCATTGATGCCTTTGGCAAATTCGCCCTGCGGGTCAATGATCAGGATCCCCATCTCCGGGTGGGTGGCGTAAGCGAGCAAAATCAATTTAGCCAGCGTGCTTTTGCCGGAGCCGCTGCGTCCGAAAATTCCGATGTGGTGAGCTTCCCCCAACTGTCCTGGTGCGCCGTTGAACTGGCGAAACCACATCGGGAGGTCTAGATCAGATTGGTAAGCCGTGCCAAGGTAGAAAACGTTGTCCGCGTGCTCCTGAATTATCTCGCTAACGAGGTCATTAGTGGCTTTCTTGATGTCTGTACCGGTCGGAGGCACGGTACCCATGCTCGATTCTTGGTAGCCGTCGAGCGTCTGACGGTACGCTGCGCTAACGCGCAGGTCGCCCTCGTGGGTATCCTGATGGTCGCTAACGTGGTCCACTGGCCCCCGGCTGCGGGCCAGCGTAAGGATGGTGTGGTCTTCCAGCATTCGGTTACGCAGACGGACTTCAGTAATTTGTCCCAGCGCGAACTGTGCGGCGTTCTGCTGACGGTATTTGAGAATCGCGTATTCGCCGACGATTTTGTTCTCGGCAGCGGTGCCCCGAATGTTCATTTTTATTTCGGTGGTAGTGGAAGGCGAGCCGATGGTGCCAAGGGATTCGGCATTGGCAAGGGCTTGCTCCATGCTTAGATGATGGTCGCTCATGGTGACTTCCCTGACTTATGTGCGATAGTTCCGCAAGCCGTGATAAATGTCGCTGGTAGGTCCACTGTACTGTAAGCCCGAGCGGGTGGCGGTGATTCCAACAACGGCGGCCATTGCCGGGGACAGACTTTTTACCATGCGGTCTGCGATAAACAGAGGAAAAGGCTCCATAGTCGTTGCGGACTGGCACTGCCCCCGCACTGCCGTTAGCAACGTGGACAGCCGATGCCGGTTTTTCGCAGTAGCCGCGCTGGTTTCAAGTCGAAGGGCCGGCATTTGGTGACTGGGGCGGTAATACAGGATATGGACGTTATTGAGGTATCCGCAACATTCATCTGCCAGCGCCTGCATCCCCGAGCCGTAAGATTCTGGCACGTACTCGGTATTGATATGCCAAGCAGAGTTAGGCTTTTTGAGAGACTGTGGTTCCGTATATTCACCCGAATCTAACACCAAGGTCATCAGATTACGGTCATCTCCGCCTTCTGGTAACCCGATAGAATAGCTGATCTCGTCATTTGAGGTGTATTTGGGCACACCTACAAACGCCTGATCGGAGCGAAGGTTGAGCAATATGGCGCGGTAAGCAGTTAGGGCATCGTGAAGCCGCTCTTGTAATCGGACGCTAACCGTAAGATTTGGAGCATTGACAGCGGCGGCTATCGCCTGATTCAGCTGTATCACCGGAGTCGCCAGCGAGTTGTCGATGAACTTAACACCATGCGGCGCGTTGACGGCCTGTTCTAATTCCATAGCAATCATCAAGCCGCTGGCTACCCGATTCGTATCGGCATGGTGGGATTCCATAGTCAGCAGAGTTTCGTAATGCGGCTCCTCCCAGTGATGCCGCTCTGAGGGAGGCGTCATTCCTTCCACGGCGATGGCAGCAACCGCAACGATGTCGGTGGCAAGCAAGCGTTCGGTGACTCGGGCACCATCAATGCCGCAAGTCGTAGGCTCTTCCACCAGTGGCAAATCGCCGTGCTTTGCCAGCAGTCCTTTCACCCCCATGCGTTCCCGGATTTCCTCGCGTTGGTGCCGGACAGCCTCAATCTGAGCGATGTAACGCTCTCCGATACCATCCGCTTGGGCCAGCAAGTCATCCACCAAAGCACCGGGCAGTTCACCAAATGGATTCTCATTTGATGTCATGATATTACTCTCCAGTCGTTATGGACTCCAGCACGGATTCCCTGCGCCAATCCTTCCAATCCCGCCAATTCGGCCAATCATCGTCGCGGCGCTTTGAACGAGGCAACAGCCATCGTTCCTTCCACCAGTCAGCCATTTCCTGGAATGTGTCCTGGTAGTAGTCGGGTTCCTCTGCTTCGCCGTTCAGGTAATCCCAAACGTTTTTCGCCAGCGGGATGCACCACGCCTCGCGGGGTATGCCGTGTTTCAGGCCGCTCCCGTCGATTTCGAGTTTTATCAAGGCTCTATGGATGTTTTGCCAGACCGGTTTGGGACCCTGCCCGTAGCCTTTGGTTGTCTCGTACCCCATTTGGTCAAGGTATTTCTTGATACGTGGGTAAATCCCGTCCAAGTGGACGTTTCCGTAACCCTTGGTGTATCCGTTACGCTTATTCTTAGTGTAACCTTCTCGGTCGATGCACCCCAGTTGGTGAGCGATGGTTCGATCTTCTACGCAGCTAGGGTATTTGACACGATTGAATATGCTGCTACGTCCGTAGGCACTGGTCGTGGTCAGCAATACCAACTGAGCAGGGATTGTGCGCTGTCTCATTATAGTGACGGCGTCACCGTACTGTTCTTGGTATGCTTCGCGAACCTCCCGACTACCAGCAGCATAGACCATCAGCTTGCCGCCCAACAGTAGGTTATAAGGCGGTATCGCTCCCAACGTGAAGATGTCCATCGTCTGGTTGACCAGTTCCTCTTTGCGCTCCTTCGATGGGTATTGGATGTGCTGGTCTCTAGGCAGAAAACTGATAGGAGCGGACTGTAGTCCCAGCAATCCCATCAGGGCATCGTGATAGTCGTCTATCACTAAAAACCGTAGTCTTCGTCCATAGCCTCGAGAGTACGGCAAAGACCAAGTGAACCGACCGAGGCGGAACAAATCCTGCTGTTCTCTGGATTCCACCTGCACCAGCCGGGGGGTGACGTTTTCCGGCGTTATCGTGTCGCCATCTGCGAAACGGTGTGAGTGCTTTGTCCAAGCCCGCTGTATCCAAGCCTGTGATTCTTGCAACCTGGCCTGCTTGGCTTTGTCGTGCATTGCTCGCAGCTCACCCTGCTCCAGTTGGTCGTAAGCCTCGGCCAGGGCGGCTTTGATGTCGTCCGCCAGTCTGGCGGGATCTATCTTTGAGGCAGCATTACTGGCTGCCACTTCGCTTGATATGGCTTGGCTGATGGTTGCCATGGTATTTGCCTGTCTTGTCCGTCCGCATCAGCTATCCTGCGGATTGAGTTCATGCTCAGATCCAGCCCCAAGCGATGCGGTTTATAGATTTCTCTGTGTCGTCCCCTCACGACAGCAGACTGGGGCGAATAATTGTCGCCCCAGCCTTTAGCCGCGATGACCGCGCTCGCCTACTTCCGCTCGAACACCGCCGCCACGCCCTGGCCGCCGCCGACGCACATGGTTTCCAGGCCCCACTGGGCGTCCTGGCGTTCCATCTCGTGGAGCATGGTGGTGAGGATGCGGGCGCCGGTGGCCGCGATGGGGTGGCCCAGGGAGATGCCGGAGCCGTTGACGTTCAGGTTGTCCTCGTGGGGCAGTTGCCACTCGCGCAGCACGGCCAGCACCTGGGCGGCGAAGGCCTCGTTCAGTTCGATGATATCCATGTCGCCCAGGGTCATGCCGATCTTGTCCATCACCTTGTTGACCGCCGGCACCGGGCCGATGCCCATGGTGGCGGGGTGACAGCCGGTGACGGCCCAACCGCGGAGGTAGGCCATGGGAGTCAGACCCAGCTCTTCCAGCTTGTCTTCCGCAACCACCAGGCACACCGAGGCGGCGTCGTTCTGACTGCTGGCGTTGCCGGCGGTAACGACGCCATCGCGCATCACCGGGCGCAGGCGGCCCAGCGCTTCCATGGTGGTGTCGGCGCGGGGGCCTTCGTCGGCGTCGAAAATCTTGGGGTCGCCCCGGCGCTGGGGGATGCTCACCGGGATGATCTCGGCGTCGAACTTGCCGGAGTCGCGGGCGGCTACGGCGCGCTGGTGGCTGCGCAGAGAGTACTCGTCCTGCTCTTCCCGGGGGATTTCGTACTCGCGGGCCAGGTTCTCCGCCGTCTCCACCATGCCGCCGGGGATGGGGCCGAACCGCTCGTCCGGCGCGATGGTCACGCGGGCGCGGGCCAGACGGTCGTGAAAGGTCACCGAGCCGAACCGCGCGCCCCAGCGGGATTCGTTGCTGTAGAACTCCGCGCTGCTCATGCTCTCCGCGCCACCGGCGATGACCACATCAGCGTTTTCGGTCTGGATCAGCATGGAGGCGTTGAGGATGGCCTGGAGGCCCGACGAGCAGCGGCGGTCCAACTGGTAGCCCGGCACCTCAATGGGCAGACCGGCTTTCAGACTGGCCAGCCGGCCGATAGCGGGGTTTTCGCCCGACGGATAGCCGTGACCCAGGATCACGTCGTCCACCTTGGCCGGGTCCACGCCGCTGCGTTCCAGCGCGGCCTGAATGACGGTGGAGGCCAGCTCGGCGGCCGGCACGTCCCGCAGCGCTCCGCCGAAATTGCCGACGGCGGTGCGAACCGGGGAAACAATGGCTACTCCTCTCATGACGATGCTCCTTGTGTCGTGCGCCGCCGGTTCGGGGCGGCTTGGTCAGGCGTCGAAAACGTGCGGGTATGATACCCGTTGCCCCCCGGACTGTAAAACGGGAGCGCTCACTCCACCGCGTGGACCTGCCCGTCCGCCGTCCGCACAAAGAGGTGTCCCCCGGAATAGGCCGGCGGCAACTCGATTGGCGACCCCAAGTCCAGCGTCCAGACCGCCGACCCGTCCGCCCGGTTCAGCGCGTACAGCATCTCGTCCCTTGCGCCGAAATAGACTCGCTCGCCCAGGATGACCGGGGAACTGACGATGCCGCCGCCAGCCTCAAACCGCCATAGCTCATCGTCGGTAGCAGCGTCTCTCGCGTAAAACAGCCCGTCTCCGTCCCCAAGGTAATAGACGCCATCAGCCAGAACCGGCGACGCGACGACACCCTGTGACTCCCGTTCTTCGGGCGCGAACCGCCAGCGCTCTCCCCGCTGCGCGGGCGGCGCCGGCACTAAGGGCACCTGCCAGATCCACAGCTGGAACCACGAGCGCTTTATCCAGTACAGCCCCGGCATTCCCTTGACGCCGTTGTTGATGGCGTAGAGTGACCCTCCGGAGGGGAAGTACGCGGTATCGCCGGAAACCACCGGGGGCCCCGACGCCGAGCCCGCCGTGAGAAACCGGAACCTACGCCTACCGTCGTCAGCATCGATGAAATACAGGTTGCCCTCGTCATCGGCGGCGTACAGCCGGCCATCCCGCAGCGCCGGCGTGGTCTTGACGTTGCCCCGTATCTTGTGTCTCCATAGCTGGTCGCCGGTCTGGGCATCCAGCGCGTAGATGATGTTGCCCGACGAAGTTACGTAGGCGATGCCATCGTGTACCAGTGCCGACGCTGAAATGGGCAGGTGCGCCTTGAATTCCCAGACCTGTTCCCCGGTATCTTTGTTGAGAGCCAGCATCCGGTGATTGGTCAAGCCCACGTACACCAGGTTGTTGTTGGCTACCGTCAGGGCGTGGTCCATAGGCCCCGGCGTCTCAATCTCCCAGATCGGATCACCTGAAACGGCGTCCAATGCCATCGCCTTGAAATGACCGCCCACGTACACTGTCCCGTCCACCGCCAGCGGAGCGGAACGAGTGGGTGGGCCCAGGTCCCGCGACCAGACCAACCGGCCCACCGGCTGTCGTTCCGGTTCGGCGACGTATCCGTTCAGGCTAGCGCCATAGCCCAGCATTGACCATTGCCCGGTCCGCGACGCTGAGGAGGCTACGGCCGAGGGACTGCCCACAAACCAGCGCACCGGGTTGGGCAGGCTGAACCAGAAAATCCAACCCAGCAGCGCTATCAAGGCCAGCGTCCCCAGCGTGGCCGCCGGTTTCACGATCCCCATCCGATAGCGCCGCCGGGCCGTGCGTTGGCTCCGTTCTATCCAGTCGGGGAGTTGGGTTTCCGTTGGTTGGTTGTCCATAGGCGTTAACAAGTTGGTAGGGGCGAATAATTATTCGCCCCTACTGTATCACGCCGTTGGAATCGGCGGGCGGATGCTCGCAAAGTGGCTAAACGTTCCGCTGCTTGGGGTCGAGGCGGTCGCGCAGCCAGTCGCCCAGCAGATTCACCGATAGCACGGTGAACAGGATGGCCAGGCCGGGGAAGAAGGACACCCACCAGGAGTCGATGATGAGCTCGCGCCCGTCGGCGACCATCACGCCCCAGGCCGGGTTGGGCCTCGGGATGCCGGCGCCCAGGAAGCTCAGACCCGCTTCCAGCAGGATGACAAAGCCCAACTGCAGGGTAGCCAGCACGATGATGGTGTTCACCAGGTTGGGGAAGATGTGACGGATCATTATCCTGATTTGTGACGACCCGGCGACGCGGGATCTGGCAATGAAGTCCTGGGTTTTGAGCGCCAGCGTTTCACCGCGAATCAACCGGGCGTAGCGAGACCAGAGGAACAGGCACACCACAATCAGCACGTTCTCAATGCGCGGCCCCAGGGTCGCGGCCAGCACCAGCGCAACCAGGATCAGCGAAATCGACAGGGACATATCCACCAGTCGCATGACCACGGTGTCCACCCACCCGCCGAAATAGCCGGCCAAGATGCCCAACACCGTGCCGATCAGCCCCGACACGAAAATCGCCATCATGGACACCACCAAGGCCAGGCGCGCGCCAAAGACGATGCGGCTGAAAATGTCCATCCCATTCTTATCGGTGCCCAGCAGATATTTGGCTTGGCCTCCGGGTTTGACCACGATTTGGATCTGGTCGCCCAGCACGGGAGCCTCGCCCTCGGCTTTGCCCACCACGGTGGCGTCGCCGATGCGAACGGTGCGTTCGGCGTCGCTGAGCTTGATCTCGTTCTGGCGATTCTCCCGGTTCACCCGCTCCACCACCGTGCGCGTGGAGGTCACGTCGCTGGACCAGGCTGGTGGCACCAGCCGGTCATCCAGATCGCCGCGGCGCGGATTATGCGGTGCGATCAGCTCGGCGAAGAGCGCCGGCAGAATGAGGAAAATCAACAGCATCGTCACGGGGAACAGGGGCAGGCGGCGAATTTCCCGTATCCAGTGCCTTATCCTGCCGAAGATTCCCAACTGGGCGGCAGCTTCTTCGGAAGCCGGTGCCGCCGGCGCTGGAGCCGTGCTAATCGCCATGTTTAGTCCTCCGCCGTTTTCCTTCAGAATCTGCCGGGGCTAAAGACCGGTCAGTTGTACCGGATCCGTGGGTCCAGGTAGGCGTAGAGAATGTCCACTACCAGGTTCGCGAAGATGTAGATGGACGACCCGATGATGACCACCGCCTGGAGCACCTGGAAGTCGCGCCCGCGCACCGCGCCCACCGCCAATTGACCCACGCCCGGCCAGGAAAACACCGTCTCCACAATCACGGTGCCCGTGAACAGGCCGCCGATGATGATGGCAAAGTAGGTCAATGGCGCGATGAAAGCGTTGCGCAGACAGTGCTTCCAGATAACCTTCCACTCCGGCACGCCCTTGATGCGCGCCAGTTTCACGAACTCGGTGTCCAGCACGTCCAGCATCGAGGAGCGGATCAGCCGCAGCAGCGCCGCCACCTGGAAGAAACCCAGGGTGAACGCCGGCATTATCATGTGGGCGATGCCGCCCTTGCCGGACGACGGCAGCCAACCCAGTTTCACCGCAAAGAGCCAGAGGAGCATGATGCCCAGCCAGAAGCTGGGAACCGACTGGCCCAGGAAGGCCACCGCCTTGCCCTGGTAGTCCAGCCACCCGTCTTTGCGGGC
This sequence comes from Dehalococcoidia bacterium, assembly GCA_034421995.1. GTDB lineage: Bacteria > Chloroflexota > Dehalococcoidia > Lucifugimonadales > UBA3495 > Bin87. Next base: position 8,153 of record DAOUJY010000069.1, on the reverse strand, counting down.
CGCCGTGATCACTCCCAGCGGCACTCCGAGGACCACGGAGATCAACATCGCCAGGCCGCCCAATTGCAGCGTGGCTGGAAATCGGTCGATTACCATCCCCATCGCAGTTTGGCCGCCGAATGCGTAGGACTCGCCGAAGTCGCCCTGGACGGCGTTGCCCAGGAACACCAGGTAGCGCATGTGCAACGGCTTGTCCAGCCCCCATTTTTCTTTCAGGGCGGCGATGTCCTCGGGGGTTGCCTCTCCCATGGGCAGCATAACCGACGTAGGGTCGCCGGTTAGGTTGGAGAGCATGAAAACGATGATGCTCACCAACAGCACGGCGATGATCGCCTGCCCAACGCGGAAGATGATAAACCGCTGCATTGTCGCCTCCTTATCGTAAAAGTCTGTGATGGCCGCTGGATACCTGATTTAAAATTGTGGTAGTCCGAAAGTGTCAACGAATTCTCGCAAGTCGATGAGTCGGGCCAACACCAGTTGCATCGGCGTCGCGGAAACCCTTTCATCCTCCGACCCGCCGAAAACTCTGCGCATATTGGGTTCGTTGAGAAAGTCGGTCAGTTTCTCCACCGCCAATTGGTAGTCATTGGCGTCAATGCAATCCAATATATCTGTCAACTCTTCGGCGTAAGCATCCAGTCCCAGGGCAGACAGTTGACGACGGCAAATTCCGGTGTATTCGCTTATCGCACGATGATAGGTCCAGAATTGTTCCCGGTAACGGTCTGGAAGCATACTTCGTTCAGTCTTCCGAAACGGATCCTTCGTTGCGGTTGGCGCCGGCCTTTTCAATCTCGGTCAACCATCCCGGCTTTTGGGCCAAAGTCTCCTCGAGACGCTGGCGTACCTCATGGGTATCGCGGAAATGCGCCTCAACTTCGGCAAAACGTTCCGGTTTGGCAAAAGGCCGGAGATGTTCGGGCGTGTGCTTGAATTCCATAATGCAGCCTCATATTGCTACTTCGCCGCCTTGGCGTACTCCAGGTGGCCGAAGACACCGGTGAGGCTGCCGAAGCTGTATTCGGCCACTTCGTCCGGGTTTGCCACCAGCGTGGAGCGGATGTTCACCACGGGGATGGTGCGATAGGTGTCGTAGATGTCATCGCCCATCCGCTGCGCTTCCATCTCGCGCGTCTCCGGGTCCGTTTCTTCCAACAGCCGGTGATAGACCTCGTCGTACAGGGGGCTTTCGATATAAGCGACCCCGCCGGTAGGCAACCCGCTGGTTTCGCTGATCTGGCCGCCGCCGGCATAGTAGTAGATACGCGCGTTGGCTGTGATTGGACGCAAGGTCTGGCGCACCGGCAGGATGAAGTGGGCGTCGTGGAGGTCCCGGAAGGCGTCCAGGGCGCGGGCGAATTCCACCTCCACCAGATCCACGTTGATGCCGATGTCCTCGAAGGACTGCGCCACCGTCTGGGCCACCTCGATAGTTTCGGGCAGGCCGGGCAGGCTGGACTGCCAAACCTCCAGACTGAAGCGGTTCTCACCGTTGTCGCCGGGGAAGCCGGCCTCGTCAAGGAGTTGCCTGGCGCGCTCCAGGTCGTAGCCGTACTTTTCGTCAAACTCCTTTTCCCAGCGCGGGTTCCAGCCCTCCAGGGACGGATGGAAGGTGGTGTTGTACATGGGTTCGCCCCGGCCCTTGAACAGCTCGTTGATAATCTGCTCCCGGTTGATGGCGCGGTTCATCGCCTCCCGTACCATGTTGCCCGTTTCGCCCGGCGCGGCCCACGGCTCGGTATCCGGGTTCCAGTTGACTTCGGTGACGTAGTACTGGCCAAAGGGGATGATGGTCAGGCCAACGGTGGGCAGCGGGCTTTCGAAGATCTCCATGCCTTCGTCAAGGGCCTGCTGGTGCAGCACCTTGGGCACGTCCACCATGTTGGCCTCGCCGGTAAGCAGCATCGCCAATCGCGTCAGGTCCTCAGGCGCGGTGGTGATGCGCAGCCGCTTGAACTCGGGGTTGACGCGCCAGTGATCGTAGGGCACCGCTTCGAACTCGGCGAACTCCTTGAGTTCCCGCTGGACGAACTGGTATGCGCCGGTGGCGGCGGGGCCGTTCTCGAACATGGCGTCGCCCTCGGCCTCGTAGTGGGCGGAGCTGCGGATGCCGGCGCAGGGAACCACCAGGATGTTGAACCACCAGGAGATGACGTCCACCTGGGGCTGTACCAGGTTCATCTTGAAGGTGTAGTCGTCAATCACCTCCATGTCCCCGTTGGCGATCATCTCGGTCATGGAGTCGGCGCCCATGAACCGCTTGAGCGGGGCCTTGCAGCCGGCCAGGGGGTCGGACATCTGCTGGTCCACGGTCAGGATCACATCCTTGACGGTGAACTCGCCGTGTCCGAAGTGGAACTGGACGCCTTCCTGGAGGTAGAAAGTGTACTCGCTGGCGTCGGCGCTGATGTCCCAATCGCGGGCGAGTTGGGGATAGATCTCCGATACGCCGGTCTTGGGGTCGATGGTGCTCAGGTTTTCCCACATGGGACGGAACACCAGGTGGCCGCTGCTGGTGGCCAGCCACGGATAGAAGGTGTCTTGGGGCAACGGAGTCACGGCCAGATGCAGATAGGTCTCCGCATCGGCCATGGCCGGCATGGCGGTGGGTTCCGGCGCCGCGGTGGCGGCCGCCTGACCCGCTGCGGCGGGCGGGGAAGTGGCGGCCGGAGCCGCCGGCGCTGCCGGTTCGGCGGTGGTGCCTCCGCAAGCCACCAAAATGGCCAACGAAACTGCTAAAAGCGACGACAGGGCGGCGCGCCCAAGACCGCGAATTACCATACAGAAACCTCCGCGTGGATCATCGGATAGCCATGTGCCGCCAAACATTAGCATCGGCAATCTGTGATGTCAAATATCAATTTGGGAGATATTGTGCACGCAACAAAATAGCAAATGCTGCCCATTTAACGCTTGGAAACCATAGGGGCGAATAATTATTCGCCCCTACCGGAACCGCTGTGGCTTGCTTTATCTGGCCGCTTTGGCGTACTCCAGGTGGCCGAAGACGCCGGTGAGGCTGCCGAAGTTGTACTCGGCAACCTCTTCAGGGTTGGCCACCAGCGTGGCGCGAACGTTGACGATGGGAATGGTGCGGTAGGTATCGTAGATATCATCGCCCATGGTCTGCACCAGACGATGGCGCTCCTCGGGATCGGTTTCCTTCAGGAGCTTGTGGTAGGTATCGTCGTACAACTGGTTTTCGATGTACGCGACGCCGCCGGTGGGCAACCCGGCCGCGTTGGTCTTGCCGCCCCCGGCGTAGTAATAGATACGGGTGTTGGCGTTGATCTGGCGCAGCGTCTGGCGCACCGGCAGGATGAAGTGGGCGTCGTGCTGGTCCCGGAAAGCGTCCAACGCCCGGGCGAACTCCACTTCCACCAGCTTGGCGTCGATGCCTATATCCTGGAAGGATTGGGCGACGGTCTGGGCGACCTCAATGGTCTCCGGCAAGCCGGGCAGACTGGATTGCCAGACCTCCACGGAGAAGCGGTTCTGGCCGTTGTCCCCGGGGTAGCCGGCTTCGTCCAGGAGCTGCTTGGCCCGTTCCGGGTCGTAGCCGTACTTCTCCTCGAATTCCTCCTCCCAGCGGGGGTTCCAGCCCTCCAGGGACTGGTGGAAGGTGGTGTTGTACATGGGTTCGCCCCGGCCCTTGAACAGCTCGTTGATGATCTGCTCCCGGTCGATGGCGCGGTTCATGGCCTCCCGCACCTTGTTGCCGGTCTCGCCGGGCGCAGTCCAGGGTTCGGTTTCCGGGTTCCAGTTCACCTGGGTAACGTAGTATTGGCCGAAGGGGAGGATGGTCAGACCCACGGACGGCAGGGGGCTTTCAAAAACCTCCATGCCCTCGTCAATGGCCTGTTGGTGCAGGACCTTGGGAACGTCCACCATGTTGGCCTCGCCGGTGAGCAGCATGGCCAAGCGGGTCAGGTCTTCGGGCGAGGTGGTGATTTTGAGGTTCTTGAATTCAGGGTTGACGCGCCAGTGGTCGTAGGGCACGGCCTCAAATTCGGCGGTCTCCTTCAGGGTGCGAGAAAGGAACTGGTACGCGCCGGTGCCGGCCGGGCCGGTCTCGAACATGGCGTCGCCCTCGGCGGCGTGCTGCGCCGAGCTGCGGACGGCGGCGCAGGGTATGACCAGGATATTGAACCACCAGGAAGCCACGTCCACCTGCGGCTCGGCCAGACGCATGGTGAAGGTGTAGTCGTCAATGACGTCCATGTCGCCGTTGGCGATCATTTCGGTCATGGAGTCGGCGCCCATGAAGCGGGTGATGGCGGCCTTGCAGCCGGCCAGCGGGTCCGAGGTCTGCTGGTCGATGGTCAGGATGACGTCCTGCACGGTGAATTCGCCCCAGCCGAAATGGAAGGGTATGCCCTCCTGCAAATGGAAGGTGTACTCTTTGGCGTCGGCGCTGATGGTCCAGTCGCGGGCCAACTGGGGGTAGATCTCGGTTACGCCGGTTTTGGGGTCGATGGTGGTGAGGTTTTCCCACATGGGACGCATGGGCAACTGGCCGCCGCTGGTGGCCAGCCAGGGCAGGTAGGTGTCCTGGGGGAATGGCGTAACCGCCAAGTGCAGGACGGTTTCAGACTCGGCACCGCTCGGCTGCGGCGTGGCCGCCGGCATGGCGGTGGCGGATGCGGATGCGGGCGCGCTGGCCGGGGCTTCCGTCGCGGCGGCGGGAGCGGCCGGCGCGGCGGTATCGCCCGACGGCGCTGCGGAGCCGCCGCAGGCGACGACGGCCACCAATGCCACCAGCAAAGCCAGGGCACTCCCGTATCGCAACAAACCGGTGACGTGTGGATATTTCATACTGCTGCCTCCAAATACGACAGTAAATCGGCGATTTGGTATCACATCGGCAACCGTATCGTCAAACATTCAGGGGCCTTTTCAAAATCGTTGCAGTCGAGGGCATTATTTTACCGGGATGGACAGGATGAACGGGATGGACAGGATTTTTCTAATTTTGGACGTCTGGATTTCGGATCAAGACCAAGATGACGGATTAACTTTGAAAAGGCCCTGCCAACGTTCAGGGGCAGGTCGCAAACCTGCCCCTGAGTACGGCTGGCGGGATAAATCCTGGCGCCTAGTTCGCGGCTTTGGCGTATTCCAAGTGGCCGAAGACTCCGGTGAGGCTGCCGAACTTGTACTCGGCGACTTCTTCGGGGTTGACGACCAGGGTGGAGCGGATGTTGACGATGGGTATGGTGCGGTAGGTGTCGTAGATGTCATCGCCCATGGCCATAATCAGCCGGTTGCGCTCCTCCTGGTCGGTTTCCACCAAAAGACGCTCGTAGGTCTCGTCATACAGGGGGGATTCCATGTACAGGACTCCGCCGTTGGGAAGGCCGGTGTCGGGATTGGTGGGGCCGGTGTAGTAGTAGATGCGGGCGTTGGCGTTGATCTGGCGGATGGTCTGGCGCACGGGGAGGATGAAGTGGGCGTCGTGCTGGTCGCGGAAAGCGTCGATGGCGCGGGCGAACTCCACCTCCACCAGTTTGGCGTCGATGCCGATGTCCTGGAAAGATTGGGCGACGGTCTGGGAGACTTCTATCGTCTCCGGCAGGCCGGGCAGGCTGGACTGCCAGACCTCCATGCTGAAGCGGTTCTGGCCGTTGTCGCCGGGGAAGCCGGCTTCATCAAGAAGCTGCTTGGCTCGTTCCGGGTCATAGCCGTACTTTTCGTCGAACTCGTCAGCCCAGCGGGGGTTCCAACCCTCCAGCGAGTCGTGGAAGATGGTGTTGTACAGGGGTTCGCCGCGACCCTTGAACAGTTCGTTGATGATCTGCTCGCGGTTGATGGCGCGGTTCAGGGCCTCACGCACCAGGTTGCCGGTTTCGCCGGGGGCGTTCCACGGTTCGGTGTCCGGGTTCCAGTTGACCTTGCTGACGTAGTACTGGCCCAGGGGCAGGATGGTCAGGCCCACGGAAGGCAGCGGGCTTTCGAAGATTTCCATGCCTTCGTCCAGGGCCTGCTGGTGGAGGACTTTGGGCACGTCAACCATGTTGGCCTCGCCGGTGAGGAGCATGGCCAGGCGGGTCAGGTCTTCGGGAGCGGTGGTGATGCGCAGGCGCTTGAACTCCGGGTTCACCCGCCAGTGGTCGTAGGGCACCGCTTCGTATTCGGTGTACTCCTTCAGCTCGCGAGTTACGAACTGGTATCCGCCGGTGCCGGCCGGGCCGGTCTCGAACATGGCGTCGCCCTCAGCCTCGTACTGGGCCGCGCTGCGCACGGCGGCGCAGGGCACCACCAGGATGTTGAACCACCAGTCGGCAACGTCCACCTGGGGTTGGGCCAGTTTCATCTTGAAGGTGTAGTCGTCGATCACCTCCATGCCGCCGTTGTCGATCATCTCGGTCATGGAGTCGGTGCCCATGAAGCGCTTGAGCGGGGCCTTGCAGCCGGCCAGGGGGTCGGACATCTGCTGGTCGATGGTGAGGATCACGTCTTTGACGGTGAACTCTCCCCAGCCGTGGTGCATCTCGACGCCCTCCTGCAAGTAGAAGGTGTACTCGCTGGCGTCGGGGCTGACGTCCCACTCGCGGGCCAACTGGGGGAGGATGGTGGCCACCCCGGTTTCGGGCGATATGGTGGTGAGGTTTTCCCACATGGGTCGGAAGGGCAGGTGGCCGCTGCTGGTGGCGAGCCAGGGGTAGAAGGTGTCCTGGGGCAGCGGGGTCACCGCCAGATGGAGGAATGTGTCGCTGTCGGCCATGGCCGGCATGGCCGTGGCTTCCGGCATGGCGGTGGCGGCCGGGGCGGCCGCTGCCGGAGCCTCGGTGGCCGCAGCGGCCGGGGCGGCGGGAGCGGCCGCAGGTTCAGTGGATTCGCCACAGGCGAAGATTGCGGACAAGGTCAACAACAGCGCGAGGGCGACAACGATACGTGGCAAACGGGCCAAACGAATAACTGCCATATGAGTCATCTCCTGCCGGTTGGATTGTGAAGCAAAGCGCTATGAAAGCGCCCTTAAAATTCCCGGCAGAAAGTACCATTGGCGAATTGCGATGTCAATTATCAAAGTTATTGATGTTATACACGGCTCAAAATTCGGCTAATGCGGCTTGCGATCTTTGACCCAGCGATAAACTCGAGGCAGATCCCTCAGCCGGGGCGAATGATTATTCGCTCCTACAGGTGGTTGTTTGCGGTGTTTTGGCTCCTTTGGTTGTGGGTTGGAAGGCAGGATTTCCCGCGAGAGGCGGACTTTGCAGCAGCACTTCGTTGTCAGCGCACGGCCGGGGTACGCAACTATTTTTCCCTACTTTTTCGTGTACTCAGTACGCCAGAGGCGCACCTGCGCGCGGGCACGGACAGTCCCGGTGGTCGAGCCGGCAATCCGATTGAGGTGGTCGGGTCTAACTGAGCCTTGCCGATTGCGACCGGTTGCGATTTGGAAACTGACGGGGTTGGCCGTCGAAGTGAAATCCTGCCTTTTGGGGTATCGGATGAAACAGCTGTTTGCCTAGGCGGATTTAGGATATATGTTCTGACAAGGGATGGTCAAGGGGGAGGGTGTCAGTCAGAATCAGGATTTGCCGGATTTGGGGATTTTCGGGATTGGATGGGCCGGGGCGCAGGGCGTGAGGCACGGGGCGACGTATGCCTCGCCCCTACGTGGTGGGGTAGCGGTGGTTGGCTCCGCCGGGGTAGGGGCGAATGATTATTCGCCCCTACAGGCGGGAACTCCCAGATTACGACGGCGACTCTGCGGCGACAGATTGCCGCGCTTCGCTCGCAATGACAACGGGGATGGCCGGCAATGGCAACGAGGGTGGCCGGCAATAGCAACGGGGATGGCTGGCAATGACAACGGGGATGGCTGGCAATGACAACGGGGGTGGCTGGCAATGACAATGGGGATGGCCGGCAATGACAAGGCGTGCAAAGTGGGTGCGGCCGGAGAGTGGTAGGGTTGTGCAAAACAGGAAGTCAGTCGCTCCGGCGAAAGCCGGAGTCCAGAAAACGCTACTGGATTCCGGCTTTCGCCGGAATGACGATTTAAGGGCAAGCGAGTTTTGCACGGGGCTTAGCTGGACTTTGTACGTTCAAGCGGCGTAGGCGAGGGAATCAATGAGCCGGGCGTACAGTTTGGGAACGGGTTTTGCCCGGTCGTCGTCCGGTGCCGACGTTGAAAAACA
>DAOUJY010000068.1:0-3855 GCA_034421995.1 Dehalococcoidia bacterium | reverse complement strand
GATCACGCTCGACTTGCATGCATTAAGCGCGCCGCCAGCGTTCACCCTGAGCCAGGATCAAACTCTCTTAATGAGAACCTTACTTCCTTCCACTATTCAGCTGTTAAGGAGCCTTCCCGCCGGAAACGAAACGCCTGCAACGGCGGGTAAGTTCCGCAACTATACCCCCCTTGCCGCCCGTTGTCAATACCCAAAAGGGCGCTGATTGGCGACGCGGCATTGCCCGCGCCGGCCGCCCGTGCTAACCTGCCCCACGTTACACCCAAGTTGGAGCGCATCTCATGCAGATTACCACCGCCACGACCCGCGTCCTGCAAACCCCGGCCGACAATCCGCTGGTTGTGGGCATTGAGCAGCCGGGCACCCGGGAGTTCGTCATCCTGGAGCTGAATACTGACGAAGGCATCACCGGGGTGGGCCTGACCTTCTTCGGCGGGCCGCTGGTTCGTGCGTTGCGGCGGGCGGTGGATGACCTGGCCGCGCTGGCTTCGGGAGCGGACCCGATGAACCCGGAGGCCGTCTGGGGCAAGCTGATGGACGCCTGCGCGTCGGCCGGGCCGGAGGGCGTGCTGTCGCTAGCCCTAGCCGCGGTGGATATGGCGGTGTGGGACATCAAGGGCAAGGCGCTGGACCAGACGGTCTGCTCGCTGATGGGCGGCTACCGGGACCGGGCGCCGACCTACGCCAGCGGCGCGCTGATGCGGCCCATGGGACTGGAGTACCTGTCCGAGGCCGGGCCGCGCCTGGTGGAGCAGGGCTTCCGGCAGATGAAGACGCAGATGGGCGCGGAACCCACCGCCGCCCGGGAGGTGGCCCGCATCCGCACGCTGCGCGACGCCATCGGGCCGGACATTGACCTGATGTGCGACATCAACCAGCTCTGGAACGTGAACCAGGCCATCCAGATCGGGAGCATGGTGGAGGAATACCACCTGTTCTGGCTGGAGGACGTGGTGGCGCGGGACGACTACCAGGGACTGGCCCGGGTCGCCGACGCGCTGGTGACGCCCATCGCCGCCGGGGAGTACGTCTATGGCATCCGGCCCTTCCGGCACATGGTGGAGCAGCGCAGCATCGACATCGTGATGGTTGACCTGCTACGGGCCGGGGGGATCACGCCCTTCCGCAAGATTGCCGGGATGGCCGAGGCGTTCAACCTGCCGGTGGTGTCGCACCTGATCCCGGAGGTGCAGGTGCATACGATTTCGGCCATCCCCAACGGGCTGACCGTTGAGTATATGCCCTGGTCGCTGCGGCTGTTTGACGAGACGCCGGACATTGTGGACGGGGACCTAGTGGTACCGGACCGGCCCGGACTGGGACTGTCGTTCAGCCAGGACGCGATTGCACAGTACCAAATTTAATGACCGTATAATTTTACCGGGATGGAGAGGATGCACGGGATGGACAGAATAAGCACAAATCATCCTGTCTATCCTCCGTATCCTGTCCATCCCGGTAAAACTGAATTTCCAGCACAATGACTCGTGGAGGCTGACAATGGCTACGTACCAACTGCGTATTTACACGATCAACCGGGGCATGATGGACTCCTGGCTCGGCGTTTTCAACGAGCATATTCGCCCTTTGCACGACCGGCTGGGGATTCCGGTGGTGTCCAGCTACGTGAACGCGGACCGGACGGAGTTCATCTGGGTGCGGCGGTTTGACAGCGCGGAGGAGATTGCCGAGAAGGAGGCCGCGTACTTTGCGTCGCCGGAGCGGACGGCGCTGGGCGACCGGCCCACCAGCCACATCGCCAAGATGGAGGTGCGGGTGATGGACGGCGTGGAGGCGGCGGCGGGGGTGGCGTAGAGTAGTGTGTGAACCGCGTAGGGGCGAATGATTATTCGCCCCTACATTGTCGTTTGCGCCGGGTGGGGGCGAATGATTATTCGCCCCTACAACGATGTCGCCGGCGACGTTATCCCCCGTTTCGTTCGCGCCAGTCGGCGTTGACGTTGGACCAGTAGGTTTCCCAGTTGGCGCGGGTTTCGGCTTCGGTTGCGCCGCCCCAGTAGCCGGGGGAGATCAGAGACTGGGCCTGCTCGACGCGGATGAGGACGACGGCTCGGACGCTGCCGGCGAGGCCCGTTACGTTGGACGGGCCGCTGCGCATACGTTCCTGGACGGCGGCCATGAGGTCGTCGTTTTGGTGGACGACCACGCTGCCCTTGAAGCGGTAGCCCTTGCGGGCGAAGACGTCCAGGGTGTTGATCTCGATGGACGGGTTGTGTTCCAGGTTGCGCATGGTGCCCGGCGAAGCCAGGTCGGTGAAGAGGACGTGGTCGTCGTCCCACACCATGACGGTACCCTTGGGCGAGAGGTTGGGAGTGCCGTCGGGACAGACGGTGGCCGCGAAGATGAGGCGCTGTTCGGACAGGGCGCGTTTCATGTCGTCGGTGAGGATGCCCATTTTTGGCGGTGTGCCTCCGGTGGCGATGGAGATTGTAGGAGTGGAAGGGAGGGTTGACGCAACAGCCACGGCGGCCACCATGGGATTGCCGCGCTGCGCTCGCAATGACAACGGCGGTTTATAGATCTTTGACCATTTCGCGGTGGGGGATGCCGGCTTCCATGAAGGATTCGCCGACTTCGCGGTAGCCGTGCCGAGCGTAGAAAGATTTTACGTATTCCTGGGCGTGGAGGGTGATCTGGCGGTAGCCGAGTCGGCGGCCCTGGTCTTCGAGGAATAGCAGCACCCGGCCGCCGATGCCGTCGCGACGGCGGTCCTGCTCCACGGCCATGCGGCCGATGTGGGGGCCCCGGCCGTCCACATCGGCGAGGAGGCGTCCGGTACCGATGACGACGCCGTCCTGCACGGCTACGGCGTGGACGGTGTCCGGGGCGGTGTCGGCCTCGTCCAGCTCGATGTCGGCGGGGACGCCCTGCTCGCCGACGAAGACGCGGATGCGCAGGGCGAATGCGCCCTCCAGTTCGGCGGGGTTTTCGACCCGTTTGACGATGATTTGCTGATTGGATGGCATAAGACGCCGCGACGCTCTGCTCGGTCAGGTGTCGAAGATGTCGCGCACGGCGCACGAAAAGCCGGGCAAGACCTCTCCGCAATCCAGCGTATCGTCCTCGGTGAACGTCCGCGTCATCCCTTCCGACGGCACAGCCATGATACTGCGCGCCTCCGGGTCAACTATCAGAACCAGCCGCACGCCAAAGCGCAGCCACATTTGCGCCTTGTCGTACACGGGCGCCGGGCGGTCGCTGGGCGACACTACTTCAACCACCAGGTCCGGGACCACTTGGGAGTAGCCCCGCACCCGCACGTCGAGGGGCAGGCGCTCGGCGGATATGTACGCAATATCTGGCTCCCGCACGGTATCCGGGTCGCTCTCCAGCTGGATTCCGGAGTCGGAAGCGGCGATCCGGCCCAAGCGTCTTGGGCGGACGAAATTGCGAAACTCCGTGGCAAGATTTACCACCACTTCACCGTGTTCCAATCCATTTGACACGATTTCGTGCAATACCCCCATTATCAACTCGCCCCGCACGCCTTCGCTGTGCAGGCGCAAGAGGTCATCGGCAGTGAGCAGTTTTTCTGCGGTGGTTGTCATAGCGTAACGGTCCGCGCAGTGTGTGGCGGTTTTATTTTCCGGTCATGGCAGTGTGGTCGGGATTATAGCAAAGGGTGGCGGGGTTTTCCGGGTCTTCGTTGCATTTGGCGGGGTTGTTGATGATGTATTGGCGGATTTCGTGGAGGGCGGTTTCGTTTCGTATGACGTGTTCGTAGTAACCTTTGGTGCTAGTTTGAGACGATTTTGAAAATGCCACGAGGTTCCCCTATGCTGCGAGTTGAGAACACTCCGCAGCGAGGAACCCCATGAACATCTCCGATTTTAT
>DAOUJY010000067.1:0-19468 GCA_034421995.1 Dehalococcoidia bacterium | reverse complement strand
GACCACACCGCCCGATTGAGCACCTCGTGGTAGCGGGCGTAGTCGCGCTGGTCGCTGCGGCCCATGACGCGCAGCGCGGCGGCCACGGTGCGTTGACCCGGGGTGAGAATCGTGCCCACCAGCAGGAGCTGGGCCTTCTGCCAGGTCGGGTTGGTGAACAGCGTTGCGAAGGGAAGGAGAACGGCTACAATGGCATTGGGCAGGGTGAGCATGGCTGGACCTTTAGTGAGATTTGGGTCACGCCAGCTTACCCTGTCTTTATACTTTTTCTAAATTTTGCGTAAAGCCCAGCTAAGGCTCGACAAGAATGGAGGAGAGATGCGTTCTTCTCAGGTCTCACCGTATTGCGATCGATTGATCCGCACCTATATCGCCAGCACAGAACCAAATTGCACTACAATGGTTCGGCGTAGCAGTCCCAATACCTCCTCACAACCGAGCTTGGCGTGGCGTTCATTCGTTGTTGACCAACCGATGGATCCACCGAGATGAGGAACACGGGATCTCAGGGTTATTTCGGAGGGAGATCATGGCATCGGCATCAATCGACACTGCAGTGCTTGGTGCTCAGGAAATTAACGAAGAGGACACCAGCGTAGAAGCTGAGGAAACCGGCTCTTCCGATCAAATCACGGAACCATTCGATCCCGAGGACATCAAGATCCGCACACGATCGCTTTTGGTGGGGCAATTGGTGAGGCGGATCCAAGACGGCAGTCTGGACCTTTCACCAGATTTCCAGCGGCTACGGGGCATCTGGGATCCCCGAAGAAGAAGCCGATTGATCGAATCGCTGCTTCTCCGCATTCCGATCCCGGTATTCTACGTCGCAGCCAATGCGCAAGACGACTGGCAAGTCGTGGACGGACTGCAACGGATGTCGACAATTCATGACTTCGTTACGGGCGAATTTGTGTTGACTAGGCTGGAATACCTCACCCAATTTGACGGCAAGCGCCACGACGATCTTCCCAGATTGATGCGAAGGCGGATCGACGAAACGGAACTTATCGTCAACGTGATCGAACCGAGCACGCCTCCGGAGGTCATGTTCAACATATTCGTTCGCATCAATACGCTCGGAATGACGCTCAATAGCCAAGAGTTGCGCCACGCCTTGCACCCTGGGCCGGTGAGAGAACTGCTGACCGATTTCGTGGAGTGCGAGGAATTTCTCCAAGCCACCGGGCGTTCCATTTCTCCACGAAGAATGGCGGATAAGGAATGTGTCCTCCGGTTCATTGCCTTCCACATGAGCGATCCATCGCAGTACAACGCACACGATCTGGACACCTTTCTCAACTCGGCGATGGTGGCAGTGAACCAGATGACAGACCAGGAGCGGTGCCGGCTGGCTTCGGATTTCAAGCGCGCAATGACCACGGCACATTTAATATTTGCCGATGAGGCGTTTCGAAAACGGTACTCTGTGGAGGACCAAAGACGCCCCATCAACAGATCGTTGTTCGAGGCATGGAGCGTAGCTCTCGCTAAGCTCGACCAAACCGAAGCGGAGGCTCTCGTACGCCAGCAGGATTCGATCCGGCGAGAATTTTTGGGCCTGATGAACAACGACGAATTCAACCGGGCCATCTCGTATGCCACGGGCACTCGCAGACATGTCCACAAACGATTCCAAGCCGTGAAAGAACTGGCTCAGGAGTTCATCTGATGTTGCACAGAATCAACTTGCGGAATTTCAAGTGCTTTGAAGAACTCGAACTGGCATGTCGGAGCCTGAACCTGCTGTGCGGGCTGAATGGGATGGGGAAAAGCAGTGTCATCCAAGCATTACTGGTCCTGCAACAATCATTTGAGGCCGGCGATCTATCCGATGGCAAGCTCACGCTCGCCGGAACTCGGGTGGATCTCGGAACGGGTTCCGACGTCCTGTTCGAGGACGCCGACCAGGACGCCATTGGCCTCACCTTGGAAGGCTACGGGAATAAACAAGCATGGGGCATGGAGTTTGGTTACTCCGAGACTGCCGGACAGTTGAATGCATTGACCGGCGGTCAACATGGCACCTACGATCTTGTGCCCCAGGAATGGCAAGGTGCGCCCCCGCTCGGAGGCTCTCTGGTGTACGTCACCGCAGAGCGGGTTGGTCCCAGAAAGACATATCCGTTGTCCACCGTCTTGGCAAGTCAGGGAGAATTCGGACTTGGGGGCGAGTACGCTTGGAACTATCTGCTTCAACACCGTAATCGTTCGCTTCCGGAGGATGATCCTCGTTGCTCGGGCGCCAGCAGCCGGCGCTTGATCGACGTAGTTGACCGGTGGTTGCACGACATCAGCCCCGGCGCTCATTTGCGGCTGGATGACATCGCTGCCGCCGATGCCATCGTGTCCGGTTTTTCATTTGACCGGCAAGGCGATGTCGAGTCGCGCCAACACCGGGCGACCAATGTTGGGTTTGGACTCTCCTATTCCCTCCCGGTCATCGTGGCGTTGCTTTCAATCCCGGGAACGCTTTGTCTGATCGAAAACCCCGAGGCCCATCTTCACCCGCGAGGCCAGACCCAGCTTGCCGAGCTGTCGGCCCGGGCGGCGTTAGCTGGGGTTCAGATTTTCGCAGAAACGCACAGCGACCATTACATGGACGGCGTCAGGATTGCCGTGAGGGAGCGCCTGATCGAACCTGAAGATGTTGCCTTCCACTATTTCGAACGCGTGGGCAACCGGTCCGAGGTCAGAACTCCTCAACTTGACGACGACGGCCGTTTGACTTCATGGCCGGCAGGGTTTTTTGACCAGCACGACCACAATCTGGTGCGGCTCCTGAGCCCGAGGCCCTGAAATGCGTGAACTGATCTTGAACCACTCCAGTTTGCGAGCGCCGGACCGTGGACTAGCCGTCGATTGGTTGAAGGACGTGGCCGTGGGCATCGCCGCCTTGATCGGCCTCGGGGTCGCCGAGAACGCGCTGCGATCGGTCCTCCCGCATCAGGACATCGAGTGTGCGCCCGAATTTTCGCTGTTCGATGCCATTTTGAACGTGCGTGCCGCAGGCGGGCGCGACGAATCCACGCTCCTCATGCGTTTGACCACCAAAATTCCACTTCTCTCCGGGCTGCCTTCATCGGTCAAGGACCGATTCCTGGCCTGCGAAAACCTGACGCTTACGTCATCAGAAGGCGAGCCTCTGGTGCTCTGTGCCATTACCGCAGGGATCACCGTCGGTTTTCCTTCAAACGACGTGTGGGCCAACAGCCAACTCAGCGTGCGCTTCGAGGAGTTGTTGACCAACGGCGAGTTCCAGGAGCAGTCGCAAAACATTGACAACCTGACGCGTTCCAGCCACGCGAGTCAGATCGCTGAAAGGCATCGTTCACTGACCCTTCGGCGCCTGGTTGAAAGCCGCGACGTCAAAGCCATATGGGGTGCGAGGGAAGAGATCTTTCCGCAACTCGTTTTTGGGTTGGATGTAGAAAAGCATCTCGAAGACCTCAATCCCGGACTATTGAACACCGTGTGCAACAGGTTGTCTGACCTTCACGACAGCGCGATCGCTTGGCAGTCCGACCGAAGCAGTACGCCGCCCTGGCGAGCGCCGGTTACCGATGAAAGTGACTCTGTGAAAAACAATGCGCGCCTGCGCGAAGCGCGCCGATTTCGTTCCCGTGACGGTTCACGAGAGCTTTTTTATTGGCATGCGCATTATGGAGGATCCGGAAGGATCCATCTGAGATTCGATCCAGCCACATTGCAGATTGAGATAGGGTACATCGGCCCGCACCTTCTCCTTTAGCCCCAATCCACCGAAAGGATGAGTGTGGTGTCGTGGTAATGGGATAAGAAAGCGCTCCCGGGCTTCGGGGATAATGGTTTGTGATACAGAAAACCGCCCTGAAACGAGGATCACCCATCGGATGCTACCACGCGAGTGCCCCGACCGCATCGAAATCGCGTTTGATGATCACCGCCTGGTGGCCAATGCTGGGCTGATCCTGCCGGTCACCCTGGCCCATCATCTGGGACTGGGCGAGTTGGTGGACGGCCATGTCGATCTGGGAGATGCGCTGGGTCGGGCCAATGGGGGAGACAAGTTGCTGACGCTGGTGGCGTCGGCGCTGGCCGGTGGAGACTGCATTGACGACGCGGATGCTCTGCGCGGTCAAGGCGCCGTCCACGTTGGGGACCTTTCCGCAGAGCTTCCGGTGGGGCCACGCGCGCCAGTTGGATCGGGTGAGCCGTGAGGTGCTGGCCCTAGCCTGGGGCGCCGGGGCTGGTCCTGGCGACGAGCCGCTGACCATCGACCTTGACTCGACCGTCTGCGAGACTTACGGTCTGGCCAAGGAAGGCGCATAGCGCCACAGCTACGCCGGCCAGCGGGGCTATCATCCGCTCCTCGCAGTCGCCGCTGGAACCGGCTACGTGCTAATGGCCCGACTGCGCAAGTGGCAGAGGCTTTTCGGAGAAGGGTTCCGATAGGCCAGCGGGGATTTTTCACAGGAGCCGCTCCTGTTTGGGGGCGGTGGCTGCAGAATGGTCCGCTACAAGCTCAGGGCTGTCGTTGCCGGCCCGGTTGACGGCGTTGGAAATGTTCCGCAGGGTCAGGCTCGACCATTCCCCGGGCAGCATCAGGGCGCGCAGGTCGGGATTGTGGCCGTCGTCATTGAGCCACTGCCGCCAGTCTGCCGGTTCCAGAATGACCGGCATCCGGTGGTGGACGGGCGCCAGCAGCGAGTTGGGTTCCGTGGTGATGATCGCGGCGGCCGGATGCTCTTCACCGACGATGATGCCAGCGAATGCAATGAGGTTCCCGTCGGCGCGATGAACCCATACCGGAGCTTTGCCGCCACCAGGCTGCTTGCGCCACTCGTAGAATCCGCTGGCGGGTATCAGACAGCGGCTATGTTGGAAGGCGTCGCGGAAGGCGGGCAGTTGGTGCACGGTCTCGCTCCGGGCGTTGAACAGAGGACGACTGCCACGACTGGCGGGAATGCCCCACCTGACGACGCCGACCGCGTTCTCTTTGCCGACGGTCAGGATGGGCATGGTGGGCGCGATGTTCCAGCGTGGTGCGTAGCCGGCCAATTCCTGCGGACTGACGTTGAAATGCCAGGCCAGGTCGTCGATGCCGTCGAACAGTCCGAAGCGTCCGCACATGATGGCTAACTTACTTTCCGGGATTTTAGCCGCTTTTCAAAAATACGCTTTGACGCGAAAGGACATCGTCAAGGCGCGGGGTTTCGGTACCACAGTATAAGGCAGGCCAGTGAACCGGGACGGCGCAACGGACGATCACCGGCAACGATTTTGATGACAGCCCCGGCGTAGCGATAAGAACGCACGTACCGATACGGTATCCGGCATGGACTTGCCTACCGGATGCCTGCTGATCACCCATCTGCCGGTCAAGGCCGAGCTGGCCCGTCGTCCTGAGCTCGCTGGCCGCCCGGTGATTGTCGCCGGCGGCGACATACGCCGGCGCGTGGTGACGGACGCCGCGCCGGAAGCGATGACCGCGGAAGTACGCGCCGGACAGCCGCTCACCGAAGCCTTGTCCCATTGCGCCGACGGTGTGGCATTGGCCGCTGACGAAACGTACCTCAGCGAGATCAATGACGCATTGCTGGCGGCTTTGCTGGGCGTGGCTGATCGTGTCGAGCCGTCCGGTTTGGGTAGGTTCTACTTGGACCTGACGGGCCTGGCGCCCACGTACGGCGGCGAAACGGCGTTAGCATCGGTCATCCTGGCGGCTATTGACGCCGGCTGGCAGCCCCGTCTGGGTTTGGCAATGGGCAAATTTCCAGCCTACTGCGCCGCCGCGTCCGCGAAACCCGGCGATTGGCTCAAAGCGCCGGCGGACGCCGCCCGCTGGCTGGCGCCCTGGCCGGCGTCGTGGCTGCCCCTGCCGCCCGACGCGCTATCCCGGCTGAACGGCTTCGGCATCCGAACCTTGGGCGACATAGCCGCCCTGACGTCCGATGCTCTGAGCGATTTTCTGGGTAGAGTGGGCGAACTGGTATGGCAGCTGTCCCAGGGAGTTGACACTGACCCGGTGCATCCGGTGGCTCTGCCGGAAGTACTGCGGGAGCGGCTGGAGTTTCCCTTTCCGGTGGACACCGCGCCGGGTTGGGAAGCCGGCGTCCGTACGCTGTCGGAGCGAGTTTGGCGCCATCCCGCGCTGCGGAGTCGGAGCGCGACGGAAGTCCTGCTGGAAGGGGAGAAGGACGCGGGCGGCGTCTGGCGTTTCCAGCACGCACTGCCACGGGCGGCGTCCACCGCCGAGGGTTTGAGCGCGGCGCTGCTGGCGGCCCTCAACGCTCAAGATTCCCGCGGGCGCGGGCGTTGGCCGGATGCGGCCCTGCTGGACCTGTCGCTCACGGTGTCGGGGTTAACGCCGCTGCGAGGACGCCAGACGAGCCTGTGGCCTACGGAACGCCATGGCGCTTCCGTGCCAATCATTGCCGGGGTGGAGAGGCCGGTGGCATTGTCGCCGGACTCGCCCCTGCCGGAACGCCGCTGGGCGCTGGGCTCGGAGTTTCGGCCTTTGGGACAACCTTCGGCGGTAATCGTGTCTGTCCGCGAGGATTGCCCAAAATCGGTTGGCGCCAGGCGGGTGGAAAGGATTATCGACCTGTGGGAAGTGGACACGGAATGGTGGACGCCGGAGGCCGCGCGGCGGCGCTACTGGCAAACGCTGCTGTCCGGCGGCGGCCTGGCCACCGTGTATCACAACCTGTATGCGGGAACGTGGCGCCGGCAGGGGGCTGACGTGTCCGCCGATTCCGTGGAGCTGTGCGCCCACTCCTGGTTTTCCTTCGGCGCCGGCGCGTCGTCGGTGGTGGAGATGGTCGCGCGGGCCGCTGCGTACGGCTACCCGGCGCTGGGCCTGACCGACGTGAGCAACTTCTGCGGGGCTTTGGAATTCGGCCAGGAATGCCGCGCCGCCGGCATCCAACCGCTGACCGGGGTCGAGCTCCCGGTGCGGGAGGGCGACGCCATCGGTCCGGTGACGTTCCTGGCCGAGACCGGCGCCGGCTACGCCAACCTGTGCCGGTTGGTGTCCCTGGCCCACCTCGCCGGCGGCAGGACCGCGCCGGAGCTGGACTTCCGCTTCCTGGAAGCCCACGCCGAGGGCGTCATCGCCCTGCTGGGCGCGCCCGACGGCCTGGTGGCGGCGGACATCGCCGCCGGCCGGTGGAGCGTCGCCGAGGAACGGGCGCGGGCCTATCGCAACCGCTTCGGCGCCGCTGCCGTCTTCCTGCTGTTGCAGCAGCATCTGGTTCACGGGGATACCCGACGCAACCGCCGGATGTCCGAACTGGCCCGACGCTGCGGAGTGGGTACGGTGGCCGCCAACGCGCCCTGGTATCACGACCCGAGCCGCGCTCGCCTGCACGACGCGCTCACCTCCATCAGGCTGAATGCCTCTCTCAGCGAGGTACGGCATTACCTCAAGGTCAATACCAACTACGGACTGCTGCCCCCAAATGACGCGGCGCGCCGCTTCCATCGCTGCCCGGACGCTCTCGTCAACACCCTGGTCATCGCGGAACGCTGTTCCGACTTGGACCTGGTTGACTTCGTGGACGGTCATTACCGCTTTCCCGACGCGCCCACGCCCCCGGGCTACGACGCCCAATCCTGGCTGGAACGGCTCTGCGCGGAATCCGCCCAACGCCGCTACGGAAGCATCGACCGAAAAGTCCAGGACAGGCTGGATGAGGAATTCGCCCTGATCCGCAGGCACGGGTTGGCCGGCTTCTTCCTGGTCTATCACCGCATCGTGGAGCTGGCCCGCGACTGTATGCTGGAACTGGGCTACGGTCACCGGGAGACGCCCCTGGAATGGCTACCGCCGGGTCGGGGACGCGGCTCCTCGGTGTCCATGCTGGTGGGCTACCTGATCGGTCTCTCCCACGTGGACCCGCTGGCCTACGGGCTGACCCTGGACCGCTTCCTGTCGTCGGGCAGCCCTTCCGTGCCCGACATCGACCTGGACTTTCCCCGGGACATCCGCGAGCGGCTCATCCTCCGCGTCATCGAGGAATGGGGCTGGGACCACGCCGCTTTGACGGGGATGTTTCCCACCTACAAAGCCCGGGGCGTGGTGCGAGACCTGGGCAAGGCATTGGGACTGCCCGCCGACGAGGTGGGGGCGCTGGCCCGCCGCTTGGAATCCAACTCGGTAGCCGAATTGCCCCTGCTGCCTGGCTACGCCGAACTGGCGCGGCGTCCCGGCTGGAAGTATCTGTTTGGGTTGGCAGATACTCTCGCGGGTTTCCCCAAAGGTCTGGCGCAGCACCCCGGCGGGATGCTGGTGTCGTCAACGCCGCTCACCGACTTCATGCCGGTGCAGCCCTCGGCTATCGACGGACGCTACGTGGGCCAGTGGGACAAGGACACGGTAGACGACGCCGGCCTGGTTAAGATTGACCTGCTGGCCTTGGGCGCATTGTCCCAACTGCAGCAGGCGGTGCGTCTGGTGCGGTCCCGCACCGGACACGAACGCGACCTCAGCCGCATCGACTACCGGGACGAGGGAGTCTTTGACGACCTGGGCAGGGGCGACACGGTGGGCGTGTTTCAGGTGGAGTCCGCCGCCCAGATGCAGATCATCGTGCGGATGCGTCCTGAAAACATCTACGAGCTGGCCCTGGAAATCGCCGCCGTGCGCCCCGGCGTGGGTGCCCACGACGGCATCGCCGAGTTCCTGCGCCGACGCAACGGGATGCCCTGGAACTACGACCATCCCCTG
This sequence comes from Dehalococcoidia bacterium, assembly GCA_034421995.1. Lineage (GTDB taxonomy): Bacteria > Chloroflexota > Dehalococcoidia > Lucifugimonadales > UBA3495 > Bin87. Next base: position 10,758 of record DAOUJY010000067.1, on the reverse strand, counting down.
GAACGTCATGCTCTGAAACGCTCCCAGGGCGTGATCCTGTTCCAGGACCAGGTGGTGCAGCTGGGCATGGACGTGGGCGGGCTCACCGCCGCCGAGGCGGACCGGATGCGCCGCGCCTTCGGACGCCGGAACGGTGAAACCTTGGTAGCCGAGTACCGCGAGCGGTTCATCACCGGCGCGCGGGAACGGGGCGTATCCCAGGAAGCTGCCGAAACCGTCTTCGGCAAGTTCAACCCCCACTACATGTTTCCCGAAGGTCACGCCCTGGCCTTCGCCTTCACCGCCTATCAGATGGCCTGGCTCAGGCGCTATCACCCGCTGGAGTTCTTCGTGGGCCTGTTCAACGAGCAGCCCATGGGCTTCTGGGACCTGGACACCCTGAAGCAGGACGCCCGTCGCCTGGGGTTGCGCGTGGCCCATCCCGACGTGAACCGCTCGGAAATGCTCTGTACCGCCGAGGGCGCAAACACGCTGCGCCTGGGCCTCACCTTCGTGAAGGGCGTTGACGCGCGGTTGGGAGAGACGCTGCTGCGGGCGCGGGAAGCCGCCGAGTTCCGCGACTTGCCCGACCTGCTGGCCCGCTCCGGACTGCCGCGGGAAGCGTTGGAGAACCTGGCCCGCGCTGGGGCGTTGGACGGATTGGACGACGTGGACGACCGGCGGCAGGCGCTGTGGCAGGTGGGCGCCGGCTACGTGGCCGATGTGCGGCGAGGACAGTTGGCTTTGGCCTTGCCCGCGGCTGCAACGCCGGCGGCGGTTTCCGTGCAGAGCCGAGCCGAGCGGATGCTGGACGAGTACGCCCTGCTGGGGCTTTGTCCCGACGGTCAAATCATGGAAGTGGCACGCCCGCTGCTGGGTCCGGACGTGCTGAACAGCGACACGGTGCAGGGCTGCCGCGACGGCGACGTGGTGCGCGTGGCCGGCAGGGTGGTAAGGCGGCAGCGTCCCTTGGCCAAAGCGGTGTTTCTCACGCTGGAAGACGAGTGGGGATTGATTCCCATCGCCGTCTGGGAAGGCCGCTGGGAGCGGCTGAAGCACGCGCTGCGTAGGCCGCTGGTGGTGATCGAAGGCACGGTCTCCCGCCGGGACAACACCCTCAACGTGATGGCCGAACGCGCTTGGCCGCTGTCCGTTTCCTTTGACGACCGCCACCGCCGCCAGGACTGGCGGTAGCATCGGCGGAGCGTTCGCGCACGACGTTGGGCGCCACCGGGAGACTATCCGTCGAATTCCGAATGCGCCGCGACTATGCGACCTGCGCGTTGCGGCAGAGGCTGCCGACGCTGTATTCGCATCACTCAGGGTCATGGCGCTGGGTGACCGGCTTGCCGGCGGAGATCCCTTCGAGGCTACTGCATCTCGGAGTTCGTCGAGCATTCATCATTCACCATCCGGCCGCGGCCACGGCTCCCCGCTCAAACATTGCCGCGCGTCTGCCAACGCCGCCGCTTCGGTGGCATAGCGTTCCGGCAACCACCCCCAATGTTCACGGATCAGGCAGTCAATATAGCGGCACGGTTGCAATGGTAAAATCCGCCACTCACGCACGCCCTCCGGTGGCTCAAAATCCGTTGGAGCGTAGATTCAGGTTCGCTTGTCCAGCTGCCACATAGCAACGTCCTCCGGTCATGCGTCCTCGCCCAACAGCTCGGCGACGTCCCGCTTCACCAGGGCCAATCGTTTCCGGCGCAGCCACCCCGCCATCACGTTGGACCAATCGCTTCCCGGCTCCGGTACCAGCCGCCTCAGGTCGGCGTCATACAGAGCCGAAAGGCCCTGGACGGCGACGTGCGTCGTTACTCCAACGTTGGGCAACGCCTGGGCGAACTCCGCTTTCCGCGCGGCGTACCAGGCTTCGGGGTCAAAGGGCTCGGGATTTTGGTCAATCGTCGTCATCGTCAATGTCCTCCTGTAGTAATGGCTCGAATCGTTTGCGGGGCGGCCCAATCTCCAACCATCCCCGGTCCGTCCGGTATTCCCACGGCGCGGGCTGCTCATGGTGGAATCCCCCGCCGGCGAGGGGGTGATCATCGCTCGGAACTCAGGCGGCTCGCTGCCCATCCTCACCACGCCGATGCGCTCGGTTACAAAGCCGTTGGCCTCATCAATGTCACCGAAGCGGACGTCTGCGGCAGGCGTGATGCTGGCGTCGGTAGGAGTGTGACTCCCATCAGCGGAATAATCGCAAGGGGCAACTCGTTCGTCTGCAAACCACTGGGCCTCCGCCAGGGACAGCTCAAGCGTCCGGTCGCCGGCGCAATGGTGCATCAGGGGCGCGGTCATGGTCAAAATCCTCCTGCTGCAGTCCCTCGGAATTTTGGCTTGGGGTAGTTGCAGCTAACGTTGCGGGGGTAGCCCGAGATCCTCTCGGCAGGTGGGGCATAGGTCCCCGGCCAGGTTCACTCGATGGAAGCAGTCGCGTCCGGCGCAGCGGGGCAAACGGTAGCAGCGCAGGCACATCGAATGCCCCGGAGATGCCGGACGCCCGCATAAAACGCAATGATTGGCGATGTGCTTGGCGCGTCGCCTTTTCCGGCGTTCAGGCATGGTTCGCTCTCAGCGCGACGAGGAAGGCCACGGCCTGGTCGTGGTCCAAGCCGTGTTCCTTGGTGATGCGGTCGAGCATCCCCCTGGGTTCAATTCCCAGGTCATCAGCTCCCAGCGACCGCACGGCGTGGTCGACGGCCTGGCGGATGATCCACAGCGCTTGAGCGTCGTTAGCGCCCTTGACCATCGCGCAGTGCTCCACCATTTCCCGCAGGGTCAGCGCCATCGGCACACGGTCCGGGTCTCCGATTTCGTGGGGGATCGGTCCCGCCATGCAGGCCTCCAGGTCCTCCAGCATGCCCAACGCCGATTCGCTGACTATCTTCACGACGCGCTGGCCGCCGATGGTGCCGGCCAGTCCCAGGGCATCGTCAACGGCCTCCCGTAGCCGACGGCGCAGTTCACCGCCCGGCGTTTCGCCGAACGTCTGTCGGAGCCGCCGGACGGCGCGCTCGATTTCTGCGGCGTCCGCGTCGCGCAACGCTTGCCGGGCCAATTCGGACTGTCTCCGGTCAATCAATGCCTGGAGGTCGGCAACCGGCTCCCGGTCGGGATTGGTGAGGGTCTCGGCCTGCTCTGACAGGCTGGGGCACAGTTCTTCAAAAGCGCGGGAAAGACTCATCGCCTGCTCGACGGCGTCGGGATCGGTGACGCCGGGCCCTGGCCAGAAGCATCCGCTTGGCCTCATTCAGGACGGTCTCGCCGTTTATGCGGCGCAGCAGGCTGGAGCCGTAATGCGCGTTGTAATCGTTGTTCATGGAATTCACCTCTGTGTAGTCTTCGGGGTAGTTGACCCCGGGCAATCTGTAGCTTCGGTGGCGAAGGAGTTGGCAGGCGTCCGGCAAGCCCTGAATTTGGCCCCAGTGCATCGGAACTGCTGCCCCAGGCATTGCCGGACACGGTGCCACCGTAGGTGCGGCCCAGACCCTCAAAGCGCCGCCGGTCTGCGACCGACGGGCAGTCGGGAAGCTGAAAAATCAAGGACGTTATAATGGCTTCCTGTCGAACGTCCGTGACTTTTCCGGTGAGGAGACGGAAGTGAGCCGGCGGGCCAGGGTTCTGAGGAATTTCTGTCCCACGCAGAGCCCGGCAAAGGAGCGCTTTGAACGAACTACACGTCTCTAACCGAGGACATGACCGTTGGGAAGTTCGAATTCGGAAGAGTGCTGCCATTGACGTGGCCTACGGATTGCCCTGGGATGCCGTGTCGCTGCCCGGCGTCGCCGGGGCCGTTCTTCCGGCCATCCAGTCGATAACCTGGTACCCGTTACTCCGCGGAGAAAACCGCGCGCCTGCCGAGTGCGTGTACCCACTCTACGTCCCTACGGTCTCTAAGCGGTGCTGGTTGGTAGTGGCGTCCGCCAACCGGGCATCGGAACGGGGATGCACCGCCGAAGACGTTGGGAAACTGGCCGACAATCTGGTCGCGGTCACCGACGCAGAGGCAATCCAATTTTTCCGGGAACCGGTCCCGTCGACTTTCGCATCCACGGCGACGCCGGATCCTTCCGAGCTGACTGATGCTCTCGACGGTCTGATCAGCCGGTACGGACCTTGCGCCAGCCGGCAGTAACCTGGACTCTCGAAAGCTCGCAGGCAGGCCTCAGCTCGATTCCGGGGTACTTGGCGGCTCCGCCAAGCCGCCCACCTTGCTGAAAGGGAATGCCATGCCCGACCTCGACCCAAGCGCAAAATATGCTTGGTGGTGATGACGGTTTGGCGTATCCCGTCGGAGAATCGCACTCCCGCACACGGGACCTGGATTCCGTGAAGCAGGATGGCTGCCGTTTGGCGCTGTGCCATCCCGCCGCCAACCGTTGGGAACTGCTCTGGACCGCTACGGGCACAAACACGGTGCGTCTGGGAGAGACGCTACTACGGGCGAAGGGGGTCGGCGACTTCGGTGCCCTGCTGGCCCGCACGTTGCTGGGGCCGGAAGCGCCGAACGGCGACCCGTTGCAGGGTGGCCTCGACAGCGACGTGGTGCGGGTAGCCCACAGAGTCGTAAGACACCAACGGCCATTGGCCCGCGCCGTGTTCCTCACCCTGGAAGATGGGTGGGACTGATTCCCCATCGCCGTCTGGGAAGGCCGCTGGGAGCGCCTCAAACACGCCTTGCAGCGGCCGCTGGTGGACATTGAGGGGACGATCTCCCGCAGGGACCACACCCTAAATGTGATGGCCGAACAAGCCTGACCGCTGTCCCTTCCCTTTGATGACCGTCACCGCCGCCAGGATTGGCGGTTGATGGAGCAACTCCATCGGGAGATTACCCGATATTCCGAATGCGCAAGGTAGGAACCATCGAGTGGATCGAATAGCTCCGCGCACTCACGAGCCCTGCCGGAAATCGTCCACTACCGAGTACAGCGGGCGCGCCCACTGCGCCTCACGAGTTTGCCTGATCCAATCAGCCCACGAAGGATCTTCAGGATTGCCGCCGTCTTCAAAATAGCCCTGCGGCGGCTTCCCCGCCATCGCCGGACTCGCCAGCCAACCGTCGGGAGTCCAGACGTACAGGCACTCGGGGCCAGGTCCCCAGTATTCGCTGAAGAATGCTTCGGTGCCGCCAGTGAACGAGTGCGGTTGGCAGTGTTCCCAAGGATAGCCGCGATCCCGGTGGTGGGCCTCGCATTCCTTCGGTTCGGCTTCCAGCCACGCAATTGACCCCAGGGCTATGAGTTCGTCGATCAGAGGCTCTTCGGAGTAACGCCCCAGCAGAGCGGCGCCGGCTTCGTCAGGATAGCAGCCGCGGGAGCACAGGATTGCTTTGCCGTCGCCCTGTCCGTCAACTTTGCCGATGATGCAGCGAGACGCCACCTGAATCGACCTCCCGTCAATGATAGAGGGACGACCATGGTTCCTATAGTGGAAATCAGGCCGTGACCACGCAGAAAGATTTCGGCCCCGGATTACCCAGCGGATCGGTGTCCGGCACCGTACAGCGCCGGACACCATATACTCCCTCCATTGGGTACAGTGCGGTATCGTCCTGTCCGATGAGGAAGCGTACTGTCGATTTGTGCCACAATTGTGCCACATTTCGGGACAATTGCGGGCGGTACCGGCCCTGCTGACGCCATTTTGAGTAGGGTTTCTGGCCAAATTAAAAGAATGGTGCCGAGGGGCGGATTCGAACCACCGACACCGGCATTTTCAGTGCCGTGCTCTACCAGGCTGAGCTACCTCGGCTCTACGTCCATCAATGATATAGTCCGTGTTCCGGCGTGTCAATTGAGAGAGCCGGCATCAAACTTCGTACTCCCCCACCACGTCCGGCACGATCAGCCGTGCCCCCGTGACGGCCTGCACGTCCTCCGCCGTCCAGCCCGGAGCCGCTTCCCGCAGCGCCATGCCCTCAGGCGTCGGTTCCAGCACTGCCACGTCCGTCACCACCAAGGATACGCAACCCCGGCCGGTGAGGGGAAAGTCGCACTCCTCCACCACCTTGGGGTTGCCGTTGCGGTCGTTGTGTTCCATGGCGACGATCACCTTCTCCGCGCCCGCTGCCAGGTCCATGGCCCCGCCGATGTTGCCCACGCCGCGCTCGGGCAGCATCCAGTTGGCCAGGTCGCCGGTGGCCGATACCTGGTGCGCCCCCAGCACCGTAATGTCCACGTGCCCGCCCCGGATCATGGCGAATGCGTCCACCGACGAAAAATAGGCCATCCCCGGCACCTGTTGCAGGAACTGTCCCCCGGCGTTGATCAGGTCGATGTCCTCGCTGCCCTCTTCCGCCAGCGGGCCGCAGTTCAGCACCCCGCTCTCGCTGTGGTAGAACACCACGCTGTCATCGTCCACGAACATCGAAACCAGGGTCGGTATCCCGATGCCCAGGTTGACGCAGGCCCCCGGCGGTAGTTCCTTCGCCACCCGCATGGCGATGATGGCCCGGTCCAATCGTTCCTTATCCGTGCTCATTGGGGGCATCTCCCTTCAGAATCAGTATTCGCCAGATTATGGGATGGGCCGGATTGGGGGAACATAATCCCGAAAATCTTAAAATCCGGCAAATCCTGATTCTGACAAATTTGCCCTATTCGTACCCGGTGAAACCGTCCGGCCGGCGGACGATGCGTTGCACGAAAATGCCCGGCGTCACCACCGCCTCCGGATCAAGCTGGCCGGCTTCCACAATCTCATCAACCTCCACCACGGTAACCCGCGCCGCCGGCGCCATCACCGCGTTGAAGTTGCGCGACGTTCCCCGGTACACCAGGTTGCCCCGCGTATCGGCCTGGTGGGCGCGGATCAGCGCGAAGTCGGCCCGCAACCCGTATTCCAGGATGTACTCCCGTCCGTCGATAATGCGGCTTTCCTTGCCTTCCGCGATGAGCGTGCCGGCCCCCGTTGGCGTGTAGAAGGCGTGGATGCCGGCGCCGCCGGCCCGCAGCCGTTCGGCCAGCGTTCCCTGGGGCACCAGTTCCAGGTCAACCTCGCCCCGGCGATATGCCAACTCGAATTCCGAGGGACGTGAGACTGACGGCGATACCGGAAAAGACGCGATGGCCTTGGCCACCTGTCCGTTTTCAACGAGCACGCTGTGGTCGATGGCGGTGCGACCCGGCGGCGTACCGAAACTGACCACCCGCGCGATGCCCGCCGTGTTGCTCACAATCGTCAACTCGCGACTGCCCCGATCCCGCAGAGATACCAGTAGGTAATGGGCCATCCCTCCCGGCCCACCGAACCCGTCGATGAACACGGTAGCCCCATCGGGCAGGTCCGCGATGGCCGTTGGCCCGTCCGAGTACACCTTGCTGGGCGGCCGGCCCGTGGGCGGCGCGAACTCCATCTCCCGCAACGTCGGCGCAACCGGGAGGTCCACTCCGATGATGGCCGTTACATCCCCCGCCGACCAGCCGGGAGCAACCTCAGCCAGCGTCAGACGTCCACCCGTCCGCTCATGGTGAGCTTGTCGAACCACCCGGAACACTCCAACGTCGCAAACCAAGGCATCCAGGCGGCCCGCAACGTCGGCGGGCAGGGTTAGCGCGCTGACGATATTCGATGCCCCGGCAGTGCCTATGGTCGGCATTACGCCGATCACCCTCCCGGCGTTGGCCGCCAGGTCAACGGTGTTCCCCGGCGGCGCCACGCCGGGATCGGCCACGGCCAACCGTCCGGCGGCGTTGCCGGCTAAATCGACTTGTCCAACGCTCAAGATCGCCAGGTCAACGTGCCCGCCCCGGATCACGGCGCCGGCGTCAGCCGCGCTCAACGGCAGTCCGTCCCCGATCCCTTGACCAAGCGTACTGTTGGGCCGCAGGAACCACGCTCCCAACTCCGCCGGCGCCGTTGCCGGAATCAGCTCGGGCAGTCCGGAATCCAGCGCCGCCACGTCTCCGGGCCGCGCCTCACGCAGGGCGCGGCGGGCAATATCAAGGTTCTCCAGACGGTTGGGAGGCACGACGTTCACCCTTCCGGTCCCGAAACCGGCGTTAGCGCCAGACGCTTCACAAAGATGCCGGGAGTTATCACCAGTTCCGGGTCGATGGTACCGGGTTCGCCAACGTGGTCCACTTCGGCGATGGCGATGCGGGCCGCGGTAGCCATGGCCGGGTTCCAACCGCGCTGGGTTCCTCGATATACCAGGTTGCCCATGGTGTCGGCCCGGTGCGCCCGCAACAGGGCGTAGTCCGCCCGCAATGGCGCTTCCAGCACGCACTCAACCCCGTTGATCACCCGCGCTTCTTTGCCCTCGGCAAACCGGGTGCCCAGTCCCACCGGAACGAACACTCCCCCGATGCCCGCGCCCCCGGCCCGCAGCCGTTCCGCCAGGGTGCCCTGGGGCATAACTTCCACCGTCAGCGCGCCGGTCAGCGCCAGGTCCCGGATCGCGTCGCCCGCGCCCTCCGGGAACGGAGACGGCGCAATGATCCGGGAAACGCGCCCGGAGGCCGCCAGGTCAATCAAACCGGTCGCTCCGTCCCAGCCGGTGAAATCGCACACGCAGGTGAGGTTGCGCGCGCCGGAGCTCGCCAGCGCGCCCAGCAATCCCGTCGGCTCGCTCCCCTGCGTTGTGCCGCCGATCAACACCGTGCAGCCGTCGCTCACGTCGGCCACGGCAGCGGCGGGACTGTCGTAAAGTTTGCTGAACGCCATGATTCCGCCTGCGAAAACGCACGCCATTCTAACCCAAACCACCGCCCGGACCAAACAGCCAACCCAACTCAATACCGTTCCGATCTGGGAAGTTTGCCATCGTAATTGACCGGGCGCCATCAGAAATGAGGGTCATTATGCCGGCTGCTCCCACCAAGCCCGCATTGTGTCGCTCAATTCTGACTGATTCTCATCGCCCAAGCCGGAATAGTTGCCCGGACGCCACAATCGTAGTAGTGTCCTGCCCCGCGCTTTCATTGCATCCCCAACCGCGCTCCCGGAGACATCTTGATGACGCCAACCTCAACCCCGGCCCCAACCCGCCGCAACGCGGCCACCGTCCGCCGGCTCGTCCTGACGCTGGCCCTGGGTCTGATTGCCCTGGTGATACTGGCGCTGGCCTGCGGGCCGTCCGCTCCGGCAGGGCAGGACGGCCCGCCGGAAGAGGCTACGCCGACTGCTGCATCCACGCCGACACCCACACCAACGCCGGTTACTGTTGACCTCGGCCCCAGCACTGGATACGTTCAGCCGGAGTTGCTGGCCATGCTCCAGCAACACGCCGCTGGCGACCTGACGGACAAGAAGGTATCCATAGCCGTTGGCTACGAAGAACCTGACGAGAACTCGGCCGCTGCGATGAACGAATTCATCACCGCCAATGGCGGCGTCAGTGAGGGGCCATATACTTGGCGGGTGTCGCTGTCTTTCATTCCACGCATAATGCAGCGTCCCGACGTGTACGGCATTATCCTGGCCAACACGGGGGTTGGTGGACAGTCCGCTCCAACTGCCCAGCCTTATCCGAAAATGGACGAGACACTGGTTGACGCAGTAAGGGCTTACGAATTGGGCGTCCCCGCTGAACAGGCCGCGCTTTATGTCCTCCTCGCCCGGGATGATAAAGTCGTCTTGGAAGTAATAGCGAACGATGTAAATGCCGGGGCAAATATCCGGCGTTGGCTACGGACAAAGGGCGTTTACGCGCCTGACCCGAGTCCGAAGCTAAGGGATGAATCTTATCACACTATCATAGGTGCGCTGGTGCCAGTAGCATTAATACTGCCGTTATCTCAGCAACCCGGCGTAGCCTGGTTGAACGGAGATAGTGGACCGGCGGTCCAAGAAATGTCCATGTCCCGCGCCGAGTGGGGGCAAGAAGAGAGGGATTGGGTGAATGCGGTTACCGAGAGTTATCTGCCGCCCGAGCAGCGGCGACCTACGCCCACGCCCACTCCTACCCGCAAATCGGGAGTATCCGGCGCGACCGTACCCGACCCAGTGGACGCCGTCGCAGTGTGGGAAACCGACCTCGCTGACAAACTCCGGCGGCACGGCGTTGACAATTGGCATAACGGCGGAGTCAAAGGCAAAGGCGTTACGGTAGGCATCATAGATTGGGGATTCGCCGGCTTCGACGACGTGCCCGGTCTGCCGGACCTGGACATTGTTGACGACGCCCAGGATTTGGACGGCAACGCCTTTTGTCAGAATCTCCGCCAAGGAACATGGCCAAAGGAATCCCATTCATTGCAGGATAATGATCACCGTTGCGAACCAATCGCGCCGCAAGGCATCCCGAACCGGTGGCGTCAACGTATAAATCATGGCGTCAACATTGCCGAGTTAGTCAACGACATGGCGCCTGAGGCGGAATTGCTCATGGCCCAGGCCAACTCCCCGCGTCAGGTCAATCTGGCCGCAGATTGGCTGGCCAGGAAGGGAGCCGACGTCATTGTTCACGCTGCGGGATGGCCATATGATGGCCCCGGCGACGGAACATCTCCTCTTACAACCTCGGTCAAGGTCGGCCGGGACATTGACGAGCATTCATTGTTTCGCTACGTACCCAGTCCATTGAATACCGTCGATACGTTGGTGAACTCATACGGCATTGTCTGGATAAATGCCGCTGCCAACGCCGAGTTGTACACTCTTTTCATCAACCAATACAACGTCGTGCAATCCGGCGAATACCGTGGGTTCGTTATTTTTAACCGTTGGTGCTAGTTTGTGTCAGAGGGTGAAGTTAGCGATGGAGCGATGGATGCGTCCGGTTTCGTCAGGTTCCAAGCCATTCCAGTTCACCAATAGGTTGAAGGCGGC
>DAOUJY010000066.1:0-2089 GCA_034421995.1 Dehalococcoidia bacterium | reverse complement strand
TGCAACGCTTCGTTGATCGCGAACCCCTCTACCGCGTACACGAGTGCGCATTCGCCGTGCTTGCTCTGGAAAGCGAGCCGGTTGACCCGCGACTGTGATCGGCCCGGCGTGGTCCCGCTTCCGCCACTGTTCCCCGCCCTCCACACCATTGCCGTTGCCACTTGCGGCTATTCACGTTTGAGTTGGGCTTGAACTGGCTTGATCCGAGAGTTGGTGAATGGTCGCATCACCTACCGGGGAAAATGCAACAATGCTCGGCCGCGCACCGGGAGAAGGTCCTCGCGGTTGCAGAAGTTCGGGGCAAGTCCCACGGGATGGATCGCCTTGCTCGGAACGTGCGAGCCTGCACTCCCAACTTCGTGATCCAACCTTTCCTGCCCCACCATCCACAAACGCATCCAAAGCTCAGCGGTAGAACTGTGCAATCGTTTGACCCTCCCCGCAGGTGGTTTTGACCAACGGGAATGCTCGTGCGTACAATGAGTGCTGTACACGATGTCTGGAGGCGCCGCCCATGCCCAGGTTGGATATACGGCTCGATCGCGATTGCCGGGCACGGCTTGACGCCGTGGTCGAGGACTCCGGATTGTCCGCCTCCGAAATCATCAGAAACCTGATCGACCAGGCGTACGAGGGCGTGCTCAGGAAGGAGCGCCAGAACGCCTTCCAGCGGCTGATCTCCCTGAACATTGAGACGCCGCCGGATCCCGCCGAGTTGTCCCGGGAGCTGGAGGAAGCCCATGCCCCCGGCCATATTTATTGACGCCAACGTTCCGATCTACGCGGCCGGCAGGGAGCATCCCTACCGTGAGCCCTGCATTCGGGTCCTGGCCGCCGTTAACGACAACCCGGCAGCGTTCGTCACGAACGCCGAGGTGTTTCAGGAGATCATGCACCACTATCGCCGGACGGAGCGGTGGGAGGCGGGACAGGTCGTAGTGGAAAGCTTCGCCGCGATGATGCACGGCCGGGTGTCGCCGGTGACCATTGAAGATGTCCTGGCAGCGGGACTGCTGGCCAAGGAGCACCAGGGCTTGAGCACGCGGGACCTGCTGCACCTGGCGGTGATGCGCCGTCTGGGGGTGACCCGCATTGTTACGGCCGACGCCGACTTCGACAGGGCGCCTGGCATCATCCGGCTGGATCCTGCCGATGACAGTGAGTGGTAACTGGCGCGAGGGCCGTTGGCGACACGGTTTCCCGTCAGCCTTGTTCGGCCGCCGTGTTTCAGAATATGAGCCGTTCAGCGTGGTATGGAACCGTGCGTCGACTGGAACGGTTGGCGTCAGGAGACGCCGCCGTTCTCGGTCCAGCGCCAGAAACCCTGACGGCCGACGGCCGGTATCGGCTCCGGCGGAGATTCCACGTCGTCCAGGAACCACAGCCAGCGGCCGGCGCTGAAGTCGCCCCAGAGATCGATGGGGGTTCGCCCCGTTCCCGCGGCGCACTCCATCTCGGTGCCGGGGTCATGCACCGCGTGGCCGCTGATGGGATCCGCGTACTCCACCCGGGCCATGCCGGCCAGTCTGACGGTGGCCAACACCGCGCCCGCCGGAATGGTCCGGATCCAGTCCTCCCCCAGCTGGGCCCGCAGTTTCTGTTCAATGCGGTCGCCCGGTCGCCGCACCACCCGCTTTCCGGCGTGGACGGCGATGACCTGGCCCAGCAGCCGCTCCGGCGCCGGCCAGGACCGGGTCTCCACCGTCTTGATCCCCAGGGCGATCAACGTGGCCCAGGGCTGGTGCAAAGTGATGGCGTACATTGGCTCACCCCTGGAAGGGCCGGAAGCGCTCCTCGGAGGACGCTCCCCGCGGGACGGTCGCCACCGGGCCGGCGCCGGGTTTGACCTCGGTGATGACGCCGGCAGCCACGGCAGCCCTGATGACGTGGCGGCGGCAGTAGCCTCGCCCAGCGATGCGGTAGAGGCTGTTCACGTAGACGGTATGGGGTGTGTGGACGGGAGTTCCAGTCGGGTAACGCAGACAGCGCAGTGGTTGTGCAGCCTTTGAGCAGGTTCGGCACTGTATCGCCGGCAGTTCATGGACTTCGACGAGACCGGGGCAAGATCAAGTCCTCAACCCCAATTCCC
>DAOUJY010000065.1:0-17930 GCA_034421995.1 Dehalococcoidia bacterium | reverse complement strand
TGATAAAATCGGAGATGTTCATGGGGTTCCTCGCTGCGGAGTGTTCTCAACTCGCAGCATAGGGGAACCTCGTGGCATTTTCAAAATCGTCTCAAACTAGCACCAAAGGTTTCCAATCTGGGAAAGGCACCCATTCGGATGTTTGGCGGTGATCATCGGAATCATAATTGTTATAACCGTAGTGCTCACGCTAGCGTTCGGATGAAAGCAATCAGGCGATGCAGAGGTGATCAATAAGGCAGACCAGAGCGCAGCGGAACCCGTAACGTAACTTGAGCGACCGCTGAGCAAGGAAAAGCCCCGGAGTAGTCCGGGGCTTTTTAGACGGATTGGGAACTACCCTGGCCCTCAACGGCGGTCCGCACTACTCCGAAACCGCCGCCCGCCGGCTCTGCCAGCGTTCAACGAAAAGCGACTACTGCGCAGCCCTTTTCGCCGGCCGTAACCATCCCCAATCTCATGTTAATGCTATACCACCCTGGTATTTCAAGGTAGCGTTGCAATTTAGGTGGTTTCCGTTTGTAGGGGCGACCGGCCGGTCCCCCTACCCGCGCCTGCAACGCCGCTTGACCAAATAAACCACCTAAAACGGAACGCCACCCGATGACACCCCAACCCTTGCCAGCCAGCACATCCGTTCGCTATACTATATCTACGCGTATAAGATGCGCCTGCGGCGCGTCAGGCAACAAGCCCAAGGCCACGGCCCACCTGCCAACATCACATCTGAATAATATCGGGTTCACAGGGTTCAGGTAACACGGTCAAACCGCTGCCGCCGTACACGGTCGCAGATGCGCCTGTGGCGTGCAGCACGTCGGGTCTTCTTCGCCGCTGGCTAGCGCCCATGAGCCGGTAACCGCATACCGATAACCACAAGCTAGCACGGCAGGCGCCACCACCCCTGCGCGAGGGTCGCCCCTGCGCCCTGCTCCGACAGGACGCAACCCGGATTTCCTTCCCGTCATTCCGGCTTCCGCCGGAATCTAGGACCACGCCTTTCGTCATTCCGGCGGAAGCCGGAATCCAGGGGGACGGGACGGGCCGGTCGCGGGGCGCTCCGCGCGCGCCAACTTAGGACTTCACTTCGCAGACCCACTCGCAAACCACGCTCTCTGGCCGTAGCACCGACAACCTGAACCGCCGAACCCGCAGCCAACCAACCAAACCGCCGACCAACCAATTATCAACCGAACCACCTGAAATGGAACGCTGCCGTATTTCGGTCAACGTTTGCCAGCCCTCCCCCGGTTGGTCTATCATTGGGGCAGGCGGCAATGGCCGCCAACTTACGCTTGTGGCGCCAGGAGATGACCAGCCCGATGACCCAAGCTAACGTTACCGATGTCGATAGCGCAGTTGCCGTCGCCACTGACGGAATTACTGACGCTGAGTTGCCCCAGGGATTGACTGCCGCCGACCTGGTTGAGGTATGCCGCCAGTTGATCCTGGTGCGTACCATGGACGAGCGGATTTGGATGATGAACCGGCAGGGGAAAGTGCCCATCGCCGCGTCGTCCCAGGGGCACGAAGCCGCTGAAATGGGCTCGCTGCTGGCGGCGCAGAAGGACGGCCACTGCTTCCTGTTCCCTTACTACCGGGATTTGGCCCTCAAGATGGCCGCCGGGCTGACGCCGCGCCAGGTCATGCTGTCCTTCATGGGCAAGGAGGGGGATCCTTATTCCGGCGCGCGGCAGTTCCCGTTGCAGGGCGCCGACCTGCCCCGGAACATCATCCAAATCTCCAACGTGGTCGCCGCCGGCCTCACCCAGAGCGTCGGGTACGCCCTGGGCAGCAAGATGATGGGCGAGCCGACTGTCACCATCTGCTACTTCGGAGACGGCGCCAGCAGCCAGGGCGAGACTCACGAAGCGATGAACTTCGCATCCATCCATAAACTGCCCGTCCTGTTCATCTGCGAGAACAACAAGTACGCCATCTCCACGCCGCTGGAGTCGCAGATGGTCGTCAGCGACGTGGCCGCCCGCGCCGAGGGATACGGGTTCCCCGGCTTCGTCATCGACGGCATGGACTTTATGGCCTGCTACGAAGCGACACGCCAGGGCATCGACCACGCCCGACGCGTGGGGCCGGCGTTGGTTGAGATGAAGGTGGAACGGTTCATGCCCCACACCACCGACGACGACGACCGCCGCTACCGGGACCGGGACGCCCTGGACGCGGCCCGGCAGTTCGACCCCGTGACGATGTTTCCGTCGCAGATGCTGGAGCGCGGCATCGTAACGCAGGAACAATTGGACGAATTCCGCGCCGACGCGCTGCATCAGGTCAACGACGCCACCGACTTTGCCGACGCCGCCGAGCCGCCGGATGCATCGACGATTTACGACCACTTGTACGTCTAGCGAGACGGGCGGCAAAATGGCAATTGACAAGCACCGTACTGATGAGCTAGAACGGCGCCCCATTCGGGAACTGCGCTATGCGCAGCTGGGGAAATTGTTACGTCCGATTTTGGTCGTCTCCATCTTTGCTTTGGTACTATGGTATGGGACGGTGACCGCTGCTCAGCTTGATACCCCGCTCCTATTGACCAAGATCGTCGTCGTCCTTGTTGCCATCGGTATCACCAGCAGCATCTATCGGGTTCTGTTCGGCCACGCGAACGATAGGAGCCATCAGCGGTTGGTAGTCGCCGAATTCCTCACCAAGCACCTGCTCGAACCCCAGAAGCGGAAGCAAGCCGGCGCCCGCGGCTATACCGAAGCACGTGAAGAAGGTTATATCCAGGGACGCTCCGAAGCGATGGCTGACATACGCGCGCGCCTCTTGCAGGAAGGCATCAACCCGGACCGCATTATCTCGCCCGATGATGCGAACCACACGGATCCCTCCTGACTGTAACCGGGCAAAGCGTTCGGGGCGAAATCTATACAACAGGCAGTAGTTCTATGGCAGAGATGACTGTAATCGAAGCGGTGCGCTCCGCCCTTCACGAAGAAATGGAACGGGACGAGCGCGTGTTCGTCATGGGCGAGGACGTGGGCCAGCGCGGCGGCGTTTTCCTGGCGACGCAGGGATTCATCGAGGACTTCGGCCCGCAGCGGGTTATAGATACTCCCCTTGCCGAGGCGTCCATCATGGGCATCGCGCTGGGCGCGGCGTTTCGCGGCATGCGGCCCATTCCCGAAGTGCAGTTCTCCGACTTCGTCTGGCCCAGCGTCAACCAACTGATCGGAGAAGCGGCCCGCGTTCACTACGGCACCAACGGCGCATTGAAAGTGCCGATGACCGTGCGCATCCCCTACGGCGGGGGCATCCGCGGCGGGCTGTTTCACTCGCAGAACGTGGAAGCCCTGTTCTTCCACACGCCCGGGCTGGTCGTGGTCACCCCTTCGACGCCCTACGAGGCCAAGGGCCTGCTCAAGTCGGCCATCCGCGACGACAATCCGGTGATTTTCCTGGAGCACAAGAAGACCTACCGCCTGGTGCGCGGCGAGGTGCCGGATGAAGAATACACCCTGCCCATCGGCCCGGCCGACGTCAAGCGAGCCGGCTCCGACGTAACGGTGGTCAGCTATGGGTTGGCGATGCACTACTGCCTCGCGGCAGCGGAAGCGGTGGCCACCGACGGCATCAGCACGGAAGTGGTGGATCTGCGGACGCTAAAGCCGTTGGATACGGAAACCATCCTGGCGTCAGTGCAGAAAACCGGCAAACTCCTGGTGGTGCATGAGGACAACATCAGCGGCGGCATCGGCGCGGAAATCGCGGCGCTGGCGGCGGACGAAGCATTCGAATACCTGGACGCCCCCATCGCCCGGCTCTGCGGCCCCGACGTGCCCACCATGCCCTTTGCCCAGTCGTTGGAAGACGCCTATATGCCCAGCCCGGAGGCCATCGCCGCCGAACTGCGCCGACTGGCGGCCTACTGACGGCATACCGGCGCAAGCGAGGCCCGCCATGACTTCCAAATTACACCCGCCGGCATATCCGGAGACTGACCCGCTCTACCCACCCAACGAGGAGCCGCGTCCAGACGGTATGCGCCAGGAAATCGTCATTACCCAACAGCTGCACGTATTCAGAGAACTCTTCCGGGATCGCTCCGACGTGGTGATGAGTACCAACAACTTCATTTACTACGAACAGGGCAACCCGCGCGCCCGCGTTGCGCCGGACTGGTACGTTTCGTTCGGCGTCAACCCGGAGGCCATCATCAGCCGGGAATCCTACCTGCTATGGGAAGTGGGCAAAGTGCCCGAGTTCGTCCTGGAGATTGCGTCCAGAAGCACTTGGCGCAATGATTTGGGCCGGAAACGCGACTTGTACGCCGCGCTGGGTATCACCGAGTACTGGCGTTTTGATCCCACTGGAAACCGTTACTATCCGGAGCCTCTGGCCGGTGAACGCCTGATTGGTGGGGTGTACCGACCCATTGAGACGAACACAGGCGCCGACGGCGTGATCAGCGGCTATAGCAGCGAACTTGATGTTCTCATTTGTTGGGACAACGGGGAGTTTCGTTTGCGAAACCCGCGCACCGGCGAAGATATACTTAGGTATGAAGAGGAACGTGCCGCGCGATTGGTTGCCGAGGCGGAACGTAATGCCGCAGAAGCGGAAAACCGGAGACTGCGGGAAAGGCTGCGGCAGCTGGAAGCGCGAGACTCCGAATGAGGATTGACCATTGGCTCAACTGATTGAACTGCCCCACGTCGGCGAAAGCGTCGTCGAGGGCACTATCGGCAAATGGCTCAAGCAGCCGGGCGACCGCGTGGAGCGGTACGACCCGCTGGTGGAGGTAGTCACCGACAAGGTGACCATGGAAGTGCCATCCCCGGTTGCCGGAGAACTGGTGCGCATCATCGCCCAGGAGGGCGAGACCGTTCCCATGGGCGCGCCCATCGCCGAGGTTGAAGACGGTAGCGGCCCGACAGAGGCCGCCGCGCCGGCGCCGCCGGTAGCGGCCACACCGGCGCAGCCGGCCTCTTCCACTCCCACCTCGTATCTCATCATGGACGCCCGCCCGGTGGGTCCAACGGGAGGGTCAGCAGTTGAGGCGCAGAGCCAGGAAGAGGACACCGTTCCGGTCGCACCCGTCCCGTCGGCATCAACCCAACCCGCGCCTCCGGTGAACATCGCTGCCAATAGAGAACCTGCTGTCGAGCGAGCGCCCAACCGACTGTCCCCGGCGGTGCGCCGCCTGGCCCGAGAACACAACTTGGACGTCAGCCGCATCACCGGGACCGGCATGGCTGGACGAGTCACCCGCAACGACGTGTTGCGCCACCTGGAAACGCAGCCGGCCAGCGTTCCACCACCCGCAATCCCAACGCCCAGCGCGCCGGCGCCAGTGCCCCAGCCGATGCCGGCCGGCGCCGACGAAGAACGCGTACCGCTGACGCCCGTCCGCCGCATGATCGCGGACGCCATGGTGCGCTCCGTTACCCAGATACCCCACGCCTGGAGCATGGTGGAGGTTGACATCACCAACCTGGTCGGCCTCCGCAACCGGGAGCGCGAAAAGTTCCAACAGCGCGAGGGCGTCAATCTGACCTATCTTCCCTTCGCCCTCAAAGCGGTGGCGTCGGCGCTGAAAGACAACCCGACGCTGAACGCCAGTTGGGGCGAGGACCATATCGTGCTGAAACGACGCATCAACCTCGGCATCGCCGTTGCTGCGCCCACCGGCCTGGTGGTGCCGGTGATCCACGACGCCGACCGGCTCAGCATCGCCGGGCTGGCCCACGCCGTCGCCGACCGGTCGGCCCGCGCCCGGGCCGGTTCTCTGCGTCTGGAAGACGTGCAGGGCGGCACCTTCACCGTGAACAACACCGGCGCGTTGGGCAGCGTCCTGGGCGGGCCTATCATCAACCATCCCCAGGCCGGCATCCTGACCACCGAGGCGGTGCAGCAGCGGCCCGCGGTGATAAACGACGCCATTGCCATCCGCTGGATGATGAATCTGTGCCTGTCCTTCGACCATCGCATCAACGACGGCGCAGAATCGGGAGCGTTCCTTCAGGCTGTCAAGGATCGCCTTGAGGCGATGGATGACGACACTCCCATCTACTGAACGGGCGTTGGGTGCGGAACGGTGGGAAACCCTCCGTGTCATAAACGCCGGCATGGTGACATACCGGGAGGCGTGGGACTGGCAGGTCCGAATCGCCGATGAGGTTCGTGAGGGCTACGCCCCGGAGACCCTGTTGCTGCTGGAGCATCCCCATACCTACACCCGGGGCCGGCTGTCCCCCGACTCCGACCTGCTGCTGGACGTTGAGACCCTGGCGGGGCGCGGGGTCAGCGTGGTAGAAACCGACCGGGGCGGCCTGATTACCTACCACGGCCCAGGCCAACTGGTTGCGTACCCCATTATCAGGCTGCGCGGACGCGGGGGGCCGCATTGGTACGTACGTTTGCTGGAGCAGGTAATCATACGCAGCCTGGGCGAGTTTGGCTTGCCAGCCACTACCGTTGACGGATTGACCGGCGTCTGGACTGCCGACGGGCGGCGGAAGATCGCTGCCATCGGCGTCAAAATCTCCGGCGGAATCGCTTACCACGGTTTCTCCGTCAACGTGAACCCTGATCTGCGGATGTTTGACGGTATCGTGCCCTGCGGTATCCGCGACAAAACGGTAACCGGCATCGCCGCTGAGTTGGAAATTTGCCCTTCGCTGGATTCGGTGGCCGACGTAGTGGCGTCGGTTTTTTGCGAGGCTTTTAACATGACGCCAGCGCAGTAGTCGTCTGACGTACCTGCCTATTAATGCCGAATCGAGCGCGGCCAGCCGCACGGGAGTTGTCAACGATGCAGTACGACGTAATCATCATCGGCGGCGGATCTGCCGGCTGCGCCCTGGCAACCCGCCTTTCGGAAGATACCAACCGCTCGGTGTTGCTGCTGGAAGCTGGCCCCGACTATACCGAGTTCGAGCAGTGGCCGGCAGAGCTGCGCGACGGAACCAGCCAGGACGCTTCCACACCCGGCGGCCCGTTCAACTGGTCGTATCGGGCGATAGGCACCGACCGCCAGCCCGAACCGATGCAGATTGCCCGGGGCCGCGTCATGGGCGGCTCCGGCGCCGTGAATGGCCAGGTTTTCCTGCGCGGCCTTCCCGAGGACTATGATTCCTGGGCGGAGCAGGGCAACGACCAATGGGCCTACCAGCACGTTCTGCCCTTCTTCCGCAAACTGGAAATCGACGCCGACGCTCATGACGACTTTCACGGCAGTGATGGCCCCATACCGGTGGTGCGCGCCCCGCGAGAGGCCTGGCATCCCTTTCAGCACGCCTTCGCGCGGGCTTGCGCTGATCTCGGATACCCCGAAGACCCGGACATGAACCACCCGACTTCCGAGGGTTTCGGGCCGGCGCCGATGAACAATCCGGCCGGAATACGCATGAGTACCGCCCTGGCTTATCTGTCCACGGCGCGTCACCGCCCCAACCTGACGATACGCGGCAACGTCGTGGCGCGGCGGGTGCTGTTTGACGGTGGTTCGACAGGCTCACCACGAGCGGTGGGCGTGGAGGTCGAAAGCGGCGGCGAGGTGTTCACGGTGGGAGGCGACGAGATCGTTTTGTGCGCCAGCGGCATCGCCTCGCCGCAGCTGCTGATGCTGTCCGGCGTGGGCCCCGCCGACCATTTGGCCGAGTTGGGAATCCCGGTGGTGCGCGACCTGCCGGGCGTGGGTCAGAATCTGCGCGACCACCCCCTGGTGTACGTGGACAGCGTACTGCATCATGACTACCTCCCAACCGATTTTTCCGGCTCCCGCATCCAGACCTTGCTGCGCTACACCACCGCCGGCTCCAGGACGCGCAACGATATGCACGTGTACGTCAACAACGTCGCGTCCGGGCCGAGTCCATTGGGCAGCGGGCCAGGGGCACAGCAGCCCATGCTGCGGATGACCTGCATCCTGCAAAACGCGGACAGCGCCGGCGAGTTGCGCCTTGCCTCGGCGGACCCCCACGACAAGCCACTGATAGACTATCGTTATCTGCGTAGCGATTGGGACCGCCAGCGGCTGCGGGAGAGCGTCCGCCTGTGCCGGCACATCCTCGATCAATCTTCATTCGCCGGCATCGCCGGAGGGCCGCTTTCGCCGACCGCAGAGGAACTGGAGTCGGATGACGCGCTGGATGAGTGGCTGCTCCGCAACGTGTTCACCACCTTTCACACGTCGGGGTCGTGCCGCATGGGGCCGGCCAGCGATACTCTGGCGGTAGTGGACCAGTATTGCCGCGTGCATGGCGTCAACAACCTGCGGGTGGTGGATATTTCCATCTGCCCCAACGTGGTGCGGGCCAACACCAACGCCACGGCGATTATGATTGCGGAGCGCGCCGCCGGCTGGATTGGCAACGGCGGCGGCGCATAGTCACATCGGTCACCGTGTCGGGACAGTTTCCCGATGCCGGCAACGTCACGGTGCTCACGCGTACCGCTTTGTCATTGCGAGGAGCTGAGCGACGTGGCAATCTCGCAGACTGAACGACGGCTCCTACCGCGACGAGATTGCCACGCTGCGCTCGCAATGACAGGTAGTGGAAAGCGAGTACGCATGAGCGTCACGGTGTCAGGGCGATATCCAACTTACTGCGGTATAATCGGCACGTTCAGATGTTGTTGGTCACAGTCGCCATTCCGACGTTCTTGAATCGTCGATGCAGGAGGGGATAATGCTGGATTTGATTATCAAGGGCGGGACTGTGGTCACGCCGGCAGGAGTTGGCCTCAAGGACGTCGGCATCCAGGGAGAGCAAATTGCCGCGGTGGTCGCCCCAGGTATCTTGGACGATTTGGGCGCGGGGGAGGTGATTGACGCGACCGGAATGATTGTTCTGCCCGGCGGTATCGAACCCCACGCGCATATCAACGTTCCGGTGCCCGATTACTGGGCCGGCGGTGACGATGGCGTGTTCACCCAACCGCCCGAAGCCGCCAGCCGCGCCGCCGCCTTCGGGGGCGTGACGACCTTCGTGGACTTCGCCGGAGCGCTGCCGCTGACACCGGGAGCAGTCCCGCCATCGGATCCCATCATGGCCCAGATCGAAACCCGACGGGACATTTTCCGCGGCCATTCCTACATAGACCACACCTTCCACTACATCCTGGCCGGAGCCATCCCGCCCAGCACCATGGGCGAGATTGGCGAAGCTATCCAGTCCGGCGTGGCGAGTTTCAAGATTTTCACCACCTTCCACGCCCGCGTGCCCATGGGACACCTGTGGGAGATCTTCCAGGAAGTGGGCAAGCACGGCGGCATCATGGCCGTTCACGCTGAGGAAGACGACATCGTCACCTACATGGAGGAGAAACTGGAGCGGGAGGGCCGCGACCACGCCTCCAACCTGCACCTGGCCCACAACAACATCTCCGAGGACATCTCGTTCCGCAAGGTGGTGCGGCTGGCCCAGAAGACGGAAACGGGGATTTATTTCGTCCACACCACGGCCAAGGAGGGCGTGGCCGCCATCGCGGAAGCCCGGGCCGCCCAGTTGCCGGTGTACGGCGAGGCCCTGCACAACTATCTCGAGTTCACCTGCGACGACTACCTGAAGCCCGACGGCCTGGCTATCCACACCTATCCGGCCATCAAGTTCTCGGACGACCGGGACGCATTGCAACAGGGTCTGGTGGATGGTCCCATCTGCACCACCGCCACCGACGAATGGACGACCTACAAGAACGTCAAGCTGGCTGGCGATACCATTCGCACCCTGTGCGGCGGCCACAACGGCATCGAGACCCGGATGCCGGTGACCTACACCAAGCTGGCGGCCAACGGGCGCATCGACCTGGAACGGTTCGCCGCCATCACCTCAACCAACGCCGCCAAAATCCTGGGGATGTACCCGCAGAAGGGCGCGATTGCCGTGGGCAGCGACGCCGACATCGTCATCTTCGACCCCAACCTGAAGAAGACAATCACGGTGGACGAACTGCACGCGAACTCCGACTATTCCATCTGGGACGGGTTCGAGTGTGAAGGCTACCCGATTATGACCCTGCTGCGGGGCAAGGTTATCGTCCGGGATGGGCAACTGCTGGGCAGCTCGGACGACGGACGCTGGCTGTCCCGCAAGGTGGCGCCGCGGGTGATCACGCAGACGTCAGTGTAACTGTTCAAGGTGCGGTGGCGCCGCAACTGCAAACCCGTCATACCGGCGAAAGCCGGTACCCAGGAATCTTCACCCGGTTCACGTTGACCCATGCGTCGCGCTTCTGGATTCCCGCTTTCGCGGGAATGACGGAGAAATGCGGGGATGACGAAAAACTGCGGGGATGACGGAGAAATGCGGGAGTGACGGGGGTAGTTACGGCGGGGTAGGCCGTAAAAAAGAAGGAGCGGCCGGTCCCGAGGGGGAGTCGCTGAAGGAGCGGCTCGCTGCCGGTCGCTGGCCTACGATTGTAGCGTGGCCGCTCGCCGGTTGCAACAGGCAGCGCGGTTTCGCTACAATCAGCCATTGGCATCTGATTGACGAACCAAAGAGGGGTAACACGATGGCCGTATCCGCCAGTACCATTCGCAACGTCGCGCTGCTGTCCCATAGCGGCGCGGGCAAGACGACCCTTGCCGAGACCATGCTATTCAACGCCAAGGTGATTAACCGGATCGGCCGCGTTGAGGACGGCAACACCGTTTCCGACTACGAACCGGAGGAAGCCAAGCGCTCCGCCAGTGTGCAGACCAGCCTACTGCGGTTCTCGGAAGGGGACAACAAGGTCAATCTGCTGGACACCCCGGGCTACGACGAGTTCCTGGGCGAGGCCGTCGCCGCCGTCCGGGTGGTAGAATCGGCAATGATCCTGGTGGCCGCGCCCACCGGCGTTGACGTTGGCACCGAGCGCGCCTGGGACATGGCCCAGGAACGCGGACTGCCCATCGCCATCGTCCTCAACAAGATGGACCGGGAAAACGCCAGTTTTGAGCGCAACGTCCAGGAACTGGTGAGCATCTTCGGCAACCGCTGTGTCCCCTTCCAGCTGCCCATCGGCGAAGCCCAGGATTTCACCGGCCTGGTGAGCGTCATCGACCCGCCGGCCGACATCCCCGCCGGCGTGGTGGGCGATTTTGATTCCGCCCGCGAGCGTCTCATTGAGGCGGTAGCCGAGTCCGACGACGCCCTGGCCGACAAGTATCTCGAAGGCGAGGAAATCACCGCCGCCGAGGTAACCGCCGGCGCCCGCGAGGCCATCCGCAACGGCGACCTGGTACCCATCCTGGTGTCCTCGGCGACACAGAATATCGGCGTGGAGGAACTGGCGCAGGTCATACGGGACTTCCTGCCGTCGCCGGCCGACCTGCCCGTCACTTCCGGCGATGACGACATAGCGCCCGACGCCGCCGGCCCCGCTGCCGCCCTGGTGTTCAAGACCACGTCCGACCCCTTCGTGGGCAAGTTGTCCATGTTCCGGGTCTATCGGGGCACGGCCCATTCCAACGGCGAGGTCTATAACGTCAACAAGGGCGAGTCCGAGCGGCTGGGTCAACTGTATCTGCCCCAGGGCAAGAACCAGGACAACGTGGCCGAGGTGGCCGCCGGCGACATCGGCGCCGTGGGCAAGTTGAACGCCACCCTCACCGGGGACACGCTGGCCGCCAGCGACAATCGCGTTACCCTGCCCGGCATTGAATTCCCCAAAGGCTTCTACTCGCTGGCCGTGGTGCCGGCCACCCAGGCCGACCTGGACAAGATGAGCACCTCCCTGGCGCGCATCGTTGAGGACGACCCCAGCCTCCAGTTCACCCGCAACCCGGAGACCAGCGAAAGCCTGCTCACCGGCCTCGGCGAAGTGCAGATTGAAGTGGCCCTGGACCGCATCAAGCGCAAGTTCGGCGCCAGCCTCAACGTCAAGCTGCCCGTGGTCCCCTACCGGGAGACCATCACCCAGGTCACCAACTCCGAGTACCGGCACAAGAAGCAGACCGGCGGCAGCGGCCAGTACGGCCACGTCCTGCTCCGCATCGAGCCGATGACCCGGGACGAAGGCTTCGAGTTCGGCAACGAAGTGGTCGGCGGGCGCGTGCCTCGTGAGTTGATCCCGGCGGTGGAGAAGGGCGTCGTCAACACGCTGCGCGAAGGCGTGCTGGCCGGCTTCCCGGTGGTGGACCTGAAAGCCGTCATCTACGACGGCAGCACCCACCCGGTGGACGGCAAGCCCATCGCCTTCGAGATCGCCGGCAGCCAGGCCCTGCGTCAGGGTATGCAGAAGGCGTCGCCCGTGCTGCTGGAGCCCATCGTCCGGCTGTACGTCACCGTTCCGGAGAACTACACCGGCGACATAATCAGCGACCTCAACGGCAAGCGGGGCCGCATCCTGGGCATGAATCCCGAAAACCGTTACACGGTAATCGAGGCCGAGGTCCCCCAGTCCGAGGTGCAGCGCTACTCCCAGGATCTGCGCTCCATGACCGGAGGCCGGGGCTCCTACCGCTATGAGTTCGACCACTACGAACAGGTGCCCCAGAACATCGAGCAGCGGGTGATCGATACCGCCAAGCAGGCCAAGGAGGGGGCGACGGCGTAATCGCTCGGCGGCTTACCGTCCTTAACCGTACAGAGTGTGGAATTGACAACCCGCCTTACGCGATACTCAAGGGACAGCATGACGACGCAAGCAGCAGCCCCACTGCCAGGTGTCGAACAACGCTTGGCGGGCATCGAATCCCGTCTGGCCGCTCTGGAGGCCACGATGGCGTTGTTCATTGAGGAACAGCGACAGTTTCGCGAGGAACTGCGCGCCGAACAGCGCGAGTTCCGGCAGGAGAACAATGTCCGGCTGGGCCGAGTAGAAGTCAATCTCACCCGGATTTACCTCACCATCATCGGGCTGATGGGCACCATCATCGTGGGTAGCATCATCCTCAGGGTGCTTGGCTGACGAGACTCTGCCTATACATCGAGCAACGGGTAATCGACCCCACCAAGCAAGCCAAGGAGGCTGCCACGGCGTAGGTTGGGGCGGGCGTCAACCGGAAAGTAGGGGCGGGTTTGCAACCCGCCCCGCTTTGTCTCAAGTTAGTGGCTTGCCCAGGATGGCGGCGAACTGGCACTTGTAGGTAAACATCAGCATTTTTCTGGATTCTGACTCACCGCGCTTCAGCCTCTGAAGCGTTTCGGAGCGCCACTTATCGAATTCTTCACCTTTCATTACCCTTTCAGCATTCTGCACAACATCGTCCCACCGTAATGTTGTTGAGAATTCTTTATACTGCTTGCACAGGAGTTGCGGCGCAATCGTTCTGGCGATATTTGCATTATTGGAAAAATGTAGAAGTGATCCCTTGAAGTTTGGGGTCTTTTTCCTTTTTAGGAAATCTCCTACTCCTTTACCGACGGCGATTATGGGAGCACACGGTTTCGTCGCCAGCTTTAACTCTTGGCAAAGCAAAGGATACCATTGCTCCCACCGCTCTCCTGCCGTCTTGCGCGCTTGTGAGGTAGGCATCCCGCCTTTCGCAATGTCAGTAATGTGATACATTTGCCCACCGGAGCACAAATACTCACGTATGCAGAAGTGCAGGATGAAATCCTCGACTGAGCGAGAGAAGTTTTTGGGGCAGACTGGTTTTTCAT
Organism: Dehalococcoidia bacterium; assembly: GCA_034421995.1. Lineage (GTDB taxonomy): Bacteria > Chloroflexota > Dehalococcoidia > Lucifugimonadales > UBA3495 > Bin87. Next base: position 4,371 of record DAOUJY010000065.1, on the reverse strand, counting down.
GGCACAGGGCCGGATCCGATTCGTCGGCGAATCCAGACGGCTCCATTCCCACGAGGACAAATTCCGCCTTGCTATCCGGCTCGATGTTTGGCAGATAGTAGCTTCTCTGCTTCCCTTTCCACCCAAAACGTTCGTTGTCTTCCTCGATCTGCGCCTTGAATTCGTTCTCCAAGGCTAGGTAGTCTTGCCGGAATGCCATGTTGGTTCCTCCTTTCCCATTACCACGGATTGGCGAATATCTCCGCCACCGGAATCGCCAGCTTGGGGATAACCTCTGCGGTGATGATGTCGCCCACGGTGTACAGCCTTTGCGTGGCGTACATACCCAGCCCGTCATTGGTCGTCGGATCAGTCAGAGCCAACACAGTTTCGGCGTCGCAGTCTGCCATCCAGTACTCGGGCACGCCGTGCCGGGCGTACAGCTCCCGCTTGCGCTCCAGATCGTGAGCCCGGTTGGATGGCGACAAGATTTCCACCACTAAATCAGGCGGCCCCTCGCATCCCCGGTCAGCCAGGATATGCTCACGCGCCATGCTGACGAAAAACAAGTCCGGCTCAACGGCGGATTCGCCGGGCAGCAGGACAGCAAACGGCGCGCGGTACACCAGTCCCAACCGGCGCGGTTGGATATAGTTGGTAAAGCGACGGCCAATGTTCTCTGATGCGTCCTGATGTTTGCGGTTGGGTGCAGCGGCCATCCGATACAAAACTCCGTCAATCAGCTCCCACCGCTCGCCTTCCGGCGTGGCGAAGTAGTCGGCGTAGGTGTACTGGCCCTTCGGCTTTGCCGTTACCATAGTTCGCCTCCAATCAGAATCCCCAACCCGGCTGGTATTCCCCAAACACCTCGCGGAACACCCCCATCATTTCGCCCAGGGTGGCCTCGGCCTTCACCGCCTCCACCAGCGGGTACATCAGGTTGGCGTCGCTGCCGGACTGGCGGGCGGCGGATTCCAGGGCGCGCAGGCGGGCGGCTACCTCCCGGCCATCCCGCCGGCGGCGGACTTCGTTGAGGTGGGCGATGTGTCGCTGCTCGCCGGCCTCATCCACGCGGAGGATCGGGATGTTCAGGCTGTCGTTCTCGTCCACGTACTCGTTGACGCCCACGGTGATGCGCTCTCTGCGGTCTTCCTCCTGCTGGTAGATGTAGGCGGCGTCGGCGATCTCCCGCTGGAGGAAACCGGATTCGAGGGAAGGTATCACGCCACCGTGCTGGTCAATCTGCTCGAAGTAGTTGTAGGCGCCGGCCTCCACCTGGTTGGTCAATGCTTCCAGGAAGTAGCTGCCGCCCAGGGGGTCAACGGTGTCGGTTACGCCGGTTTCGTGGGCGATGATTTGCTGGGTGCGGAGGGCTTGCAGGGCGGCTTCGGCGGAGGGGAGCGCCCACGCCTCGTCCTTGCTGTTGGTGTGCAGGGACTGGCACCCACCCAGCACGGCGGCGAGAGCTTGCAGGGAAACGCGCACCACGTTGTTCTCCGGCTGCTGCGCTGTCAGCGACGCGCCGGAGGTCTGGGCGTGGAACCGCATCCACGCGGAGCGTTCGCTCTCCGCGCCGAAGGTCTCGCGCATCTCCCGCGCCCAGATGCGGCGGGCGGAGCGGAACTTGGCGATCTCCTCGAAAAAGTCGTTGTGGACGTTGAAGAAGAAACTCAGACGGGGGGCGAAGTCGTCCACCGCCATCCCGCGCTCCACGCAATGGCGCACGTACTCAAACCCGTCGGCCAGGGTGAAAGCCAATTCTTGGACGGCGTTGCTGCCCGCCTCGCGGATGTGGTAGCCGCTGATGCTGATGGGATTGAAACGGGGCATATGGTTGGTGGCGAACTCAACGGTGTCCACCACCAGCCGCATGGACGGATGGGGCGGGAAGATGTACTCGTTCTGGGCGATGTATTCCTTCAGGATGTCGTTCTGGATGGTGCCGCCCAGAGATGCGATGCTGGCGCCCTGGCGCTCGGCGGCGGCGATATACATGGCCCAGATGATTGCCGCCGGGCTGTTGATGGTCATGGACGTGGTTACCTGGTCCAGCGGGATGCCGTCGAAGACGGTCTGCATATCCTCCAGGCAGGACACCGCCACGCCGCACTTGCCGAACTCGCCCCGCGCCCGCTCGTCGTCGTGGTCGTATCCGTACAGGGTGGGCATATCGAAGGCCACGCTGAGGCCCGTCTCCCCCTGGTCCATCAGGAAGCGGAACCGCTCGTTGGTCTCCGCCGGCTCGCCGAAGCCGGCGAACATCCGCATGGTCCAAAGGCGCGAGCGATAGCCCGCAGGATGCACGCCCCGCAGGTAGGGATACTCGCCGGGCAGGCCCACGTCGCGCAGGTAGTCGCTATCGGCCACGTCGGTCGGGCCATAGGCCGTTTGGACGGGGAGCTGGCTCAGGGTTTTGTAAGCGGCCTTGCGCCGGGGCGCGGCGTCGGCCTTTTTCTGCCACGCATCGGTGCGCTGGCGGATGGCGTCGTTGTCGTTGGGGATGACCACGGGGAAACTCCTGTTGGTATTTGGGGGCCAAAGGTCAGTAGGTGAAAACATCCGCCACTGGGCAACTGAACCCAGGCAATATCGGCTCGCAGGTCAGCGTGTCGCCAACGCTGAACCGCCGCACTGTGCCGTCGTCGTGATGGGCGACTATCTCTCGGGTGGCGATGTAGGCCACCAGAACCAAGCGGACGCCGGCGTTGAGCCACATTCTGGCCCTGGCCGCCACCACAGCCGGCGGGCGATAGCCTGGTGAAATCACCTCAACTACCAAGTCGGGGACAAGCCCGAAAACGTACCCGCTTGTCGGTAGAGGTTCGGCAATGCGCTCCAGAGAAATGAGCGTGTAATCGGGAGCGCGCACTGTGTCAGGGTCACGCTCGATGTAAATGCCTACTTCCAGTGTGCTGACGAAACCAAGGTTGTTTCGTCTCACGAAAGCGCCAAACAGCCAACTGATGTTGCCAACGACGATTCCGTGCATCACACCGGGAGGCGGCATTTCAATCAGTTCTCCTCGCACGAGTTCCTGCCGCATACCATTGTCCGGCAGCGCCAGCAGGTCGTCGGCGGTAAGCAGTTTCTTGGCGGTGGTCATAGACTGACCTCCTCGGTTAGGGCAGACGTTTTTGGGTAGCACAGTATAGCGCAGCGGGGTTAAGCACCGCCTGTCGATGCCCGCGCCGGCGCCGGCGGTCCGACAACGCCTACCGAAACGCTGGCAGAGGGCCCTGAAAAATCGCGGATGCAGTCATCCGGCGTCCAGAGTGAAGTCCGCATCCCGGACCGTGAACTCCAGCCTGCCGTCCGTAGGGTCGTAGTCCATTCGCCAGCGGCGGATCACATTGCGGCCCAGGAGTGAAGGCAGTCTGTCTCCCACATCGCCCGGCCTGGCAATGTTCACGTTGATCCGGTATCCGTACCGTTGCGGTATGGCGTGGTCGGCGAAAATCAGAACCGCCGGCTCCGGGAAATAGGCCGCTACGCCGCCGATGCCGCTTGATGTAATGCGATCTTGCAAGAGGTCAAAAGGGATGCCTATCTCCAATCCGTCATGCGGATGCAGATACGTCGCATCGGCTCCGGTGTCCACCAGGAGGGTTATATCCGTAGTTATTCCCAACCGGGGCAGCGACAGGCGACAGTCAACGAAAGGGCGGGCGCGTCGCCCCACTCTGCCGATAATCATAGGACCAACGGAGGAGATTCCACGTCCAGAAACTCGACGATTGCCGCGCCGCGAGGCACTCCTTTTTCATCCAGCCCGCGGAGAATTTCGTCCATGGAATCGCCCACCACCAGCACGTCGCCCGGCGCCATGGCTACAAATTTATCGGGGTACTGCTCCGCCAACGAATCAATCCGCGCGAAGAAACGCGCGACCAACTCGCTCCGCTCCGCCTGCTTTTCCGCAAAAGCCTTCAGGCTGCCGTACTCCGCGATGATTAGCTCAACCAAACCCTCCGGCGGCGGCCCTTTGACCGTAACTTTTCGTTCCGACATTGCGCTCCCCTTTCCCGAATGTTGCCATCGTCAGATTGGCGCGGCTGCATCCACAATTCTAACATCCTTCACGGCGGAGCTATCCCGCTCCCGCCCGCTCCAAATTCAGCGCCAGCAGCCGTTCCAGTATCTCCCCGTCCGCCAAATCCGCCGGCCAGCCGTAGGCATCGGCTACCGCCGCATCCAGGGCGGCGTGGGCGTTGGCCAGCCAGGTGGGGTAGTCGTTGTAGAGGTTGGTAAGCGTGCGGCGGCGTCCGCCGAGGCGGACTCCGCTGAGCTAGGCTTTACGCATTTTTAGAAAAGTAAAAGGACAGGGTAAGCTGGCCTGACCCAAATTCCACTAAAGGCCCAGCCATGCTCACCCTGCCCGATGCCATTGTACCG
>DAOUJY010000064.1:0-6986 GCA_034421995.1 Dehalococcoidia bacterium | reverse complement strand
TCCCGAGGGAAGCTGGGCATCTTGCACTTGGGTTACGAATACTATCTCGCCACACCCGATCCGCCTGACCACCTCTTCGCCATTCAACGCCACCAAACCGGGTACGCGTGAGGATAGGCCATCCGTTGCGCGCCAACAATCCGCTGTGCCATACTGACGCCAATCGGTCCGGCGCCCTGATCGCCCCGTCCCGTTGGAGGAACGCCCCCAATGACTACTCCGACCACTCCCGCCCCCTCCTTGGAAGATCGGGTGACCATACTGGAAACCCGCCTGGATACCGTCCTGCCCACGCTGGCGACCAAAGAGGACATCGCCCGGCTGGAAGGCAAGATAGAAGCCATGGCAGAACGCTTTAATGGCAAGACCGACCGGTTGGATGGCAAGATTGACGCCGTGGAAGAACGCTTTAATGGCAAGATTGACGCTATGGAAGAACGCTTTAATGGCAAGATTGACCGCCTGGATGGCAAGATTGACGCTATGGAAGAACGCTTTAATGGCAAGATTGACCGCCTGGATGCCAAGATCGACGCCATGGGCAACCGTTTACTCATAAGGCTCAGCGTCGTAGCGTTTGCCATGCTCTCAATCGCCGTCGCCGCGGCAAAGTATCTCTAGCGGGCACGAGGGAGACAGGGATATGGAAATTGCGGGCGGAGTGTTCATTGTCACCGGCTCGGCCACCGGGTTGGGGGCGGAGGTGTCGCGGCGGCTGGCCGGCAAGGGCGGCAACGTGGTCATCAACTACACCAGGAGCGAGGCCGAGGCCCAGGCAACCGCCGAAGAGTGCCGGAAGCTGGGCGCGGATGCCATCCTGTGCCGAGCGGACGTTTCGGTGGACGAGGACTGCCGGCGGATGGCGGCGGAAGCTCTGGAACGGTGGGGCCGGATCGACGGACTGGTCAACAACGCGGCCACGTCGGTGATCGTTCCCCACGCCGATCTGGAAGGACTGTCTTCCGAGGACTTCCAGCGCGTCCTCTCGGTGAACGTGGTCGGGGCGTTCCAGATGGCGCGGGCGGCGACGCCGGCGATGCAGGCGCAGGGCAAGGGCGCAATCGTCAACATCTCGTCGGGTTCGGCCTTCAGCGGGTCGGGCAGTTCCATCGCCTACGCGGCGTCCAAGGCGGCGCTGAACGTGATGACGCTGTCGCTGGCCCGCTCCCTGGCGCCGGCGATACGGGTCAACGCCGTGTGCCCCGGCGTGATGCAGACCCGTTGGTGGCGGGAGGGCCTGGGCGAAGAGGGCTACCAGGCGTTCATCGACCGCTACGCGGCGTCGGCCCCGTTGGGTACGGCCGGCACCACCGAGGCCGTAGCCGATCCGGTGGTGTGGCTGCTGGAAGGCGCGGAGCACGTCACCGGCGAGACCATCATGGTTGACGCCGGCAGCCACCTGCGCTGAGTGAAGTGAATTGTGTTACAAATACCGTCATTCCCGCGAAAGCGGGAATCCAGCAAGGGTACGGTCGGGCCGATTTTTCCTGTGGCAATGATTTCTGGGTTCCTGCTTTCGCAGGAACGACGGGACAGATCCATAGAAAGCTAGTCCTTGGCGACGTCCGCTGACATAATCCTGCGCGACGCCGTAATTCATGGGGCCGTCGGGGCCGCCGACGCCGTGGCGATATGCGGCGGGGCGATAGCGGCGGTGGGAGCAAGCGGCGCGCTGCTGCGGCTGGCGGGCGATGACACGCAGGTCATCGACTGCGGAGGCCGGGCCGTCGTGCCGGGCATCGTTGACCCCCATTGCCACCTGTTCGCGGCGGCGGCGGCCCGCAACGGCGTGGACTGCCGGCCGGCGGCGGCCCCGGACGTGGCGGCGGCGCTGGCCGCGTTGCGCACGGCGGCGGCCCAGGGCAGCGGCTGGGTGCGGGGGTACGGCTACGACGACTCTCCCGTCGGGCTGGGCCGGCACCTGAACCGGCATGACCTGGACGCCGTGACGACGCAGCGACCGGTGCGGGTGGAGCACCGCTCCGGCCACGCCTGCGCGCTGAACAGCCTGGGGTTGGCGCAGGCGGGCATTGGGCGGGATACGCCGGACCCGCCGGGCGGCGTCATCGTGCGGGACGCTGCCGGCGAGCCGACGGGCCTCCTGCTGGAGATGGACGGCTGGCTGCGGGAGCGCGCCGGGGTCCGCTCCGGAGCGGACCGGGCCGCCTTGCGCCGGCTGGCTGAGCTGCTGCTGGGATATGGCATCACCGCCGCTACCGACGCGGGGCCGGACAATGACCTGGAACGGTGGGAAGCCTTGGTTACGGCTACCGGCGAGGGGACGCTGCCGCTGCGGGTAACGATGATGGTCGGCTTTGGCCACGTTGCTGAAATGCGCCGGGCCGGCCTGGGCTATGGATCGGCGTCGCGCCACGGGATGCTGACCGTCGGTCATGCCAAGATCATGCTCACCGCAGCAACGGGCCGGCTGCGTCCACACCCTGGCGAACTGGCCGACATGGTGGCATACGCTCATGACCGGGGCTTCCCCGTGGCCATCCATGCCATCGAGCGGGACGCCATCGTGGCGGCGGCTCTGACCATCGCCGAAAATCCGGCCCCCGCCGGCCGGGACCGGATTGAGCACTGCGCCGAGTGCCCGCCGGACGTCCTGGAGCTGGTGGCGGCCTCGGGAGCGGCGGTTACGGTCAACACCGGGTTTCTGCACTACGACGGGGAACGCTACCGGCGCACCGTTGCCGCCGACCTGCGGCCGCACCTGTACCCGGCCGGCGCCCTGGCGGCCCGGGGCGTCCCCACCGCCCTGGCGTCGGACGCGCCGGTGGTGGAGCCGAACCCGTGGGCGGCGATGGCGGCGGCGGTTACGCGACGGTCCGCGGAGGGCGCGGCCCTGGGCGGCGTGGGTGTCCCCTCCGCAGCGGCGGCATTGCAGATGCACACCGGCGGAGGGCGCATCGCGGCCGGCGCTCCGGCGGACCTGGCGGTGGTGGAACCGGACCCGCAAGCCGCCCCGTGGGGCGCCTGGCCTGGCGTGCGTGCCGTCGCCACGGTCGTCGGCGGGCGATTTTGGCGCATTTCGGGAAAAGTCATAATAAGTCATGGAAATTCAAGGGATTAATCATACCTAATGATATGCATATGGTGTAGATTATTTCAGCCCGTTTCAGACGGGCGGCGGTTGCCGGACCGCTCCGGCTTCTGCGCTGAACTGTGAACCGCGTGGCGCATTGCCTTTATTGGCGCGCCGCGCCTCCGCCCCGGCACGGAGGGAAGCCGGGTACGGTGGCAGGACGGCAAACATCCATATTACGCCGCGAACATACATAGCGGCACCCGCCGGATTGCAAAATTCCGCTGCCGGCGGGGAAGGACACAATACAGGATGACCTCCCTCGCCCATCGCCGAGCCGCGCCCGGCGCGAGCACTACGGCCCCGGCTGCCGCCTTACCCGGTAAGGCAGCTACCTCCCCCCAATTTTCCTCAGCCAGGCCGCTGCCGGCCGGCTCTCCGCCCTTCTCTTCCACCGCAACGGCTGCCGCGGCGGCCATTCCGGGGAATGGCTCCATGCTCGCAGGATGGCCGATTTCGCGCGCCGGTGCTGTACCCCCATCCCGGTGATTGGGGATACCTGATACCCAAACCTGAACTTACCGTCATAGCCCGTAACGGGGGATGTCAAGATGAAACTCAACAGATTGCCTCTGATTCCCACCCTGCTGGCGCTGGTCGTTCTCTTTATGGTTGCTGTCTTTTTGGCGACAGCGCCTGGAGATGCCGCGCACGCCCAATCTCCGGTCGTTGACAGGGATCTTCCTCCCCTTGCCGACATCTCGATTACCTCCGACCCCAAGCGCGGGAGCGTGGCTACTCGGGTCGTTACCGTGAAACGCAACCGCGTCGGGCAGCACCCGCCGACGGATATCCGCAACGTGAAGATTCGATTTACCGTTGAAACAGTCAGCCCGGGTATCCGGGGCCAGGGCCTCGAATCGGTTGTTCGAATCACTGACGAGACGGCAGGATATTGGAGCAGTGAGGATCGGATATGGACCATCCCCAACCTGCCCAACGACGACGTAGCAAAGGCGGAGGTTACATTAAAGGATATACCGGCTCAGACCGAAACCGAAGAGGGATGGATGGTACTGCGGGTGACTGCCGCGATCATCGCGGCTGATCCAGTGGACCCACCAAGTTTCCATAGTGATAATGTTGTAAGTTTCTATTATGCGGCCTACGCCAGCAGTAGTACTTCCGTGGCAAGCCACGCCAACGGAGACGCTGCCCTGAACATCGGGATATCCGATGAGACCCCTGACGTGGGGGGAGAGACGACCTTCACGGTGCGGGCCGACATCCTTACAAAGGCGCTTTCAGATGGCTCAAGTTCCATATCAATTGGCCAGCATCGTTACCACCTATTAGGCGTACGGGCCAAAATAGACCTTTCGGAGGGCCTGGCTTTAGCAGAGAACCCAATGCCGTCCGGCACCACCTTCAACCCGAGCACCGGCATTTGGGACATAGGGATGCTGGAGTCAGGAGACTCCAACATCAGGGACATCCAAATCAAGGTCGTTCTAACGTCCCCCAGTCTGACGAATCTGCCCTTGGAAAAGCGGTGCCTGACGGCCGAGGTCATCAGCGCCGTGCCCTGGTTCGGTTCTGACCTCCAGAAGCGGGTGAACGACAGAGCCATCGCGTGCTTGGGGAAGGAGACGGAGGTGGAGCTGCGTGAGGACGAAATTGAATTGTTTCGTCACCATGATTGCGTGGACACAGCCACCTACCCCTGCACCAGCGATGCTACGCTGGAGTTGTTTGTCTCGCGCCCAGGTTCTGATCAAGTTACCATACGCCTATGGGAGAGGAAAGTCACGCGGGGTCTGGGATTGGGGCTTGAAACTGTAACACCTTACCTGAGCCCCGAACAGGTTACCGTCCACGTCCCAGACCACAAAACGACGCGGCATGATGGGAAATGGAGGACTGGTAAGACGCAACATCATAACACTGCAGCCTCCGAAACAAGGGGCGTCGAGGCTACCCTCAGGTACATTTCAAGTGGCTTCAGCGGATACACCTTTGCAATCAGCGACGTGGTTCCGAAGCACAGGCCAGGCGCATTTTCGATTGAGGTCGGTAATGCGGGAACATTCACCCTTGTAAACGCCGATTCAAAAACCTCCGATGGGCCGTATACGCCCTCACAGAGCGCAGCTCAAAACCCATTCGCTTTGTTCCTGTCTTTTGGCACTCTCGGGACGTACAAGATAAATGTAACCGTTGGGGCTACCAAGTCGAGCACATCATACACCGCCAGCGGCATCTACACCTTCCACGTGGGGCCGATGGCCGAGTTATCGGTGCGGGACGGTGGGGCAAGCCCGGCCGTGGCTGCTGGGCAGCAAGCATACACTGTGATGGCATTGAACGACGGGCCGGACGAAGCCCCGAACGTCCGAGTGACGGGGTTGCCCACCGGCGTAACCGAGTATGTCGCCAGTGAGGGAGACTACGACCCCGCCAGCGGCGTCTGGACCATCGGCCGGCTACGCGCCGGCAACCACCGCTCCTATGGGCATGCCGATGAGGGGCCGACCCTGACCCTCATCACCGAAGACCCCGCGGGCAGCAAAATCACCGCCGCCATCGAGAACACGGAGGATTACTGCATACGCATCCGGACGGGGGCGACCGACCCTGCCAACGACCTGAAATGCTCGGGGTTCCTGCCGACAGGCTACACCGAACACACCGCCGCCTACTACGACCACATCGAGAGGAATAACACTGCGACCATCACGGCCCGCGCGGGAACCGGCGAGGCGCACCCAGGCGTGCCAAGCAATCTGAGCGTTATGTCCACCCCCCTTCGGGAATATCTTGGTGTGGTGGCCTGTGGAGAAACTGAACGGCCTTGCGGTGACCCACTACGAGGTCGGGTATGCCGAGGGTGACTGGGAGGTGCTGAAGAGCGACGTTGGGGGCTTAGTTTATCTCGACATAACGGACACCGCCCGCAATCGGGTCAACCGGGCCTATCGGGTTCGGGCGGTGAACATTTTCGGAGTGCCCGGCCCGTGGGCGGCGCCGTCCGCGTCCGGGGGGGCGGCGGCGCCGCCCAGCGCGCCGGCCAACTTCCGGGCGACACTGGTCACCGACACGGACGTTGAATTGACGTGGACTGCCAACGAACACGGGGAGGCGCTGACGCACTACACCATCCAGGCGTCGGACCACGCCGGCGGGCCGTGGTCTCACCTCGCGCGTCCGAACGCCGACGATACCCGGTGGGTTCACTCGAACCTGCCGAAGACCGGGGCAGTCAAGCACTACCGCATCCGCGCCCACAATCGTTCCAACTATAGCCCGTGGGTGGAAGCGTCAGTCTCGTTGACGACGCCGCCTGACGATGCACCTGCCCCAACCGGCTTGCGGGCGCAGCGTTACACCACCCGCGAGGGCAATCACGGGATCCAGGTCTGGTTCACCCCGAGGTACACGTGCGACATCAACCAGCCCACCGACCGCGAGGACCCCAACTACGTCGGATGCCGGACGGTGATTGAATACCGGGAAGTGGGCGGCAGCGCCTGGCGGTTCGGCAGCGAGAGTTTCGGAGACTATGGCATCGTTCCGTGGGGCCCGGATGAACCGTACTTCACCGAGGGGGATGGACGCAGTTACGCGGTCCGGCTGGACACGGCCTACGACATTCGGGTGTGTAAGCTCAATGAGGCCGAGCTTGAAGAAAAGCTCGGCGGCGGCGCGGCGGATGGCACGTGGTGCGTTGGAGAACCCACCGGCCAGCTGAGGGTGCCGGCCGGGGAGTAGGATGGCAGGCCGGGGAGTGGCTGCGGCTACTCCGCCGGCCGTATCGCCACCGGGCCGCCGTCCCGGACGCGGATGCTCAGCTAGGCTTTACGCATTTTTAGAAAAGTAAAAGGACAGGGTAAGCTGGCCTGACCCAAATTCCACTAAAGGCCCAGCCATGCTCACCCTGCCCGATGCCATTGTACCG
>DAOUJY010000063.1:0-32260 GCA_034421995.1 Dehalococcoidia bacterium | reverse complement strand
CGGTACAATGGCATCGGGCAGGGTGAGCATGGCTGGGCCTTTAGTGGAATTTGGGTCAGGCCAGCTTACCCTGTCCTTTTACTTTTCTAAAAATGCGTAAAGCCTAGCTGAGCGTTATCCTGGAAGATTCATCGTTGTCCAGGAGCATATAGATTCGCAGCCAGCGACGACCCGATGGGGCGCTCCTATCGTACGTTGTACCGTCTGACCGCCTGAACGTTACTGTCTGCGGCACTCTTATGCCGTTGAACGTGATGGAGTAATTCCCGAAGGTTGCCGTGTCGCCGATGCCCAGGTAGCCGCCGGGGGGAATGGGCAGGCCGATGGGCGCGCTCCCGGCCGGCGCCTCGGTGCACTCCCCGGTGGGGAGGGCAATGCCCGGCGGCAGGGTGTTTCGCCCGTCTAGAAACTTCCAGCGGGGGTTGCTGGGCCATTGGAATTGACTCGTGACGCTTCCGCCGCTGCCGGTGTCAACGAAGGAGTTGCTGGTCAGCACGGTGAAGGCGTGGCGGGCGCCGGGAGACAGCCGCCGCACGGTGTATTCCGCCCGCCCGTTCCGGACCGGAATGTTCCGCGCGTTCACGTCAACGAACACGAAGGCGTCAATCCATTCTTTCGTGCAGGTCGCTTTGGCCAGGTGGTAATCGACCTCCATGTTGACGTAGCCGACGCGGTACCGCGCCGCCTTGGGGACGGCGTCCCAGGATATGACCACTTCATCGGGATTGCCCCCGCTGCGAACCTGGATGTTGGTGACGGGCGGGACATCGGCTTGCGCGGTTGCCGGGGCAACGGTTACTCCACTAATCGCAATAATGAATATTGCGATTACCAATAGGGGGGGGGTAAATCGGATTGCTTTGCCCATGGTTGCTGCCTCCTTCTGCGTTTCTTTCGGCAATTGCGCTTTTCGTCAGAAGCAGGATTTTCGTGATTTTGAAGATTGGCCGGATTTGCGTACCCTCCGGCAATGTCCACGTAATCCTGAAAATCCGGTAATCCTGTCAATCCCGCTTCTGACAAACTTCCTACCGCAGTTGCACCACAGTAACTCCAGCCGCTGTGCCACCTTCGCCGGGTTCGGTTTTGGCGACCAGAGGGTGGCCGGTCAGGTATTCCCGGATAGCGCGGCGCAACGCGCCCGTACCCTTGCCGTGGACGATCTTCAGCGAAGACATTCCTTCCAAAGCGGCATCGTCCAGCAGCGTATCGATCATGGACAAGGCCTCGTCCACCCGGTATCCGTGCAAATTGACCTCCGGGCTGAGCGTCCGCTTGTTTTCCGGCCGGCGATACACCACGCCGGCCTGTTCGGCGACCGGATGGATTCGGTCGGCGGGCCGGTCCAGTTGGTACACCGGCAGGCGGGCCCGCATGTTTCCGATGATGACCTCCAGCTCCTGTTGCTCGTTGGGAGCGGTTACCACCTCCACCGGACGGGAAACGCCCCGGATATACACCCGGTCGCCGGCGCGGAGATCGTGGTACCAGGGCGGTCGTTCCAGGGGTATGGGCGCCCATTCGGGAGACACCACCTCGCGCTGGGTTTCCGCCAGCCGTTCCCGCTCGGCGCGCAGGTCGGCTTCCCGGGTTGGGCCGTTGGTGTTCACCGCGGTACGCTCCAGGGAACGCTCGGCCCGACGTATCTGGTTGGCAACGTCCACAATCTGTTCGGCCAATTCCCGCCGCGCTTCTTCCACCAACTCAGCTTTGGTATCTTCCACGGCTTCCAGTTGCCGCGCGATTTCCTGCTCCCGCGCCCGGGCATCATTCAACGCCTGCTCAGCCTGCGACTTCAACTCGGATATGGTCAGCCGCTCCTCCTGCAATTCCTGGAGCAGGCGGTCGGTTTGCACGTGGCTCGGCTCCAAGTGTGACTGGGCACCGGAGATTACCTCGTCCGGCAATCCCAGGCGGGAGGCAATGGTGAGCGCGTAGCTACGGCCGGGGATGCCATGGGTCAGGCGATAGGTCGGTTCCAGGGTGCGCGGGTTCAGGTCAACGCTGGCGTTGACCATCCCGCTCTCCTCCTGGGCCAGCCGGGCCACGTTGCGGTGGTGCGTGGTCGCCACCACCATGGCGCCCCGGTCGCGAAGGTGGGACAGCAGCGCAATGGCCAGGGCGGACCCTTCTTCGGGGTCGGTGGCCGAACCCAACTCGTCGATCAGGACGAGGGAACGTGGCGTTGCCGCATCCATGATGCGTTGAATGTTGCGGATGTGGCTGCTGAAAGTCGAAAGGGACTCGAAAATGCTTTGCTGGTCGCCGATGTCGGCGTAGATACCGTCCAGCAGCGGCAGGGTGGCGTCGTCGGCCGGCACCTGCAGCCCGGCGTGAGCCATCATCGCCAGCAATCCCACGGTTTTGAGCGCGACGGTCTTGCCGCCGGCGTTGGGGCCGGTGATCAACAGAACGGGATCGCCGGCGCCTATGCTGATGGTCGTGGGGACAACATCGCCGGGGAGCAACGGGTGTCGCGCGCCCACCAATTCCAGGCGCCGCGACTCCGCGTCGCTGAGGAAGGTCGGCGCAACCGCCCGGTTCGATTGGGCATAGCGGGCTTTGGCCGCCGCCAGGTCCAGGCGACCGAGCAGCGACAGCATTAATGTGATGTCCTCGGCATACTGTCCCACCAGTGACGACAGATGCCGCAAAACCCGTTCCTCTTCCCGCTGCTCCGCCAGGCGAGTTTCACGCCAACGGTTGCCCAGCTCAATGGCGGGCATGGGTTCGACAAACACGGTGGCGCCGCTGTCGGATACGTCATGGACGATGCCGGGAGCCTGCCCCTTGAAATCGGTCTTGATCAGCAGCACCATGCGCCCGTTGCGCTCGGTGACGATGTTTTCCTGGGCTACTCCGGAGCGCTGGTAACGACGCAAGAAACGCTGCATCACTTCGTTCAGGGACGAATAGGCGGCACGAGATTCCCGGCGCAACCGCGCCAGTTCCGGCGAAGCGTCATCCAGCAGTTCGCCCGAGGAGCTGATCGCCCGATTGACGGCGCTTTCCAGGTCCTGCAACTCAGGCAGGTTCTGGGCGATGGATGCCAGCAGGGGCAGATCCTCACGCCGCGCCAGTGAGTTGCGGTTCCAGCGGGCGGCGGCGGCGAGAGATCCTATATTTCGCAGTTCCTCTCCTCGCAGCACACCGTCCAGCAACGCGCGCTGAATGGGCGGACGCAGGTCTTCGGTGGGACCGAGTTCCAGCGCGCCGGTGGTATCCAGCAGACGACGGGCCTCGGCGGTTTCCTGCTGGCGCACCGCAATGTCGCGGGGATCGGCGCGAGGCGCCAGTTCGGCGGCGGCCTCGGCGCCGGCGGCGGTGCGGGTCGCCGCAACCAGTTGGAGGCGGATCTGGTCAAATTCCAGCAGGTTCAAGGCCCGCTGGAAGTTATCGTCATGTGGGATGGTCTGATCGTCCGCCGTGGTCATGGCGGAGATTATAACACCGCTCTCAGCGGAGGTTGGATGCAACCCCACGCATGCGATTTTGCCCCGCATTCACGCGGCTGGGACCGTAGATTGGGACGGCTCAGTCTTGCCAACGCAGTGGATACACTCTGGACTCGTACAGCATGGCCCCGACGTGGTCCAAGGCGGCTCGGTTGGGTTCCCGCACGTCCAACCGCCGCCCCAGCGTGATCGGCGCTAACCGGGCCAAGAGGGGACATTCTTTTACAAATCCGTTGACGGTTGCGGCTTCGCCGCCCAGAACCACATATTCGAGCCGGTCGAGCCACGGACGCCATTGCCGCTCAAGGACACCGGAAGCCTCAACGTACAGCCGGTGGATCTGGTTTTCGCGAACCCGCTGGAAGCGGCGTTGCGAGGTGCCGCCGGCGTGGTGTTTCCCCTTTACATAGCGCGTATCGGTCTTTGACACTGCCAGCTTATGACCCTCATAGATGGCGACGGCGTACCGCCCCAGGCGCACCAGCGCCACGCCGATGGTCAGTCGCGCCGTAAGCAGGGACAGCAGCGGTTCGGCGTCGATGCCACCTCTGACGCGAGCGAGATTCAGGGGGAACGGGGGCAAAATGGCGAGTCCGACATCGCCGGCTCGAAACGCCGCGACGCCGGTCGCAGAACGCAGCGGCCCGCTGCCGGCTCGTTCCAGGGCAGACATCCACTCGACACCCTGCCGATCCCGAGCCAACTCCGTGATTGCATGCGTCGTCTCGGCGTCCGAAGCCGGAAGGAATAAGGTGGCTGACGGCACGGACAACTCGGCAGAATCCCGCAATTCCTCCACAATGCGAACCACGCGATGATACGACAGCGTTTGCCCAACCCGCAGCGAGGTCAAATATTTTGTATCTCCACTCACCATAATTAATGGCAATTACATACCTATGTACACCGCCTGTGTACACCCCGCCCTACACCGCCAGCCCAAGCCCTCACACCCCAGCCCTGCTACAATGGAGCAGGTCCGGCCATAATGACCGGACCCTTTACCGGGAGCGTAACCCTCGGATGGCCGAGGCTGGTACTCACAATACCGACGGCGGCTAACCCCACCGTTGCGGCTCGATTCCGCTGCGCTCCGCCTGATCTCCTTAACCGCAAATCGCTCTTCCCATTTTATCACGCCCCGGCATCCTTATCTTCATCCGCCCGGCTGTCTTTGAGATAACGCCACTCATAACCCGCCGGATTGAACCGCAACACCACCTCGGCAATCTCTTCCGGCGTAGCATCAATCGGTTCCGGCAGCGGCTTGACCGGCGGACGGCCCCGTGGCTTCTTCTTGCGCGGCATTCTGACTCACCTATTTATTCCAGATTGTGATGCTAGGTATCATCAATCATAGCATTTTCGCCGGTCAGCCGTCAATCACTTTTTGACAGTTGACAACCACCGGAACCTCGGCTAACGTCGTTTTCGCCACAGTCGAGGCTCCGGCGTTTTACGCCAACCTCCACAAAAAATGCAAGTTCGTCGCCATGGAAGGCATCCGTGCCTCCTAGCGGAACTTGCATTTGGAGCCGGCGACTGTGGCAAGAAGCCTATCCAGTGGCCGTTAGGAGGTTCCAATGACCGGTCAGGTACTCGACTATTCCATCCAGGCCAACGAAGGCGTCATTTCCGGTGACGACCACCAGCGGTACCGATTTGCCGGTAGTGATTGGCCTGGAGCATCCGTTCCAACCCGCGGCACACTCGTTGACTTTGACATCGCGGACGGCAACCGCGCCGTCAGCATCTATCTAGTGGAGCCAATTGCGCCGCCGGCCGTTCCACAACAATCTGCGCCGGTCCAGCAACAGCAACCGTCCACTGCTACCGCCCCAACCGGCAGCCGCAAGGACCGGAATACGGCGGCAATCTTGGCAATCCTCCTCGGCGGCGTCGGAGCCAACAAGTTCTACCTTAGTGAAAAAGGCGGCGTGTTGCGGATCGTCCTGACCTGCACCGGCTTTGGTATGCCGGTGGCTGGTTTCCTCGGCATCATGGACGGCCTCAAACTCCTCCAAATGTCGGACGCCGATTTCGACCGGCAGTACAACGGAGGTGCGTAATGCGTAAAATCATTGCCGCCTTGACCATCGCCAGTCTCCTTGCCATCGCTTGTGCGCCGTCGTCAATTGACCTGACCAACGCTACTGATGAGGAGTTGGACACCGCCTGCAACGCGCTGTCCAGAGTCGGCTACGATTACTACCAGCTCAACGTAATGGCGGTCGGTGGCCGGATCCTGGAAGTAGCCGCCAGCATCCACACCGACCACGCCGGACCGGACAAAACGCGGAAGTATTGTGAAGGTCGGAACTAACCGCCTTCCGCCGCCTTGCGTTCCGCTCGTATCCGCCGACGCTCCTCACGCTCACGACGGCGGATAGCCGGCATCCGCTCCTCTACCGGGCCAATCAGCTCGGCGCAAGGCAGGTGCTTATCTACGGCACCAACGGCCAGTGAAGTCATCTGGTCAACGGTGTCCATGGGCCGGGTGTTATGCCTGCCGGCAAACTCAATGGCGTAGCGATGCAGGTGCTTTGGCGACATCTGGTGATAGACACCGTGATAGCCGCGTTTCAAGTGCGACCAGAAATTCTCAATTCCGTTGGTGTGCGCCTGTCCGTTCACATACTCACCAACGCCATGCTTGACGGCTTCGTGGTCAATGCCAAAGGTCGCTATGCCGCGATAGGCGGCGTGCTCGTCGGTATAGACGGTGGTGCCAGGTTCAACGGCGTAGCGCACGAAACCTTGTAGCGTTGGCCGGTCCGTCCGCTCCACCACGGCTACCTTGACCTGTCCGGTTTCGCGGTCTTTGGCTCCGGCGATAGGTGTCTTGCCAACAGCGCCACGACCGGAGCGCAACTTCTTGGATTCGTGCTTATTGGACTCCTTGCCGCCGATGTACGTCTCGTCCACTTCCACCGGGCCAGCGAACTTGTCAGCGGATACGTTCCATGCCTCACGGATCCGATGCGCCATGTGCCATGCCGACTTCTGCGTTATGCCGAGGTCGCGGTGGAGTTTCATGGACGATACGCCTTTCAGGTTCGTGTTGTACAGGTAAAAGGCGATGCACCATTTGGACAGCGGCAACTTGCTGTCGTGCATGATAGTGCCGGTCTTGACGGTGAAATCGCGTTTACAAGGATTGCAGCGGTAGGCCGGCGTCTTGCGGCCATTGGTACGCGGCGTGATGTTGTCGCCAGCGCAATATGGACACCGGATGCCGTCCGGCCAGCGTCGTTCTACCAACCATTGCTCGGCGATGACCTCGTCGCTGAATTTCTGTATGGCCTCAATAAGCGTGATGCCTTTGCGGTCCGCCTTGCCGGGTCCTTTGTGCTTACTCGTCATTTGGTGGTTTTGCTCCGTTTCCTACTTGATTTATGGTAGCAGTGTACACCAAGCGGAGCGGATTTGTCAAGGACCGGGGGCGTGGGTTTAGGAAAATCCGAAAAACCGGCTAAATCTGGCCGGTCTCAGGGGTTGACGCGGTGGGCGTCGGCTGGTAAATTGAAATTGAATGGCGGCTTGTGTCGTTACCACAAACCGCCTTCACGGAGCGGTGGCAGAGTGGTTTATTGCACCGGACTCAAACTCCGGCAGGGGGCTTAGCTGGTCATCCTCGCAGGTTCGAATCCTGTCCGCTCCGCTCGCTGTCAATGCCTATATTGCCACTTGGCAATATAAACTGTCAAGGGTTTATACCGTAAATTGTGCGGTAGGTTCTTGCCGGCTTCACGGCATTCAGGGATGATGGCAAGGAGGGTGATGATGACAGAAATGGGCAAAATCTGGTTTTCCGTCCGTGAACCAATAATTTGCCACCTGTACGCAGACTGTCATTACGCTGGCCGGATTGAGCCGGAGAATGAGGCCGTGGCATTGGTTGAGGTCAACTGTCCGCAAATCGTATAACCGGGCATACAAACTCCGGCGGTGGTTCGTAGAGAAATTCCACTAGCCAACGGGGTTTAGGTTCACGCCTTTGCTGGACGCTGTGATATTTGTAAATCAATGACATGGACAATATCTCAATGCCGGCTTCGGAGGCTATACGTTCTATATCGGTCCGGGTAACGCTTTCGCCATCAAGATAAATTCGCTGTCTCGGTCCGGAACAGCGGTCGTAATAAGCGTGTACATCAAGGCCGTTTTCTTTGAATAACTGAACCTTATCAGCGATGGTTCGATAAGGTCGGTCGGTTGTGGTCATTTGGACCTCCTTGTGGGGCGGTGTACGGGTTGGGCGGAATTTGGTAACGTCAGGATACCGTCCGTGAAAGACAGGAAAAGGAGGTGATTGCCTTGCCTAAGATCGCAAACATGAAACGGCGGACGGTACGCCTTGAATGGCCGGTTTGACCGGTGCGTACCGTCCGCTGGTCGACCTCTTATTGCATGACCGGGTAGTCCTGTCCTAGTCCTTCACGGCGCAAACCAACTCAGTCTGTGATGGGAGGTTGGGTGATGGGCGGTGTGCGATGAGCGGGTGTACACAGGCGGTGTGCATGGGTATGTAATTGCCTAATTAATCATAACCCATTGCACCTGAGGCGGCAAAATCCGATGTGCAATAATGGCAGCCCGATAGAACAACTCTGCCCAAGGTGAACAAGATGGTTTCCCACGGTATGCCTGACGACGGTTCTGCCCAACTCTCGACGATTGAGCGGCAACAAAATGCCCTGCGTCGCCTCGACGACGGCTACGCCGCCCTGTTGAACGCCCTGGCCGGCTTGGGTGAGGCGGAAGCGTTCCTGGGTTCCCGTTGGTCGGTTTGGGAGGTGATGCAGCACCTGCTGACGGAAAATTTCGTCGAGGCGCTGGAGCAGATCGCCTCCGGCGAGCGGGAGATGCTGCCCCCCTTCGACGCCCGGACTGACCGCATCGCTCAGGACGTCGCCCGCCTGGAGGCCAACTACCGAAGATTTCGCGCTCTCATCGCCGGCCTGTCCGAATCGCAATTGAACCTCCCGGCCACGCCGTACAACCCCGAAAACAATTACCCGGCGCTGTCGCTGCTGGACTTGATTGAAAGAACATCCGGGCACGAGGGTAATCACGCCCGGCAAGTTGAGGAAACTAGAAAGTTCGTGGCGGCGTTCCGGTCCGCAGAGCGGGCGATAACAGTTGCCGGGTTGGGCGCCGGGGACCGGGAGTCGGTTCCCGTGCGAACCCGGGAGTTGCTGTCCAACGCCGATTACGTCATCGGAACGTCGCCAGCTCTGGACGTGGCTCGCCCGTGGATACGGAGCGTGGAGCTACCCCTGAGGACGGACAATCGGGAGGAGCTGGTCAACCGGCTGGCCCGCGATATTCGCGCCGGCCTCTGGTCAATGGTGGTAACCCTGGGTGATCCCTCCGAATCCTCCCCCGGACTTCTGGATCAATTGGCCCAGGCGGTTGGTCCGGTATCCGTAACGCCCGCGCCCGGCTTCTACCGGCTTGCCCTCGAGTCCGTAGGTGTCTCGCCCCTTCGGGCCGTTTGCGCATCAGTTGAGCAAGTTCACAGTCTGGTGAACGACCCAACCATGGCCGGCAGGGTCGTGGTAGTGCTGGGGGCGGACCACGCAGGCCCCTGGAGCAACGTAGCGTCTATCCTGCTGCATTCCGGCGTCACGTCGTCTGAACCGGCGAAGTTGGTGACTGATATGTCGAGCCGGGTCAGCGTAGCGGAGACATCGCTGCGCGATCTGGCGCAGGGTGACTTGGGTAAAACCGAAGCAAGCATTGATTCAGCGCTGGTGCTGAACTGAGGGGCGTCATTCCTAAACGAGGTGTGCAGCAGGTATATAATGCTTGCCGACACGCGAATTACGGCAAGTCCGCCGGACGGCGGACCGGCAAGGAGGAAGCATAATGGCTGAGCAAATCGGATTCGTCGGGCTGGGCATTATGGGCAAGCCCATGGCCCGCAACCTGATGACGGCTGGCTACGAGCTGACAGTCTATGACATCGTAGGCGAACCGGTGGAAGAATTGGCAACGGAAGGCGCGAAGGCCGCGTCTTCCCCGGCGGGAGCGGCGTCCGGCAATTCCCGGACGATTACCATGCTGCCCGACTCAGCCGATTCAGAAAGGGCCATCCTGGGACCTGACGGGGTATTGGAGGGGGCGGACGCCGGTTCGGTAATAATCGACATGAGCAGCATCGCGCCGTCCATGTCCCAGAAGATTGGCGCCGCCTGCGCCGAGAAGGGAGTGGACTTCTTGGACGCGCCGGTGAGCGGCGGCGAGCCGGGAGCCATCGCGGGCAGTCTGGCTATCATGGTGGGCGGTGACGAATCAGTCTTCGGAAGCTGCGAAGAACTGTTGCAGGTCATGGGCGCCAACGTGGTGCTCACCGGGGACGTGGGCGCCGGCAACATTACCAAGCTGGCCAACCAGATCATCGTCGCCGCCAATATCGAGGCGTTGAGCGAGGCCCTGGTGCTGGCCCAAAAAGCCGGCGTGGACCCGGAGCGGGTGTTCAACGCCATTCGCGGCGGCCTGGCCGGCAGCGCCGTGATGGAAGCCAAGGGGCCCATGATGCTGGACCGGAACTTCCGCGCCGGCTTCCGCATCCGCCTGCACCAGAAGGACCTGCGCAACGTGCTGCAAACGGCCACCGAGCTGAACGTCCCCCTGCCGGTAACGGCCCTGGTCCAGCAAATGCTGGGGTCGCTGGTCAACGACGGAGAGCAGGAAGCCGACCACTCCGCCATCCTGCACTTCATCGAGAAGCTGGCCGACGTGGAAGTGAAACGCGGCGGCTGACAGCCAAACATCCACGACAAACGCATTGGGAGGGCAACATGAAATTCGGCCTGGCTTATGAAATGCAGCGTCCCGAACTGGACGATCACGCCGTCATCGAGGAAACCATCGAGCAGGTCTGCCTGGCCGATGAGATGGGGTTCGACTACGTCTGGTTCGTCGAACACCACTTCCTCACCACTTTCAGTATGTCTCCCTGCCCGGAGGTGATCTTCGGCGCGCTGAGCCGCCTGACCAAGCGCATTCGGTTAGGCTTTGGCGTCATTATCCTGCCCTATCACCATCCGGTCCGCGTCGCGGAGCGGGTGGCCATGGTGGACCACCTCACCAACGGCCGAGTCGATATGGGCACGGGTCGGAGCGCCGCCTACGAACAGACCGGCATGGGGATCGACCCTCGGGAAACCCGCGAAATGTGGGAAGAATCGCTGAAGATGATTCCCCAGATCTGGGATTCCGACTACTTCGAGTGGGAGGGCAAATACTGGAACGTGCCGCCACGCCAGGTATTGCCGAAGCCCTACCAGCAGCCGCACCCGCCTATCTGGGTGGCGGCGCTACAGCCGTCCACCTACGAACTGGCGGCGGAGCGGGGCATCGGCGTGATGGCCCTGGGCGTCAGCGCCCCGTCGGTGTTGGAGCCGCACATTGCAGCCTACCGCGAGAACATCAAGAAGGCCCAACCGGTCGGCCAGTACGTCAACAACCAGTGGCTCAGTTCCATTTTCGGCCTTTGCGGACCGGACAACAGCGCCACCCGGCAGCTGTGCACCGATTCCCTCAAAACCTTCTTCGGTCCGGGGCGTCCCTATGTTCAGGATCAGAAGGACGTGTACGCCCGCCTGCTGGACCAGTGGGGCGGCATCCCCGAACACCTGCAGCAAAACTTCTCGCGCTACGTCGACGTCCCTGCCGAGGGGGCTTCGGACGGCGATGGAGCGGTTGACTTGTCCGGCGGCACCGCGCTGGCCCAGAAGATCTGGGAGGAGTTCGACGCCGATACCCTGGCCGAGCGCGGCGTCATTGTGGCCGGCGATCCCGACAGCTGTATCAGGGCCGCCAAGCTGCACGAAGCCACCGGCGTTGACCAGTTGCAGTTCCTGATGGCAACGGAAACCGTCGCCCATGACAAAGTGATGGAGTCCATCCAGATGTTCGGAAAGCACGTCTTCCCGGCGTTCAAGTAGGGATTGGCCGGCGGGTGTGATACCCTGTAACAGAGCTGACGCCCGCCAGCCATCACGAAAGCAGCGGTTCCGGAAGCAAGAACAAGATGACAACCCTCGCCCCCGAACTCAACCTGCCGCCCGACCACCCGCTGCGGCAGATACTTGACACCATCTCCGCCCATCCGGAGTTGCGCGAGCCGGTGCTGCGCATCCTGCTCACCGAGAAACTCCTGGCCTTGCCGGAGCAGGTCGCACAGCTCCGTAGCGAATTTGAGGACTTCAGGGAAGAAACCCGAGAGCAGTTTCGCTCCGTCAACTCGCGGCTGGACGAAACCAACTCACGCCTGGACGAACATAACTCACGCCTGGACGAAACCAACTCGCGGCTGGACGAAACCAACTCACGCCTGGACGAAAACACCCGTCTATTGAGAGAAAACACCGCCGCTATCAGACGAGTGGAAGGCCACGTGGGACGATTGAGAGGCGTTTCTTACGAAGACACGTGCCGTCACGAGATCGTGGCAGTTATGGACGGGTGGCTTGAGGACCCGGTTATCGCCGACCGTGAACCCATCGATGAGCGGCTCAGGGCAGCCCGGCACACGGGACTAATCACTCGGAACGAATATCTCGACGGTCTGCGCCCGGACATCATCGCCCGCGCCGGCGACGACGAAAACCACAGCGGGTTACTTGCCGTCGCCGAAGCCTCCGTTACTTTCAACCGAGGCGATATGGAAACTGCCGCCCGTCGCGCTGAAATAATCGCCCGCGTCGTTGGCGTCAGAACCGCCGCCTTCGTCGTCACTAATCAGCAGTGGCCCGACGCACTGAACGAGGTCGCTCGACAACTCGGTGTAACCATCATCCACCACGAAGTGCCCGAATTCACCGAACCGTAGGGGCGGGTTTCAAACCCGCCCCCCTTCTTCGTACCCTACGCGTGGCGGCTCGGCTATCCCGTCAAATCGCTCACCCTTGGAGCAACTTCCTCCGCGATCAGCCGCAGGCAGTCCATTTCCCACTGGTGGTCGTCCGGGTCCTGAGTGATGCAGAGCATGTGCCCGAAGCCACCCACCTCGTCATAAAGTTGCCGAATGCGTTGGGCGCACTCATCCGGATCACCCACGATCCAGATGTTATCCATCATGTATTCAACGGTCAGTTCGTCGTCAGCCATGTTGGGGTCAATCTTGGTGGCTTGGATGAGGCCGGACCCGAGGCGGTTGGGCAGCTGGTGCTGCAGGTAGTTGCGACCCAGGACGGCGTAGGCCCGCTCCCTGGCCTCCTCGGTGGTCTCGCCAACGAACACGTCGCGTCCGATGCGCCAATCGGAGCGATGCGCCTCGCGACCAGCCTCGGCGGCGGCGTCCTCCACGGTGGTCCAATGGTCGGCCAGGTACTGCGGCGCTAGGTTGCTGCTGCTCATGGGTATCCAGCCCTCGCGCCCGGCCACCCGGATGCTGCTGCTGCCGATGGACGTGGCGGCGACGCCAATGGGCGGATGCGGCTGCTGGAGCGGCTTCATGTGCAGGCCGCGCTCCAGGACCGGGTCCAATTCCGGCGCTTCGATGTTGAAAAACTCGCCGTGATACTCAAACTTGCCCTCCGACGCCCACATACTGAGCACAATGTCCAGCACTTCAGCGGCGCGGCGACGCACGTCGTCTCCCTGACCGGGATCCATGCCGAACAGCTGCAGGTCGGTGGGTATGGCCCGATGCCCGATGCCCCAGTAGAGCCGCCCCCGCGTCAGGTGGTCCAGCATGGCGATGCGATGGGCCAATTCCACCGGGTTGTGAATGGGCAGCAGCGTGACGCCGGTGGCCAGCCGGATGTTCTCCGTGAGCGCCGATGCTTTGGCGATCAAAAGGTCGGGGTATGGAGCGTTCTCCCAGCGCTCGGTAAGATGCTCGCCGATCCAGGCTTCGTGAAATCCCAGCCGGTCGGCCTCCTGGAGCAGATCGAGGTCGCGGTCGTAGGAATCGGCGTAGGAACGGTGCGGCGGATGCAAGGGCATCATGAACAGGCCGAATTGCATAATGGTACTCCTCACGGCGGTTGCATGAGGCCAGCATAGCGCAGCGGTAAGCCGGCGGCAATGGCATTACGGAAGGCGGGTGACCGGGTAATCTGGAAAATTCCGGTTCCACGAGTCAATGCTGAATACGCCACAGCCGGCAGCGATGGGCCTGGTCCAAGTCATCAAACCCGGTAACTGTAGCGGCAGAATGCGCTCCAGGGCATCTGTCCGGCGCACCATATCCCCCGGGCTCAGATCGTGTTGAGCGATCAGTACCAGGTAGTAGATTGATTTGTCCGCTCGCCCTGATGCCCATTCATACAGGAACGAATCGGGGTACTTGTACTTCAACTCTTCATCGCGTTGACCTTCTTGGAGGCTTTGCATGAACTCGGCGCGAGCAGGTGGCGGAATCTTGGGAGCATCTGGGTCCTTGAACTCGATGAATAGATATCGATCGGGAAGTTCGATGATGAAATCCACCGCCTTCATGCAGTGGCCGAGCCCGTGTCTTTCGTCATCGAACTTGCGGACGTTCACCGCGCCTGTGATTGAGATTCGTAGATTGCCCTCGGTCAGTGCAATCATAGCTTCAATCCGCCCAGGCTATGCATGATTTGACGGTCGTAAAGGTCATCAAATGCCTCGTCGATCGCGTTGGGGTGAATGTCGAGGTAGCGGTCTGTGGTTTGGCAAACTATTTCACCAGCGTCATCTCGGTACAGGGAATGGAACGCCACCTTGTCCTTGTCCGTCATCTGCAGGTCAAGCTCTTTGAGGATGACGTAATCGTGAGTGGCGAAGAACAACTGGACGCCGGTGCGCTGTGGTTCCAGGAGCGCTTTTATCACGACACCGTACAGCTTGGGGTTCAGGTTGGTTTCCGGTTCATCCCAGAACAGGACTGAGCCGCTGGACAGAGAACCGTTGCGTATCAGCAGCCAGAGCAGGCCCAACTTGCGAAATCCCTCGGCTAGCAGGGTAAATTCAATCTTGCCCTGATCGCCGCTTAGAAAGAACTCCTCACCCTCGAAACTATCTCCCCCCCAATGGCCTTTTGCAGGTTATCGAGCAGCCGCTGCTGAGGGGCAGGCAGCGGGCCGCGTAGTGGTGGAAGATATGCACGGTGCAAAATGTCCCGATAAACTTCTTCGAAATGCACCTCTCGGGCCGCGTAGAGAGACAAAAAGCCGGGGGCGTTGGCCAGCATTTCCTTTGGCGGGATGTAGGCGCTGGCAATCGTCAAGCCGGCATGTGTTTGGGTCCTGGTACGCCTTGCGTCGAAGACTATAGATACTTCCCTGTCGCCGGCATACACGGCCATCGATGCCTGCGACGCCGGTTGTTTAACCAGTCGGCCTAACTCCCGGCCTGATGGTAGAAACGATCCGAGTAACTCGTTCCCAATGATGTCGTGTGCTCTGAAAGCATTGCAGGCCGCGTAGCACACCTTCATCAAGTGCGTTTTCCCGGTGCCGTTGGCGCCGATGAAGGCGTTAACGCCGGGCGAAAACTCCACCATCAAATCCTCAAACGCGGTGAACTGTTCCAGTTTTACCCTGGTCAGCGTCATAGCGTCCCCCGCCGGCTTATCGTCATGATTTGATGCTAGACCGTCGGGCCGGCACTGTCAAACCTTTGATGCTATACTCTCGTTCGGGAGGGAATCAGCATGAGTCCGGATAGTATTGCCGAAGGCCTGACCGCTGCAACGCTGGAAGCAAAGTGGAAAAGCAACCCCGATTCAGAGCAGCGACAAAACCCATTTAACCTCCGGATGCGCCGCTCCACCAGTTGGCTGGCACGAGCCGAGCAGGAACGGGATGACCCGGATGCTGCATTCATTTTCTATTGGATTGCATTCAACGCGGCCTACTCCGGTAACATCGCCGGAGAAAGAACTGCGTTCAAAGTGTACTTCGGTAAAATACTGGCATTGAGAGACGGCAGAGTAATTTTCAACGAGATGAACAGCAAGTTTGCCGAGGCTATCAGAAAGTTCATACCCAACCAGTATGTATTTCCCGATTTTTGGACCGGCGACATTTTCCAACAAGCCGACACGCAAGTTTGGAAACCGTCGCTGGATAGAAGCATAGGCCGTTTCAATCGGGCTTCCAAAAACGGTAACATCAGGGACATCCTTGAGGAGTTGTTTGACCGCCTATATGTGCTTCGCAACCAGTTGGTCCACGGCGGCGCTACCTGGAAAGGTTCGGTGAATCGAGACTCGGTGGAGGATGGCACTGCGATTATGGCTTTCCTCCTCCCTAACTTTATCAACTTGATGCTGTACAACCCCACCGCTGATTGGGGTATTCCCCCTTATGCCGCCGGTACAAGACTGCTGCCATCAGTCAATCAGTGATTAGGTTTCTTACCCATGCCCCTCTTCAAAAAACGTCGTCCCGGCATCGCCGTCATCGAGATGCACGGCGTCATCGGTGCTGCCATCCGTGAACCTGAGTATTCGCGCCTGCTGGAGCGCGTTGGGAACAATCGCAAGATTGGCGCGCTGGTGCTGGATATCGACTCGCCCGGCGGCTCTGCCACCGCCAGCGACCTGCTGTATGAAAACGTGCGGCGTGTTGCCCGCAAAAAGCCGGTGGTGGCCTACGTGCGAGGTTTGGGCGCGTCCGGCGGGTATTACATCGCCTGCGGTGCCGGCACCATCATGGCGTCGCGGTCAGCCCTGCTCGGTTCAATTGGGGTCATCTATCTGCGTCCCATCCTGCAGCAGCTATTTGGCAAGATTGGCATCGAGTTTTCGGTGTTCAAAGCCGGCCGCCTCAAGGATATGTCCGGCTTCTGGCGAATGCCCACGGACGAGGAGGCGGAAAAGTTCCAAGGTCTAATCGGCAAGATGTACGACTTGTTCGTGTCGGTGGTAACCGATAGTCGCCGTTTGACCGACGAGCGGGTCCGCGAGCTGGCAACCGGGGAAGTGTACACCGCTCCCGAAGCCCAGGAATTCGGTCTGATCGACCGGCAGGGCGGCTTTGACGACGCTATCGCCGAGGCCATGCGACAGAGCGGCGCCCGCCGCAAGATCCGGCACTATCGCCCCCGGCGCCCCCTGATGGGCAGACTGGGCCTCGGTCGAACCTCGGGAAATTGGGCCGGCGTGAACCTCGTGGCCGGTTTGCTGGCGGGTGGGATCTACTTCATAGAGCCGGGATTTCTCGGCGCCGGCTGGGCTGAGGGCGATCAATAGGCACGGAGATCACTTCCGCGTCTTGGCCTCCTGCCACAGCGCTTCCTTCTCATCCAGAGGCAGGGCGGTGAAATCGAGTCCCCGCTCCGCCGCCAGCCGTTCCATCACCCGGTATCTGTTGAGAAACTTGGCATTGGCCTGCCGCAGCGCATCCTCAGCCTGTATGCCGGACCAGCGAGCCAGGTTCACGATGGCGAACAGCACGTCGCCGAACTCGTCGGCACGCTCCTCCGGCGTGGCGGCGGCGCGAAACTCGTTGATTTCCTCAACCAACTTGTCCAAAACGCCCCCGGCGTCGTCCCAGTCAAAGCCGAATCGAGCAGCCCGGTCCTGGATGAGCTGGGCCGCAGTGAGGGCCGGCAACGCCGCCGGCACGCTGTCCATGGCCGACGGTTCCGGCTTCCCGGCCTGCCGGCGTTCCTCAGCCTTCAGTTGCTCCCAGTTCCGTTCCACCTGCCGAGCATCCGAAGCCTTCCCATCGCCGAACACGTGGGGATGCCGGCGAATGAGCTTGCGGTTGATGGCGGTCAGCACATCGGCGATGTCAAACTCGCCGGCCGCCCGGGCTATGTCGGCATGGAAAGCCACCTGCACCAGAATGTCTCCCAGCTCTTCGGCCAGTTCCAGCGGTTGTCCGCCGTCGATGGCTTCCAGGGTTTCGTAGCATTCTTCCAGCAGGTTGCGCTTCAGCGATTCGTGGGTCTGTTCAGCGTCCCACGGGCAGCCGCCCGGCCCCCGGAGCCGAGCCACAATATCGATGAGGGATTGAAACTCCCCAATGCGCTCTTCCGGTATGGGAGATTGGGATAGAAATATGTTGGCGTCGCTCATGATGCGGCAATATACCACAGACCATTGCCCCCGCCATCGCGCGGTGCTACGGTGAAAGCGGTATGAACTGGCGATTGCTTTTCAGCGGCGTGGCGCGAGGTTATCTACGGGTAGCCAGTCCTCTTGCCGTTCCCGCCGTACTGCTGTTCCTCGTCGCCGGATCGGTGGCCTGGGCGGTCAACGACCCCGGCCTCTACCGCAACGGTTTTCAGCGCTACCACGTCGCCGCCCGTTCCGGCATCACCAACGCCGACTTGCAGGGTATTGGCTCGGACCTGCGCCGCTACTTCAACAGCGGGGGCGAGCCATTAGCAGTACGCGCGCCGATTTACGGCGTGGAGCAAGCGGTCTTCAACGCCCGCGAAATCGCCCATATGCACGACGTAAAGCGCCTGGTGCGAGGCGTCTATTGGGTGGCCGTCGGCTCAACCCTTTGGATACTGATCACGATTGCCGCGCACATCGGTTTGCGTCGAGACGCATGGCTGGTGACGTCGGCGCGTCTGGCCGTGTGGGGAGGAGTCGCCACACTGGTCGCCGTGTTCGGAGTTGGATTGGCTGCGGTAGCCAACTTTGAACGGCTTTTCCTGCTGTTTCACCAACTCAGTTTTGCCAACGACTTGTGGATTCTGGACCCGCGCACGGATTACCTGCTCATCCTGTTTCCCGGCGGATTCTGGTTCGATGCCACCATGCGCGTCGCCCTGACTTCAGTGTTGGGCGCCTTGCTTCTGATGTCGGTGGGTGGCTCCTTCCTGGCCTACGTGCGGTGGAGGTCGTACCGGCGAGCCTCTGCCGTCCAACCGTCAGGCGATCCACAACCAGGGCCGGGTTAAATGTTGAGAGGCGGGTTGCGAACCCGCCCCAATATCGGCGTTGGGTGACCGAATGACGGAGTTCAGTGGCCGCAGCCGCAGAAACCGCCGTGCCCATGCCCGTGCCCTATCGGAGCTGGCATCGGCTCGCCGCCGAGGTCGGCCATGTCGCTGGCAAAGCCGTCGCCCTTGCTCATCGCGGCGAATACCGAAATGGCGCGCTTGGCCGGCTGTTCGCAGATCGGGCATTCGGCCCCGGTGGCTGACATCGGCTGCAATTTTTCAAACTTGTGGCCACAGGTAGGACACGCGTACTCGTAGATAGGCATACTGAACTCCCAAGGCTGGTGATGATGCGACTATACAATCCGGCAACCTCGACGTCAAGGTAACACGTAGCCGCTCTGTACCGTGCTAAAATCCCGCCATGCTCGAAAACCAAATAGCGCAACGGGTGGGCGAGGTCATGGTATCGCATACCCAGCGGATTGAGGCACAGTGTTACCGGCTGCACGAGGCGCCGCCTTTGGGTGCGCTGCTTCGTGTTGGCGAGCCCCCGGTATATGCGGTGGTCCGGGAAATCCGGCACGAACCCCTGGACCCGACGCGACCGCTGGCCCCCCGGGGAGAGACGCTGGAATCCGAGGACGAAATCTACGCCGCCAACCCGCAACTGAGCGCCATGCTGACCACCAGGTTCGCAGCGGTGGTGGTGGGATATGGCGATCGAATGAACCTGCGACCCGGTCTCCCCGATCAGCCTCCCGGACTGCACTCGTTTGTATTCCTTTGCGACCGTGACGAGTTGGCAAGTTTTGCCTCCGACCTGCGATGGCTTCGGCTGATGCTGGCCGACCGCACGCCGGCCGGCGACGCGGCGCTGGCGCTATTCCTACGCCGGGCGGCGGCCTCCGTTGACGACAGACCCGGCTTTTTAAAACGGGCCGGCAAGGCGGTGGTTGCCGAATTGTTCAGCGAACCCCTGCGGATGCAGGCGATGCTCAGGGAAGTGTCAGCTTGACTTTGTTGAATGGTGACAGGCCCGACGGTTTTACCCCATCCGGCCAACGCCGGCTGGGGTTGGTCGTTGGCGGCTCTCTGTCCCGGGGGTTGGATGTGCGCCTGGATGCAGCGAACGGAGCATCCCTTGAGGATATCGCCGTCGGTTCGTTCGTGACGGTCCAGGGTCGGCGAAAGCGGTACTTTGCTGTGGTGACCGACCTCGAGCTGCGCGCGGTGGACGACAGCGTGCGTCATTTCCCGCCGGACACACCAGACGGTTACATTGCCGAGGTGATGGCCGGCACCATGGCTTACGGCCAGCTGTCGGTGCTGCCCAGCATGACCGCCGGCCTGGATGGCTCCGGCGCAAGTCTTGCCGAGCCGGCCAAGTCGATACCGGAACACTTCGCCCCCGTCTTCGCCGCTTCCCAGGCCGACATTGACGCCGTGTTCAACGCGGAGCGGAGCAGCGCATTCGCGCTGGGTTCGCCGCAAGGGATGGACGCGGCGTCCATTCGGCTGGATCTGGGGACGCTGGCCAGCCGGTCGGTGGGCGTGTTCGGCGCGTCGGGTTCGGGAAAGACGTTCCTGGCGCGGATGCTGCTGGCCGGGCTGGTGAAACAGGGCCAGGCGGTATCGCTGGTCTTTGACATGGAAAGCGAATATGGCTGGCAGGGGCAGGACAACGACCGCCGGCGACAGGTCAAAGGATTGAAGCAGCTCTTCCCCAGCCGGGTGGTTACTTTCACCCTGGACGAGGCGAGCAGCCGGCGACGGGGAGTTACGCCCGACGGCGTTGTGCGCATCGGCCACGACGAGGTGGAACCGTCCGATATTGAAATCCTGCGCGAATCGCTCCAGTTATCCGAAGTGGCGGCATCGGCGGCGTGGAACCTGCGGCAGCGTTTCGGCGCCGGCTGGCTGAGCGAGTTTGTCGGTCACTCCGCTGCCGACCTTGGGGACTTGGCAACCGACATCGGAGTGAACCGGGCGGCCTTGGGCGCACTGCACAACCGCCTGGCCCGGTGGAGCCGCTTCGGGTTTCTGTCCGAAAGCGGCCAGGGCACTTCGACGAAGGCGGACGCCGGCGGCATCATCGAGCAGTTGGAGCGGGGCAACCACGTGGTCCTGGAGTTTGGCCAGTACGGACGTGACACCTCGGCCTACGTGTTGGTCAGCAACCTGCTGACCCGTCGGATCCACGACACCTGGGTGCGCCGCAAGGAACTGGCCGACGGCGGGCAGGGAGACGAGCCGCGTCCGCTGGTGATATTCGTAGAAGAGGCCCACAAGTTCCTCACGCCGGACATCGCGTCGCAGACCATCTTTGGCGCAATCGCCCGGGAATTGCGGAAGTACAACGTCACGCTGATGATCGTTGACCAACGACCCAGCGGCATCGACTCCGAGGTGATGAGCCAGTTGGGAACTCGCCTGTCCTGCGCTCTGAACGACGACCGGGATCTGAACGCCGTGCTGATGGGTGCGCGGGACGCCGGCCAGCTCCGCAACGTGCTGGCCCGTCTGGACAGCAAGCAGCAGGCGCTGGTGTTCGGCCACGCGGTGCCCATGCCGGTGGTGGTGCGGCCCCGGGACTACGACGAGGCGTTCTACGCGGACATGGCGGTGGGCACCGGGGTGGCTGGCGTAGCCGCACTGGGCGAAACCGAAGCGGAACGGATGCAGCGGGAAATTGACGAGTTGTTCCCGCCGGAATAATTCACCCCCGTCATGCCCACATCATCCCCATCAACCCAGCGAAAGAACGTCACCCCGTACTGGATACGGGGCCGGAATCCAGGAACCGTTATGCAAGTCATTACTACCTGTGCCGAAATGACTGCCCTGTGCCGCGAGGTGGCGCGTCCGCTCGGACTGGTCCCAACCATGGGCGCGCTCCATGAGGGCCACCTTTCGCTGACGCGGCAGGCTCGGGCGGACAACGCGACCATGGCCGCGTCCATATTCGTAAATCCCACCCAATTCGGCCCCAACGAGGACTTCTCCCGCTATCCGCGCAGCCTGGAACGCGATCTGGAACTGCTGGACGCGGAAGGAACGGACCTGGTATTCGTTCCACCCCCGGATGAGGTTTATCCCGAAGGCTTCGACACCTGGATAGAGCCGGGTTCAGTGGCCGAGGGCATGGAGGGCGCGGCCCGTCCCGGCCACTTCCGCGGCGTCGCCACGGTGGTCGCCAAGCTGTTCACCATAACGCGCCCCGACCACGCTTACTTCGGCCAAAAAGACGGCCAGCAACTGGCGGTCATCCGCAAGATGAACGACGACCTGAACCTGGGCGTCGAGGTCGTAACCATGCCCACCATCCGCGAACCCGACGGCCTGGCCCTGAGCAGCCGCAACGCCTACCTGACTCCCGAGCAACGGGAGGCCGCGCCGGCGGTGTACCGTGCGCTCTGCGCGGCGGAGGATGTTTGGCGACGGGGCGAAAGAGACGCGGGGAGAATACAGCGAGCTGCCTTCAACATCCTGGAACGCGAGACCCTAATAGAAGCGGTGGATTACGTGAGCGTCGTGGATGCCGAGAGCATGAGACCGATTGAAGCCGTGCATGACGGCAGGCCGGTGATGGTGGCGACGGCGCTGCGGGTGGGGGCGGTGCGGCTGATTGACAACGTGGTTTTGGGTTGAGGACTTCCGATCATGACCAGTGCGACAACCCATGACCGCAGCCACGAAAGCATCATCAACGATGTTTTGGGGCGGCTCCTTCGGGAGCGCGTTGGACTTTCGGCGGTCGCGGAAACGCTGCACGGTGGCCGGCGTCCTGACATTCTGGTGCGCCTGACCGAAGGCCCGGTTATTCTTGAGATAGAAATCGCGCCGGCGCCGACGGTTGAGGCCGATGCCCTCTCCCGCCTGGGTATGGAGATAGATGGCCGCAGGGTTCAGAACGCTTTTGCGGTGGTTGTACCGGAGAGGCTACGGCGAGTTCCTCAGGGGCAACTTTATGAGCGACTGGCCTCGGCTAATCTTGAATGGCAGGAATGGCGGATAGATGGCACCGCCGGACCAGAGCTAACGGGCACGGCCGCCGAGCTTGGGGCGACTGTTTCGCGTACCGTCCCGCCGGCCGGAGACCT
Organism: Dehalococcoidia bacterium; assembly: GCA_034421995.1. Lineage (GTDB taxonomy): Bacteria > Chloroflexota > Dehalococcoidia > Lucifugimonadales > UBA3495 > Bin87. The sequence goes on along the minus strand of DAOUJY010000063.1, from coordinate 9,876 downwards.
GGAGGCGGCGGTCGAAGTCCTGGACGCCGGAGCGCGTAAAGCCGGCTCACGCTTGTACCAGTCGCCGGGGACCTTGGCGCGGGTGGCGCAGGTTTTCGGCGCCGACGCCAGCGACGAGGCGGCCAACATGGCGGCGCTGGTGGTCATCAATGCCATGGTTTTTCAGGAGCGGTTGGCCAGTGATGAGGCGGCTTACCAGTCTATCGGGTCCGCGCGACGCAACGGACAATTCGCGCGTTTTTTGCTGTTGCAGTTCTGGGAACGTATTCTTGAAGTTGACTACTACCCGATATTCAGCATGGCCCGGGACGTAGTTCAGGAACTCTCGGAGGTTGAGGCCGCCGATTTTCTGGAGGGATGCGCCGCTACCGCAGCGGAGTTGCTGGGAATGGGCGCGGTGGGCCGGCACGACCTGGCGGGGCGGATATTCAACCGGCTGATTGCGGAACGGAAGCTGCTGGCCGCTTACTACACCAGCATACCTGCATCAACGTTGCTGGCCGGGCTGGTGCTGGCCCCAGCCAAATGGACGGATTGGGATTGGAACAGTGTCGATAAGATTAACGAACTCCGCGTGGTTGACCCGGCCTGCGGAACCGGAACGCTATTGATGGCGGCCTACCGTCAGATACTGCAAAACCATCTGGCCGCCGGCGTCGTGTCGGCCACAGACCCTGCGTTACACCGGGCATTAGTGGAAAGAATCATTACCGGGGCCGACGTAGTGCCGGCGGCGATTCACCTGACCGCGGCCACGCTGGCGGCCATGTCCCCGTCGGCAAGGTTCAAGCAAATGCAACTGCATACTTTCCGGTTGGGCCGGGAAGAACCGCAGGGCATCCGCCTCGGCTCGCTGGACTGGCTCGATTCCCCTGAAATCCAGTCATCCTTTTCCGGCACTCAGGAATCTATCGGCGCGAAAGACAGTCGGGGAATGCTGGTGCCACTGCCGCGCTCCGATCTGGTCATCAGCAACCCTCCCTACACCCGGCGAGGCGCAGACGGGAGCAGCGAGGAAGCCATCGGCCGGGTATTCTCCTTGCCGGCTGGCGATCCCCAATCGCTTGATGCCGTCAAGAGGCGGACTTCGGCCCTTCTGAGGGGAACACCGGCCAACCAAATCGCCGGACACGCATCATCGTTCACCGTGCTGGCCGACCGGCTGGTGAACCCCGGCGGGCGCGTCGCGCTGGTGCTGCCGGTTACGGCCCTGTCCGGCGAGTCCTGGCGGGAAATTCGGAAGATGCTGGCATCCCGGTACGACATCGAGTTTGTGGTTTCTTCCCACGACACGCAGCAGCGTTCAATGTCTTACGACACCGGCATTGCCGAAATCCTGCTGGTGGCGCGACGGCTGCGTGATGAGGAAACCCCATCGGACCGGGGCCGGTTCGTGAACCTGTGGCGTGCAGCGCGACAGGAAACCGATGCCCTGGCGCTGGTCAACGCGGTCAACGCAACCGCGGTGGCCCCGTCCCTGCGAGCGGACGGCCCGCCGGTGGGCGGCACTCCGCTTATTGTCGGCGGCGAGCAGTGGGGCGAAATTGTGGATGGCCCGGTTGGAAATGCGCCCTGGACGGCGGCGCGGTGGAAGTATGCTCTTACCGGGCAGTTTGCCACCGCATTGGAGCGGGGCGAACTGTGGGCGGAGGACGGAACTCGTCTTGTCGCCAATGTGCCGGTTTCGGCGATGGGTATAGTTTGCAACGTTGGGCCGCAAGACCGGCAGATTCGTGGATCGCTGGGTGCCTTTGACGCTTATCACGAGTGGAGCGAGCAAGCCCAGTTTCCGGCAATTTGGAGCCTCAATTCACAAGTCCATCAATCTTTGTCTGCGGACCCAAATGCTCACCTGACTCCAAAGCCTGGCCGGAACCACGCGCCAATTTGGTCTCAATCGGGTACGCTACATATTACGCCCACTGTTCGTTATAACTCTCAACCAATCATGGCAACTTGCACCATGATAAGGGCATTGGGCGTAAATTCCTGGTTCACATTGCAAGTGAAAGACGATGACCTCGTAGCTGCTTCAAGGCGAGAGGCTGCCTTGGTATTGTGGTGCAACTCCACGCTAGGAATAGCGCTCCATGCTAATCATGCCAACCGTGCCCAAGACGGCAGAGGTATCGGCAGAAAAGGGATGCTGGAAACCCTTGCCACGCTGGACGTGCGAAAACTGGCGTCCTGGCAGTTGGATGAGGCCCAGGCCATCTGGCGGGATTTTCGGGAGCGGAAGTTTCAGCCGTTCCACCACTGCGCCGTTGACCCGGCGCGGGTGGAGCTGGACCAGCGAGTGGTGGGCGATATGCTGGGGCTGGGCGACGATGCGCCGGCGGCGGTGGCTCGGCTACGGAGGCTGCTGGCGCGGGAGCCGTCCATTCACGGGAGCAAGCGGGCGGAAGTGATATAGTGAGGCACGCCAAAGTGGAGGGCGATGATGACCACAAGCGAAACGGCCCTGCTTCAGAATACCCCCAGCCCATGGGAAGGTTTCCCCAACGAGTTGGCGGAGCGGTTCCATCAGATTGCCGAACTTACGGAAAATTGGAACGGCTATGGCGCTCCGCCGATTGAGCCGGTCTGCATTGAGGATGCTATCCGCATCGTCAAGATGGGGTTGGCCATGGGATTGCCAGCCCCCGGCATTGCGCCCGGCGGAGACGCTGGCATCGGCATCGAGTGGGCAGCCGGGCAATGGGAACTGTCCATAGACATTGTGCCCGGCGGGGACACTACTTACGCACTGGACAAGCTCCTGCCGGACGGCACAGCCGAAGAAAGCGAAGGGATGTTTGAGGACGATGCTCAAATTCGCCATATAATCGGACTGATGGTTTAGCCGGGGGATTCAGTGGAACAGAGCGAAAATGAAGACTGGCCCTTGCTTGACGTGCCTGATAATGCGGTAATGCTGCGGCGCATACCGCCTTGGGTATTCGATCAGGAGAAGGGGGCAATCTTTGACAAAGCGTTTGCAAACGACCGGGTTGAGGGAAGGACAACTGACCGGCATTCCGTAAATTGGGAAGAGCACACATCAGCCGAAAATACGCTGGCCGGTCATCAAGGCTTTGGGGTAGCCGCTATAACAGTCCAAGGGTATGGTGAGGAAAGTCAGTCCATTGAACACTCGCCGGACCGGGAGCGGGGCAACTACGGCCACTGTGATGCGGTAGGCGCCAAGACGGCCAGAGTTCAGAGACGACTGCGCCAAAAGGCCGAGTTGCGGATGCGCCCGGGGCCTCAAGCGCAGTAAAAAGAGGGGAGAAGAGTTTCATCCCTCGGCTATGGCATCGGCATCTTGCAGCCGCTCCACCACCCACTCGCGCGCCAGCGCGTCGAAATCTACGCCCTGGTCGTTGGCCAACCGCAGCAATTGGTTGAACTGGTCGGCGTCCGGACTTATCAGGAAGGCCATCCCCAATTCGTCAGCCACCTCTAGGCTGACCGGCGTCAAGTCATCCCAATAATCGGCGAAGTCGTGGGTATCCCAAAATTCGGCTATCTCTTCCCGGGTAGCGAATTCGGGAATGGGGTCTTTGCTTGGTTGAGTGTCCATGCGGCTCCCACCCTACGACTGCGTCAGCTCCCGCACCGTCTCCGTCAGCGCCGGTATGATGGTCTCCCAGTTGCCCACTACGCCGTAGCGGGCTTCTTTGAAGATGTTGGCGTCGGCGTCGCGGTTGATGGCTACGATGGCTTTGGAGCCGCTGCAGCCGGCCATGTGCTGGCTGGCGCCGGAGATTGCTACCGTGATGTACAGGTCGGGGGTGATGGTCTTGCCGGTGAGGCCAACCTGGTAGTTGGCCGGCACCCAACCGGAGTCCACGGCGGCCCGGGACGCGCCGACCGCGCCGCCCAGGAGATTGGCCAGCTCCTCCAGTTGCGAGAATGGTTCGGGTCCGCCCAGGCCGCGTCCGCCGGACACCACGATGCGGGCGTCTTCCAGCTTGATGCCTTCGGCCTCTTCCTTCACGACATCCACCACGCGGGTTCGCGCCGCCGATGCGTCGATTTCCACCGGGAACGAAACCGCTTCGCCGATGCGGGATGCGTCAGCCTCCAGCGGATCATAGGTCTTGGGCCGGATGGCGGCAATCTGCGGCGTCTGGGTGCAGCTGACCACCGCGATAGCGCTGCCGCCGTAAACCGGGCGGTTGGCCAGGAGCCGGCCGGTGCCGGCGTCGGCGGATACTTCCAGGCAGTCCTGGGCCAGGCCCACGCCCAGGCGGAAGGCCAGCCGGGGCGCCAACTCGCGGCCCTCGTTGTTGCGGGCAATGAGGATGATGCTGGGGTTGGCGTCGGCGGCCAATGCCTGCATGGCGGCCAGGTAGAGGTCGGGGTGGTAGTCGGCCAGCGCCGGGTTGGTCACCGCATAGACTTTGTCCGCGCCGTGGGCGATGGCCTGCTGGGGCGCGTCGCCGGCGTCCGCGGCGATGATGCCGATGGCCAGTTCCTGGCCCAGCGTGTCGGCCAACGTGCGGCCGGCGGCGAGCAGTTCCTGGGCGGTGGAGGCCAACTGCCCGTCGGGAGCGTCGCCGAAAACGAGGATTCCGGTAGCGTCTGCCATTAGTGTTTATCTCCGTGGGTTGGTGTGTCCTTTTCATCGTCATTCCGGCGAAAGCCGGAATCCAGAACATTCGGAAACCGAACGTCGCTCACCTTGCCAACGGACTCTGGAATCCCGCTTTCGCGGGAATGACGGGGCAGCGGTTAGAGTGGCTGAACTAGATAATCCGGTCTTCGCGCAATTTCAGGGCCAGCCGGCGGGCCGCGTCAGCGTCGTCGTCGCCTTCGATGATTTCGCAGTCCTGTTCCCGCTGGGGCACAAACAGGTCGTGCAGCGTGAGGCGCGGCTCCATCTGGCCGGCGTCCAAGTCGAGATCGCCGGTGGTCCAGACGGTGGGCCGCTTGCGGGTGGCCGCCATGATGCCGCGCAGGGTGGGATAGCGCGGCTGGCCCAGCTCGTTGCTGACGGTCACCAGGGCGGGCATGTCGGCCTCGACCACCTCGAATCCATCTGGGGCGAGGCGTTCCACCACGACCTTGTCGTCCTGCACGTCCACCTTTTTGCCCAACGTAACGCAGGCCATGCCCAGGGTTTCGGCCACACCCAGGGGCACCTGTGCGTTGTCCCAGTCCGAAGCCTGCCGGCCGCAGATGATGAGGTCAAAACCGCCCAGCTTGTTGATGGCGGCGGTGAGCAGCTGCACGGTGAAGAAGGAGTCCACGGAGTTGGCGAAGGTGTCGTCCTGCAGCAGCACCAGTTCGTCGGCGCCCATGGACAGGGGTTTCTTCATTACGTCCAGGGCGAAGGTGGTGCCGGAGGATATAACGGTGACGTTGGCGCCCTGGGCGTCCTTGATTTGCAGGGCGGCTTCCACGGCGTTTTCGTCGAAGCCGTTGACCACGGGCGGGATGTTGGGCGGGGGCACCACTTGGCGAGCGTCGGGGTCAATACGGAAGGCGGCGGCCGGCATTTCGGGGTCAACGACCTGCTTGGCCAGCACGCAAATGTTCACGGGCATCAGGAATTTTCTCCTGTTGAAAACAAAAGTAAGGCTATGTGAAAGTTATCACTAGCCTATGGGAGTGTCAAACAGCGGCCCGCACCCTCACCGCAGAACCGTCATTCCGGCGCAAGCCGGAATCCAGGGAACGTAAGGTGCCATCGCGGTTCTGGATTCCCGCTTTCGCGGGAATGACGGCTTCGGTTGGGATTGGAGTCGCCGATCAGATTTCGCGGAACTCCGGCTCGGTCGGCTCGATATAGAAGTTGTTGGCCCACAGGTCGTCAATGATGGCCTGATCTCCCTCGGTGATGGGCGGCGTTTCCACAGCGTCCGAGTATTCTTTCAGCTCTTCCAGCGTGGTGAAGTTGGGCAACACGCTGGTGATGGTGGGTTGGTGCAGGACGAACTGGATGGCCGCCTGGCTCATGCTGCGTCCGACCTCCTCGCCGGCCAGGAACTTGACCTGGTCCACCTTGACCAACGCCTCGCTGAGCCACTGGTGGCGCCGGTACGAGCGGTGGTCGTTTTCGTCGAATTCGGGCGGCGCGTCGTAGCGTCCCGTCAGAGCCTCCGAGGCATGGGGCACCCGGGACAGCAGACCCACCTGCTCCTTCTCGGCGATGGGGAAGAAGTCCTTGGCCGGGTCCTGCTCCAGGATGCTGTATATGATCTGGCAGCTATCGACGTGGCGCTCTTTCATGCTGGCTTCGCCCTCTTCAAACCAGCCAATGTCGGGGCCGAGGGCGGAGCCGTAGTAGCGGATTTTGCCCTCGTGCTTCAGCGCCTCCAGCGTCTCGAATACGTCATCGTCCTCGATGGCGGCGATGCGCGGGTTGTGCAGTTGGTAAAGGTCGATGTAGTCGGTATTCAACCGGCGCAGGGACTGCTCGCAGGCGAAGCGGATGAAGTCCGGCTCAAACTTCTGCGGGCGTTCCTGGTGGCCGACCCGGGGCGTGGTCTGACCGTAGATGTCGTAGCCGAACTTGGTGGCGATGATCATGTCGTGGCGACGATGCCCCATGAACTTGGCGAGAACCTCCTCGCCGTAGCCGTCGCCATAGGTGTCGGCGGTGTCGAAGAAGTTGATGCCCAGCTCCAGGGCTTCCTCCAGCAGTTGCCGGCGGGTTTCTTCAGGAATGCGGCCCCACCAATTAGTGGCCACGGTCCAGACGCCGAAGCCGACTTCGGAAATCAAAAGGTCGGTGCGGGGAAGTTGGCGGTACTTCATGGTATCTTCATCCTTGGGTGGCGTCGCTGAGCCAGCGGCTCATGCCTTCAATGAACTCGTCTCGTATTGTACTCGAGGAACCGCAAAATTCCGCAATCAGCCGTTCTTTGAAAACCTGTGGGTCATCGCCGGTGGGGACCACGAACGAATCGACTGGATCGCACGCGATGGCCATATCTTTGCCTTCGGTGAACGTCCGGTTGACCGGCATCCCCAGGGGCCCGGCGCTGCACGGCCAGGTCGCGTCAACGTTCATCCAACCCATCTCGGTTTTGAGGCGTATGTAGGTATGCACGTCCGGCACTGGCTCCCTGGACACCAGGGACTTCAGAGCCACGGGAAAGTGGCCGGTGTTTTCCCGAGTGAACCGATGGGTGCACATAATCACCCGGGCGTCCATGCCGAGGTCGCGAAAGATCGCATCCAGCAGGTAGTGCTTCCCGGAGCAGGTGCCGCGCCATTCGCGGACGATGGCCTCGGGCTCTCGCGTACTGGCGCGTTGGTAGGGCATGTCCCTGACCAGCGCGAACGTGGTTGCCGGCGTGAGCGGCTCATCAGCGGCCAGCAGGTTAAGCCGGCGGCCTGATTGTTCCAGCAGGGAGAGGAGGGTTGGCATGGTGAGACCTGATTATTGAAGGGGTTGCTGATTTCCCTAGGATTCCAGACGGGTCAGCCAGGCGTCGAAGCGTCTGCACTCGGTGCGTATGGCATTCAAGCCCATGTCCTCAGCAAGGGTAGGGCCGTCAACTACCTTTTGGTATCTGGGTATCAGATCCAGGATGCGTTTGCTAGGAGCGGTGGGTGGGCTGTCGTTGATGTCTTCCGGGGATTGAAATCGGGAGCGGATTTGCCCTAACGCCAGCACCGTGCCATCGGGTACTTCAATCAAATTGGCAAAAGCGGTTACATCCGAAAACAACAACCCCTCAAACTCATACTGCTGGACGTAGGAAAACACTCGCGACTGGTCAAAGCTGCGGCCTATTTTCCGGCTAACCTCCGCGTCAATACGCGTTTGCAGCTGCTCTGGCGTATCGTTTCCTTTGCCGCGGAACCCGTAGAAGTCCACCAGTGAGGTCACGAAATCGTAAGACCAATACAGTCTGGCCATTTCCGACGTTAGTCGTTCAACGTTTACGTTCCCGGTAATGGAGACAGGTTGACTCACAACACCGTAACTGAACAGGGATGTGGCAAGCATTCTATTGGTGAACTCTACTTCCGTATCTCCTTCCACCACAATCGCCAGGCAAATCATGGGCGGCCTCCCAGCAGGTTTTTCTGCCAGAGTTGGCCCGGAGTGAAGCTGTCTTCAAGCCATTTTTGATAATTGGCCGGGTCGAGTCGGCGAACCTCGGTACGTCCGTCCTGCAAGTCCAGCGCGAAAATCTCGTCCAAGTCGAATGCGTCCACCAGCAAGGGCGACTGGGTGGCTACGATAACCTGTCGCTGGGTGGCCAGCGCCTTTATCATACCATCAATCAGCGTTACGGCTGCCGGATGCATGCCCAATTCCGGTTCGTCCAGCAGGATTACGCTGGGCAGCATCTCCGGCGGCAGGTTGAGCAGCGTCACCAGGGCGAACATCCGCAGTGACCCGTCGGAGGTCAGGTGGGCACCGAAGGTTTTGTCCGTCCATTTGGCCTGCCAGCGCAGGGAAACCTTGCCGAAGCTTTCCACGATGGCGAATCGGTCGAAGCCGGGCAGCATGCGACTGATGTGGCGGCAAATCAGTTCGTAGCGCCGTATGTCCTCCCGCTCCAGCCGGTGGAGTACGGCGACCAGGTTGCCGCCGTGGTTGAGCAGTCGTGCGTTCTCTTCCACATCCCAACGTTGTTTGAAATGGGAGGCGTCCGAAGTGTCGTGGAACTGATATGCGTAGCAATCGGGAAGGAGCTTTGCAATCAAAGACGCGGCAAGCGCATTTAATGATTCCAGACTGACATTACAGATTGAGCGTGATTGCGCCGTCTCGACAATCATTGCCTCACGGTGCCCGCTATCCAGATATAACCAGGGGTCATCGACCGGCGGATAGGACCTTCCATAAAATCGGAAAGCCTCTTCACTGAACAGAAACCTATCAGGATGAGCATAAGAAAGAGCAAATTTATAGTCGCTTCCACCTGAATGAGATGTATGCAGCCTGATCTCGGCCTCCATCCTCGGGGTGGCACGGCTACCCCCAAACAGCTGGTCGTCGGCTCCCCCTGGCGCTCGACGAACTCGCCGAGCCGGCGCTTCCCCAGCATCCAGCTCAGCATCTCGAAGAAGCGAATGAAGTTGGACTTGCCGGAGCCGTTGGCCCCAATGAGCACCGTCGCCTGGGGCAAGTCCTCAAGGGCAACATCCGCCAGGGAGCGAAAGCCGCGAATGCGGACGGATTTTATCGCTGCCGGGGGCATAGGATGGCATCCTTGTCAGCGGCTTTTAGCAGAACTGAAAGCCACCAGTTTGTTCCAGTCAATCGCGCCACTTTGGTCGCAGAACTGCTTGGTAAACTCTCGAGACAGGCGATTAATAACTGCCCCGTATTGCTCCGCGAAATCATCGTTCCGCTGTTTGGCTTGGTGCCCCAGCGGTTCAACAATACGAGTGTAAAACTCGCTGTCATTTGAAATCAGTTCCCAAAAATCCTGTCCGCAATACTTGAAATAGTCGCCTTTGTCGGGTTTAGCATCTCTACCATAGCAGCAGCCATTTACTGCCACGACGTTGGTGGTGGCATTGCCTTGCCGTATGACGCGGGCGGCGGTACTGAAGTTCTCCTTCATTCTGGCGACTTGAGAACTGTTGCCCCAGTTGGGGCCGGACTTGATTGAAACTATGTACCTGGCACTATCCTTGACGAACTCGAGGTCAATCCCGGTTGCGCTGGACTTCAAGCCATTGTAAACCTGCTCGGCAACGTAAATCGCTAAACCTTCCAGAAAGTCGCCGAACAGCGTTTCTTCCTGTGAACTTAAATGCGCGTCCAGCAGCGATTTGATCAAATCGGAGACCGCGACGAGGTTCTTGCTAACCTTTGGTGCTAGTTTGAAGTGATTTTGAAAATGCCACGAGGTTCCCCTATGCTGTGAGTTGACAATCCTCCACAGCAGGGAACCCCATGAACATCACCGATTTTATCAC
>DAOUJY010000062.1:0-8298 GCA_034421995.1 Dehalococcoidia bacterium | reverse complement strand
TTCACCAGAGAGGTCTCGTCGGTGGTGATCTCCACGCGGAGGTCCGCGTCGGCCCTGAGTTCCTCGATGAGGTTCACCAGCCGGTCCAGGGCGTCGGCCAGGGCCAACTCGGTGACGATGGGTTTCCGCTGCTCCGGCATGGGTGCCTCCCCGGCGGAAGTTCTGGGGTGAGATCGCCCATCGTGCCACGGGCGTGAACCGTCCCGCCGGGGTCATTGTGCCACAGCGGAACGCCGGTTCCAATCTCCAGCGCGCTGCTCAGGCTGGAGGCAGCGGGATGGGGCCGGAAGATCGCGGGTCAGCGCTCCCAGCGGCGGGCAACAGGGGCGGCATCTCGCCGGTGCGGTAGGCCTGGTCGATCTGAGGCAGCATCCACTCGCCGGCGGTGGTGTTGTCGGGCAGGACGATGTTGACCAGGAACTCGGTCTCGATGGTGGAGATGCCGGCGATCACCGCCACCCAGCGCCAGCCATTGTCAAACTCCTTCCACGCAACCCACCTCACCAACTCTGAACAGTTACTTATGATGTCGAAAATTTGCAACAAGGTTTCACCAAAGGTACAATGGTTGCTACATCGCCCCCTGGAAGTACGTCAGACTCCTCGTTATTCTGAGTTGGCCGAAACCTCGGGGCATATTTCTGCCTGGCGGCTTGGCAATGACCAAAGTGGCCATACTGGTTGACGGAGGATTTTTCATCCACCGTCTACCGCGCCTTACGGACTGGAGTATCCTGCACGACTCCGCGCGTGCTGACCAGGAAATCGGACGCTTGGTCAGAGGTCATCTCGCGTACATCAATAACACTGCGCGTGTCGAGAATCCCTACGCTCTCCTTTACCGCTGTTTTTTCTATGATGCCTATCCCTATGACAGACGTGGGCATCTGCCGGTCAGCAAGCACGCGATCGACTACGCGAAGTCGGATGCGGCGTCCTTTCGGTTGGAGTTGTTCGAGAAGCTGCGCCGCCGCCCCAACTTCGCCTTGCGTCTGGGTGAGGTTCGTCGCCACAGGGATTGGACCATCAAGGAACAGGCCCAAAAGGATCTCTTATCCGGGAAGCGCAACGTGGCGGACCTGAAAGACGATGATTTTGTGGCGGGATTCCAGCAGAAAGCCGTCGATATGAGAATCGGCTTGGATATAGCGAGCATCACCCTGAAGAAGCAGGCCGACACCATAGTCCTCGTTACCGGAGACAGCGACTTCGTGCCGGCAGCGAAGCTGGCCCGTCGTGAGGGAGCGCGCGTGATCCTTGATCCCTTATGGCAGAACGTTGCGCCTGACTTGTTCGAGCACATTGACCAAGTACATTGTCCTTTCCCACGGCCGGGGAAAGCTAATCGATCATAGCTGTGGTCGATCAGGTAGGCGACAGAATCGTACGCTAAGGCCACTATCGGCGCTTTGAGCACTGGTATTCGTCGGTGAACAGGATGTGGGCGAGGAGCTCGGGCTCGACGGTCAGGCTTGCAAGCTTCCGCTGTCTGACCGCTTCGCCGAGATCGGCGATCTGATCGAAGAGTTGCACTCGCGGCTGGCGGCCGAGGGCATCGCCATCAACTACCCGGTGCGCAAGCCGCAGTTGCCCGATGGCCTGACGGCCGTGCCAGCTTTACAACGGTGCAGGGTGAGCCGTTTGGGCCTCCCTTGCCGGCAATGAGCCGCCCGAGTTCCACCGGATGGAACTGACCGTCTATGCCGGACCGGTTGTTGGGGAAGAAGACGGCCCGGGCGCGCCGGTACGCATTTTGTCCGTCTATGAACAGGGTCAGGCGGAGGGGCCTGGTCATAACGGAGGCAAAAATAATCCCCGCCGACAGGCTCAGCTCCATGCTGAACGAGCGACGAGGGGGAGTGAATTAAACGTAGGGATAGGCGCACCGGTTGTCAACCGTGCGACCACCCAGCCGGCATCTGTGCAAAGACTGCATTCCGGTCGTGGTCTCCGCACGCAGACCGGCGGCCGTCTGCAACTCGTGGGTCTGGTTTACCGGACGGTCCAGAACACCGTTCAGGGGTCGAGTGCTACACTATCTCATGGGCGGCGGAAGTCGTCGCGGCGTCTACATTCGACCTCACCGCGAGCTGGCTCCGCCGCCATTGCTTCTGGCAAAGTTGATCGGTCGGTGGCGGCCGCAAGTCGCAAGGCCGTGGCTGGAACGGTTGGAAGCATTGCCGGAGGACCGGTTTCGCCGAGTGCTCGACATGGTCCCCGACGAGTTCATATCGGAAACCGCTCGGGGGTTCGCCTACCAGGTAATCGCCACCAGCAGAAAAGAATTGCTTAGGAGGCCTAGATGACGACCCTGTTCCTTGCCTGGCAGGCGCCGCAGAGCCGGCGCTGGTTTCCGGTGGGGAGACTGGACGCCGACCTGGATTCCGGCCCGGCCCGGTACCGGTTCTCCTACGTAGAGGGCGCTCGCCAGGCACGTGAGCTATCCGAATTCCTCACCGTGCCCGGGTTCCCCGCGATGGAAACGCCCTACCGGTCGGAGGAGCTTTTCCCGTTCTTCCAGAACCGTCTGATGAACTCCCGCCGTCCGGAGAGGCCGGAATACCTGCGCCAACTGGGGCTGGACCCGAATCACTGGGACCCGGTGTCGGAACTGGCCGCTCCGTTCAACCAGGCTCACAAGAACGGCTACGAGGTGTTCCCCGACGTGGTACCGGACGCCGATGGAAGATTCCAGACGCGTTTTGTGGTGCACGGTCTGCGTTACACCAATGAACACTCAATCCAGCGTGTCGGAGCGTTGGAAATCGGCGAAGAGTTGTGGCTGTCCCTCGAGCTGAACGACCCCGCCACTGGACACGCCGTGACCGTGAAGACGGCAGACCAGTACGTCGTAGGCTGGCTGCCGCGGTACCTGGTTGACGTGGCGTACCGCGACGGCAGCTGGCTCGTTGAGGAGCCCGAAGCCCGGGTGGCTCAGTTGAACTTTGCTGGATCGCTCAGCACTCGCGTGTTGGTGGAGTTCACTGGCCGACTGCCGTTATCGGTGCGGTCAATGGACTGTTTGCCCCAGTACCGGTCAATCGTCCACAAGGACCGCTCATCTGCAACTCATTCTCGAAGTACATAGCCGGGGTTTACGAAGGCAGCAACGGCGTTAGCTTGTCGATAAGGGCCTCCACCTTATCCAACGCCAGGGCGATGTCCGACGCGACGTGCTCATCCTCGTAGAAATTGCCGTGCAGGGCATCAGCAGCCCAATAGTGCGCCATCACGTCCCCGTCGCCGAGTTCCGCCCGGAGGCGGCTGGCCACACGGGACAGGTGGCGGTGTTTGCCGTGTTCCCAACCGCGCTGCTCCGCGACGGCCTTCAGTATCTGCGCGGCCGCGCCCCAACCTTTCTCGGAGGCCTGCGGCAGGTCGCCGTCGGACAGCTGCTGCCTGGCCTGTGCCAGGAAGCGCTCGCTGGCTTGCTGATAACTTTGGCTGCTCATGGGGTTCGTCCGCGAAGCGGGTGTAGATACGGTGGCGAGTGCTAGGGGGAGCGTCAATCACGCCGGCGGGAGGGCGATGGGGCCAGTGGAGCGCTGGCCAGCCTGACTTGCGGCGGGCAGCAGGGGCGGCATCTCGCCGGTGCGGTAGGCGCGGTCGATCTGGGGGAGCATCCACTCGCCGGCGGTGGTGTTGTCGGGGAGCACGATGTTGGCCAGGAACTCGGTCTCGATGGTGGAGATGCCGGCGGTGACCGCTTCCAGCTTGGCCTTGATGACCAGCAGCAGGGCCCGCCAGCGCTTGGCGACAGGCCTGGTCGTGGGCCTCCTGCTGCGCCCTTTGGCTGCGCTCCCGGGGCGGGCTGTGGTTGGTATGGCGGAAGTCCTCGGGATCGGGCAGTTCCAGGACGAAGCGGATGCGTCGGTTCTCCATGGCGAAGATGACGGTGGCCAGGTTGCCCTGGGTGGCGTAGGCGAAGCCGTCGGCGCCGTAGCGCTCGAGGGTCTCCTCGATCTCGTTGCGGGTGCGCATCGCGCTGACGGTGGTGTTGCGGGCGTAGGTCATGGCGTTCACCTGGAAACGCGGCGGTCACGCGCAGGATGCGCCGCGAACGATGGCAATTATAATGGCTTGGATTCGGCGGGTTCACTTCCAGGCTGCCGGACGGAGTAGGATGAGCCGAAATTGACGCGAAGGTACGGTTGGCCATGATCGCCGATGCCGGGGAAACGACGGCGCTGACGATGGAGCTGAGGGAACTGGACCTGGTTCTGGACGAGCTGGGGCAGCTGTTGGCCGTCGAGGATGACGGGGCGAGGCTGGCCCTGGGGAGCCTGAGGAAGACGGCGCCGACCTGCACAGGTTGGATGGGATGCTGGCCCGGTGGCGGGACGAGGTTGACGTCTTCGACGCGCTCCGGCTGCACGGCGACGAGCAGTTCCATTCCAACCTCCTGGCCTGGCTGCTGGATCCAGGGGGAAGCCACGGGCTGGGAGACCTGTTCCTACAGGGGTTCTTGGCGGCCAGCGGCGCGCCGCGTACCGGCCGAGCACGGTGGTGCGCCGGGAGAAGAGTCTCGAGTTCCACGGGGAGTACGGTCGCTTGGACATCTGGATGCGCAACGAGGACGTCAACTTCGTCTGCGCGATTGAGAACAAGGTCTGGGCATCCGAGGGAGAGGGTCAGCTGGCCTGGTCCCGGAAGGTTCTGGCCCATGACCATGATGGCCAACGGGTCCACCGCGTGTACCTGACGGCCCGGGGCGTGCCGCCGGACGGTCCGGAGGAGCGGGAGCACTGGATGGCCATGTCCTACACGGACATTCTGCGGCTGGTCGAGGGAACCGTGGCGGCCGCGGGGGATGCTGCCAACGAAGACGTGCTGGCGTTGCTGCGCCAGTATGCGATCACGCTAAGGAGGGACATCGTGCCCGAGGTGAGCAACGACGTGCATGAACTGGCCCGCCGGATCTACCGGAAGCACAAGCGGGGGTTCTGTTGCATTTTGCGGGGCAGTGGCTTGACTGCGCCTTTGGTTAGCGTTACATTCCCGGGCGTAACGCTAACTAAAGGAGCCGGGATATGCCCGAGTACTATTTGTTTTGCCAGCAATGCGATAAGACGTTTATCGGGACTAGGAGTACCGCCAAATTTTGCGGGGGGACGTGCCGGCAACGTTGGAACCGCCAGCAGCAGAGAACGCCGGGAACTGAAGCGAACGCAGATGCTAATCTGCGGTCGGCAGGGAAGCAGTTGCTAGCTGCTGTCCAGACGTTTACCGAAGCCGTGAAGTTGGGTGACGCTGCGTATATCCTGGATGATGTCGAAGAGGCGTTTGAAAAACTGTCCTGGTGGCTCGATTGTACAGAATGCGGGGAGCGACGGGCTGACGGATGGGAGAGCATAGACCTTTGCCGCCGGTGCGAAATTCAAACCATGGATCTGTATTGCTGGATGTGCGAGAAACGCAGGCCATCGGTGAAGTCCGACGATATGCTTTGCCGAGGGTGCGAACAAGCGGCCTAGTGATCTACCCCGCAAAATGCAACAGAACCCAAGCGGGCCATTGACCTGATCATCGAGCACCGGGAGCGCTACGAGCCGAACTATGTGACCGAGGGATTCCGGATGATCCGGGATGCCATCGGCCGTCAGCCGCTGTGGAAGGACACGACATCCAATCATCAGTACGCGCGGTTCATGGCAGCGGACTGGGAGAAATTCGATGAGTTGAAGCTGGAAGGCTGGCCCTACGCGCTCCTGCTTTTCCAGGTCCAGGTGACGGAGCGACGGGCGACGCTGTTGGTGGGGCCCGGGGAGGACAAAGAGCTCAGGAGCAGTATTTTCCACCGCGTCAGAGACTACCTGGTCACTATCCATGCCGGGCAGCCCGCCTACACGGAAGACTACGTCGGTCTGCACACCTTCGGGGACATCCTGGAGCCGGCGGATTACGATACGTGGTGGGATGAGGAGAGAACCGCGGAGATCGTCGCAGGTCGACTGGCGAAGTTCACCCGGGGTGAGTTTGCCGAGATCGACCGGATCGTCCTGGAATGCCTGGATAAGCTCCGGGGGAGAGAACAATAGTGGGAGCCCGATGCTGGGGGAGACCGGTTGACGATGGTCGACCTTTTTCCCGTTGGCACGGGAAAGGAGCGCAGGCGGTGAACATGGCGTGTCGGGGCGCTGACCGAGGTGAGGCGTACGCATACCGGCGCTGCTACCTGGACGAGGACGTCTGGGAGGAGGTGGACGCGGCGACAGTGCGTCGAGCGCTGGGGGAGGCCTATCGAGACGTATCGCTGGCGCTGGACTTGCTGCACGGGTCGGGAAGGATTCGCACGCCGGCGGCGGTGTTTGAGGTGTAAACTTCCTGATCGGGATGGGAGATAAACGGGCGTGTAGCGCCACGCCCAGAGCCGGCTCTGGGGGTTGAAAAAGGTCGGTCTCTCCGGGTAAGTAACGGGTTGCCAACCGCCGTTCCCGCCTGATGGCGGCGTCGGACGATTGGGGGACACCCTGTTACCATGGGAGCCGGGATCATGACCGACGCACCACAGACAAGCGCCAGATCGATGCCGACCGCTCTGCCGGAACCGGAAATCCGGAAACGGCTGGAGCGTCTGCTGGGGGACATTCACGCCGCCACGCGGCAGCAGGTCGGCTATCCGGTGAACCAGGACTTCGACTACTCGGCCCTGGTGCCCTTCCTGGACTACTCGATCAACAACGTGGGGGATCCATTTCATCCCAGCAATTTCTGGGGCAACACCCATGAGATCGAGCGGGAGGTTATCGGCATATTCGCCGGGCTGATGCACCTAGAGCCGGAGAGCGCGTGGGGCTACGTGACCTCCGGGGGCACGGAGGGCAACATGTACGGCCTGTATTTGGCGCGGGAGCTGTACCCCAACGGGATGTTCTACTTCTCCGAGGAGACCCATTACAGCGTGCTGAAGAACGTGCGGGTCCTGAACGCGCGGCACATCATGATCAGGCGGCAGGAGAACGGGGAGATCGACTACGAGGACCTGGAGGCCATGATCCGGGTCAATCGGGACGTTCCGGCGGTGATCATGGCCAACGTGGGCACCACCATGCGGGGAGCGGTGGACGACATTCCCAGGATCAGGGACATCCTGCGCGAGCAGGCGGTAACCAGCCACTACATTCACGCCGATGCCGCTCTCAGCGGGATGATCCTCCCGTTCGTTTCCGATCCGCAGCCCTACGGATTTGACGCCGGGGTGGACAGCATTTCGATCAGCGGACACAAACTGATCGGCGCTCCGCTGCCCTGTGGGGTGGTCCTGGCCAGGCTACCGTACGTGGAGCGGGTGGGACGGGCCATCGAGTACGTGGGGGTGGAGGACACCACGCTGTCGGGCTCCCGCAACGCGCTGGCCCCGTTGATGATCTGGTACGCTTTCGCCCGGCACGGACATGAGGGATTCGGCCGCATGGTCGCAGGCATGCTGGATGTGGCCGAGTATGCGGTGGGACAGTTCAACGAGCGGGGCATCCCGGCGTGGCGGCACCGTAACTCGGTCACGGTGGTGTTCCCGCGCCCGCGGGAGGAGGTGTTCCGCAAGTGGCAGATGGCGCCGGAGGGAGAGATTGCCCACATCATCACCATGCCCCACGTAACTCGCGAGATGATCGACGAGCTGGTGGGCGACTGCGCCGGCTGACCGGGTTGCAACAGCCGTCCCGCCACCGCAACATGAGGGAGTCGAGATGAACCAGGTCAACCCCGTGAACCGCATCATCGTGATGGCCCGGGACCGGGTCGGCGTGATCGCCGACATCAGCCGGGTGCTGGCCGACGAGGACATCAACGTGGAGACGATCAACGCCGAGGTGATGGGCGAAGACGTGACGGTGATCCTCACCGCCGACCGCTACGACCGCGCGCTGTACGTGCTCAACAAGGCCGGTTTCAAGGCGGTGAGCGACGACGCGCTGGTGCTGCGCCTGCCCGATGAACCGGGGGCCCTGGCCGTGGTGGCCGGCAACCTGAAGGAGGCGGGGGTGAACATCGAGAGCCTGCACATCGTGAGCCGCGGGGCCGGTCACGCGATGATCGCGCTGAAGACCGACAACCGGTCGGAAGCCATCGCCGCCATCGGCAGCGAGAACATCTTCTGATCAGCGCATCATGCCCAGGGGCGGCGCTTGGAGAAGGACTTGGCGGACTCGGGGGTGGGCAGGCCCCGCTGTTCCAGGAGCATGATGGTCATGCGGCGGAACTCCTCCCGGTCGTGGCCGGTGATGACGGCCTGCTCGTGGGCCTCGGAGATGGCCACGGGATAGCCCAGGCCCAGCTGGCACTGCTTAACCAGCATGG
>DAOUJY010000061.1:0-20123 GCA_034421995.1 Dehalococcoidia bacterium | reverse complement strand
GGTGATAAAATCGGTGATGTTCATGGGGTTCCCTGCTGTGGAGGATTGTCAACTCACAGCATAGGGGAACCTCGTGGCATTTTCAAAATCACTTCAAACTAGCACCAAAGGTTCATATCATACGGACGAGCTGGTAACTCTGCCGCTTTCTGCCGGTTAATAGACGCGCACTGCGCCCCCGGTTCACCCGAGGGTTGTGCAGGCTATAGGTCGACGCATATGCCGGCTCCCCCTGCCGCAATGGGCAATCGTTCCATCAAAGGGGCGATGGCCAACATCGATGCTCATCGGTGCGACTATCGCCATGAACGGGCGCATTCATCCCGACTGCCAGCGACGTCCGCAATGCACTGGTCGCCGGCAAAGCGTAAAATAGTACACACGTTCTAACAAGGCAGCCGGTAAGTGGAGGCCATGCTGGCTGGCAGTCGCACGGCATCCGCCGGAACCTAAGGAGAAGAACAAGACCCCATTCTGAACGTTTGAATAGAAATGAGGCCGCGGAGTAGCGATCACGCAGCCTCGTTGTGAACCCCCGATCCAAGCAGGTGTTCACGTGGATGCTATACCACCGTCCGATTCCGCGCAAGTTTCACGGGACCGCCGAAAACACGACTTTTCGGACCTTCTTACAGCAACCGATTACATCGACCTCCACCCGTTGGTGGACATTCTAAGTCCCCCGGACCAGCGCAGAGGGAGGCGGCTCACCGCGCCATTGGCCAAGGCGAAGGTTTTCCTCATCAGTAGATACCCGAGTTCCGGCTTGCCGGAAAAGGACGAGCCTCTGGCCGCCGCGCTGGCCGACTCAGAGACCGGGCTGGCGGAATTGTTCGGGTTTGCTCCTGGCCGGGCTCCCCACCGAACTCGCCTCCGCGAGGCTTTTAACAGGTTGGAGCAACACCTAAATTTGGTGGCTGATGCTACAAGTGCGTTGGCACAAGTGCTTCGGGAACAACCGTGGCGGCCGGCCAAGGGCGTCATTTTCAAGACCAGGCCACGCGGGCTACGCCGTGATTCCAACACCTATCGCCGTCAGCGGAAAACGGTACGCTTTGACTTGAAGCGATTTCTGGAGCAGTTCGATACTACCGAGAAGGTCAGGGATTGGTTCGTACAACAACGCTGGCCGGACGGCATACGCTGTCCCAAATGCGGAGGGAACAATGTGGCGGAGCGCAAGAACCAAAGGCCCCAGCCTTGGCGCTGTAGAGCATGCAGATACGATTTCTCCATCAAGTCGGGTACTGTTATGCACAGTTCCAAATTCCCGCTGCGGGACTGGCTGGCGGCGCTGTGGATACTGCTGAAGCAACCCAAGGGCCAGTCGGCCCTGACCCTCGCCGACGACCTGGATTGCCAGCACGGCTCCGCCCTGCACCTGGCGCACCGCATCCGCAAAGCCATGGTATCCGACAAACCGCTCATGCTGGGACCCATCCAGGTCGATGAAGCGTACCTTGGCGGTCGGGAGCGGAATAAACATGCCAACCGCAAGCTCCGGTCCGGACGCGGGGCAGTGGGCAAGACGCCAGTGATCGGCTCCTACAACGAGCGCAACGGCCATATCTGGCTGGAGGTGGTATCGGGTGTGGATGGCCCTACCATTCGGACGTATTTCCGCAATCTGGCGCTGCCTGGCACCCAGGTCTATACCGACCAGGCCGCAGTCTATGCCGAGGTACCCGGCATCGTCCACCAATCGGTCAACCATTCCGCTGGACAGTATTGGTGGAACGGCGTTACAACTAATTCCATCGAATCAGTGTGGGCCCTGCTGCGCCGCATCATGATCGGTACCCATCACCAGGTCAGCCGCAAGCACCTGCCCCGCTACATCATGGAATTGGTTTGGCGGCATAACCAACGGAGCCTGCCCGTCATCGAGCGAATGGGCGCTGTGGTGAAGGGCATGGTCGGCAAGCGACTAACCCGGTCCCAGATGCGCCAAGGTGGACGGGCCGGGTTATACAACGTACCGCCGACCGAACACGGCCCTCCGACTGCCGTGCAATTGGAACTGTTCCAGTTTCTGGAATAAAAGTGTCGTGCTCACTGCTCGCGTCGGCTCCGCACGGGCAGCCGGGGCCTATAGCCGGCCGGATGGCGTTTCATATGTCCCGCCCTGGGATCTGCTGGCAATCCGTCAGGGTGATTTCAGGATGAATAGCAGCAATCCGGGCGCAATCATGGCCCTTTTGCGGCTCGATTACCGCCCTCCCTTACCTTCAGCCCTGAGTTCAACTATCTTGGGTAAAATGGTCACATACTGATAACTACCCCGGACCTGACCGCCCCAATCCTGTGTAAAATGGTCTCACAATCCCATATTTTTCGGGGTATGATTCGTTCTTGAAGATTGCCCAGCTACCGTAACACTTTTCGCATAGCGGCTTCTTAGGATCGAAGTCTTTGGCGTCTCCACAACGAATGCAATGGCCTGTAGCTTTGACCTGACGAGTAGGCTTGAATGACCGTTGGTTTTCCCTACTCTTGGAGGGTGCGGTTCGTTTGGCTGTGGCTTGTTCACCCCATTGCAAACCCGCACTCCGTGCTAGTCGTTGTGCTTCCGCGTAGATGTCCTGATATAGCTGTGGGTCCGCCTGGCGTGCCACCAAGATGCCCATCTCGTCATTGTTCTGCTGTGAGAACTCGTAGAGATTCATAGATGTGACAATGGTTGTGGCCTCGTTGAGGTAGCACTTGGCGTGCAGGTTAGGGACGAAACCAGTTTCTTGGGTGGTCAATCGGTTGATCCAGTCCCATTCCGCTACCTGCATATCCCGCTTGCCGTAGATCAGCGTGAATCTGATCTTTCGCCGGTCCGCATCCTCTATGAAATCCTGTAATCTCTGATTGACCTTCAGGTACGGACTGATGATGGCTATTTCCATTTTGGCGGAGCTGATGAGCCTTTCCAGCTCGGCCGATATCTGGGTAGTTGTGAGGAAAGTAGCCATGAGGGTTCTCCGGTAACATTTGTCAGGATGATAGCATAGCGGGGCGGTACGGAACTTTCGTAACCCACCATTTCGCCGTTTTTCGTGGCATGATACGGGGCATCGCCAGAGCGGCTGAGGGCGAGGGTCGCCGGCGGACGATGGCAAAGGAAACTTGACCAGACAGGAGATCGTTATGGTTGGCAACGGCGCGGCAAAGACGCTGGATGGTGTGCGGATCCTGGAGTTGGCCCGCTGGCAGGCGGCGCCACGGGGCGGCCTGATCTTGCAGGACATGGGCGCGGAGGTCATCAAGCTGGAATGGCGCAAGGGCACCGACCTGCGGGACT
The DNA here is from genome assembly GCA_034421995.1 of Dehalococcoidia bacterium. Classification (GTDB taxonomy): domain Bacteria; phylum Chloroflexota; class Dehalococcoidia; order Lucifugimonadales; family UBA3495; genus Bin87. The sequence goes on along the minus strand of DAOUJY010000061.1, from coordinate 16,834 downwards.
CCGGGCCGTTTGTGGGCGGCATGAGCGTACAGTTCGCCGCCTATAACCGGGGCAAGAAGAGCGTCACCCTGAACGCCCGCCACGAAAAGGGCAAGGAGCTTTTCTTCCGCTTGCTGGAGGTATCCGACGTGGTGCTGGAGAATTTCCGGCCCGGCACCATGGAGCGGATGGGCTTCGGCTACGAGGAGATGTGCAAGGTCAACCCCGGCATCATCCTGGCCTCGGTGTCCGGGTTCGGGCAATACGGCCCCTATCGCGACCGTCAGTGCTTTGACCCCATCATCCAGGCCATGAGCGGCTTCGGCGACCAGACCGGGCGGGGCTTCGGCGAGCCGATCATGGGCAACGGGCCGGTGATGGACCGCACCGCCGCGCTGCACGCCGTCATCGGCATCCTGGGGGCGCTGCGCCACCGGGACCGCACCGGCGAAGGGCAGTGGCTGGAGGTGGCCATGCTGGACGGCGGCATCACCCTGGAGGAAGTCGCCCTGGCCATGTGCTACGAGACCAACACCAACGATTTCGTGCGGGTGGGCACCTTCCTGAAGTGCACCGACGGCTGGGTCACCACCGGAGCCGCCCGGGCTGGGATGTGGGAACGGATGCTCAAGGTGATGGACTACGACGAGCTGGCCGAGGACCCCGAGTTCGCCGCGCCCATGTTCGCCACCGACATGGCCCAGATCCGCATGGAGTTGCTGCGGATGTGGTGCGAGGAGCGCAGCGTCAAGGAGGTGGAGGAAGCCCTGGTCGCCGCCGACATCCCGGTGGGAGCGGTCAAGTCCATCCCCGAAGTGCTGGCCGATAGCCATATGTGGGAGCGCGAGGTGATGATGGAAGCCGACGCCCACGAACCACCGGGCCAGAAGGTGCTGGTTCCCGGCCCCACCATCATCAAATTCTCCAAGACGCCCACCACCGCCGGCCCGATTCCCAGGTATGGGGAACACAACGGGGAGATTTACGGGGATTTGCTGGGTATCTCGGAACCGGAGATGGAGAGCCTGGTTGAGCAGGGCGTCATTACCTGACGCGGGTGAACTTACGCAGCATCCATCCGCATGGTCACCCGCGGCGTCCAGTTGTGGGGCAGGTTTTCCGGCGGGCGCCGGATAATGCTGAACCCGGCGCGGCGGAACATCGGCTCCGTACCAAAGTAGGCGTTGTCGTCGCCGGTGCGTTCCCGGCCCGCTCGCGGATATGCTTCGACGGCAGGTGCGACGTGGGCGGCGGCATACTCTACCGCCGCGCCGATCAGGGCAACCGCAATGCCGCGTCCGCGCTCAGTCTTGCGTACCGTTACGCAGGGGATGACCCACACGTTCGCCTCGTCCACGGGTGGGGTTGCTCGGGAACGGTCAACGCGGATCAACTCGTGCCGCGGCGCGACGGCGATCCAGCCCACCGGATCAGCCCCCTCAAAGGCCAGCAGACCGGGAGCGACTTCCCGCGCAGCCAGTTCGGTCATCGCCGCCCGGCGCCGCCGGCTGACCGAACCCTCTCCCGGCAGCTCCTGGGTCTGCTTTTGGGTCAGGCGCGGAAACATGCACCAGCAGCCGGCGCCAAAATTGCCCCGCAGCACCGCGCCGAAATCGTCCATCAGCTCGGGCGTCAGCGGGCGGAAAACCAGCGGCGGCTCTTCTCGCGTTTCGTGTGTCATCTTATGGTTGCCTCCAGGCGGTTTCCTGAGCATATCATTGACGATGATACAATCAGGCCGATGGTCGTAGGAAAGGAACCGATGTATGTTGAATAACGCCACCAATACGCAAGCCGACGCCCTGTGCGCAGTAGTTGAAGCCGTGGAGGAAGCCCTGTTCGTGCTGCGCGAGCTTTACCCACGCACGCTTCCGACCGAACGGCGTATGATCTACTCGGCCGCTTATGGTCTCATCCGCATCGGCAGCGTCATCGAGCAACACCGCTCACAGCTTGAACCGGCCGGCCCGGATTACCCATGGGCGGACTGGATTGACCGGCGCGACAACCCGGTCAAGCGTCCGGATCAGGTCAGCGTTGACGAGATTGCCCGGGCCGTGACGGAAGACGCGCCGCAACTGGTGCGCGACATTACCGGCGCCGAGCCGCATACCGGGCCGAAAGTGCGGTTGGAAGACCTGCCGCTGGATGACATTGCCGACTTCTGCCGGGAATGGGGCATCAAGGAAATGTGCATGATCCCCCGGGAAGATTCGGGAATGTATTTCAGCGGGCCTTTTGAGGGCGTCGAGTTGGTCCTGCTGGTGAAATACCGGGATGATTCCCCTGCCCCGCACAAGACTTTCACTATCGGCCCCCGGATCAGCGAGGTAATTAGCATCAAGACCCACGTGGGACATCTGCCCGAACCGGACTATAAGGGCGGGCATTGGAACCACGATGAAATGATGGCCCGCAGTGTGCCGGTCTATGCTGAATAGCGCCGGCGAACCCCAAGCATCTTGGTTTCGCTCAATTGCGGAACAGGCAACGGCAGAGTGGCAGTCGGCAGCTCCGCTGAAGCCGCCGGCCGGGCGGACTGAGCCCCACCTGTCCCCACTCATCGTAATGCTATGACCTGCTCAGGATTTCGCAGATAACACGCTCTTGCGGTCTTGCAAGTAGATCCATGGATTGAGTTGGGTCTCAGTCGAACCCTAACTACCGAGTAGCGGCATCTGCAACTCTCTGTAGCTCCCTGACCCACCAAGTAAAAACCGTCAAACTTGGGGCTTGCAATTGATGGAGCAAATCTTCTGGCTCCATACGGAGCATCCCCAGTTTTGCTTGAAGTTCCTCATATTTTTGGCGCGTCCCATTGCTTGGGTGAACCAAGTAATTACGGAAGTCAGTGATTTGTCGAGGCACAATCGCTGATCCCAGGGTAACTTCAAGTTGGCGCAGATTGCCTAACCCGATGAGGGCGCCGACTTCAACTGCGAATGAAGACGAATGCCAAACCGGATATGGGTTTCCACGCTTTTGGGCCGTCGAAGCAGCAGCAGCCCTAACGATTCTTTCGGCATCGGACAGCGATCTCACGCCTGCGGCCGCTCTTACAGGAGTTCCCGTAGTCCGTCGGGTACCTACCGCGGACGCGGTAATCAAACCGCGGGTGAATTCGCTCCATTTGGTCTGCAACCAGGGGACGAGAATAGCTTCCCCGAAACCCGCGCTCTGGCAACCAGTGCATGCCGAGTCTGCTGCAATCGCCAGAAACCTATCATGGAGGTCTTCGGCGCCTGACTTGAAGGTGGACGCGACCACATCTAGCCGACTACGTGCCATCGCTAAATTGGTTCCGGAAGTAATGCTCGGAATATGGTCCGGAAGCGTACCGCTCTGCTGCGAATTCTCTGGGTCGTACCGGCGATGGCGAACTTGAACCCTGCCAAACGCTCCGGCACTTCTTCTCCGGATACGTCGAAAAGGTCTGCCAGAGCCATGAGATTGGCATTCGCCACGCTCAAGTCAGTGAGAGCAAGTTGGTCCCTGTGTGGCATGTTGCCATGTTCTTGCTTTATATCTCCCTCGGGGATTCCGAATAGCGCATGGGCAACCGCGGCGAACAACATCATAAAGTGCGGCCCATTACCCAGTTTGGTGGCGATCACTTCTGAGAAGTTTCCAACTATGTAGCTACAAACTTGGTCGAAACGTTCCTCCGTATCTTCTGGAACAGATGCGTCATAACGCTCGTATAATCTATCGATCTTCGGTTGACCACCGTCCGTCACGCCATCGAGAATGACGCCAATGAGTTGCGCCACTAGTTCATGGTGCAATAACCGTACTCGACTACGCACAGTGACTACACGGTACTTCGACCAAAGAATTTCCCAGCGCTCAGCAGACCTGATAACCGCCCATCTGAACTCGCCTTGATAGCGGCCGCCTTGGAATTTGCCATGGCGTAGTTCCTGTCTATTTAAGGAGAGCCCATAAGCATTTATGCGATGGAAGATGTCCAGCACGGTATCGTCGTCAGCTCCGAAGAGTTGCTCAACGCCCATCTGGTACGCGAGGAACATCTGCTGCTCATCCACGTCAAGCGATTCGTAGGTCTTGCCGGCAAATTCCTTTGATCGTTTGTCCAGCACAAGTTGCCCATCAATAAATTTGACGATTGCGGACAACCGCTGTTGTCCGTCGACGACTTCCCGATAACTGGTTTTGGTGTCCGGATCTGTTACCAGCCGGATGTAAATGGGCGGTATTGGTAGGTCTCGCAATAGCGTATCAATGAAGAAACTTTGCGCAGAGGTCGTCCATGTCTCGCCCCGCTGGAATTCCGGCGCCAGAGTCAGTTCTTTATTCTTGATCCAGCTATACAAATCCGAGATCGGGTACTGCTGGTGTCTGTGCATAGACATGAGGTTTTCCTGTATAGTGAGGAACGCAGATTTGCCGGAATGAGCTAGCCATCGGGGAGATCGTACTGTGCTAATGAATGCGGTGTCAATCTCCGTGACGGACAAGAGCATCGCCGGGTAAACGCACCGCTGGGACAGTTATCCGTTGGGAGAAAGCCTGCTTGATCGTCTTGCGGTAGGGCCCATCAATTCGTATTCCGGTCTGCCAACATCGTGACACCCGCTACGCACACCCGCCAACGCTTGGCCAACCTCCTCGCCGCCGACCTTTCTTTCCAGGAGCCGGTTCTGGAAGCCCGACCGTTGCACGCTCTGCATTCCTTCGCTGCCCGATTTCCTCACGGTCTGGCCGACCACTTCATCAATTCTCTCACTCGAACCGGGGGCAAGGTACTGGATCCCATGTGCGGTTCCGGCATCACGCTGCTGGAGGGCTGGCAAGCGGGCCGCTCAGTCATCGGAGTTGACTTGGACCCGCTGGCCCGTAGGCAGAGCATCGCTCGTACCACAGCATTGGAGCCCCTGGCCATCCGCCATGCCGGCGAAAACGCGCTACGGCAAGCCCAAGACCTCCATTCCGGAGCCAGTCATCCTGCTGACCCGCTGGCACTGGTGCGTGGCGGCATGGACGATGCCACGCAGAAGTTCCTGGATTATTGGTTCTTCCCCGAAACCCAACAAGAACTGGCCGCGCTGGTATTGGCCATCCGCATCGAACCCGAACCCAACCTGCGCAACCTGCTTGAGGTGGTCTTTTCTTCCACCATCGTCACCAAGTCCGGCGGCGTCTCCCGCGCTTGGGATCTGGCCCATACTCGCCCCCACCGCGCCGACGACAAAAAGCCCCGACACCCCCTCCGCCTTTTCGAGATCCTGCTGGAACGAGCCACCGATGCCTACGCTGCCGTCAATCATGACACTATCGGCGAAAGCTGCATCATCGCCGGCGATGCCCGCGCCTTGCCCGTGCAAGACGACAGCGTGGACCTGATCATGACGTCGCCGCCCTACGCCAACGCTCTGGACTATATGCGCGCTCACAAGTTCTCGCTGGCCTGGCTCGGTGAGCCGATACCCAGCCTCACCGGGCTGCGCGCGCAGTACATCGGCTCCGAATCAACCAGCAAACAAGCCAGCCGGTCCGTCGCCGAACTGCCCGTGTCCGTTCAGGCCGTGGTTGATCAACTGGCCGCCAAAGATGCGCCCAAGTCCCGCGTCCTGCAACGCTACTTCGCCGATATGGCCGCCGCCATTGGGGAGATGGCCCGCGTACTGCGACCCGGCGCGGCGGCGATCATCGTGGTCGGGCCATCCACCATGCGGAGCATACCGATTCCTACGCACCAGTGCCTGGCCGACCTGGCATCCCACGTCGGCCTTGACGTGGTGGCGGTGGCTCCCCGCAAGCTAGACCGCGACCGTCGGATGATGCCGGCCCGGAATGGCAACCAGGCTGATCCCGCCGCCGGCATAGAGCGTCGGATGTACACCGAATACATCATCGGCGCGGTCAAACTCTGAACCAGCGCCGCCAGGGCCTTTCCAAGTCACTCTGTCATTCCTGCGAAAGCAGGAATCCAGAGTCCCGCGCAATAAGGACGTTCTGGATTCCCGCTTGCGCGGGAATGACGGTTCAGGGCGAATGACGCCTGGTAATCAACTTCCAAACGGCAGCCCGGTTTTGCCCGGCAGGGTTATCTACCAAATATTGTTATTGCGCATGTTGGGCCACCGCGCCGGCCCGCCGCAGCCCGCCCCTGGCGGATCGCGCCAATTTTCTTGCCGCCGCTTCGGTTGGGCAGTCGCAAGATTGAGTTAAATCCCTTTTCTCAAACGGCGGATTTAATTGATCTATTTCCAAAAATGAGGCGGAACAATATCTCTACAAACCTGCCTAGCGGCTCGCCCCAACCCCGTCCTACCATTGTCGCCAGTTCTACAGGGGGCACTGACGACCATGCCGGACTTTACCGACCCCGCTTCCGTTTGGCAAGCCGTTCTCGGCCGGCTGCAGCTGGAAATGCCGAAGGAGCATTTCAACACCTTTCTGCGCCCTTGCGTCGGGCAAAGCTGGGATCCGCCTACGGGGGATAGCCCCGCATCAGGTACGGGGCCGGCTCTGGTGGTGGCCGCCGCCAGTTCCTTCGCCGTGTCCTGGCTGGAGTTGCCCCTGCATCTCACCATGGCCCAGGAGGCTCTCGCCGGGGTCCTCGGCAGAGAGGCCGCCATCCGATATGAGGCGACGCCCGCCCTGGCCCAGAGCGACGCCGCGGAGAGCGGCCGCGCCACCGTCCACTCTGTCAGCGCGCCACCGGCGACTGGTCCGGAGTCGCGTCGCCGCCGCCAGCGCGCGCCGGTTCCCGACGACTATGACCTGGGACGGGGTGGCGGCGACGGCTACGATTGGGCCGCCGTCAACTCGGCCACCTGCGATCCTCGCTACAGTTTCGACAACTTCATCGTGGGCGATAGCAACCAGCTGGCCTACCAGGCCGCCCGCGCTATTGTCGATGACCGGGGGAACGCGCCCGCCGGATACAACCCCCTGCTGCTGTATGCCGGCTCCGGGTTGGGCAAGACCCACCTGCTCCACGCCATCGGCAACGCGGCCCTGGAGCAGGGTCGGAGTGTCCTCTACGTAACCTCCGAGCAGTTCACCAACGAGTTCGTGTCCGCCATAAACCGGCGGGCCATGCGCGAGTTCCGCGACCGGTACCGGGGGGTTGACCTGCTGCTGCTGGACGACGTGCAGTTCCTTGCCGGCAAGGAACAGACCCAGGAGAGCCTGTTCCACACCTTCAACGACCTCCACCAGGCCGGATCGCAGATCGTGCTGACCAGTGACCGCGCGCCCCAGACTATCACGCCGCTGGAAGACCGGCTGCGCTCCCGGTTCCTGTGGGGTCTAGTGGCCGACATCAGTCCGCCATCGCTGGAAACCCGCCTGGCCATGCTCCACGCCTGGACCGGCCAGCGAGATGCAGCCATGCCCGACGCCGTGCTGGACCTGATCGCCCAGCGCGTCAGCCACAACGTTCGGCAATTGCAGGGCGCGTTCAACCGCGTGGTCGCCATGGCACAGCTGATGAATACGCCTCTGACGCCTGAAACCGTTTCGCAGCAACTGGACGCCATCGTCGGCCCTGACGCACGGCGCGACCTTGCGCCAGCGCAAGTTCTGGGCGCAGTGGCCCGCCACTACGACATCACCGAGGAACAAATCCTGGGCCGGAGCCGAACCGCCGCCGTTGCCCAGGCCCGCCAGATTGCCATGTACCTGCTGACGGAAGAACTGGGCATGACGCCCACCGACACGGGCCGCGCCCTGGGCGGGCGGAACCACAGCACCGTCATCCACGGGGTTGGCAAAATCCGCGACGGCATTGCCAGCGACGAGCGATTGCGGCACGCCGTCAACGCCATCAAGGACGCTCTTGCCGGCAACGTGCTGTGTGCAGTGTAGTACACTGTGCGGCAGACCAAGCCTTATGCGCGGGAGAAGCCATGAAACTGATTATCTCCGTTTCTTTCCTCATCATTTCAGTGGCTCTCATGGGTGTATCTTTCGGCATAGGATTAAGCCCTGCTGTTGCGCAGCTCCCGCCCACGGCCAACATCCAGCTCCAAGACGGCAGCCAGCCCGGCGAAGTCATCGTTTCCTGGGACGCCGTGCCGCAGGCCACCTACTACCGCATCGGCTATGTCAATATGGTACGGGACTACCCCATCGCCAAGGCCAGCACCACCAGCGAATGGTTGGAAGCCTTCCTGTACGCCGACGTGAACGCCAGGAATTTCTCCGTCGTCAACGGACGAGTGAATTACACCATACGGGGCCTTTGTCAGAACACCAGGCACGCCGTCACCGTGCTCACCAGCAGCGATGTAACCAACACGATAGAGCAGTTCGGTGGTCAATACTACTGGCCCCAAGACCCCCGCTGGCAGTTCATCATCACTGCCGACCACGGCAACCGCTGCCCCGAGGTTTCGACAACGCCGCCGAGCTCGACCGCGCCGACTGCCGGGGATTACGACGCCGACAACGATGGCCTCATCGAAGTGTCCAGCCTAGCGCAGTTGGACGCCATGCGGCACGATCTGGACGGTGACGGCTCGGCCACCCACTCGGACTATGCTGCTGCCTACCCCAATGCTCTCGCTGATATGGGTTGCCCTGCCGCCGGATGCACAGGCTACGAGTTAACCGTTAACTTGGACTTTGACACTAACGGCAGCGGACAGGCCGATGCAGGCGATGCCTATTGGAATGACAATTGGGGCTGGACGCCTGTAGGTGACCCGGATGAGGCGTTCCGCTGGAACGCTACTTTTGACGGCAATGGGCACACCATCGCCAACCTGTACATCAGTTGGGGCGATACCGACCACGTGGGCCTTTTCCGAGCTACCGGATCGGCAAGCGTTATTCGCAATGTGGGGCTGGTTGAGGTTAATGTAACCGGCAATAGCAGAGTGGGCGGACTAGTCGGGGGCAACGGAGGCACAGTCTCCGACAGCTATGCTACCGGCAAAGTAACAGGCAATGGCGGATCTGTCGGAGGCTTGGTCGGGAGTGGCAGCGGGCCAATCGCCAATAGCTACTCTACCGCCAAAGTAACCGGCGAAGGCGATAATGTTGGCGGCTTGGCCGGGCATATCGGCGACGATGTTGCAATCTTAGCCAGCTATGCTATCGGTGACGTAGCCAGCGATGGTAGTTACGCTGGTGGGTTGATTGGAAGCAGTGGCAACAATGTCGCGATTACCGCCAGCTATGCTACTGGCAATGTGTCAGGTAAAAACTACGTCGGCGGCTTGGTTGGGAGCAGTAGTAGAGGCAACGCAATCACTGGCAGTTACGCTACTGGAAGTGTAACCGGTCGTACCTACACCGAGCGTGTTCGTTCCAGTCCCGCCGGGAGAAGAAACACAATAGTAAGAGACGGTGAGAACATTGGCGGTTTGGTCGGTTATAGCGGCAACACCACAATTACCTCCACCTATGCCATAGGTATAGTAAATGGCGGTCAAAGTGCTGTCGGCGCTTTGGTTGGAGGTGCATCTGGCGGCGCAATCACGGTCAGCTATACTGCCAATAGCGTAACCATGCGCATAAGTGGATTTCGCAGCACCAGTAGCCGTTCTGTTGGCGGCTTGATTGGAAGCGAAGATAGTGACAACAACACATCAATCATCGATAGTTACTGGGATACGCAAGTTGCCGGGCTAACTGGCCAGAGAGGTAAGACCACCCGTGAATTGCAGTCCCCCACTGCCAACACCGGGATTTACGCTAACTGGAACGCTAACTGGTGGGACTTTGGCACCTCTCGCCAATACCCCGTCCTGAAATACGGCGGCTTGGACGTCGCCGCCCAACGGCCCTGATCATCCACCGGGTTATGATGTCATAATACGCCCGACCGGAGGAACTGCGTTATGGATGCCACCCGCGTTCTGGCGATTACGGCAGTGATCGGCATCGCCTTGACCCTGCTAACGCTCGTCGGCGGGGGCGGCTACGCACTGGCCGAACTCCGAGCCAGCGATGAGCGCCTGGCCGACCGGATGGATCGCCTGGCCGACCGGATGAATGACCGGATGGATCACTTGGAAGAAACGGTTGACCGCAATCACCGTGAGTTGCAGCATTCGCTGGGCAATCACTATCACGACGAAACCGGACAGGCCGTTTTCACCGTCCCGCCGGGGACGGAGTGACCACTGCAACGGCAGTAGGGGCGAATAATCATTCGCCCCTACGCTTGTGCCTACTCACATGGAGACTAGCATGACCACCTCCTCTACCCCAACCATTCGCACCGTGGTCGGCACCGGCGCGGCCGGCTATGCCGGCGACGGCGGCCCGGCTGCCGAGGCCACCCTGCGCGAGCCATTCATGTGCTGTTTCGACGCCGCCGGCAACCTGTACTTCTGCGAGGCCAAGAACCACGTCGTCCGCCGGGTTGACGCCGCCACCGGAGTTGTCACCACCGTGGCCGGCACGGGGGAACCGGGCTACTCCGGCGACGGCGGCCCGGCCACCGATGCCACCCTGAACGAACCCTACTCTCTGGAGGTTGACGCGGACGGCAACATCTACGTCGTTGATCGTCTCAATGCCGCCGTCCGGCGTGTGCGATTCTTGACCGATCACGGCTCAACCGGCGTCATCACTACCGTAGCCGGCACCGGCGAGCCGGGCTATTCCGGCGATGGCGGGCCGGGGGAGCAGGCCCAGCTGCGCGAACCCAACGACTGCTTTCTGGACGGTCGGGGCGGCCTGCTCATCGCCGACATCCAGGACCAGCGGATCCGACGGCTGGACCTGGCCTCGGGCATCATAGACACCTTCGCCGGCAACGGGGAGAAGGCGCGCGGCGGCGACGGGATGCCGGCGCGGCAGGCCAGCATTCTGGGCGCTCGCGCCGTGTGCATGGACCACCACGGCAACACCTACATCGCCGAGCGTGAGGGCAACGGCGTGCGCGTGGTCACGGCCGGCGGCATCATGGGCACCGTGGCCGGCGCCGCCGCCGAGCGGGGCTACACCGGCGACGGCGGGTCTGCGCTGGCCGCCACCTGGGGCGCGCCCAAGGCCATTCGCTGCGACGCCGCCGGCCACATCATCGTGGTGGACACTGAAAATCACGCCATCCGGCGCATCGACGCCAACACCGGCATCGTTACCACCATCGCCGGCGGGCAGTTGGGAGGCCACGGCGACGGCGGCCCGGCCACCGACGCCGGCCTGGACCGGCCCCACGGCTGCGGCATCGCCGCCGACGGCGCAATGTACATCGCCGACAGCAACAACCACCGGGTGCGGGTGGTGGAGCACTAGTCCGCCGGTACAGTGTGGAGCATATGAGCTCGTTACGAAAAATGACGCTTGAAGCGGAACTGTCCCACCGTATCGGAGCGTGGCTATTACGGGATTTTGGGTTCGTGCGCGTCCGAGTTGTGCGCGGCTATTTCGGCGCATCGGAGCAACTCGCCATGGCCTTCTCTAACCGAATCGACGACGCACGGGAGCGCAAGGATATAACCAGCGCGGATTACGTCGGTATTTTTGGCGCTGGAGTCATCGCTCGCTGTCGCCGCTCAAGAGATTCCCAACCCGTCTGGGTAGTCGTAGAAGTAGCCGCCCACATCGATGAGGAGATCATTAAACGTGCAGCACAGTCCGCTGCGACACTGGAAGTCGTGTTCGGCGAGGAAGCCCTGCCCGTGGTGGCCGGTGAACGCATCGAACCGCTCCACGCGGCGCGGGCGCGGCAAATCGGCGTCGCTTATATTGACGTAACGGAAAGATTCTGAAGCGCCTTGAAAATCCTGCTTCAGACGATTTCCTCAATGTTTGGTACGCGTGAGGCCACATTAGCGTTCCGTTTTAGGTGGTTTGGTTGTTAATCCGTCACTCCGGCGAAAGCCGGAGTCCAGGAAACGCTACTGGATTCCGGCTTTCGCCGGAATGACGATGATGAGGCGGGAATGACGGGAAAACTAAACTACCTAAATTGCAACGCTACCGCCGCTGACCGTTTCTTGACACCAACCGCTCGCGTTGGCTACGATGGAGGTGTGCCTGGTACGGCAGGAACAGGCCCGCCGGCCGCATTCGTGGGGATATAGCTCAACTGGGAGAGCGCGGCGTTCGCAATGCCGAGGTTGCGGGTTCGAGCCCCGCTATCTCCACCAATTCGTTTCTGCCCCTGTAGCTCAGTTGGATAGAGCGGCGGCGTCCTAAGTCGCGCGTCGGGGGTTCGAGTCCCTCCAGGGGTACTTTTCTGCGCCAATATGAGGCGGATCACCGATCGTCCGGAACCCGATCCAGGCGCCGTTTCGCTTCTTCGAGCACAGTGGCCGGCAACGGTCCTTGGCGCACTGCGGCGACGTTCTCTTGCAGATGCGCCGGATTCAAAGTGCCCACGATGGTGGTGTGGATATGCGGGTTGGAGATGGTGGCGCGCAGCAGGAACTCGGTGGCGGTCATTCCCTCCAGCAAGTCGTCCAGTTTCGCCCGCTCCCAGTGGTCCCATACCTGGGCCATCCCCTGTCCCACGCCCGGCTGTCCACGCGCTACTCCGCCGCGGATGACTATGCCCAGCCCTGCCGAAGCCGCCGCCGCAATCGCTTCGGAATGTTCCGGTTGCAGGATCGAATAGGGGACCTGCAACACGTCGAACACGTCCATCGCTATGTGGTCAAAAATATTCGGCAGGATCGAGGAACAGCCCAGGTAGCGGATCTTCCCCTGGCGCTGCAAATCCTGAAGCGTCTCGATTGCCCCTTCCTGTTCCAGAACTTCCCGCGCCGGACTGAAGTGAAACTGGACGATGTCGAGATAGTCCGTCCGCATCCGCCGGAGGCTTTGATGGCAGGCGCTGACGACGCTTTCCCTGCTGTAGTCGTGGAATCGGGGCAGGGGAACGCCAAACCTGGTGCGCTCTTCCGGTAGGAAGCCGGCATTGTCCAGGGGACATCCGCATTTGCTGGCCAGGTAGAACTCGGACCGGCGATGTGAAATATGCCGGCCGATGTGCTCCTCGGCTTCTCCGTAGTCAACGGCGGTGTCAATGTAATTTATGCCGGCGTCCAGCACGGCATTCAGGATTGCAGCGGGTTGGCCCGGCGACAGGGGCCGGCCCACGCCGGCTACCATGCCACGCAGTTCCAATGCGCCGAATCCCAGCGTGGTGACTGGCAGGCCGGTGCGTCCCAGGGTTCGTGTCGGCAGATCTGGCATGGTTCCTCGATCACGGAGCCTGAAATCAGGCTCCCCAAGTGTGGATGCTTGAGTATAACCCCGTGTTCACGTCCATGAGGAAGCGCCCGCTGCCCGGGCTCAATTTCGTAATATCGCCAGGCCCGATATACAATACGCCCCAGGACGAAACTCGCCGGAACATGAGGCGACCGACGGAGGTGTACATGCCCGCGGCGAAAGGCATCATTCAAACCGTGTTGGGGAACGGAGCAGAAGGTTGGGACGGCGACGGCGGCCCGGCGATAAACGCCGCGTGTCAAACCCCCTACGCCTGCGAGTTCGATCCCCAGGGGAACATGATCGTGTGCATGGGGCGCCACCACCGCGTCCGCCGCATGGACGCGCGAACCGGCATCATCACGCTGATCTGCGGCAACGGAGAGCCGGGATACGCCGGCGATGGCGGCCCCGCCGTTGATGCGGTCATCAACCAACCTTATGGGCTAGCCATCGACACCAACGGAGACATCTATTTCGCCCAGCGGTTTGACCCGGCGGTGCGAAAGATCGACGGCCGCACCGGCATCACCTCCACCGTCGCCGGCACCGGCGAATTCGGGTACAGCGGTGACGGCGGCCCCGGCAGCGAAGCCATGCTGCGAGAACCCAACGACCTGTGCCTGGACCGACGGGGCGGCCTGCTGATTGCCGACGTCCAGGACCAGCGCATCCGCCGGGTGGACTTGGAGACCGGGATCATCGACACCTTCGCCGGAACCGGGGAGAAATCCCGCGACGGCGACGGGAAAGCGGCCACTGAGGCGAGTCTGATGGGACCCCGGGCGGTGTGCGCGGACAGCCAGAGCAACATCTATGTGTGCGAGCGGGAGGGAAACGGGGTCCGCAAGATAGCGGCGGACGGGACGCTGACCACCATCGCCGGCGCCGAGGGGGTGTACGGCTATTCCGGCGACGGCGGGCCGGCGCTGGCGGCCACCTGGGGGTCACCCAAAGCGATGCGCTGCGACCGGCATGACAACATCATCGTGCTTGACTCGGACAACTGCGCGGTCCGGCGCATCGACGCCCGCACCGGCATCGTAACCACCATCGCCGGCGGCCGGGAGGGCTCCGGCGGCGACGGCGGGCCGGCCGTTGCCGCCGGGATGATTCATCCCCACGGCTGCGGCATCAATGCGGAGGGCGACCTCTTCATCGCCGACACCCACAACCACCGGGTGCGCGTGGTCGGCCTGTGATTAACTCCCGGCAGACTGCCTGGCCTCCTTCTCCCCGGGATCCTAGACGTAGTGGGGCATGACTTCGGACACGAACAGGTCCAGCGAGCGCATGGTTTCCTCGTGGGACAGGTGGCCCCACTGGAAAGCGGCTACGAAGTAGTTGGCTCCCGTCTCGAGATAATCGTCCATGTAGTCCCGAATGGAATCCGGGGACCCGGCGACGACGTTGAAACCGCCTCCGCCGGGGGCGGCGTGTTCCTCAAGCCCGGCGGAACCGGACCGTCGGGCCGCGGCGGGTTTACCGACCTCCGCCTCCCGGTCGGGCAAGTTGGACGGCCGGGGATTGTTGTTGCCCCCGGCAAACTGGGTCAGGCCGCGCCGCTCCACTTCCAGGCGGCGCGGCGCAGCCAGGTTCCACTTGTACTGGTCCCATGCCGGCTGGGCGATGGCGGCGGCTTCCGCATCCGTCTCGGCGAGGTAGAGGTGGTTGACCAACCCGATTTTGGGCGCTTCGCCCTGGGCGTTCAACGCTCCCGGCCCCTGGTGCTCATCCCAAAGCTGGAAGTAGCGTTCTACGTTGGCCCCGAAGGAATCCAGGTTCCCCACGATGATGGAGTGCATCCCGTTGACCGCCGAGGTCTCCACGTTCCTCATGTACCACAGGGGCGGGTGGGGATCCTGTATGGGGCGCAGGCGCATGGGCAAGTCGTCAAAGTTATAGAACTCACCCTGGTAGGTCAGCGAATCGTTGCCCAGTCCCTCTTTGACCACCGCCAGGGTCTCCAGGTAGCGGGCGTAGTTCACCTCAACGTCTCCCTCCTGTCCCCAGAAGTAGGCTTCGATCACTCCGCCCCGGCCCACTCCGATGTCCATTCTCCCGCCGCTGAGGTTGTCCAGCATACAGATTTCCTCGATCAGGCGCACCGGATGGTGCAGCGGCAGCACGTACACGCACGGACCCAGCCGCATGGTGGTCGTCCGCTCGGCCGCGGCCGCCAGGAAAACGTTCTGCGACGGCGCGAGACTGTGGACGGCCGGCGTGTGGTGCTCCGCGAGGTGGTAGGAATAGAACCCGGCGGACTCCAGCCGCTGGATCTGGTCCAGCCGTTCCCGGTAAATCCGGTCCAGCGGTACGCCGGGAATGGGCTCGATGTGGTCGAAAACCCCAAACTGCAATGCCATGTACAAGCTCCCTGGTGGAAATCAATCGTCTCGCGCTATATTGTACGCGGTTTCAGCGGGTCAACCGCTCTCACCTGAAGCCAGGGTCTTTCAGTTTTCAGAACCTTATCCCGTCGTTCCCGCGAAAGCGGGAACCCAGAGCGTCTTTGCTGTATCCACCTTTGGCGGACTGGATTCTGGCTTTCGCCGGAATGACGGAAATTCATGACTGCCGACCCACAACGCCGCTATACTTGAGGCAGGAAACAGACCATTCGCCGACCGGCAGGGGCAGCTTGTCGAGAGGACGAACCGGCGCTTGCACCAGGCGCACTTTCCCAACCGAGGAACCATGGCCGGCAACGGTGCGGACACCCATGCTCTGAACATCGCGGCAGCCGTCCAGCGGCAGATGCCTGGGGACAGCGTCATCCTGTACGGCTCGCGAGCGCGGGGCGACCACCGGCCTGACTCCGACGTGGACCTGCTGATCGTAACGTCAGGCAGAACCCAAGCCGGCCGTAGCGCCGGCAACGCCGCCGGCGACTACATGAAACGGAACCCGCCGTGGCTGGAAGTCAACATCGTCACCATGGACCCGGACGAGTTCCAGCACAACCGCAGGGCCATGCAGCACGTGGCCGGCCAAGCCGACCAGCACGGAGTCATGATGAGCGGCGAGAAGATAAACTGCGGCGCCAGCTACGACGACGGGTATCCCGAGCACTGGCCAGCCACCAGGGAGCGGCTGGAGAACGCCGCGGAGTGGCGCAAGGAATTCAACGACATGGTGGATGAGGATCACTGGAACCAGAAGCTGCTGGGACTCGCGGCGCAACAGTCAGTGGAGAACGCTCTGCGCGGGCTGCTGTCGGCCTACAACGACCCGACGATATTCCGCCACGACTTGAACCGGATCTGGAATCACTACCTCTCAAACCATCATCCGCCGCAGGGGGACGGCGACCCGGCAGCGGAACCGCTCCAGGAAGCCGTCTCGCAGCTGCTCGAGCACACTACCTACCCCAGCGAACAGTCGCCGGAGGGATACCGGAACCGGCTTACCCAGTACGCTGCCGACTACCGTTATCACGGCTCCTCAAAGCAGATGGACCGCGACGAAAAGTTGGCCCTTCAGGCGTTGGTCAACCGGGCAACCAATCTCCTGGCGGACCGCATTCACGCACTGAGCGGCACTTCGGATGACGACCTGTTCCCCGACGGCGTGCCCTGGCAGTGACCTGCTCCCCTAATCCTCAGCTAGGCTTTACGCATTTTTAGAAAAGTAAAAGGACAGGGTAAGCTGGCCTGACCCAAATTCCACTAAAGGCCCAGCCATGCTCACCCTGCCCGATGCCATTGTACCG
>DAOUJY010000060.1:0-6600 GCA_034421995.1 Dehalococcoidia bacterium | reverse complement strand
CTGAAGCAGACGCAGTGTAGCAACGAGCGAGCCAGTCGCTCCCACGCCAAGCGCCGGTCCGCTTTGCGCGCATCTCGGACTGTCCCGCCTTGAACTGTCGTTGTAATACTAGTTCCCCATCAGTAAAGGCAAGCGCCGGACTCGCTCATGGCCTTCACCACCGTCTACGTTTTACGTTGGATGATAACAAAAGCATGACCCATCGGGCCGGCCTCATGAGGCCGGCCCGACACAACTGTTGTACTTCAGCGCGGCATCCTCACCCAGCGGGCGTCATCCTGCCCGAGGTTCTCCACCACGGGATACCGAGCCTGGCACGCCGTCGTTGCGGCAGTCTTAGCCGCCGTCAAAGCGCTGGCCATCGCAGTCTTGTGGGACCCGGCGTAGGCGGTCAGGTCCGCAGAAGCGTTCGACATACCGTCCACCCAGGCCGCCAGGGCCGCGGCTTGATCCGACTGTGACTGCGCCAGAGCGGTCTCCCGCCCCACGCAGGGCGGAACGGGGTCGTAACGCGCCGGCTTGCCGTTCACGATTGCAACGTACTGCGTGGGATCTCCCACGGCCTCGGCAGGCCTAGCCTGATCAGGCACGATGAGCCGCCATTCCAGCAGCGCCTCGAACTCCGTTGTCGTCGTCGCACGCGTGACGGTCGCGAACGCGCTATCACCAGCCGCATTGCCCGCCGCCAACCCCACCGTGTAGGTCTCGCCGGGAACCACGGGCACGCGCAAATCGGTCAGGCCGGTGTGGGACACCGCAGCCGCTTCACCCACCTTCAGCAGGTAGCGGGAAGCGTGCGGGTCAGGACTGGAAACCTGCACCGCCAGGTTGGCTTCGCCCTTCCGGTAGACCGGCGACAGCGTGAAGGACGGCGGATCGGGAACGACCAACGCCGTCACGTTCCGGTAGGCGTACTCGCCCGTACCGAGCTCGTTGCCCGCCGCCACGCCGATGCGGTAGGTGTTGCCCAGCACGACGGCAAACTCGTGCCCAACGTCGGGCATCTCCACCTTCACCGGGGAAGCGTCACCCACGCTGAAAATATGGTACTTGGCCTGATCCTGCGGGTTGCTCACCGTAACCGTGGCCTCCGCGCCGTCATTGCCCCTGGCGAACGTCACCGTGAACGTCGGCGCGTCCACCTCTTCCACGATGGACACAGTAGCCGAGCCGTATTCGCCCAGCCCGACCTCGGTGCGCGCCGCCACGCCCACCGTGTAATCGATTCCCGCAGCAGCGGCGAAACTGAAGCCAGACTTGGCGGCCGCCACGCTAACATCCGACGTCGTCCACGGGTCGGATGCCGACGCGCGGTAGCGCACGGAATAGCCGGTGGCGTCATCGGGCACGTTCTGAACCTTCACGACCACCTTGGCCTTCCCGTCGGCATAGACCGCCTCAGCCGTGAAGTCCGGCGTACCCGCTTTCTCCTTGACCACGACCGTGACGTCAACAACAGGCCCGCTGCCTGCGGGACTGAGCGCCACGACCTTGATGGCGTAGCTGGCACCCAGCTCCGCATCGAATGAGTACCCCGCCTGGGCCAAAGCGGGGATCAGAAACCGGCCGACGGCTTCCGATGCCTCGTCGCCCGCCTTCAGGTAACTGAGCACGTAGCCATCCAGATCCTCGGCAGCGTCCGCAGCCGCGACGGACACCACGATGCTGGCGGACCCGCCCGAATACTGCACCTCCGTCGTAACGTCGGGCTCCGACGGCAATGGCAGCGTAGTCAGCGTCTGCGCGCCGGAGAACGCCCCCTGACCCGCCGGACTGACCGTTGCCACGGCCACCGTGTACTTCGTGCCCAACTGGGCCGGGACGCCGTAGCCCGCGCCCGAAACCTGGGCCGGCGTGACGGCGGTGTCTTCATCGTTGACCCGCAACACGTAGCCCGTGGCGCCCGAAACGGCATCAGTGACCTTCACGACCAGGAACACGGCGTCCGAGCCGTAGTTGGGCGTCACCGTGAAGCCGGGCGGGTCGGGCAGCGATGCAACGGTCACGTCCCGGTAGGCGTACTCGCCGTCGCCCACCTGGTTGCTGGCCCGCAGGCCCACCCGGTAGGTCTCGCCGTGAGTCACGCCGGACACTTCAATGCCGTCCGCAGCGTCATCCGGATCCGCCGACACCTCAACGTAGTCAACATCGGATCCCTTCACCCGGTGCCGGAGCGTGTAGCCCGTGATGCCGGCCGGCGCATTCGAGGGTGTCACCACCAGCGCGACCGCGCCGTCTCCATAGTCCACCGTTACCTCGTAATCGGGGGCAGGCGGCGGAGCGGGCGGCGACAACGACACCACGGCCGACCACTTGGTCGCCCCGCAGTCGCGCTTCTGCCCAGCCACCCGAAAGTCGTGAGCGCTGGCCGGGTCCAGTCCCGTCACCGTGTGGCGGTAGGACTTGTCATCGCCAGACCCTCGCTGCTCCACCTTGATCCACCTGCTCTCCTGCCAGCCGTCATCTCCGCCGCCCGACACCCGGCGCTGGACCTTGAACCAGAACCCGTTGCCGGCGCCGTCGCTGCCGTCCTTCCAGCTGAGGACGGCGCGGCTGTAGTCTCCGTCAGCATCGGACACCGCCACGCCAGCAGGCGCAGAAGCCGTACCCTCCGAGTATTCGTAGGTGGCCTCGCCCCAGGGGCCGTGGTTGCCGTCCTCATCGAGCGCCCGCACCCGCAGGGAGTAGGCCTTGCCCACCTCGGGATCCTGGTCCAACCGCAGCGGCCACGGCCTGTTGCCCGTCCTGGTATTGCTGACCACCGCCCCCCAAGGACGGTCGTCACTCGACAGGTTCGGGTCATGACCCCAAGCAACCTGCTGCTGGTAGCCGGCCGCACCGCCGGTTGACTCGTAGCGCGCCAGGATCAACGTCCGGTTCGTGCTGCTGTTGCAAACCGACTGGGCCGCCAGGGTCACGGCAGGGGCGTCATGGTCCGCATGCTGATGGGCCTCGGAACCTTCCTCGGGGCCGTCCGCCCACGTTGGGCCCGCCTGTTGCCACCACACCACCGCCGCCAAAAGCAGCAGCGGCAACGCCACCAACAGGGGCAGCACCGTTCTTTTCGTCATCATGCTCATCATCTCGGCATCTCCTCGTGAGTCGAGCTAGGAGGGCGTCCACCATGCCGGCCTCACCCGGCGCGGCTGAGGACGCCCTCGCTGATTGATGCCTCAATGTTGGGGAAACGGGCGGGACCTATCCGTCGGTCGGGCGCCGCTCCCGGGCTGGAATGAGCAGTTTTTTGAGCACGGATGGCGGCAATAAACTCGTCAATTCGCAACAGCGAAAATGGCGTACGCCTCGCCCACCAACCCCAAGACCCATCTCGGCGCGAGTAGGCACACTCACCTGGCGAATTGCTTCAGCTCCCGCCTGGTTTTTTTCCAGTTCAGGTTCATGCTTGTTCCACCGTGGATAGCCTGATCTGCTTGGGGAGACCCTCCCAACGTTCCCACGCCCACCGTCGCCGTGCCTCGAAGGTGCTGCGTACTTCTTCCTGCTTGGCCAGACTGCTGATGCGGCCGTCCTCCAGCGCCTTATCGAAGATGCGGTCCAAGTCGGGGTTGGTTCCCTTGTCACTGTTGCAGGGACTGCAGGCTAAGGCGCGGTTCCAGCAGTCGTCGTTGCTGCCGTCGCGGCGGTTCGGTTCCACATAATCGAGGTGCAACTCGCGCCGGTCGGCGCTCATGCGTCTTCCGCAGTACCAGCATTCCGGCCCATAGCGGTCCACGAAGGCCTCCCAGATTTCGCGGGACGTCTCCAGAGGCTTCTGCCTGTACTTGACGGTGGTCGGTAGGCGTCGGGTGGGTAGGTGCGCCTGCTCCGGCGTTTCGCGCACCGGCAACTGGTTGGGGCCACGGACGGCGATGACCCGGTCATCGCCCAAGCGGAATTGCAGGGGTTCGTCGTAAGCGATGTCGCCCTCGGTCTTGATGCGCAAGCTGGGCTGTTTGTGGAACTGGCGACGAACGACGGTCCAAGCCCGCGGCGACATGTCACAGGCGATCCAGCGGCGACCCGCTAGTTCGGCGGCCACTGGCACATAGGCGCAGCCAGCGAAACAGTCCAAGACGACGTCGCCGGGGTTGCTGCTGGCTTCGATGATCCGGCGGGCGAGCGCTTGGGGCTTCTGTGTCGGGTAGCATGTACGCTCTTTGCCGCTGGTCGGTGGTATATCATCCCAAAAGTTGCCCACAGGGGTTCCCCGGAAATTCTTCCGATACATCCTCCGTTGTAATTTCCCGTTGGGCAGGATTACGATATTCCCCTTCTGGAATTCTTCTTCCAACCGCTCCTTCGTGAGTCTCCACCCGCTGGGGTGCGGATTGCGGTGCCCCCGCCATTCGTAGCACTGGTTTGGCCTTTCTCCCATGCTGGGACTGTTCCATATGTGGGCACTGTCGTCGTAGTACCGTTCGCCTTTTTGGTCGGTCAAATTGAACTTCTCAATCGCCTCGCTGTCCGACATTTCCCTATATGGTTTGACTGGGGCTTTCTCTGACTTGACGTAAAACAAGATCGTGTCCGTAATGGACCCCCACTGCTTCGGGTCATGCTGAAAACTGCCATGTGCCGATGTGTGTCGCTTCCAGTTTATTTCGTTCCTGAAGTGTTTCGTCCCGAACACGACATCCATCGTCTGCCGTAGATATGCGTTCGCCTCGTGATCGCAGTGCAAGTAGACGCTGCCCGTGTCCTTCAGCACACGCTTGATTTCCACCAGCCGTTCCAGCATGAATCCTATGTAGGCCGCCGTCTGCTCGCCGTGACTGTACCGGGTGGCCTGTATCAGCCACCAGGCAGCGGGAAACGTCTCCTCGAGTCCTTCGAGCCAGCCGTCGTCGAATAGCCGCTCGAAGGCCCAGATGTCGCGGAACCTGGCCGTGGTGCCGCTCTGGTCGGGGTACTCCAACCCCGCTTCATAGGCCGTCGCGGCATCGTACACGCCCCAACTCGCCATCATGTCCTGTTCGATACACCGCTCATCAACAGAGAGCGGCGGCTTCAGCTTGCCCTCAAATGTCTGCTTCTTGCCGAACGGCGGGTCAATGCACACCAAGTCGATGCACCCGTCGTTCAGCCCCTTGAGGAACGGCAGGTTGTCGCTGATGTAGACGCCGCGGTTGACGGCATTTAGCGGGTTGTCGGGCATCACTGGTAGCGTCGAGAGGGCAAGACGCCCCCACGGGTTGATGCCTCAAGGTTAGTGAAACGGGCGGGACCTACCCTTCAGTCGGGCCCTGGCCTAGCAACCGGCCGACTACGACATTGCCACTTCCCAGGAGCAACCATCGCATGTTCATCAAGCAGACCATCCGCGTGGCCGCCGCCACAATCATCCTCACCCTGGCAATTGCCTGCGCCTTCTCTCCCGAAAGCGCCACCCCCACCGACGACCACATCGACGAGAAGCCCAAGACCCTGCTGCTCACGGGTGAGGACGGCAAGACCTTCACCCAAGAAGACCTCGAACGCATCCGGGCCACCGCCAACGCCCGGTCCGCCACCAACCCAGCCCGGGACAAGCACGACGCCTCCGAAGACCAACGCTGGTGCCAAGCCTGGGCACTCGACCACTTGGCCCCACACGTCTACGCCGAGTTCCTCCAACTCGACCCCGAGGACATGGACGACCTCGACAGGTCCACATGGCGAAAACGACTACGAGCCAAAAAAGCCTCCGATGTCTTCGCAACTCTGCCCGAAAGCGATCCCTGCTGGGTGTACTGGTCCGAACCTTTCAACAAGGCCAACGCCGACAAGCGCAACCGCAAGTACGAGGCCGAATGCCTCCGCCACGTGGCACAGAGCGCCGACTACCAGTGGGCCTCCCTGGCCGAAGCCGCCGTACGATACGACGACACCACCGCTTACGAGATCCCCAACCAGTACGTCCGACTACTGCAATGGCTACACACCCCAGGCCGCAAACTCCTCAAAAAGGACGAGCCGCCACATGAACTCCTCCGCCGAATAGCCCTTGACCCCGACGCAGCCGCCTACGCCCGCAACTCGAACATCCCCGAACGACGCGAACTCTCCCGTCTAACCGAACTCAACGGTCCGTCCGTCACCGAACACTGGGGTCTCCTCACCGCCGTACATACCTACGGACGCGAAGCCTGCCGGCACTTCTACCCGCAACTGTTCTACGGATACTGGGTGCCCTTTACCGAGCCATCCGACAGGCCGCCCCAGCAGCTGTCCGAGGAGGAACTCGCCCAAGTCGAGCATCTCCGAGAAGGACCGCTCTACCTACCGAAACCATGACGGCGACCCACCCAAGGCACCTCATCCTCAAACCAGCCACACGGCACCGGATGCCCCGAATTACGCCCACAGAGCCGCCCGGACGCGAGGCGCGCGACATGTTAGGCAAATTCCCCCAATTACCCATTACACCGGCACGACACCAACCAAGAGAGTTGATCATGTACACACGACCCGACAGTGTCACCCACCACGCCGTCGAAGCAGCCATGCACCTCAGCTAGGCTTTACGCATTTTTAGAAAAGTAAAAGGACAGGGTAAGCTGGCCTGACCCAAATTCCACTAAAGGCCCAGCCATGCTCACCCTGCCCGATGCCATTGTACCG
>DAOUJY010000059.1:0-16537 GCA_034421995.1 Dehalococcoidia bacterium | reverse complement strand
CGGTACAATGGCATCGGGCAGGGTGAGCATGGCTGGGCCTTTAGTGGAATTTGGGTCAGGCCAGCTTACCCTGTCCTTTTACTTTTCTAAAAATGCGTAAAGCCTAGCTTAGGAAATCAATTCGCAAACACGCTCCCTGGCCGTAGCGCCGACAACCTGAACCCCCGAACCCGAAAACCCCAAACCACCAACCAACCAACCGACCAACCAAAGGAGGAAAACCTGAACACCGCCGCCCCGTTGCGCTGGACGACTGCGAACTTGAGAAGTTGACATAGCGATTGTTCCGGTGTGCTCCGCTGCACAAAGTTGACCGTGCGGCGACGTAAGTTATAATGCGGCAATTACCTGACTAAAACCGCAGGTTACGATGGAATTAGCGCGGCCCGCGAGCGCCCACGGTTGTTCTGCGGGCCGTAAACGTAGCCGGTTCGCCGTTGCCATCCGGTTTGGCACGCAGCAGGAGTAACGATATGGCCACGGCTCCGGCGCCGCAGCGCAACTTTTTCGCCCAAAAAGCGCACCGATTCCTTGCGGCGCTGGTGTTCCGTGACTTTCGGTTCCTTGCGGTGGCCTCCCTGTCCAGCGGCAGCGGCGCCTGGGCCCTCATCGTGGCTCGCGGCGCCTGGGTGTACAGCATTCCCGAGTTGCAGGGCAGTTGGGGTCTGTGGGTGGGTTTGATTACCTTCGCCGCCATGTCCCCGCGGTTTTTCGCCACTCCTTTCATCGGGTACCTGGCGGACAGAATGACCCGCAAAACGCTGCTGCAATGGGTGTATGCCTTACAGCTGACCCAGGCCGCGATCATGGCCATCCTGGTGATGATCGGCGTTGATAACCCGTGGTACGTGCTGATGCTGGCCATCGTGAACGGCACCCTGCGGGCAACCCAGCAGACTGCTGCCCAGTCATTGACGCCAAACCTGGTGCCCCGGGAGCGTCTCCCTAACGCGGTGGCGCTGAATGAGGCCATGCAGCAGGGCTCCCGCGCCGTCGGTCCCGCCATCCTGCTGGCGGTTTCTGCCTCCGTGGGCAGCAGCGCCCTGTTCGGTGCCACCGGAGCCTCGTTCAGCATCCAGAACCTGGTGCTGACCATCGGCACCTCGGCCATCGTGTTCTGGGCCTGCGCCGCTTTCTACCTGGTCGCCTTGGCATCCGCGCTCTCGATCCGGACCGTTTCTTCCGGTGTCATCGACCGCCGTCGCAGTTTCTGGGCCAACACCGCCGCCGGTTTCGCCTACTCCTACAGCACCCCGCTGGTTTTTGGCATCATCCTCATGGCCCTGGCCCACTGCGTGCTGGTCATGTCCTTCGAATCCATGCTGCCTCCTCTGGCGCTGGAGAAACTGTCCCCTGATGGAATCACGTTCAATGAGAATGATGTGTACGCGCTGATGTCCGCATTGGGCATCGGAGCTTTGTTCTCCTCAATCTTCGTGGGCGGCATCGTCAGCCACATGACTCGAGGCAGGGTCTTCCTGTTGCTTGGTTTCACCAGCAGTCTGACCCCCATCGGTTTGGGCCTGTCT
This sequence comes from Dehalococcoidia bacterium, assembly GCA_034421995.1. Taxonomy (GTDB): domain Bacteria; phylum Chloroflexota; class Dehalococcoidia; order Lucifugimonadales; family UBA3495; genus Bin87. The sequence goes on along the minus strand of DAOUJY010000059.1, from coordinate 15,008 downwards.
GCGCAGACCGGCATCTCCATGATCGCCGCGATCCTCATGGGGTTGGGCACGTCCGGGTTCATGACCATCACCCACACCATCATTCAGTCCGTGGTGCCCGACGAGATCCGGGGACGTGTCTCCGCCGTGTATTCCATGCATGTGGGCGGCAGCATGGCCTTCGCTAACCTGCTCTATGGCCGTCTGGCCGACTTCTGGTCGGCCGGCAACGTCATGGCCGTCGCCGGGGCGGCGTTCACCATCGTCGTGGTTGGCACGATCATCGGCAGTGGATTCTGGCGTGGAATATACTTCCGCGGCGAAGCCCGGCCGGTGGCAGCAGCCGCCAGCCCCGCCGGCGGAGACAACTAAACCAGCCCAATTCCATCATCACCACCGGAGTTCTGAGTTGCCAAACAACGAAGTAGCCCGCTACCTGGAAACCACCCCCAAGTCCCGCGCGATCTGGGAGGAAGCCTGCCGCTATTTGCCCGATGGCGACAGCCGGCATTCCATTTTTTGGAATCCCTATCCGATCTTCACCGAGTCCGCCCAGGGCTCGGTGGTCACGGATGCCGACGGCGTGGAGCGCCTGGACTTCATCAACACGATGACCACCATGATCTTGGGCCACGGCCCCGCGCCGGTCTTGGAGGCCGCCCGGCAGCAGATGGAACTGGGCTTGGCCTATAACTCCCCCAACCGGCATCAGGTCGAACTGGCCCGCCTGCTGTGCCAACGCATCCCCTCGTTCCAACAGGTGCGCTTCACCAACTCGGGCACTGAGGCGACGTTGAACACCCTCCGGGCCGCCCGGGCATTCACCGGACGCAGCAAGTTCGCCAAGGTGGAAGGCGGCTACCACGGCACCCATGACGCGGTGTTGGTCAGCCTCCGCATTGACCCGGCCACGGGCGGCGACTACGACAACCCGCAGCCCGTTCCGTCCAGTGGCGGCTTGGCGGAAGGCACGTTGGATCAGGCGGTGATAATCCCGTACAACGACGTGGAGACCGCCCAGCGCATCCTGGAAGAACACCGCGATGAGCTGGCCGCAGTGATCGTAGAACCGGTGATGGGTTCGGTCGGAATGCTCCCGGCAGAAACGGCCTACCTGACCATGCTGCGGGATTTCGCCGACGACAGCGGCGCGCTGCTCATCTTCGACGAGGTTATCAGCTTCCGCGTCGCTCCCGGCGGCGCCCAGGAATATTACGGCGTCACCCCGGACATGACCGCGTTGGGGAAGATAGTCGGCGGCGGTTTTCCGGTAGGAGCGTTCGGCGGCCGTTCCGACGTGATGAGCCTGTACAGTCCGGCGAAAGGCGCCGCCATCGCCCACGGCGGCACGTTCAACGCCAACCCTATCACCATGGCCGCCGGCGCCGCCACGCTGACCGAACTGACCCCGACCGTCTATCGACGCCTGGCGGAGCTTACCGAGATGCTGCGCCAGGGTATCCGGCAGGTGTGCTCTGAGTTGGAGCAACCCGTCCTAGTCACCGGTGCGGGTTCGTTGTTCGGCATCCACTTCACCGAAGGTCCCCTTCGCAACTACCGCGATATCGCTCAAACCGACAAGGATCTGGCCGGGCGTGTCTTCATGGGGATGCTGAACGAAGGCTTCCTGTTGGCTCCCAACCTCGTCGGCGCCCTGTCAACATGCCTGGGCGAAGTGGAGATCGACGCCTTCGTGCGCGGTTTCCGTCGCGTGCTGCAACGGCAGATATGATGTAGGGGCGAATAATCATTCGCCCCTACTGCCACGACACGCGGGTTAGGCTCAGTCCACCGGAGGCCGCTTCTCCCACTTCTCCGGTACGGGGTAAACCGGCGTGGCAATCTTGCGGATGTTCTCGGTGGCGAACCAATCGGCGCACTCCTCCCGCCACTTGATGAAGTGGGGAGCGTTCCGGTGCGCATCGACCGCCGCCTCGTCCTCATACACCTCGAACAGATGGATCTTGTTCTCGTCCTCGTTGTCCTGCAAGACATCGAAGCGCAGGCAGCCCGGTTCGTCGTTGTTGGAACCCCGGGCGTCGCCCAGCATGGACGCCATGAACTGGTCCTTGAACCCAGGCTTGATGTTGATTTCAACAATCAGCGCGATCATCCTCATCTCCTTTGGAAAATCAAACCGTCATTCCAGTATTCTCTATGTCCTTTCGGCACTCTCTCCGTCATTCCGGCGAAAGCCGGAATCCAGTAGCCCCAGGCTATTCCCGCCGGATTATAGCAGTGGCAGCCCCAAAGTTGTAGAATGCCGAGCATAATCGGCCCACGACCGGGAGGCAATCATGGCAGACATTCCCATCGTGTACACGCTGACCGTTTGTCCCGCGTGCGATTCGCTGCGCGCGGCCTGGCGTCGGGAAGGCGTGGAATATGAGGAACGCCGCGTTGACCAGAGCCAGGACACGCTGGACGAAGCCCTGGACTACGGCGACGCCGTCCCCATCATCGTGTGGCCCGACGGCAAGGTCGAGATGGGTTTTCGAGGTCAGCGCGGTTGAGAAATCGGCTGACGGGCCGGCGGCCCGCCTTTCCCAATCTCTAATCCGTCATCCTCAATCTCTACTCGTCATTCCGGCGAAAGAACGTCATCCCGTACTTGATACGGGGCCGGAATCCAGCAGTGTCCAAACAGAGAGGTGTAACTATGGCCCAGCAAACCAGCGTCGTAACCACGGAGCGTTACGCCCAGGGAATGACCTACGACGAATACATGGACAGCATCAAGGTCAACAAGGCCCGTTTCGAGGAGTACTACGCCAACGTCAAACTGGAACCCGGACAGGCGGCGAAGCTGCGTGAATTGGCCGCTGCCGAGGGTGGACCGAACCACATGATGGTGATCGGCGAAGACTGGTGCGGTGATGTCGTTCGGGAACTGCCGGTTCTGGCCCGGGTGGCGGAAGCCGCCGGCTTGGAACTCCGCATCTTTCCCCGGGACGAGAATCACGACATCATGAACGAGTACCTCAAAGAGGGGCTTTACATGTCCATCCCGGTGGCGGTGTTCTACGACAAGGGACACGACTACATCTGCCACTGGATCGAGCGTTCGGAAACGGCCAACCGTGAGCAGGGCGAGATCGAGAGCGCCATCCGGGCCGAGCAGCCGGATATCTCCGATCAGGACTTCGGCCGGCAACGCCGCGCCCGCACCGCCGCCAAGGCCGCCGAGTGGCAGCAAGCCACCGTCGATGAACTACTGGGAATTCTGGAGCAGCATCTGCACTAGCCTGCGATTGGTTCCAGAGTGAACCGATATTCCTCAATCACAGGGTTTGACAGCAGTTGGTCGCACATCCCGGCCACTGCTGTCTCCGCTAGTGCCGCGTCGTCCCCGGCGATGCGGATTTCCAGGTACTTGCCGATCCGCACGTCTGCCACGGCTTCGTAGCCCAGGCTGTGCAGTCCGCTCATTACAGTCAAGCCCTGCGGGTCGTTGACGGCAGTCTTGAGGGTTACGTAAATGCGAGCCAGGAACATGTCGCTTGCGATGCCTCTCCAGATTTAGTGGCGCTAACCGCTTGAGGATTGGGTCATATCTATGCCTGTGGTGCAGGGCAGGCCATTGGCGAACTCAGGCCCGGTGTTGCCGGGATAGTCGGCAAAGAAACGGGCAATGCGCTCCGGGTCCACACCCATCATTCGATCCAGCACTCCCCAGGTGGTAATCGCCACCATGCCCTCCGGTATCTCATGGTAGCGCCGGACAATGGCGAACTCTTTGGCCAATGGGATGGCTTCCACGGTGGCCCGCAATGCCGCCACGTCTGCGTCATCGGGCAGGTTGTAGCTGACGATGATGTTGCCATGCTCAAGGTTATGCACCAGCATTTCGTCGGGCAACGGATGGTAATAGAAACCGCAGTAGCTCCACTCTCCCCAATGCTGTCCCGACGTGGGCGGCACGGTGCTGTAGCCGCCCGGGACTACGTCGCCAATGCGCATTGCTTTCGGGAAATGGTTCCGGCTCGGCATCGGCTCAACCCGGACTGCTCCGTTGGTGGGCGGCACCTGCTCCAGCGTCGGACCGGAGGGTGTAGCCGTCGGTATTGCAGGTGGTGTTGGGGGCGGAGTTGGTGATGGCGCGACGGTTACAGTCGCGATTGTGGGGACAAGGGGGAACGTAGGAGTGGGCGTCGGGGCGACGGTCGGCGTTGGTGTGGCTACGCTTGTGCCGGATTTGTGAAGAATCGTAGGGGTAGGTTGCGCAATAGGCGGTGGCGCAGGGTCATCCTGACAGGCCGCCAGCGCCAATGCCAACACCCACAATACCACTGGCCCCAGGACCAAGGTCCGTTTCATGGTGGAAGGGCCTAGGGGTTCATCACGCCGCCGCGAGTGCAGTCCGCTCCGGCCGGCCTACCCTCAATGGCGGGAAATTCCGGGCTCAACGTGCCGGAGTAAGCGCGGAAAAATTCCTCGATGCGGTCTTTTCCGACGCCTATCGCGTCACCGTCCGCGCCAAGGTCGTCCATGTGCCATTTGTCTATCACGCCCCAGGTCGTGAGAGCGATGGTGCCTTCCGGAAAACGGTCGTTCCCCTCAGCGTCCGGAGGCGGATTATAGGGTCGCGCCACACCCCAGCGATTCGTCAGACCTATCGACTGATAGACGTCTTTCAGCTCATCAATTTGGGCTTGATCCGTCAGGTTATAGCTGAGGATGATGTTGCCGTGCTCCATGTTGTGGACGATGCGCTCGTCGGGCACGGCCTCGGTGTACCAGCCGCACTGCACCCAGCCGTTCCAGTGACGACCGGAGGTGGGTGGTGTCGTCGAGTAACCTTCCTGGTTGGTTACGTCGTAAATGGTGAAAGTGTCGGCGAAGTGGGCGCGGTCTTCGGGAGCGTCCACCTGGGTTCCGATTCCATCCACATACCCGCTGGCCTCGCCCTGCTGGCTGCCTCCACCACCGAAGTTCACCGGCAGGACCACCGGCACCAGCAGCGCCACGATGAACAACACGGCGATGGCGCCAAAGGCAAACAGCAGCCACCGGCTGCGAAAACCGCCACCGGAGGAAATCGGAGGAGTGCGCCGCTGGGAACGACGGGCGGCCCGACGCCGGCGGTGTCTGGATGGTGGCATGGGTGCTGCTCGTACGCTGTGGGTGGCGATCCGGGTATCAGAGGGCCGCGCCGGTGAGACGCTGGTACGCCTGCCGGTACAGTTCCGCCGTCCGCTGCACCACTTCGTCAGGCAGCTCCGGCGCCGGCGGTTCCTGGTTCCAGCCTTGGGCCGTCAACCAGTCTCTGACGTATTGCTTGTCGTAACTGGGCTGGGACTTGCCTGGCGAGTACCCCTCGGCATCCCAGAAGCGGCTGGAGTCGGGGGTCAGCAGCTCGTCGATAAGAATCAGCTCGCCGTCAAGGAAACCGAACTCCATCTTGGTGTCGGCCAGTACGATGCCACGGTCTCGGGCGTAGTCATGGGCGTGCAGGTACACCGCCTTGCTGATGTCGGCCAGTCGTTGCGCCGTTTCCGCCCCGACCATGTCCACCACCTCTTCGTCGGTCATGTTTTCGTCGTGGCCTTCTTCGGCTTTGGTGGTGGGAGTGAACAACGGTTCCGGGAAGCGGTCGCCTTCAACCATGCCTTCCGGCATCGGTTTGCCCGAAACCGTGCCCTGCCGGCGGTACTCGCCCCAGGCCGAACCGGTGATGTATCCGCGCACGATGCACTCGATGTCGATGCGCTCCGCTTTCTTGACCACCATGGCCTGCCGGCCCACATTGTCTTCGGCGTAGGCGGGATGGGTGATCACCGGGTTGTCCCCATAGGCCGCGGCCTCAGGAGAATCGGCCAACGCCACCAGGTGATTGGGTACGATGTGATCGGTCAAGTGGAACCAGAAAGCGGACATGCCGTTGAGCGCCGCCCCTTTGTCGGGGATTCCGTTGGGCAGCACCACGTCAAAGGCGGAGATCCGGTCCGTCGCCACCATCAGCAGCAGATCGTCGGTGAGCTGATAGGTGTCGCGCACCTTGCCCCGGTGCATTCGGTCGGGCATTCGAGTTTCAATAATCATGGCAATTCAGATTTCCTTCCCAACCGCCACTCCGGCGAAAGCCGAAGGCCAGCGGCGTTTTCTGGTTTCCGGCCCCGTATCAAGTACGGGGTGACGTTCTTTCGCCGGAAGGCGATGCTGATGTTGGTCGAGTTTTTGCGGATCCTGTTCATACCAGCGCCGGGGCCGGAAGCAGCCCGATTCGCCGAAAATTATCGTCCACGTAGCGAGTGTAGTAGCCGTAATCGAAGAGTGCTTCCATCTCATCGGCGGTGAGGTGTTCGGCAGCTTGAGGGTCTGATTTGAGCAGATGGCGGAAGTCTTGGGCGTCGTCCCAGGCGCGCATGGCGTTGCGCTGGACGATGTCGTAAGCTTCTTCCCGCGACAGACCTTTCTCTTCAACCAGCGCCAGCAGCACCCGTTGGCTGAAAATCAGCCCCCGGCTGCTCTCTAGGTTTTGCCACATCCGGTCCGCGTCCACCCGCCAGCCGCTCACCACGTGGGTGAAGATGCTCAGGATGTAATCCAGCATCAGACAGGTATCGGGCAGGATGATGCGCTCTGACGAAGAATGGCTGATGTCTCGTTCCCCCCACAGGGCCACGTTTTCCAGGGCGGGCATGGCGTTGCCCCGGATGGTGCGCGCCAGGCCGCAGATGCGTTCCGTAAGCTCCGGGTTGCGCTTGTGGGGCATGGAAGACGAGCCAGTCTGTCCTGCGCCAAATGGTTCCTCAACTTCGTGGACCTCGGTGCGCTGCATTCCCCGGATCTCGGTGGCGAACTTCTCCAACGAGGCGGCAACCAAAGCGCAAGTCGTGATGAAGTGGGCGTGGCGATCCCGCTGCACCACCTGGTTGGACACCGGTTCCACCTTCAGTCCCAGGTGATGGCAGACCCGGTCCTCGATGTGCGGCGGAATGGTGGCATGGGTGCCCACCGCGCCCGAGATTTTCCCCACCCGGACCGACTCCCGGGCCGCCTCCATGCGTTCCCGCTGGCGGCGCAATTCGTCCCACCACAGGGCAAGTTTCAATCCGAAGGTCATGGGTTCGGCGTGGACCCCATGGGTTCGCCCCATCATCAGGGTGTCCTTGTGCCGGATGGCCTGTTCCTTGACGGTGGCGATGGCAGCGTCAATCTCGCCGAGGAGCAGGTCGGCGGCAGCCACCAGTTGCAGGGCCTGGCCTGTGTCCAGCATATCGGAAGAGGTCATGCCCAAGTGCAGCCACCGCCCTTCCGGGCCAAGGGTCTCCGTGATGGAGCGCAGGAACGCCGTGACGTCGTGGCGGGTGGTTTCGAAGATCTCCATCATCCGCTGATGGTGGTACGTCGCCCCCCGCAGTCGCTCCATATCTTCCAGCGGTACGACGCCGGCTTCGGTCCAGGCCTCGCATACGGCCAGTTCCACGTCCAGCCACATCCGGTACTTGTTTTCGTCAGACCAGACCCGTTTCATCTCGGCCCTGGAATAGCGGTCAATCAAGGTTTCGCCTCCCCTGAGTTATGAAAACGCTGATAATTTTATCATAGCCCAAAGGGTGTTCAGCCTTCGCCGCGCGTAAACTCGCGGACCGCTTCCAACACCGGGCCGAAATCGGTGAACAGCGTGAACGGGATGCCGGCTTCCTCGCACATCGCGGCCATCTGCCGGTGGGCGAAAACGGTGTCGGCGACCTCGCCGGCCTCAAAATCGGATCGGCCGTCGCCCATGTAGAAGACATGACGCCCCTGCTCGCGGAACCGTTGCACGATCAACGCCTTGCTGTTGCCAAGCTCCGGCGCATCGGGATACGGAAAGTCGTAGCGGTATCCCTGGACCCGCCCATTGCCGTCGAACCGGGTCACCACCGCGTACACCGGCACGTCCGAGTGACCGCTGCCGTCCAGCAAAGCCTGGATGTAAAAGTCCAAACCCTGGCTGATGATGCACATGGGGAAGCCGTTCTCCCGGCAGAATTGCCACAGCTCATCGAAATAGGGGCGGAAGCAAGCGTTTTCCCGGACGTATGCCTGCATCGCTTCCTTCCTGGCCCCCATCCGCAGGAAGGTTATCTCCTGGTACTCTTTGAGCGTCAGTTCGCCGACACGAAAACGATCGCGCACCTCGGTCCAGGAAGGATGGCCGAACCGGTGCAGCAGCAACTCCGCCACGTTCTGAGCCGCGGCGGTGTCGTCAAAATCGGTCAGAACCGCCGGCAGGCGGCGGTTGGCTGGGCCGGGATTATCGCTCACGGAGAGACTGCCGGTATTGCTCGACGGCCTGGCGGATGTTGTCATGCTTGATCGCCAGGATCTGGGCGGCGTAGTAGGCGGCGTTGCGCGCTCCCCAACCGCCCACGGCCATGGCGGCCACCGGGATGCCGGGGGGCATCTGTGCCGTGGACAACAACGCGTCCCAGCCGTTGAGCTCGCTTGAAGTCAACGGTATGCCGATCACCGGCAACGTGGTCTGGGCCGCCAGTGCGCCGCCCAGGGCTGCTGAACCGCCGGCCGCGGCGATGAGCACTTCAAGGCCGCGTTCGCGAGCGGTGGAGGCGTACTCGTGGACCCGCTCCGGCGTTCGATGCGCAGACATTACCCGGACCTCGTACTCGACGCCCAGGGATTCCAGCGTGTTTATGGTCGGTTGGACGGCCTCCTCGTCGGAAGCGCTGCCCATAACTACTCCTACCAGTGGCAAAATCGTTCTCCTTTCTCAATCTCTGGCCCGTTTTGGCTGCCGGGCACCGCATCGCACTATACACCACGAGGGCTTTGGGCAACGACGGTCAGCCCTCCACCATATCCGCAATGTCCCGGAACGCGTCCAAGAGGGCGGACTGTATGGATTCAGCGTCATCATCGACCTCCTCGTCTTCTACGACCACATACCCGGAATCGTCTTCATCGATGCCGACTCGCACCTCAATTTCCACCGGCTCACCGTCGTGCCAGAAGAGCACATAGACGATTTCGTCTACATCCTCTTCTTCCGACAGATCTTCCTCATCAAATTCGTAATGCCAGGAACGATTGATTATCAATCGGGCGCTGCCATCCAGCAGCACGTCATTCATCTGGCTAAGCAATCCGTCCACTGCCAGTTGACCGGCGAACCGCTCCAGCAAGCCGCGCCGCTCCGCAACTTCGGTTATGCGGCGGCCATAACCTTCGTTGTCCACGCGCACCCGCAGTCGTTTCAACTCATCCAGCCAGGGCATTGGTACTTCCTCCGGTATCGCCGGGCGCAACTTTACCGCGCCCGGGGTTTCCGATTGCGCCCGTTAAAGTAGCAGAACTCATCGACGCCGCGAAAGTCAGTAACGTGCAGTCTCCGAGCCAAAATGCCCAGGATGTCCAGGAGATCGATGTAGCACAGTCCGGGATGTCCCTGACTGAACCCGGCCGGCAACATCCCCAGCCGCCGCAGCACCCGCTCAGTGTGGAGGCTCCAGGGAGCGAACAACGTCGGATCCCGCAACGTCAGCAGGTACGAAGGCCATTCTGTGCCGGCGCCGCTCAATCCAAAGCCGCCGGTTGCCACGGCACACTCTTCGAAACGATTTTCCAACTTGATGTCGTCGTAGAGCAGAAAATCTACATTCTCGCGGATATCCTCAATTGGATTGGCGCGGAACTTTGAAACTTGCCGGCCGCCGGCGCCCCGGTAAAGGGTAATGGCTTGCGCTTCGGTTAACCCTGGCAGCGCGTCTTGCTCCAGCCAGGCTTGCCACTCAGCCGCCCGCTCCCAGCGGCGCCGGCGGAATGCGTCCAATTCCCCTGACGCCCCGGCAACGTGATATGCCTCCGCAAGAGCCGGCCAATCGGGTTCCGTAACGGCGATGCGGGCGGCGATCATATGCAGGAGCGATTGTTAGGCCGAAACGGGCTCGGCAGCCGCAGTCGCGGCAATGTCCTGCCGGTAATAGGCGTCAGTGAACGAGATACTCTGCACCCGGCGATAGGCGCGTTCCCTCGCTTCAGCCACGTGGTCGCCTAGCCCTACCGCCGCCAGCACCCGGCCGCCGGCCGTCACCACTCCGCCGCTGTCGTCCTCCGCCGGTTGAGCGCCGGCGTGGAAAACCAGGCTGTCCTGATCACCGGCGTCGTCATCCAGGCCGTTTATGGCGTACCCGGTCTGGTAGCGCCCCGGGTAGCCTCCGGAGACCATCACCACGGCGACTGCGGGGCGTTCGGACCACTCCACCGGGCCGGCATCGTCCAGGTTTCCGTTGGCGCAGGCCAGCATCGCCTCCACGGGGTCGCTCAACAACCGGGGCACGATGACCTGGGTTTCCGGGTCACCGAAGCGGCAGTTGAATTCCAGCACACGCGGACCTTCTCGCGTCAGCATCAACCCGCAGTACAGGGCTCCGCGATAGGGGCAACCCCTTTCCGCCAACTCCCTGATGACGGGCAGCATAAAACGTTGGCGGATTTCATGGGCGAACTCGGCGTTCCAGAAGTCAGGCGGCCCGAAGCTGCCCATCCCCCCGGTGTTGGGGCCAACGTCACCCTCGCCCACGCGCTTGTAATCGGTCGCTGCCACCAACTCCGATAGATTCTCGCCGTCGGTGAAACCGAATACGCTCACTTCGATACCGTGCAGCCAATCTTCGATGACGACGGTCTCACCTGACGTGCCGAATATTCGATCCTCCATGCACGCGCGGATGGCGATCTTGGCGTCTTCTCGGGTGGCGCACATGGCGACGCCCTTGCCGGCGGCCAGGCCATCGGCCTTCACCACCACCGGGCGATCATGATAGTAAACATAACTCAGCGCCCCGGAAATGGTCTGGAAGACGCGATAGTTCGGGCCGGGCACGCTGGCGGCGTCCAGCACGCTGCGGGCGAAGCTCTTGCTGGATTCCAAGCGGGCCGCGGCCCGGCTGGGACCGAACGCGGGGATGTCGGCGGCAGCAAGACGGTCGGCCAAGCCAAGGGCCAAAGGAGTTTCCGGGCCTACCACCACCAGGTCGATGGCGTGCTCGGTGGCTGCCGAAACTATTCCCTCAACGTCGGTGTCGGCTACGGGCAGGTTTGTTCCCAGCCCAGCGGTGCCGGAGTTGCCGGGGGCGGCCAAAAGTTCAGTGACGGAATCCGAGCGTTGCAGCCGCCACGCCAGCGCGTGTTCTCGCCCGCCGGAACCCACTATCAGGACACGCATCGAATTACCTCAATGCCCCGCTCATGGTGAGCGGCAATCCTCCGCTCGTGGTGAGCCTGTCGAACCACGGTTATTCCCACTCAATGGTGCCGGGAGGTTTGCTGGTAATGTCATAGACCACCCGGTTCACTCCGTCCACCTCGTTGACGATCCGGTTGCTGATGCGCGCCAGCACGTCGTAAGGCAAACGAACCCAGTCGGCGGTCATCGCGTCTTCGGAGTTCACGGCACGAATGGCGCAGGCGTAGCCGTAGGTGCGGTAATCGCCCATGACGCCAACGGTGCGGTTGTCGGTGAGTACGGCAAAGCTCTGCCAGATATCCCGATACAATCCGGCATCGGCTATCTCTTCCAGCACGACGCGGTCGCAGTTTCGCAGCAATTCTACCCGCTCCGGCGTCACCTCCCCGATGATGCGAATGGCCAATCCGGGACCGGGGAAGGGCTGACGGTAGATGATCTCCTCCGGCAGGCCCAACTCCAGGCCCACCGCCCGCACCTCATCCTTGAACAGGTATCGCAGCGGCTCCACCAGCCCGAAGTCCATGCGCTCCGGCAGTCCGCCTACGTTGTGGTGGGTCTTGATGCGGGCTGAAGCCCGGTTTTCCGGGGTTTCGCTCTCAATAACGTCGGGATACAGCGTGCCCTGCGCCAGCCACTTCCGAGCTCCGGGGTTCGGTTCAATTTCAGCGGCGGCGTCCTCAAAGACGCGGATGAACTCGCCGCCGATGGTCTTGCGCTTGGTCTCCGGGTCCGTCACACCGGCCAGGCCGTTCAGGAACCGGTCCGAGGCGTCAACATAGCGCAGGTCCAGGCCCAGATTTTTGTGAAAGGTTTCCTGCACCTGCTCCGATTCCCCATGACGCAGCAGGCCGTTGTTCACGAATATGCAGGTCAGTTGGGGGCCTATCGCCCGGTGCAGCAGCGCCGCCGCCACCGACGAATCCACGCCACCGCTCAACCCGCAGATAACCCGGTCGTCGCCCACCTGCGCCCGCACCCGTTCCACAGTGTCCACCAAGAAATTACCGGGCGTCCACGCTCCGATGCATCCGCAGATCTCACGAACAAAGTTCCGCAGGATGGTCATGCCGTCCGGGGTGTGCTGCACTTCGGGATGGAACTGGAGGCCGTACCAGCGTTTGCCGTCGGATACGGCGGCGCACTCAGTGTTCGCGGTGTGGCCCAACGCGGCCATGCCCACCGGCAGCCGTTCCACCCGGTCGCCGTGGCTCATCCAGACCGGAATCGTGCCCTCGACGCCGGAGAGCAGAGCGCCTGAGGCATCGCCTCCGTATTCGGACCAAATCGCAAAGTCGGCGTGTCCGTACTCGCGCACATTACCCGGCGTTACAACACCACCCAACTGATGCACCATCGCCTGCATCCCGTAGCAAATACCCAGCGTCGGCAGGCCGCATTCCAGCACCCAATCCGGTATCACCGGCGCCCCGGCATCGTACACGCTGGCCGGCCCGCCGGATAGGATAATGCCCCTGGGGTTCAGGTGGGCGACCGCCCCGGAATTCGCCGTGGCCGGGATGATCTCCGAATACACCTGCAACTCTCTGACGCGGCGGGCAATCAGATGGGTGTACTGGGAGCCGAAGTCTATGACTACAATGGCGTCGGGCTGCGCTGCGCTGCTCATAAAATCCCCGCCGGGGCGGTGCGGTTGCGGCGACAATATTAGCACACCAATGCTGAGCAGGCGCTACAAAATAAATGGCCTATTTTGCTGACTGGCGCAAGGGTACAGATTGACGCAACCCCTGATAGGATAGTAGCGCTATACTGAATCCAGCAGCGCTACTAATGACAACTGTCTTCTCAACCACGCGGCAACCCAGAACGGCCGGGACTTATGTCGGGCAGTGGCCGTTGCCATTAAATCAGCGGAATCAGTACGACGGGCTTGATCTGCTTACAGAGTTGGAGCCGGAGTCCATACCTCTTTGCATTTTCGACCCGCAGTACCGGGGGATTCTGGACAAGATGCAGTACGGCAACGAAGGCGTCAGCCGGGGCCGTGCCCGGTCAGCATTGCCGCAGATGAGCGAGGAGACCATCGCCAAATTCATTGAGGGCATTTCTAGAGCGCTGATCCCGTCAGGCCATCTTTTCCTATGGGTGGACAAGTTCCACATTTGCACAGGCGTAGAGCCGTGGTTCACGCAATGGGGACTGGAAGTCGTGGACCTAGTGACTTGGAACAAAGGTAAGATGGGTATGGGATACCGCACGCGGCGATATGCCGAATACTTGGTAATCGCCCAAAAGTTACCCAAACGCGCCAAAGGCGTTTGGCACCGGCACAATATACCCGACGTATGGACGGAAACGTCCGATGACCAGCACGCCCATACCAAACCTGTATTGCTGCAAGCGGCTCTGATTGAGGCGGTGACCGACCCCGGCGATGTTATACTGGATCCGTCCGCCGGGAGCTATTCAGTTCTTGAAGCTGCCAAGTGGGTAGGGCGGAGGTTCCTCGGTTGCGACATCAGCATATCAGCGAATGATACGGGTGAAATCATGCCGAGAATAACAGATAGCAACCCAGGTCGTAGGGATGGATCTTATACCCGTCTTTTCGACAACCCTAACGTGGGGGCCATGTTTTCCCAAATACACGCTACGTCAATCAGGGCCGGCACCGAGTTGGAGCAGATTATCCAGCAACGAGTCAAAGAGAACGGCAACCTGATACCTGACTTGGACACTTTCCTGAATACCAGCTTTGAAGGCGTATTCTTGGCTGATAAAAAGGCGGTCAAAAGGTCACGGACCATCAGGGCAAGTGCCCAACCTGATTTTCTGGTTTTTGACAGAAGGACGTCGAACCGCCGCTGTTACGTTGTTGAGCTCAAAGACGGGGATACGTTTGATACCAAAAAAACTGACGGCGAGATAGAATCTTTGATCGGCTTTATGGATGAAGTTAATGGTCGCATCCCGTACACCCCGGAAATCAGAATCTGCTCGTTCAACCAAACGGACAAAACTGCAATCGTTGATGGTTTCAAAAAGCGAGTTGATACGTCCGAAGTTTGGACTGGCCGCGAATTTTGCCAGCTGTTGGGGATTGATTATCAAGCGATAATCGATGCGCGAAGAGCCTACGCCGAGCAAAACCGCGAATGGCTTGTCGCTTCCATGATGAGCATTCCCGAGCTGCGGCAGATTGCCGTAAGGATGCTTGCACATCAGTAGGCGAAAGCCATAACAGATGACAACCGGAAGACCCAGGACAATACCGGCTGAATGCCTATCGTTCTGGTATATCCAGAAACAGTACCAACTCGCTGTCTGCCAGGATCTTGGCGGCGGGGCTGATGCTCTGGCCGACTACTGCGGCCAGAGCATCAGCCCCCATGGCCTTGACTACGGCCTTGGCCCGCCGCTGCGCCCGGCTTACGTCGGAGCTGTGCACCGTGATTGAAGTCTCCGCCACCAGAGTTTGGCGATGCGTCGTGAAGTCACGCGCTCCGATGATGAAGTCGGCGAGCAGAATTTCGTGGTACTCATTTTCGGTGATGAGGTAACTGTCCACCGGCGTGGCATATCAGGTCTTCGAACTGGGGGTTAAAGCCCTCCGGGGTTTTTAGCACCGCTTTGGAGCGCGTCTGTAACATTCCTTGGAGTTTGGCGATGATGCGGGCCCCTAGCCGGCGTTCATACTCAATGCGTTTTAGGATGTCAGTGTGCTTTTGCATAGGCTCTGTTTCGGAAGAGGTTGTACTGTATTCTAACCTTTGGTGCTAGTTTGAGACGATTTTGAAAATGCCACGAGGTTCCCCTATGCTGCGAGTTGAGAACACTCCGCAGCGAGGAACCCCATGAACATCTCCGATTTTAT
>DAOUJY010000058.1:0-12810 GCA_034421995.1 Dehalococcoidia bacterium | reverse complement strand
GCGGTGTACCTGCGCTTCGCCGACCGGCCTATCAAAGAAACCGGAACTATAGCGTGGCCATTTGTAGGTGATTACGGCGACGATGGGGACATCGTTGGCGTGGAAATCGTCTGCGACGAGAATCGTCGCGCTAAGTCAGAGGCATGGTTATTGGCGTTTGCCGTTTTCAGCGCCGCCTTGGAATCGTTGCGCGCCAGCTACAATGATGCCTTGGTCAAGGATGCGTCCCTGGCAGCGGCGGTGCGGAAAAAAGCGGAGTGCCTAGCGGACGCGATTGGTTTGGAGTTGCGTGTCGTAACTGAAATTGCTTTACCGCGCGGCATGACTGCTGACCTCGCAATTACGGACAGCGACGGCAACGTTTTGCTCTTGGCGGAAATCAAGCGACGACCATTCTCCAAAAGCGAGGCGACGAACCATGATCAAATCAAATCATCCATAGCCCAATTGGGCGGGATGATGCGTCAGGTTGATTCCCGCGCTATCGGTGTTTGCATGTTCATCGACGAATTTGGCGATTGGCACAACGAGGGGCCGGTGGAACCCGGCAGCTGGATAGACTGGCCGGAGACTGTAGCTCACGGGGCTGACCGGCATCTCTGGGCGCACATTGCCATACTCCCACCCTTTAGCGACAGACCTCTCTGGTTGCCGGAACATTTTCAACACACAGAGTATCTTTGCAACAGAACGTTATGCTAATCCCTTTCTCCTGGCTCTCCCAGTACGTTGACATCACCCTCCCCGCCGATGAGTTGGCCCACCGCCTCACCATGGGCGGCATCGAGGTGGGCGACGTCATCACCCGCGGCGGTTGGGACGGCTGCGTGGTCGGTCACGTCCGCGCCACGCGCCCCCATCCCAACGCCGATACCCTGACCCTTTGCGAGGTGGATCCCGGCGACGGGCCGCCCATCGAGGTGGTTTGCGGCGCGCCCAACGTCGCCGCCGGCCAGAAGATCTGCTTCGCCCGCCCCGGTGTCACACTGATGAATATGCACACCGGACGCCGGGAGGAGCTCAAGCCGGCCCGCATTCGGGGCGTAGTGTCCGAGGGCATGATCTGCTCCGAGGCCGAGCTGGAAATCAGCGACGAGCACGAGGGCATCATCGTGCTCTCCGACGACGCCGTGGTCGGCGCGCCGCTGGATGACGTGCTCGGCGACACCTTCCTCGAACTGGAACTCACCCCCAACCGGGGCGACTGCCTGTCCATCCTGGGCGTGGCTCGGGAGATCGGCGCCATCACCGGCCAGCCCGTTCGGGTTCCCGATATCTCCTATCCTGAGGCCGGCCCGCCCGCGGACACGTTGGCGCGGGTCACCATCGCCGACCCGGACCTGTGCCATCGCTACACCGCCTCGGTTATCACCGGCATCGCCATCGGGCCGTCACCCCATTGGATGCGGGACCGCCTCATCCGCGCCGGCCTGCGTCCCATCAACAACGTGGTGGACGTCACTAACTACGTGATGCTGGAGTTCAACCAGCCGTTGCACGCCTTCGACCTGGACACCGTAACCGACCGCCACGTGGTGGTGCGCCGCGCCGCCGACGGCGAGAAGTTCACCACCCTGGACCAGGTGGAGCGGACGCTGACCAGCGACAATCTGCTCATCGCCGACCCCGCTCAGGCCATCGGCATCGGCGGCGTGATGGGCGGCGCAAACAGCGAGATCACGCCGGCCACCACCAATATGCTCCTGGAATCGGCGACGTTCCATCCTTTGAACAACCGGCGCACCTCAACCGACCTGAACCTACGTACCGAGGCGAGCCTGCGCTTCGAAAAAGGGCTGCGCCCCGAACTCGCGCCCATCGCTTTGCGTCGGGCCACCCAACTCATCCTGGCAACCGCCGGCGGTGAAGCCGCCGCCGGCATCATCGACGTATTCCCCGCAAGCGACGCGCCGGTTGCGGCAGTGCCGCTGACCGTAAATCGCTTGCGGCAGGTGCTGGGAATGGATTTGGACATCGCCCGCGCCGAGTCGGTGCTGGGCAGCCTGGGCATTGCCACCCGCCGCACCGGGCCGGACCGCCTGGAAGCCGACCCGCCCTACTGGCGCAGCGACATCGCCATCGAAGAGGACCTGATCGAAGAGGTGGTCCGCATCATTGGTTACGACGAAGTGCCTACCTCCATGTTGTCATCGGCCATCCCTTACCATCAGCCCAACCTAATGACCACCTTGAAGGATGCCTTGCGCGATGCTCTGGCCTCCGCCGGAATGCAGGAAACCATCAGCTACCCGTTGGTCAGCCCGGATGATTTGGCCCGCCTGGGCGCAGGACCGGATGGCGCTGACGAGCCGGATTTCTTGAACACCGGATTTCTTGAACAATCACGGGCGCTACTCCGCGTCGCCAACCCCATGTCCACCGAGCAGGACGTGTTGCGTCCTACCCTGGCCGCCAGCATCCTGAGCACTTTGGCCTACAACCGGGGGCACAATGACGGCGGGTTCCGCCTGTTCGAACTGGGACGGGCGTTCATTCCCCAGAGTGCCGGCCTACCCCAGGAAGTGGAACTCGCGGCCGGCGTGATGTCGGGGCCGCGCTACGACGCCAACTGGTTGAGCGCGTCGGAACCCCTGGACTTCTACGACCTGTCTGGAACATTGGCCGCCGCCCTGGGCCGCATGGGCGTCAACGCCGCCTTTGAGACGGACGACCGGCCCTTGTTCCACCCCGGGCGATGCGCCCGCATCACCATTGGCTCCGGTAGTGGCGCTGCCGTCGGCGTGGTGGGCGAGCTCCATCCCGACGTTTGCGAAGCTTTTGACCTGGCCGGCGACCCGGTGGTCTATTTTGAACTGCGGTTGGCCGATATGCTGGCCGTTCTCTCTGCTGTCTCCACCCCTGAAAACCGGTTCCAATCCCTTTCGCGGTTCCCGGCCGCCAACCGCGACCTGGCGCTGGTGGTGCCGGCGGAGGTGCCGGCCGCTCGGGTGCAACGGCTCATCGAGCGAGTGCGACTGGTGGAACGCGCCGAGCTCTTCGACGTGTATGCCGGAGAGAACGTGCCGGAAGGGAGCCGGTCTTTGGCTTTCCGCATCCACTTCCGCGCCGCCGACCGCACGCTGACCGCCGAGGACGTGAACCGGGCGGTGAACGGCCTGACCCGCGCCTTGGAGCGGGAAGTAGGAGCGACCGTGCGAGCTTAGACAAGGAGCGTTTGGCATGGAAACTGAAAACCAGTTCCAACTGCGTAAAGATAAGTTGATTGAAGCCGTTATCTATTTGAGCGAACGCTCCGCGGACGACCCCAATTTCGGCGTAATCAAGCTGGTCAACCTACTCTACTACGCCGATTGCGCCGCCTACCTGAAACATGGCGCGCCCATCACCGGCGTTACCTACCTGCATTTTCCCCACGGCCCCTACCCGGAGCATTGGTACAAAGTGCGGCAGGAGATGCAGGCGGCCGGCGATGTGGAAGTGCTGTACGAAGACAACGACGACGGCCATCACCGCTATCGTCTGCTGCCCAACCGGACGATCAAGCCGGAAGTGCTGACCGACGCCGACTGCGCCATCCTGGACGAACAACGGGAGCGATTCGCCTTTTTCAACACTGCCGGCATCTCCGAACATTCGCACTACCAGCTCAGCTGGCGGTTCACCGAAGACGGTGAACCTATACCTTTTGTCACCGCCCAGGCGACCTCCTATCCAATGAGCGCCAACGAAATCAGGGAGGCGAAGCATATCGCCAATGACATTGCCAAACGACGCCAATCGGTATGATGTCCGCGAAACGGAGCAGTTTGACGTTGAATGGCGTCATGCCGTGCGCCTCGGCTACATCAATCCAATGGTTGACCCGGCCGCCTTGATGCAAATCAGGCAACGGCTCGAGCGCAGCCCATATTCTATTCAACAGTCACCGAATGTTCCCGCCAATACCCGCCGGGCCGGCCTCAACTCACAGGTGCAGCTATGGTACTCAATCATCGAAGACGACCGCACGGTCTGGTTGGAATCTGTTAGGATTGTTGGTGAGACTGAACCCACACCTCCCTAGAATTTGCGGAGCCAGCCCTATGACCACCCACCAACACACCCGCCACCTCCACGCCCACGATGCCCACGGCGACGGCGACCACGAGAGCGTTCACGACCACGGTCACGGCCACCACGGTCGTCATCACGACGGCCACAACGGCCACGGTCATGAGGATATGCTGGAGGTGGAACAGGCTTTCCAGCGCATCATCGGCCACTTTGACCCCCTGGATCCAGTGGAGCTGCCGGTTCTGGAATGCCTGGGCCTGACCCTGGCCGAGGATATCAACTCGCCCCTGGACCTACCGCCGCTGGCCAACTCGGCCATGGACGGCTACGCTGTGCTCCACGCCGACATTGCGGACGCCAACGGCACACCGCCAACTCTCTCCGTCATCTCGGCGGTGGCCGCCGGGCAGGTATCCGACCAAACCGTCACCGCCGGCAATGCCATCCGCATCATGACCGGCGCGCCCGTGCCGGCCGGCGCCGATACCGTGGTGCCCTTTGAGGAAACCGACGAGCTGGACCGACGTCGCAACGGCCAGCCGCTGGACGAAATCGAGATCCGCAAAGCCCTGCCCCTGGGCAGCAACGTGCGCCCGGCGGGTGAGGATGTGCGCGCCGGCGAGTTGGTGCTGACCGCCGGAACGCTGGTGCGCCCCGCCGAAGCCGGCGTAATGGCCTCCCTGGGTCTGGGCAAGGCCCGCGTGATCCGCCGACCGGTGGTAGCAGTGCTGTCCACCGGAGACGAACTTGCCGCCGTGGGCGACCCGCTGGCCCCCGGCCACATCTACGACAGCAACAGCAGCAGCGTCGCCGCCGCCGTCATTGCGGCCGGTGGCCTCCCCCGGATCATCGGCATCGCCCGGGACAACCTGGACGATCTGCACCGCTGCATCGACGCCGCCGCCGACGCCGACCTGCTGGTGACGTCGGCCGGCGTGTCCAAGGGCGACTACGATATGGTCAAGGACGTGTTGGAGCAGCGGGGCGACATGAACTTCTGGTCCGTGCGAATGCGGCCGGCCAAACCGTTGGCCTTCGGCCTGTTGCGTCGGAATGATCGCAGTCCTCTGCCGCTCCTCGGTTTGCCGGGCAACCCGGTGAGCGCCCTCCTGGCCTTTGAGATGTTCGGCCGGCCCGCCGTGCGCCGAATGCTGGGTCGGGATCTGCTGGCGCGCCCGATGGTGGAAGGCGTGTTGACCGGCCCCATATTCAACAGCGACGGCCGCCGCGTGTACGCGCGGGTGGAGGTCGAACGACGCGACGGAACCTGGTTCGCCACCCCCACCGGACCCCAGGGTTCCAATATTCTTACTTCCCTGTCCCGCGCCAACGGGTTGGCGATTTGCCCCTCCGACCTGACTCGCAAAGAGGCCGGGCAGGCCGTAAAAATCATCATGCTGGACTGGAACGAAGAGGTTGAGCTATGACCACCACAGTTGCCGGCGATGGCCGGCAGGCCAGAACGGAGTATCGCTTCAGCCTGGAGCGCCTTGAAGAACTGAACCGCTCGCCGGTACCGCTGTTGCTGGCCCGTCTCAACACTGCGTGCCCGTCATACGGCAAAACGCCGGCTGATATTGCGAACCCGGCGGACCTCGTTGACGAAATTAGCGCCCATTGCGGCGACGATGACAACTTCATCAATCCATCAATGCCACTGCAGGAAATACTCTTTCGCACGCTTCTCGTGCAGGCCGGCGAGCCAATGACTCTTGCCGACCTGCACGAAGAGTTGACCGAGCGTTGGTCATCGCCCGTCCGTCCGATAACGGTGACTGTTGGCGGCCTGGCCCGCATTCTCGACAACGACGAATTCTACGGTTTCGCCGCCGTACCCGTGGCGGAGTCCGAACCGGAAGAAACCCTGCTGCCAATGCTCGGGGCCGCTCCGGACGATGACTCCGGTCTGACGGGAGACCTGGCATCCGCCGTTGCCGGAGACTTGGATGATGACGACGATGGCGACCTGTTCGACGAAGATGATGATGACGACGCAGATGACCTGTTCGACGATGACGAAGAAGATGACGCCGAAGACTGATTGCAACTTCGGATGAGCCTTCCCTCGACACACCGCTCTGCCCTGACACGCAACCTAACTACGGCGAGGGTATGTGATGACTGCAACAGGAATCCAAGTCGCCATGCTGCCCTACGTCAAGCGCGGCGAAATCGACTACGCCAGCCTGGACTATAACCCCGACGACCCGGAGCCGATGCCTGACGCCATGGAACAGGAATTCGTCGTACAGGAAATCCTCGGCATAATGCACAGCCGGTTCACCGGCTTTAAGACTCGTCCAGACGTCTTCCTCAGCAGCAACACCATCCTCTGCTACGACCCGTCCAACCTCAACGTCCGCCGCCAGCCCGACATCTATCTGGCTTTCGGCGTGGACCAGGCCGCTATCCGCCGACGCAAGCTCTACCTGCCCTGGGAGGCCGGCAAGCCGCCCGATCTGGCGCTGGAAGTGGGTTCCGGAAGCACCGGCTCGGAGGACACCATCGTCAAGCCCCGGGTGTACGCCGCCATTGGCATTTCCGAATACTGGCGATTTGACCCCAGCGGTGGCGACCATCACGGAGAGCCGATGTCAGGATGGGTTCTGCGCGATGGCGAGTATCAGCCGGTTGAGCTGACCACCGAACCCGACGGCGTCCTGAAGGGCTATAGCGATCTGATGGGGCTGTACCTGTGCTGGGACGAGGGCTGGCCGCGCTTCTACGATCCGGCAACTGAAGCTTACCTGGAGAACTGGCGACAGGAGCGGGCTTCGTTTGAGGCGACTTTAGCCGACCGTGAGGCCAGGATCCGAGAACTGGAAGACAAGCTGCGTCGCCGCTGATAGTCGGGCGGGAAACCTGCGCCTGCTATAATGCCTCCGTAGCGTAGCAGTCTCGACCGAGGCAGGAGGTTTTACTATGCGGTTGGAAGACAAGGTAGCGTTGATCAGCGGCGCGGCCAGCGGCGTGGAGGGCGAGTTGATGGGCTTCGGCGGCGCCGCGGCCCGTATGTTCTGCCAGGAGGGAGCCAAGGTCGTCCTGGGCGACATCAACGTTGAAAACGGCGAGCGCACCGCCGAGCAGATCCGCGCCGCCGGCGGCGACGCCATCTTCGTCAAGCAGGACGTTACCAACGAGCAGGACTGGATTGACGCCGTGGCCGCCACCGTGTCCGCCTATGGCAAGCTCAACGTCCTGGTCAATAACGCCGGCACCGGCGCCCGCTACACCGTGGAAGAGACCACCGAAGCGGCCTGGGACGGTCAGATCGACGTCCACGCCAAAGGAACCTTCCTCGGCACCAAGCACGCCATCCCCGAGATGCTCAAAGAAGGCGCCGGCTCCATCGTCAACATCTCTTCAATCTATGGCCTCGTCGGCAGCCCAACCTCCACCGCTTACCACGCCGCCAAAGGCGCCATCCGACTCCTCACCAAGTCAACCGCCATGCAGTACGCCGGCGACAACATCCGCGCCAACTCCATCCACCCCGGCTACTGCCACACGCCCCTGACCACTCGTAGCTACGAGAACGAGCGTTACTTCGACTGGATTCAGGAGCGCATTCCCGTCGGTCGGGTGGGCAACGCCGACGACATCGCCTACGGCATCGTGTTCCTCGCCTCCGACGAGTCATCCTTCATGACCGGCTCCGAACTCGTCATCGACGGCGGCACCACCGCCCAGTAGGGGCGAATAATCATTCGCCCCGTTCCAACGGTATCGGGGGCCTCCATCATGGCAGTATCCAAAGACCGCGTCCTGTTCAAAGAACACGGCGTTCTGGTCACCTACGAGCGGTTCATCGAGCCGGAGGGCAAGGAATACCGCATCGAGGACATCCTCGCGGTGGAGATGGAAGTCGTCGAAGAGGAAAGGGACCGACCCCCCATCCGCTGGTGGCGCACCGTAGGCGGCGCCTCCATCATCGGGATAATCGTCGCCTTCCTGGGCGGTTTCGCCGGATTCGCCCTTACCGCCGGCATCATGATCGTCCTGGCCGGCGTCGCCGTTACCTGGTGGAGCAGCCGCATCCGCTCCACCAAGTTCAAGGTGTACCACGTCATCGTCACCCTGCCCACCCGACGGGAAGACCGCCAGGAACACCGCATCATCTCATCCACCAGCCGCTTCTTCAGCGAACGCCTGAAAGTGGCCCTGGAACGGGCGATTGTGGAGCGCCCGGCGCGCTACGAGGGGCGGCGGGAGGCTTGACGCCTCGCCGACAGCGTGCTATGGTTAGTCTTACCAAGACCCGCCGGGCTTCTCGCCTCCCTCCGAGGAAGGATGCAGCTTACTTCGGCGGGTATTTTCGTGTGATAAATTATGACCTCTCATTCGTCCTTTTCGTTTGAGCAGGTTGCGGAACGGCTGATAGCGGACGGGATCCAATCCGACAAAACCGCGTTGGCACGGCAGTTGCAGGCAACAGGGGAACTCAAGTTCGTCAGTCATGCCGAGTTTTTCCGCTCAGGCTGTGGCTATCTTCCCGGTACGACTTTGGAAGCGGTACTGCGGCTCTGCGAGTTCGATAGGCGTCTGCGCTATCTGTGCCTTGAAGCAATTGAGAATATTGAAGTGCAGGTGAGAACCCAACTATCCTATCGCTTTGCGAATAAGCACGGCCCTTTTGGCTACCTTGATCCGGCAAACTTTCCCCATGTTGGTACAAAGTTCGCTTGGTGGAAGGGTAAAATCGACGAGGCTATGGACAGGGCGAAAAGGGATCGAGCGGAGGCTGTCTCCGTTTCTACCGTAGCTTTAACCCCTTCCCAACCTCAGTTCTCAATTTTTGAGATTGCCGAGCACATGGACTTTGGCACAGTGCTATCGTTTTTCCAAGGTGTCAGTTCAGATATCCAGAAGGCCACTGCAAATACTGTAGGACAACCAGACAAGGTAGTGGATTCTTGGTTGATTGGCTTACGCGACGTGCGCAACAAATGCGCCCACAATCAACGTATTTGGAACCGGCAATTCAAAACCCGCGTCAAAATACCTCAGCGCAAGAAATTTCCCGAATGGCATTTTCCCAAGCTGCCAAATAGCCGGATGGGTATTTTCCTCACCATCTGCCGCTACTGGCTGAACCGCATACAGCCGGGTAACGATTGGACGGAACGGGTTTTCGCGCTCTTTGACGACTTCCCCGAAGTGCCAGCATCAGCGTTGGGATTCCCCGAAAACTGGTGCCGGCATCCCCTTTGGGTTAATTAGCCGGATAGCGGCTACCCACCGTCACTCACATCAATCACCACCTTCCCCACCGTGGCCGCCCGCACCGCCTCGTGCGCGCCCGCCGTATCCTCCAGCGGAAAGTGCGGCCCGTCCATGCCCACCAGCTCTCCCGACTCCAGCCAGCGGTTGGTGTCCTCTACGCCCGCCGTCTTAGCCTCCTCCGGCATATCGTACACCAGCACGTGCCGCACGTTGACGTTGCTCACGGGAAACTCAAAGGGCGGCGCCGGCCCGTCGCCGGCCGCGTAGATGGTGATGCTCCCGGACCGCTTGATGATCCGCTGACTCACGGCAAAGTTCCCCGAGTAGTCCACCTCCACGATCAGGTCAACCCCCTCCCCGTCGGTCAGCTCCAGGATCCGCGCCGCCGTATCCTCCGTCCGATAGTTCACCGTATGATGCGCCCCGGCCGCCCGCGCGATCTCCGCCTTGGCGTCCCCGCTCACCGTGCTGATGATGTTGCTCGCCCCGCCGATGCGAGCCATCTGCAACGCCATGTTGCCCACCGCCCCCGCGCCGCCGGGGGCCAGCACCGTCTTCCCTGCCACCGGCCCGTCGGCAAATACGCACCGATGCGCCGTCAACGCCGGCACGCCCAATCCGGCGCCCAGCGCAAAGTCCACGTTGTCGGGCATCCGTATCGCCCGTATCGACGGCTGCACCGTGTACTCCGCGGCCGTCCCAAAAGCCCGCCCAATCTGCGACTGGTACACCCAGACCCGCTCCCCAACCCGGCTCTCCGCCACGCCCGCGCCGACCATATCTATAACGCCCGCGCCGTCCTGGTTGGGGATGATGCGCGGGAAATTGATCCGCGCCGTCGATCCCTGCCGCCGCTTCCAGTCCGAAGGGTTCACCCCCGACGTAACCACCCGCACCCTCACCTCACCCGGCCCCGGCATCGGGTCCGCCATCTCCCCCACCTGCAACACCGAAGCGTCCCCATTCTCCTCATACCAAACCGCTCGCATATCTACATCTCCCTGAAGCCGTAGGGGCGAATAATCATTCGCCCCTACCCTCATTTGCGTTATTTCTTGCGGATACCGGCCACCTTACTCCCGCCTCCTTGCCAGGCGGAGCCTACGCAAAGTTCTCGCCGGCGGCAATTGTCGGCAACAGGATACTCAGGATTATAGGATATTCCCATTCCTGCAAATACTCAAAGCCGGCAAATTTGACACCGGCGCCCGAAACGGTATCAAGCAACGCCTACGTTATGCACCGCTACGTCCAGCACCGATGCCGGCGCACGGCTCAGATGACCGTCGCACGTGAGTATCGCAGCTTCATGAACCTGAGCCAAAGCTACGTACAGCGCATCATACGCCGTTACGTTGCGGTAATACTGCCAAGCCAGGGAGAGCAGCGGCCGATACGGTACCCGCTCGACAGGCATTGCCGCCAGGTCGGCCAGCGCCTTGACGGCGCGCGCTTCGTCAATTGCTCCTTGCAGAACCCGGCTGCGCAAAGCCGACATCACTTCCGCGTCTAGCGTTTCCGGCGCGATCAGCCTGGCCCCGGTAATGACGGCGGCCACCCGAGCGCCCGCCGGACGCTCCAGCAGATACTCTACTGCCGCCGATGCGTCCAGTACGTAAGTTTCCGCCGCCTCAAATTGCGGTTGG
This sequence comes from Dehalococcoidia bacterium, assembly GCA_034421995.1. GTDB lineage: Bacteria > Chloroflexota > Dehalococcoidia > Lucifugimonadales > UBA3495 > Bin87. The sequence continues at coordinate 1,927 of DAOUJY010000058.1, read as the reverse complement.
GGCGGGTCCTCAGAATTGGAGCTCGCCATCAGCGTTGCAGACCGCTCCCCCATTCGTCCATCTGGGCTTCCCGCTCTAGCCGGGCCGCCTCCAGCGCCGCCGCCGCGCTCAGCACCAACCGGCCGCCGGGCCGGCTTTCCCAGCGCGCTTTCCATTGCGCCTCGCCCACCAGCGGCTGGCCAATGAACCTTGGCATTATCGTTTCAATCGCGGCCCATTCCAGCGAATCCCGCAGCCACTTCCGCAACTCCCGCCGCGCTATCGTCACCGTCAGCCCGTCGCCCCGCTCTGCCCGCAACTCCGCCAGCCGTTCCCCAACTCCGGCCGCCACCCGCTCTCCCGCCTTCGCCAGAGTAGCGTGCAACAGATTTTCCCGGTCAAACTCCGGTATCGGCAATTTCCACAAATGCTTGTGCAAATCCCGCGCCCCGAACTGACCCTTGTTCATCAATGGCGTTACTGCGTGATACAGCGTCTCGCTGTTGATGATTGCCAGCAGGTAGTACGCTTCCTGTATGTCCCTGCAAGTGACCCAGTACAACTTGGTGTCAACTATGGCGTCTCCATCAATCAATGCAGCGGTCGGTACTCCGTTTTGTGTATAAACGATTCTCGCCGACCTTGTGCCGGGTTTGCTACACCATTCCAATTGTGACGACAATTTGTGCAGATAGTCTAACTGACTCAACAGATTTAGCTTGTTTGTCTGCCGCTTGTGCGTTTCCCACAAACCGTTTATGTCGCGCCACCGTTCCCGCATCCGACGCTCCAGTCCACCCAGGCGGACGCCGCCCGGTTCGCTGGTGTCGGTGGGTATCTCATACTCGCCCCGTCGCATCGGTAGCACGGCCTTGAGCGGTTCCAGTGTGGCGTAAGGGACCACCGTTTCACCTAGATACACGTCGTACACATGCGCGTTTTCAATAGTCTGTCCGGCCAGTTCAGACAGTGGCAGGTCTTTCCACGGCGCCTTGTCCTGCGAACCTCGGCGAGGATTCACCGTGATGGTGCCACCAGCCTGAATAATGGCCGTATTCTCAGTTTCCTCCACAAAGAACAGGCAGCGCGGCACAATTGACGCACCTTGTCTGGAATGGCCGGCATAGGGAGATTCCCCGGCGACCGACGTATCGGTTATCCCAGCGCCCGCCCGCCTTACGTCTGCGCTGCCAGCTTGGCCAGTCCAGCGTTCTACCGTGTCTGCCAACGGGGTTGCCTCGGCGTTTTCACCCTTGCGTTCCGCGAACGCTACGCACGACGCTACCGGAAAGAACGTGTTGGGTTCCAGCTGCTCCAAGTCCCATGCCGTCTTATAGCCGAAATTAACTGCCAGCGTGCGCTCCACCTTTTTGCTCAGGTTGCCTTTGGGCGTCAATCTCCGGTGTTCCCATTCACCGCTCCGCCACTTGGAATACTGCCCCGCCTGCAACGCGCTGTGCGGCAGCACCATGCCGATGACGCCACCGTCGTCCAAGTACAGGTCAACGCAACGGGCGAAGAACAGCCCTGCCACGTCCTGACGATTTGCATAACGCCCACCAGCCCAAATACCGTAGAGGCTATTGCTCTGCGCTTCCAACTCAGTACGTAAGATGTTGGAGGTGTTGCGATAGCTGAGCCACGGTGGGTTGCTGATAATCAGGTCAACCTTGTTCCGGCTCAAGACCACCGGGCGCACCATGTTGCGGGTGTAGTAGGCCCAGATGTGGTTTTTCCCCTCCCGGTGCAGCATCTGCATGGTGGCGATGGACCGGGCCATGGCGGCCCGTTCCGCAGGATCGACAACGCCGTTGTCGTCCAGGGCCAGCAGGGGATCGTTGCCCCGCTCGATGGCGTCGGCTACGTCGGCCATCAGGCGGTCAAAGGTTTCCGCCCGCTCCACCAGGGTCATGGGAAAGTCCAGGGTCGGGCTGCCCAGTTCCGCCAG
>DAOUJY010000057.1:0-72864 GCA_034421995.1 Dehalococcoidia bacterium | reverse complement strand
GGCGACCCTCGCGCAGCGGTGGTGAAACCCGCCGTACTGGTCTATGCGGTACCGGGGAATACGATTACCGGCCTGTGAGCGATAGCCAGCGGTGCATGAGATCCGACGTGCTGTACGCCACAGGCGCATCTGCGACCGTGGGCGGACAGCGGTTGACCGTGTTACCTGAACCCTGTGAACCCGATATTCAGATGTGGTGTTTGGCAGGTGGGCCGTGGCCTTGGGCTTGCTGCTTTACGCGTGGGTACAGTATAGCGAACGAATGTGCTGGTATGCAAGAGGCGGGGTGTCATTGGGTGGTGTTGCAATGCAGGAGGTTCAGTTTGGACTGATGAGGTTGGCGGCGAGGGTAGGGGCGAATGATTATTCGCCCCTACACAGGAAAACCACCTAAATTGCAATGCTACCGCCGGGGGTTGGTTCGGTGTGGTATGGTGCTTTTCACTTTGGTCTGCTGATACCCCTCGAAGCCGGTGGGGATGCCTCCCCTTTGCCATGCCGCCATCCCTGATCCTGCGTATTACAGATAGCGTTTCCGGGCGAACTGCGGCCCGGCGGCTGGACTGCCCCGCCGACCGCGAGGCCCCGTTGGGCCGTTTGCTGGAACGCTGCTTGAGAGACGCGCCCAACGACGACCGCCTGATTCGGACCGGGGCGGTTACGGCCGACGGCCTGCTGGCGGTGCGTAACTTGCAGGATTTGGTGTACCGCTCCGACGACTCCGGCCGGCTGACCGAAATTTTCGCGGGTGTGCAGTTTCTCCAGGATGGCCGGCCCGCCAGCCTGGCAGAACCCGCGTCGATCCAGTCGGCGGTGGCCGGCGACGTTCCGCTGGAATTGATCGACGTGGCGGTGGACCGCACGGACGCCGGTTACGACCGCAACTGGACCGGCTTTCACCGGCGCCGTTGGAACCACGACGCGCATTTTTATGAAGACTTCGCGCGCAACGCCGTGGCTACGGCCTACAGTCCGAAAGAAAGCGAACGAGTGTTGCGGGCGGATACCCCCGGCCTCCAACGAAAGTTAATCCGAGCCCTGGCGCGGCGCATCTGGAACAGTGATTTCGAGAACTACTCGCGTTTCGCTGACGGGGGGGTGCGGTTCAAGACCGGCGACGAAACGGTGCGGAACATTGCGGCGGACGCCGGCGGCATCTGCACTGAGAAGGTGCAAGCGTTGAAGTTCCTCACCGACCACTACCGACTGGAGTCGGAATACCTGCTGGGCGGTCCCAACGCGCCGGGGCCGTTTCCGGCGGAGCGGTTGCGCGAAATGCTCAACACCTTCGATTTCCGCTTCGCCCAGCGTCATATGCGCTACTGGCAACACGCCGCCCTGCTGTACTGGGTGGATGGCGAACCCCTGTTGGTGGACGCCACCAACGGCAACCTCCCCTTCCTTTTTCTCCGGGGCGAAGCGGCCCGCCGGCTGTTGCGCGACGACGGGGCCGGAAACCGCCCCAGCGTGCCGGTGCGGATGGTGGCGGAGGCGGAAGACTATTATTATCACCGGGTTGACCAGGACATTCCACAAAACCTGTTTTTCGCCCTGGAAGGTTGGTTGGACGACGCCGACCTGGTGCAAGTTTTTGAGAACGAACTCGGCCTCTACCTGTCGGAGCGACACTACGTGATGCCGCTGCCCTACCGCAGCGAAGGGGAATTCCGGCGTTCCAAACAACGGTACGAAGAACTCTGCCAAAACGCCGGTTTTCGGGTTGACGTGAGCGGGGACTGGAATCTGGACGGGCCGGTGGGCAAGGAACTGGCCGCCGCCAATCCGGCGGTAGCGGCGTGCCTGCTGGCGGCGCGGGACAAACTGGTCGCCCGCTATGACTGGTGGGATTGTCCAGGCCACCGGTCCGGCCTGGCTGTGATGGCTTTGAAACCATTGCCTGGGCGGTAGAGCGAAGCTCCGTCCACAGCGGTATCGAATTGAAGTTTGTGGGCTATTGAATGTAATTCCCTTACAAAAGCAGTTACTATCCCCACGTCCGCTTATGCGCGAGGCGCTGCTCGTGGTATCGTACCGCCATCGCGATGGAAATCACTTTTGGGGACATCTACCAATTGTTGTTGCGAGCGCCGCCCGGCCAGTTCGCTGCCGGGGCCGCGATTTTGATCGGCTTGGGGTTGTGGACTACGGCAGCCCCCAGCGCTTGGTGGGCAACTCGTCAGCCGTGGCCCCCGGACAACCCGCCGCGGTGGATCTATTTCGCGATTCTCATGGCGCCGACTCTACTGTTCGTTCTTTGGGTGTGCGTGTCGACGCCATATGTCGTTTCAGCCGTCAAGTCTGACTTTGCCTTTGTTTCTCAAGAGGGCCAGAACGGACGGAACCAGCAGTTTGAGTGCTTGGTATGTGAGGACAGTGGCAGTCGCCCCCCAGAGGAGGGTCACAACGAAAAATAGTATGAGCCCCGCCACCACTACCCCTTGGCTTCTTTCCGCGAGACCCCACCAAATGACGAAGACCGCCGCAGCGCCGATGATCCCGGACGCAGCGACCCCCAAGAACAGCCAATGTGTTCCATCGAAGCGAGACTGAGATTGATTCGATTCGTCGGGCGCTTTGGGCTCCATTGTGGCCACATTCCGGGTCTCCCCATCGGTGTAATCGTTAAGTTCGTTAGGAAAGGCCATGGTGGGACACTCCTGCGACAATGGTATATGCCCGATACCCAGCCTTGCAACGCCTAAATCGTCCAATTGGTATCATGTTGCTTGATGGCTCGTTTCAAGAGCAGACACTAGCCACGCCTCGGATCCACCGGCTCGGTATGCGGCGCCCGCGCTGGCGGGAAGATCGGGTCCTGCGCCGCATCCGGGCGGCCCGGCGCGAGTGGCGAATCGCTGATTGGTCAGACGCAGAGCTGCGGAAAGCCGTCGGCGGTCTGGGAAATGGGTCTGCGCCCTCTGATTCAATACCGGAGGATACGCTGGTCCGGGTGTTTGCGGTGGTGGACGAGACCATCCGACGTCGCCTGGGGTTGTGGAAAGTCTTCGACCTGCCGGATGCCGACGACGAGCCGAGCATCGCAGAGGCCCGCCGCAAGCTGGCCGCCACGGGTCGAGGTCGCTACCCTGGAAGCGATGTGCTCCTTCCAGCGGAGTTTTACCAGGCCGCTCGCCGCCGGCAAATCGGCGATACCGAGGGACTGCGCTTTCGCCCTACCGATCAGCAATTGCTGGCCGGCCGGCACCTGTGCCAGGGCCGGGTCGTGGAGATGGCGGCCGGCGAGGGCAAGACCGTGGCTGCCGCATTCCCGGCGGCGCTGTACGGTCTGTTGGGTCGCACCGTCCACGTCGTTACCGCCAACGACTACCTGGCGGCCCGGGACTGCGAACTGCTGGCGCCGGTGTATCGAGCATTGGGGCTTAGCGTCGGATCTGTGCTGGACCACATGGCCGGACCCGAGCGCCGGGAGTCCTACACCCACCGGATCATCTACGGCACGCTGCGCGAGTTCGCCTTCGACTACCTGCGGGACCGGATGGTTATGTCCCCGGACGAGCAAATCCAGGGGCCGCGGGACGTCGCCATTATCGACGAAGCGGACCAGACGCTGCTGGATGAGGCGGTAACTCCCCTGGTCATTGCCGGCGCGCCTGTCCTCAGCCGGCGTATGATTATTCGCGCCAACCGTGCGGTGCGGGAACTCGCGGCGGAGCAGGCCAGGCTGGCGGAGGAATGCCGGCGTCAGCTGGAACAACACGTTGCCAGCGGCCCGACCGACGACGCGTCGGCGATACTGCTGGCCCGGTCGATGCTGGCCCAACCCGACGCTGGAGAGACCCTGCGCTTGGCGGCGGCCCATCCACGCCTCCGGCGCCGGGCGCGGTCCTTCATTGATACGGATGGATCCGGCAAACCGCGCCCGGAGGTTGAAGTGGGTTTGTATTGCGCGGTGGATGCCGAGAGAGGCAGCTTGAGCCTGTTGCCCGAGGGCGTGGCATTCCTGGAGGCTCGCCTGGGTGATTTGTACTCCGCCAGCGCCGACGACTTGAATCCAGGTTCGCGGCGAGCCGCCCAACGAGTCAATCTGGTTAACCAGGTGCATCAGTTGCTGAGGGCCCACCTGTTGCTGCGCCGCGGCGTCGAGTACGTGGTGGACGATGACCGGGTGGTGCTGGTGGATCGGGATACCGGCCGCCCCCGGCCCGACACCCACTACCAGGATGGGCTGCACCCGGCGGTGGAAGCCAAGGAAGGCGTGACCATTCACCCCGACCATCGGAACCTGGGGGAGATCAGCGTCCCGGGTTTCCTCCGGCGCTACCGGAGCCTGGCCGGCCTGACCGGCACCGCTGCGGCGGCAACCGACGAATTCCGCCGTCTGTACGGCTTGAAAGTGGCCGTGGTCGCCGAGACCCGCCCCACGCTGCGCCGGGACCTGCCCACTCGCATATACGCTGAATCCGCGGACCAACTGAGCGCGGTGGTGGATGAGGTGCGCCACTGCCACCGGTGGGGGCGCCCGGTCCTGGTGGCCGCCAGGACCGTGGCCCAGTCGGAGGTCATCAGTCAGCGGCTGATTGACGCCGGGATCAGGCACCGTCTGCTCAATGCCGCCACCAATCCGGAGGAAGCGGACATCGTGCGCCAGGCCGGACAGCCGGGCGCGGTTACCGTGGCGACCAACATGGCCGGTCGCGGCACCGATGTTGTTCTGCCCGGCGGCCTGGACCAGCGCCTGCTTGAACGTTTCGTCGCCATGCTGGAACGGATCATCGCCGCCGACCCGGACCGCGCGGCGGTGGAAGTTCGGGCCAATACCTCCGCCGAAGCCGACCTGCTGGCGCGATCAGTTGAGGCGAACCCGCTGCTGTCCGTCCGGCGCGCCGGCGGCGATCGATTGACGATCCGTTCCAGCGCGGCGAAGGGGGCGCCGTCACCGGCCCTCGCGCTGGAATTCGGGCTGGGCTTTCATCTGGTCAGCGCCGAGTTCAACGACTCGCCGCGGGTTGCGCTGCAACTACAGGGGCGCAGCGGCCGGCAGGGTGCATTCGGCTCCACCCGGAGCCTGCTGGTGAGGTCGGATCGCTGGCTGGCCGGCCTGGAGTACGGGGCGGCCACGGTGGATCCGGCCGGCCGCGCTTGCTGGGAAGGGCCGGAGCTGGAGCGGCAGTTGCGGCGGCGGCGCGAGGAAGCTCAGCAGGAAGATGCCAGCGCGCGCGCCTATTTGCTGGAATATGTCGCAGTGTTGGATAACCACGCCGATGCGTACTACAAAATCCGGGAGGAGACCCTCGTCGCCGGTTCTGACCGTTTGGTCCGGTGGGCGGACGACGCGGCACGGGCCGCCGCCGACGATCTCGCCCGCAAGCATTTTCCCGGACTTGTCGGGGACGACTATGTCCGGCGCTTCGCTGCCCTGGCGGCGGAAATGCAAGTCCAGTATGACGTAGCTGCTGATCCGGCCCGGGGTCATTCCCTGGATGATCTGGGCAGCGCGTTGGCGGAATTACTGCGGCAACGGCTTGCGGAACGACGGGAACAACTGGGCGCGGCCCGGTTCGGCGAGTTGGCCCGATTGCTCCTTTTGCAAGTCGGCGATGAACTGTGGGAAAATCACCGGGCCAACTTGAGGAACACGGCCGCCGCGTCCCGGTTGGAAGCGCGGGCGCCGAAAACAGCCATAGCCGAGTACATAATCGCCGCCGACGATGCCTGGCAGCGCTTCCGTGAGGAAGTATCCCATCGTTTCATGCACCAAATGTTGACATTTCCCATCACCGGATTGACCGGCGCATCGGATTCGGATAACGACCATAACCCGCCGTTGGCGGTGGATCCGCGGCTATCGGAGCTCGTGTTCTGATTCCCATCTTCCGACCCTTTCCCGCCCCAAGGAGTTGACCGATATGTCGCCAAGAATCAGCCGATTGGTACTGGCGATGTCCGCCGGCGGCGCGTTGGCCGGCGCGCCCCTGTTGGTGGCCTGCGGAGGTTCTTCCAGCGGCCCCACCTACGACCAGTGGGCTGCTACCGACGGCGCGGCCGGCCGCATCAACCTGGACGACGTGCAACTGGCGTTCCAGCAGTCCAGCAGCGCCACCGAGTTTGAGCGCCGGGTCAACGAGATCTATGAAGGCGACGGCATCATCCTGATCCGCGCCTCCCAGGACGGCAACCGTCTGACCCTGGAAGGCTGGGAAGACCTGGACGCCAACAGCCAGATCGACGACGCGGCGGACGACCAGCTCTTTGCCATCATCAAAGAGGACGAACAGCATCAGCTGCAAGGCTATCACGCCAATTCCTACTATCACAGTCACTTCGGCGCGGGCGACTTTCTCTTCACTTACCTGCTGATCAGCAGCCTGAACCGGGGTCCCTACTTCTACCAGACGATTCCCGACCGGGCGACCGACATCCGCCGGGACCGGACTTCGTATCGCGGCTCCAGTCGCTACGACACCCAGTTGGACCGGAACCGGCAGTACACCTCCCGGCAGCAGACCTTCGCCGGCTCACGATACCAGGAGGCCGGGCGGGGCGTCAGTTCCAGCCGGCAGACCTACCAGCAGACCCAGAGATCCTCCGGCGCGTTCCGCACCAGCAGTTCCGTGACGCGCAGCAGTTCGTCCATCTCGCGCAGTTCCACCACCGGCGGCGGAAGCGGATCAACCATATCCCGGAGCAGCCGCTCCGGCGGTTTCAGCGGCGGCGGCGGCCGGGTTCATTTCCGCAACCGCTCGGATGGAGACGGCGGAACGCGCCCCGCCTGGCTGGCCTGAGCCAATGGGAGCCTCCGATGCCGGCGGTCTCACCGTATCGGCATGGACGGACCAACTGCCGGCGGACACGACGCTGTACGTGGAATTGCCGGGCGCAACCCGTCGCCTGACCCTGCGGCGGTTGTTGGGCCGGCTGTTTCCCGAAGATGCCGGCGGGCAGGCCGAGGTCCAGGCCCGGCTGGACTGGAAAGCCAATCCCGACCTGCCGGCCGGCTACGCCGCGCTGCTGGCGCTGGTGGAGCAGTGGCGGTCCGGTCTCTGCCGGCTGTCGCTGACGACGGGGCGCGGTTGGGGCCGGCCGGCGCATCTTGACGACCCGGTGTCCGCCCACCTGCAACGGCCGCCCTTGTGTCGCCGGGCTGACGGCGGCGGCGACGCTGACCTGACGCTGACGATGCTGCCCGCCTACCGGCCCCTGGAATGGGCGGTAACCCAGGGATACGCCGAGGATCGGCAACAACTGCTGGATTGGATGCAGTCGTGCGCGCTGCTCTACTTTGTGGACAAGCACGGCTGCGCCGTGCCGCCGCCCGCCGACCCGTCCCTGTCCGAACCATGCCGTCCGGTGGTGTCCGGTTTGTACCGTCGCCGCTGCCTGCGCCCGGTGGCCGACGGGAACCATTCCGAGGTGGCGGCGACGGGCCGCCGGCTGATCGGCGCGTTGCTGGAGGAAACCGAGGCGTTGATCGACAGTTTCGATCTGTTCAAGGACGCCCGCTGGAACGAGGACGAAGGGGCGGCGGAGTTCGACACCGGACGCGGCGCCGACTTGCGGGTCGAGGCCATCATCGCCGAGGGTCTGGACCCGGTTCGCTCCGTGTTCCTGCTGCGCCTCTACGACGGCAGCCTGGATCCTTTTGCCGACCAGTGGCAGCAGTTGGTGGGCGATCCGGCGTTTTTTGACCGTCTCCTGGAGCCGGTGGTTAACCGCGATATGCCCCCGCCGCCTGACGCGGTTCTCACGGCCATTATGGAGGATGGCTACGCTTTGCTGGAAGCTCGGGCGGAAGCAGCAGCAGACCGCCAGGCGCGGGCTGAAATTCAGCGTCGCCTGTTGGCGCAGGAGGAGGGCATTTAGGTAGCGTTAGGGTGGTTTGAACGTAGGGGCGACCCTTGTGGTCGCCCTGGTTGTGCCGGACAACCGGGAACCGGGGCAACCACAAGGGTTGCCCCTACTCCTTGACCACTTATATTGCAACATTGTCTAGATGACCAGGAGCAATATCAGCGCGGAGCTGACCACCACCGCAGTCTCCACGAAGGCCACGCCGACGTTGCGCCCCGCCGCGACCTGCTCCGAGACCCGGGTGTGGGGCAGCAGCACCAGGTCCACCGCCAGACGCAATACGTACAGCAATACGAAGCCCACCACGGAGTAGATGACGAACTCCAGGATGCTTTCCTGCCAACCCACGAAATCGCCGAAGGTGGCCTTGAAGGTGACCAGGCCGATTGCCACCAGGTTGCCGCCCAGGGCGACGCCCACCGCCGGGTTGTCTCGTTCAATCTCGTCGTGGATGTTGAAGGGGGTGGTCCATTCGTAGAACAGGGCGAACAGGACGAGGACGACGAGGCCCAGGCCGAAGAACGCCAGCGCGTTCAACGGGCCGCCCTGGCCGGCGATTGCTCCCGCGATAACGAGACCGGAGGCGACGTTCACGCCGAATTCCGCCGCTGCCGCCCCCACGTTCTGGTCCTGGATGATCTCCCGTTCCAGCTCAAACCGGTAGAGCACCAGGCGGTCGGTAACCAGACGCATCAGGTTCAATGCGACGATTCCGGCCAGCGAGTACAGGAATACCCACAGCGCTTCCCATCCGAAGGCGCGGTCAATTCCCAGTCCTCCGTACACGTCAGCGCCCAAAGGCTGGTACACGGCTCCGAGGAAAACCAGGATGACGCCGGCCAGGTATCCCGAAAGCCGCAGCGCCACCGCGAGGTTGCTTTTGGCTACGATCTCCTCCTCAATACGGTGGCGAGTAACCGCGTCCCGCGCCAATTTGGCGATGGTCAATACCACCAACCCCAGCGCCACGTAAATCAGGCCGCGGGGGAGGTAAGTCAGTATGTCAATCAGCAAGTCCACTTGGCCGCTCTCCATTCCGTCCTATCGTCGTTACGTCTCTGACCGCTGCCCCGGATACACCAGCACGTTGTCAGGATCTATGATTTCGCTGAAGTGGGCTTCAAAGGGGAGGCCCTCGAACTTGGTGACGGCCAGCATATCCTGCCCATCGTCCGCCAGGAACTCCCACATATAGAAACCCTCTCCTTCGCCGGGACGGTCGCCCGGGTAATAAAACGCCTCGAAACTGTTGCGGTAGGAATAACGCCGCTCTGCAATGACCACGCCGTTGTCGATGGAATGCTCCTCGTCCAGGGCGATGAGGTCATCTTCGGTCAAGCCGATGGCGTCCAGCCCCACCGGCCGGCGTTCCGTGGTCGCCGTGACGAAAAGGTTGTTGCCGTCGCCGGACCACTCCAGCCAAAGGCGCCGTTGGGCGTCGGCAGCCACCAGCTCGCGCCATTCGATGCCGCTGCCGGCGTACCGGTGGAGTTGCTCCACCAGCAGGTAGGCATCGTCGTAGTCCAAGTGGAAACCCTGCACGACCACTACGTCGCCAACCTGCGCGGCGCGGATGCTGTTGTCCACAGCCCGGCGGTCGGCTGTTCCGGCCGGCCGGTTATTGCCGCGGCCCATGAGACGACCGAACAGCCGTCCCAACGATGATTGCTTGCTCATTGTGGACTCCCCAAGCGGAGAAAGAATGGGAACGCCCGGATCCCGCCAGCGGCGCGACGCAGGATGCCACATTATAGCCCAGGATCGGCCTACTCAGAGAACGGCCCGGCTTGACCGCCGCCGGCAGCGACTATTATCCTCTATCCACACCAAACCGACGATGGAGGAACCCCGATGGGAGGATTTGGTAGAACTGCCGGCATCTTGCTGGGATTGGCCCTGCTGGCCCTGGGCATACTGATGATCCTGGGCGTGTTGGATTTCCTGCTCCGTATCGCCGGCGTGCTGTGCGTTATTGCGGCGGTGGTGATGTTGGGCTGGGCCTTCTTCGGGTCCGGTTCAAGACGCGGCTATTGAGCCGTCGCCGGATCCGCCGGCGCGCCGCAGTTGAAAACAATCATTCATTAGGAAGGTGAGATCATGGGAATGTTTTCCCGAATGTCAACCATCGTGAAATCGAAAATGAACCGGATATTGGACTCCGCTGAGGATCCGCGGGAGACCCTGGACTACTCCTACGAGAAGCAGCTGGAAATGCTCCAGAACGTCAAGCGCGGCGTCGTCGAGATGGTGACCGCCAAGCGACGCATCCAGCAGCAGGCCGAGCGGGTTCAGGAGAACATCGCCCGCCTGGACCGGCAGGCCCGCCAGGCGGTGGACGCCGACCGCGACGACCTGGCCCGCCTGGCCCTCCAACGCAAGCAGACCGCCCTGATTGAGCTGGAGGGTCTGGACGAGCAGATCGCCGGCATGGAGCGGGAGCAGGAGAAGTTGACCGAGGCCGAAAAGCGCCTCCAGGCCAAGGTGGACGCCTTCCGCAACAAGAAGGAGATCATCAAGGCGCAGTATTCGGCGGCCCAGGCCCAGGTCCGCATCGGCGCCGCCCTCGGCGGCATTTCCGAGGAGATGGGCGACGTCTCGCTGGCGGTGCAGCGGGCCGAGAACAAGACTGACCAGATGAAGGCCAAGGCCGGTGCCATTGACGAGCTGGTGGCGTCAGGGGTGCTGGACGACATCACCGGCCCCCAGGACGACATCGAGCGGGAACTGGCGCAGATCTCGACTTCCAGCACTGTTGAAGCCGAGTTGGCCGCGCTGAAAAACCCCAACGGGACAACTCCGCCCAGCGGGGCCAGCGCCTGACTGACGCCCCACCTCTTTCCGCAATACTGGAGCGCTGAACGTGATTGTACGGATACTTGGCGAGGGGCAGTTCAACCTGCCCGGGTCGGCCATCGACGACCTCAACGACATTGACAACCGTATGGTAGAGGCGGTGGCCGCTGAGGACGGCGCCCAATTCCAATCTCTGCTGGACGAGATGTTCCAACTGGTGCGGGACCGGGGCGAGCCGCTGCCCCTTGACGAATTGGTGGAATCGGACCTGATCCTGCCCGAAACGGACCTCACGCTGGACGAAGCGGAGCACATCTTCATCGGCGACGGCCTGCTGCCCGGGTAGGGGGCGGTCGCCCCTTATCCGTCATTCCCGCTTTCTCTACCCGTCATTCCCGCGAAAGCGGGAATCCAGCAACCGCCGCTCCGGTCAGCGGCCGGCGCACCGTCGCCGGGTCCACCCCGGCGCGCAGCGCGGCCATTACGCCGGCGGCCTCCCAGTAGTTCTCCACGATGTGCAGCTGGCCTGCCGTCCAGGGCAGTCCCGTGAGGTCGTTGCTCATCAGGTTGCGGTTCTCCCGCACGGCGATGGTGGAGATGCCCTGCTCCAACGCCGCCAGGGTGGGCAGCCCCAGGCATCCGTCGGGGATCACCAGGCACGACACGTCGGCAGCGTTGAGAACGCTGTGATGCCGCCGGGCTTCCGGGTCGGTGACCAGCCGGGGGCTGCGCTGCAACCCTTTCAGGATGCACTGGATCATCGCCAGCGACACGGCCTCCGCGGCCATGCGGGGATCGACCACGCCGGGGTCGGCGTTGGCAATCTCTCGGCTGTCCAGCATGGGAGCATGGGCCGAAGGCACGTCGTACCGGGACGAAATCGCATGGGTCAGCATCGCCTCCACGCCGCCCCAGGGGTTGACCATGTCGCCCATGCGGTCAAAGTACTCAAAATGGTAGCCGGCCGGCACTCCGATCAGGGACGTGATGGCCACGGCGTCATATTGGTCGCGCCGCCGGTCCAGTTCCGCAAACAGAGGTTCCAGCCCCCGTACCCGGCCGGCGGCCCGCCCGGACCGGGCGTAGGTGGAGTCCATCTCCAGGCCGTTCTCCAGCCGCAGCACCTGCGGCTGGATCAACCCATAGGACGTCCGGGCCGCATTGATCGAATTGATGGCCGCATGGACGAAGAGTTCGTCGTCATGGGGGCCGATCACCACCAGCAAACGATTGTTGCGGACCCGCTGCAAACCCAACTGACCCTGCATCAGCCGGGCGATCACGCTGCCCTCCACGTAAAGGGAGTTGGCCGGCATATCAATGACGTCCGATGCGTTCACCACGTTGGGATGGGTGATCAGCGTGTCGCAGACCGCGGCCAGCAGGGCGGCCACCGGCATGGCGTCCCCGGCGTGGCCGCCGATCTCCGCTCCCACCCCGGTGGGCACCAGCAGGACCGCGTTGAACTGCTCGGAGTTTTCCACCGGCCGGCGGTCCAGGCGGAATAGGGATGCCGCCCGCCGGTGGCCCTCCAACCCGCGCAGCAGGCCAACTTCGCAGTGATGTCCTTCCTGACCGGAATTTGGGATCGGCGCCTTGCCTGTAACCGCCAACCTGATCGGCATCTCGCCCGGTTGCAGTTGACGCATCACGGCCTCGCAAAGCCGCTGGCGCAAGTTCGTTTCCGATCCGGTGGTGGGGACGATCAGCTCCCGTTCGTACAGTTCGGCAGTCGCCATGACGCTGCTCAGGCTCCCCATCGCGCTGCGAAATCGTCGTAGGTGTAGCGTCGTTTCGTCAGCAGGTCACCGCCCGCGGTGAGGGCGTAAATCGTCGGCAGATTGACGCCGTTGAACATATGGGCCTTGACGAGGGTGTAGGCGCCCATGTTGAGAAATACGACCCGGTCGCCCACCGCCAAGGGACGGTCAAAGCGGTACTCCCCAAAGACGTCCCCGGCGAGGCAGGTGCATCCCGCCAGCGTACAGGCCCAATCGGCGTCGTCCCGATGGCCCAGGACGTCCGGTTCATACTGGTACTCAAAAACCTCCGGCATATGGTTCACCGTCGTATCTAGGATCGCCGTTCTTCCGCCGCTCCGCGTTTGGATCTCCAGCACGGTGGATACCAGGCAGCACGCCGTCCGGATCAGCGCGGCGCCCGGTTCTATGATCGTCTCCAGGCTACAGCCGCGTTGCAGAAAATCTATCGCGCGGTACAGGGGCGTCAGGTCGGGGGCGTCGCCGCCGTATTCGTCTTCAAACAGGTATCCGCCGCCCAGGTTGATCCACCGCAGCCGGCCGTCGTCCAACCGGGGACCCAGACCGCGACGGATTTTATTCACGGTGGCTTCAAGCTGGCCGAAGTCGGTGGCGTCGCAGTTGGTGTGGAGCAGCAGACCGGACACGGCCTCGCCCTGGTCCAGAATTTGCGCCACCGTTGGCAGCGGCTCACCCAACCGGGACGCCGGCCGGCAGGGGTCGTACCGCGCGTCACCGATGAAAGACAGTTCCGGGTTCACCCGCAGGCCGACCTGGACCGCCGGATGCAATGCGTTGCGATGGGATCGCAATTGGTTGGCCGAGTTGAAGGTGACGTAATCGCAGAGCGCTCCCGCATCGGCCGCGTCCTGGGGCCGCAGTCCCGGGGTGGTGAAATGCACCGTGCCCCGGTCGCGGAGGACCGACCGCGCCAGCCTCGCCTCGAAGAGGGAACTGGCGGCGAATCCATCCAAATGGGGAGCCATCAGCTCCAGCGCGTCGCGGAAGCAGAAGGACTTTACCGCGAAAAGCAGCCGGCAACCGCTGCTTTCCCGGATCTCTGCGGCCTTTCCCAGCAGCCGGAGGATGCCCGCCTCGTCGTAGATGAATGCGGGCGTTTCCAATGGCGCGCCACCGGAGCGCCCGGCGTCCAGTCGTTCAAGCCACCCGGGGACATCGTTCATGTGTCGCTGGCTCAGCCGCCGGAATCATCACGAAGGGTACTTGCCCAGCATCAGCCAGCCGCCGCTGCTGGGGGTGGAGAAGGCGCACAGGGCGGTTTCGGCCCGCACGGTTACCTGGCGGTCGCCGGCGGTGCCCCGGAGTTGCTCGATGCTGTCGGTGTACATGGCGGTGCGAGTGCGACCGTTGCCCAGGTTGCCGCCGCTGGAGCTGAAGGGGTGCGGGCCTTTGACGCTGATGTCGCCGGCGTAGAAGGACAGGGCCTCGCCCCGCTTGACCCCGTGCCACTGGAAGCCTTCCAGGAAGAACTGGGTCATTATGGAGTAGCCGTCGTAGGGGTTGAAGATGTCCACGTCGGCGGGGCCCAGGCCGGCGCCTTCGTACATCCGGGCGGCCTGCCGGTCGGTCCACATCTCCACCTCGTCCAGGTCAGGCTGAGTGGTGCGGAACCGGAAGTTGTGCTGGGAATGGTTGAGCACGTACACGGGCTGGGATTTCAGGTCCTGCGCCCGCTCGGCGGTGGTGAACAGGTAGGCTGCCGAGGCGTTGACGGGGCGGTCACAGTCCCAGATGAGCAGGGGTTTCAAAATTGGCCGGGAGCCGATGTAGTCCTCCACCGATATGGGTTGTATGTTGTGGGTAGCGTTGTATCCCCAGGGCGTGAGCATCCCATTCTTGTGCTGGTTTATGACGAAGGGGGCAAGATCCGCATGTTCGCCGCCGTACCTCATCAGGTACTGGAGGTGGGGAAAGATGTTGATGAAGTCGTTGCCGCCGTGGTTGCCCCAGGGCACGGTCCACTGGCGCGCGCCTCGGGCGTAGTCGTCGGCATTCTCGCCGCCCCGCCGGTAGCGGCCCTCCATGTTGCCGGTGGGATAGATGACCAGACAGGTGGAGCAGACGCCATCGCCCACGGCTTGGGACGCCATGCCCACCATCTCGCCGATGGTCGGCACTCCGGTGGGGGCAAATTTGACGTTCTTGAAGCCCATAGCGCTGATGAGCCACTGGGCGTTAATCAGGGTCAGGCCGTACTCGGAGTCGTAGGGTGGGTCGAAGTAGGGTCGGGGCGCCCACACGGAGGCAGTCCCGCCGCTGCCGCCGGCGATGTGGCTGTCACAGCAGACGATGCCGTCCACCTGGTCAATGGTGACTCCGGCCTGCTCCATGGCCTTTTCGCAGGCCATGATGGTGTAAGCGCCCAGGGAGGTATCCAGGTTCTCGCCGTCCCACCGGCGGTCCACCGGCGAATGGCCGTAGCCGACGACGGCCACCTGGCCCCGGTGTTCCCAAACGCCCAGGCCGTCCTGATCCCGGCGCCACTGGAAGTTGTTGCTGCTGGTCATAGTCTGTCCTTTTGCTTGCCGCTTATCCGCGAATAAGCCCGAATTTTCAATGAATGGCGGTTATTCCACCAGCCGCCACTCGTGTATCAACTGTCCGGGGGCCACTTCCTCGAAGGTGACTTCCACGGCGGCGCCCACCGGCACCTCGTAGGGCGGGACGCCCGGCAGGTTGGAGTAGAAGTTCACCGTGGGGTCCTGGTCCAGCGTCACCAGGGCGAGATTGTAGGGTTGATCGGGCATCCGACGGTTGAGGCGGCCGTCCTCGATGACGATGTAGGCGGCGATGTGGCCCTTGCCATCCACCTCTTTCCACTCCAGCCCGCCGGCGGAGCTGCACACCTGGCAGGCCGCCTGGGGCGGGTACTGAAGCTTGTCGCAGGCGGTGCAGTTCTGGAGGATCAGGCGCTGTTCGTTCACCGCGTCCCAGAAGGGCTGGCTGAGCTCATCGGGTACGGGGATTATCTTTGGCATTGCTTGTCTCCAACCATGGGCGCCAGCAGAGCGCCCGGACGTGGTGCAACGGGCACTCCAGCGGCAAGAAGAAAGCCACCGCGTCATCCTTATCGGAACAACTGCCAACCCGAGAAGGAGGACCACGGTGGCCAAGAACGGCAGGAACCCGCGACATTCCTCTGAACGTCGCCAGCCCCTGACGCTAATCGGCGCTAATGCCCAACTCGGTCTGCAAGTCCCGGATGGTTTCGGCGCGGCTGCGGGTCGGGGGACGCACCCTCATGCCGATTGGCTCGTTCTCTATCTCCGGAACGACCTTGATGGCGACGAATACCGGGCCGGTTTCCCGCATTATTTGCTCCACGTTGGTGGCGAACTCTTCCAGGTCCTCGAAGCTGTAGGCAGCGGAATAACCGGATTCCTTGGCCATGCCGGCGTAGTTGATCTCCTGCGCGTTGGGAACCGGCTGCCCGCCGGTGGTGGCGTAGCACTCATTGTCCAACAGGATGTGGCAGAAGTTTTGCGGCTTCTTGCCGGCGATGGTGGCGAGTATCCCCATGTTCATCAGCAGCGCGCCCTCGGAATCGAACAGCACCACCTTTTCATCAGGCAGCCCCAGGGCCAGGCCCAGGGCCGCAGAAGTGGTCTGGCCCATTGCGCCGCCCATGTTCAGATCCCGGTTTTCGTTGGTGCTGAATTCCCGCCAGTGGCGACCGGAAGTACCGGTGGGAATCACGATGGCATCGCCCCGGTGCTCCTGGAAGACTCGGAATACGTCCTGGGATTGAATCATTGTTTTGCCTCCATTGCATGGCTCTCTCGTCATTCCGGCGAAAGCCGGAATCCAGGCTAGCGGTTGAACCCGTGGTATTCGTCGCCCACGAGGATGGCAACCGGCCGCTTGGTGGCCCGGGCTTCCTCGAAGGCAATGGAGATGCGCGGACTGTCGGCGTCTTGCTCCACCAGGTAGTAGTTGATGCGAAAAGCGTTCAGGAACGGCTCGGTATAGGTGGCTGCCGAGTCGGTTATCACGCCGTGGCGGTTCCAGCCACGATAGCCCACCACCATTACCAGCGGGAACCCGGCGTCCAGGACCATGCCCCGGATGGAATCGCCCGATTCCATCATGCCCGTGTTCTGAATCAGGACCACCGGGTTCTTGCCGGCGACCAGCAACCCCAGGGCGATGCCGAAAGTCTCGCCTTCCCTCGAGGTGGGGACGATGTCCAGCCAGGGCTCTTCCTTCATCAACTCGTATAGGTAGTTGGTCTCGCTGTCAGGAATGGTCACCACATGGGTGACGCCGTTCTTCTGGAACTCCTCTACCAGAGCTTCCGGGCTCAGCACCGCTGCCTGCTGTTGAACCATGAAAATCCTCCTTGTGTACTCAGTGAACCCAGCAGGCACGGTTTCCGCTGCCAGGGCAAAGACCCGCCACTGCTTTGGCTCTGCCGATTATAGTAACCCATACGGATAGGGTCAATTTTGCGGTGCCGGGGAATCAGCCCCAATTGACGCCTGACCACTGCTGCGGTATCGTTAGTGCCACTCACGCAACCGATACTGGGAGTGTCCCATTATGGCAGAACAGGAACTTCCCCTCTTCGATTACGACGAGGTCCAGATTGGCGAGGAGCTGGGCTCCTACGAGTACCTGCTCACCCAGGAAATGGTGGACCTCTACCGCCGCGCCGTGGACGATCCCGACGCCGTGTTTCCCACCATCGCCGTGAAGCACGACGCCACCTCCCTGGCCCTGGCCTACGACGACCAGACCGGCAGCATCAACGCCGGCAACGAGATCGACCTGTTCAACCCGCCCGTTCCCGGCAAGAAAATCCGCGTCACCGGCCGGATCCACGACAAGTACGTCCGGCGCGAGAAGCCCTACCTGGTCATCGAGGCCACCGCCACCGACGAGGATGGGCGGATTATCGAAAAAATGCGCACCTACCAGATCAAGAAACCCGAGGAGTTGGGCAAGAAATGGCATCCCCAAGGCTAGACAGCGAAACGCTGCCCGTCATCAGCAAGCACATCACCCAGGACGTCATCAACCAGTTCGAGGCTTGCGGCATCCTGAACCGGGCCAACATCCACAACGACCCGGAGCTGGCCTCCAAGCGCCTGGGCACCACCTACGCCATCGCGTCGGGGCGCATGAGCATCGCCTTCTGCACCGAGGCCATGCGCAAGTTCATCGGCGCCGACGATTTCCACCGCTCCGGCAACGTCAACCTCAAGTTCCTGCGTCCGGTCAAGCACGGCGACACCGTAACCGTCCACGGCCAGGTCAACAGCCGCGAACCCCAGGACGACGGCACCACGCTGGTAACCGTTGACGTGTACTGCGAAAACCAGAACGGCGACAAAACCGCCGTCGGCCAGGCCAGCGCCCGCGTGTAAGCGTCGGTTCTAACCTGCTGAAGTCATCCTGTGAAACGCGAGAGTGCATGATGACCACGGTTGTCGATTACCACGCAGAACGGAGCTGGCATTTCCTCGATCTGGTGGACGATGAGGTTGAGCGCGGCGAGTTGGAGGAGGCCAGCAACAAGCTGTGGGGTGCAGCCGCCCATGCCATCAAAGCCGTCGCCGAGCGTAGAGGTTGGTTTCATGGATCGCACAACGCCTTGGCGGATACCGTGATGCGCTTGATTGACGACGAGGGAGCTCCTCCGATCCTGTACTCGTACTATGGGATGGCAAACTCGTTCCATTCACGGTTCTACGGTTGGCCGCCTAGTGGTGACGAAATCCGCCTGGGCAAAGGGGAAATTGCTAACTTCATCCGTATGCTGGAAAATCTGTGAGCCAGGGGCCGTCTCTTGCCGCCAAAGCGCATCCCCCTGCTAAACGACCGAATAGGAGAATCAACCCGAATGACTATGACAAGGTCAGAGTTCGGCAAAGTCGAAGTCGATATCGTCTATTGCGTGCCTTGAGGCTACCACGGCCTCGCCACGTGGCTGGCGATAGAGTTCTGGCGCTCCCAAAACGTGGGAGACGTAGCGGTCAAACTGACCCCCTCCGACCGGGGCCGCTTCGAGATTTACCTGGACGGCGCAAAGATTTTCGACCGCTTTGAGGAAGAGGCCGAATATCCCAGCTACCAGAAGGTCAACGAACTGAAAATGGTCATTGCGGAACGGGTCTTCGACGTGGAAGACGAGATGATGGCGGCAGGCAGCAGTTAGATGGCTAATCCCGAACACGTCGCCATCGTCCGGGACGGCAAGGCCGCCCTGGATGCCTGGCGCGCTGAGAACCCGGATACCCAACTGGACCTGCGCATCGCTGACCTGAAGGGGCTGGATCTGGCCGGCATCGACATGCGCGGTTCCGACCTGCGCGGCGCGGTGTTGTCCGACGCCAGGCTGACCAAGGCCAACTTCGCCCGCGCCGATCTGCGCTCCGCCGACTTCACCGGAGCCGATATGTACGGGGCGACCCTCGCCTCGGCGCAGCTGGCCACCACCATTCTGCGCAACGTCAACCTCTTTTGGGCTGACCTCAAGCAGTCCAATATGCAGGAGGCTATCCTGCAATGGTCCCGCCTCAACCGCGCCTCCTTCCTCAGCGCCGACCTCACCGGCGCGGACGCCAGCCAGACCACCGCCATTGAGGTTGACCTCCGTTCCGCCAACCTGACCGCCTCCAACTGGCAGGGTGCCAATCTGAACGGCGCCGACATCAGCCGCGCCATTATGCAGGGCGCTGATTTCACCAACGCCAAGATCCGCGACTCCATGTGGATCATGACCGATATGAGGGGAGCCAACTTCGACAAGGCCAGCCTGCACCGCTGCGACATGACCATGGGCAAGTGGGACGACACCACCAACTTCCCGCCTGGCTTCGACCCGACGTTTATTGAGAACCGGGTGGACGATTACTAGGCTCCCGCCCACGTTTCTCTTCGCAACCTATGGCCATCCTCCTCGTAGCATCCCAATGGCCCGGCGCCGGCAAGACCTCCATTGCGGCGGGCTTGGCGACCCTCATCGCACGCGCTGGCGCTTCCGTCTCCGCTTGCAAACCCCTGTCGCCGGCTGGGCGTACCGACCCCGACAGTGTTTATTTCGCGGGGAACTTTCGCGGCGGTGTGTCGGTCACTTCCACAGAGGATGACGCCGGCATCGATGCGGCCGCCAGCGCGGTGCGCTCCCTTACTGGCATCAGCGAACACATCGTTGCGGAGGTCCCGACCTCTTCCGGTGGTCAGGGCATCGCGTCGCCGGTGACGCAGGGCCTGGCCGAACGACTGCCCGCCCGGGTCGTCGCCGTTTTTGGGTACGATGCGAGCCTTTCGGCAGTCTCAATCTCCAGCAGCGTGGCCACCCTGGGCGACCGCCTGGCTGGTGTCATCGTCAACCAGGCGCCCCGCTACCGGACGCAACAGGTGAGCGACATCCTCGCCGAGGTCGCTGCTGCCGGCGTCCCGGTGATCGCGGCCCTGCCCGAAGACCGACCCATGCTGTCCCTCACCATGACCCAGTTGGCGCAGGAACTGGACGGGCGCTGGGAACTGGAACCCGCCGATGCCGATGAGTGGGTTGACCGTTTTCTCATCGGCGGCAACATCATGGATTCCGGCGCCGGTTACTTCGGTCGCTACTCCCACCAGGCCGTGATCACCCGCGCCGAACGTCCCGACATCCAGATGGCGTCGCTCATGCAGGACACTCGCTGCCTCGTCCTAACCGGCGGGTCCCGACCCACCGAATACATCCGCGTGGAGGCCCGCAAGCGTGAGGTCCCGGTGCTGCTGGTGGACCAGGGCACGGCAGCCACCGCCGACGCCGTGGGAGGTTTGCTGGACGTCGCCGTGCCTCACCAGCCGCACAAGGCGGAGCGAATGGCCGACTTGCTGGAAGGCCGCGTGGATCTGGCGGCGCTGCTCACGGTTGTCTGAAGCAGGATTGTCGGGATTTCAAGGATTTACCGGATGGGGAGTCTCATCCTGAAAATCCTTCAAATCCGGTAAATCCTGCTTCTGACGCTCCCCTACCGTCAGTCCTGCATCTCGAACCGCTCGGACTCCGGCGGCTGCGACCACAGCTCCTCGGCACCCGCCATTGCCACCGCCCGCTCGGGGCTGGCCCGCCAGGCGTCGTAGATTTCGTTGCTGTCCCACGTCACCAGCGTGGAAATCTTCGTCGGGTCGGACAGCGAGATGAAGGTCTGACGCGCGCCGAAGCCGGGCGCGCGACTCTGCGCTTCGCCGTTGCGGTCCAGCAGCGCCTTCGCTTCCTCCACCTTGTCCGCTTTGGCCCAGTGGTGCGTCAGTACGCCAATCAATGCCATGCCAGTGTTCTCCTTATCCGGTCGCGATTAGTCGTCCGTACTGCTCGTAATGTTGTGGTGGCGACGGCTCCACGGGAGCTCAAACTTTGGATTCAAGCCTTCTTGCCGGACGTGCAGGATCTTGCCCAAGAGGTACGCCACCAGGGCCGCGCCGATGCTGAACACCGCTCCCATTTTGCCTGGATCCTCGAATGCCGACCCATCCGGAAATGCCTTGCCCGCCACGAACAGCGCCACGGTCAGACCCAGGCCCGCGATTATCCCGATCACCGGTAGATGCCGCAGCGACATACCCTCCGGCAACGGGAATCCCAACCGCTCCGCAACCCAGGAAAACAGCGTAACGCCCACGCCTTTGCCCACAATCAGCGACAGCAGCACCATGAACGTAACCCAGCCGATGTTGGAGAACGCCACCCCCGCGTTGGCAAAGGCGAAGAAGAACAGCCCGAAGTCAACAAACAGCTTCAGCTGGTGCTCGAACTGTTCCAGCACGCTGTGTGTGGAATGCTCGACAACCGTGGTGGCGTGGGGATGCGGCGCCCCCCCAACTTCGTGGGCATGGGTCTCGTGCGAGCTCATTTCCTGAGTGTGCGGGTCGGCGTGGTGGCTCGAATGGGGCAGGAACGGCACGATGGGCGCCAAGGCCAGCGCCGGCTCCACTCCCGCTTTCGCCATTCCGCTCCAGGAAAGCGCGCCGCCCACCAGGATGTACGCCGGCCACCAGCGGACGCGGAGCCGCCGCAGCGCATAGGCCGCCGCCATGCCTCCGACCACCAGCAGCAGCCAGATCGGTTCCACCGGATGATTCGGATCGGGATAGAAAACGGCGATGATGACCAGCCCGATGGCGTCGTCCACCACGGCCAGCAGCAGCAGGAAGTTCACCGCCGGATGCAGCGGGCCGAACACCACCCGCGCCACCAGCCAGGCCAGCGCGATGTCGGTGGCCGTCGGTATCGCCCAGCCGTTGGCCACCGCGCCGAAATCGGCCGTCCCGCCGTAGATAACCCAAGCCAGCAGCAGGTACAGGCCGGCCGGGCCGAACACGCCGCCCAGCGTGCCGATCAGGGGATTGATGGCGCGCCGCAGCGGATTCAAAACGCCGCCCGGCAGCGTCGACTCCGCAATCTCCTTGGCGGCGATGCCGAAGAACAGGCACATGAACATCCCGTTGATGATGAAGTGCAAGTCCAGCTTGTGCCCGAAGACGTAGGCGCCGTCACCAAAGGGACGGAAATGCACCAGCCCTTCGTACCAGTGCTGACCGACGTTGGCGGCTACCAGACCCAGGATTACACCCAAAATCAGCGGGATCGAGAACTCCTGCAGGAGGTCGATGGCCCGCATCAGGGGGTTTACGTGTTCGGCCGGCTGGGCGTGCATGAGTTGGGTACGTGCTTGTTATAGTAGCAGCGCTTTTCGCGTCGGCAATTTTACCACCTACCGCCGCCGGGCGGTTTTACGGTCCCCACACCTGGAATGCTACAATGACGCTATGGATTTGCGGCGGTTGGAGCGGTGGGTAACGACCGCGCTTTACGTAGCAGGGGGTGTAGCGCTCGCCATAACGCTGGCCAAAAGGCTGTTGCCGGACGGTTCTTTATTGCAGCGTCCGACGCAGGCCGCTGCTGAATTTCTCACCGAGTTGGGCGGCATCGGCGAAGGGTTGCTCATCGTAATCATCCTGCTGATTCTGGGAGGAAACCGGATCATGGTATCGATTTTTGAAGGCGTTGACCGTTACCGTGAGTGGAGGCGCAAGAATGAAGAGTTAAAGGCGGAAGCGCGAGAGGAAGGCCGAGAGGAAGGTCGAGAGGAGGGCCGAGAGGAAGGTCGAGAGGAGGGTCGAGAGGAGGGCATCGCCGCCGGCCGCGCCGAAGAACGCGCTGCGGTACGAGCCCGGCTGGTGGAACTGGGGCTCAACCCGGACGACATACTTCCTCCGGAAGGACCTGATACCCAAGCGTAGGCAATCTCAAGGCCGCCACGCCCTTAGACCAGCTGCTGCCAGCAGTCCGACGCCACCGCCACCGGCCCGTCGTACACCGAGCGGGCCTCTGCCGCCAGCAGTTCGGTTTCAGCGTGGAAGGGGTCGTCGATGTGGGTCAGTGTCAACGACCCGACGCCAGCCATCTGTGCGATCCGACCGGCCTCCGCGGCGGTGGAGTGAGCAGTCTCGTCCGCGCGTCTTCGGTCCGCCTCCGTGCAGATGGCTTCGTGGATCAGCAGCGTCGCCCCCTCCGCCAGTTCCGCCAGCGACGGACACCACCGTGTGTCGCCCGAAAACACAATCGCCCGTCCGCCCGATTCCACCCGCCACGCCTGCGCTCCGTCGATGTGGTCCACCGGCGCGCACTTGGCCCGTACCGTTGGCGTGATCTGTATCCACTGTCCAGGCTCGGCGGGCCGGAAGGCGAAACTGCGTCGCCCGTCTCCCCGCCGCACCGCGCCCTCTGCGTCAACCGACAGCCGCCGTGTCGGATAGGCCAGCAACCCGCCCAGGTCGGCGAGTGCGCCCTCAGAACCATACACCAGCATGGGGCGCTCGGCAGGGTTGCGCCGGCTGCGCTGCATCTCGATGTGCGGCAGTCCCTCGCAGTGGTCAGCATGGCTGTGGCTCAGCAGGCAGTGGTCAAAGTCCGTTGGCGAAAACCCCAACTGTTCGCCATGGCGCAGTACGGTATTCCCCGAGGCCGCGTCCAGCAGTATCCGATCCCCGCTGGGACACTCCACAACCATGGCGGTGTGGTTGCGCAGAGTGCTCCCGCCCCCGCCAGTGCCCAAGTAACTGATGGTAAAATCTGCTGTAGTCAAATCATTCTCCCTTTTGCAGCAGTGATTGCATAAGGAGCAGGGGCGAATAATTATTCGCCCCTACTGCGTAACGTTACCCTGGAATTCGGCAAGACGGATGGGTTGACCAGGAACTCCGGCATCCGCCCCCGCAGCACGTCCACCGTGGCCCGCGCCGTTCGCACTTCCAGCTCCAGCACCGACTGCTGCGACAGAAAGGCCACGTGGGGCGTGACGATCACGTTGCCCATACCAAACAGCGGATGATCCGCCGGCGGCGACGCCGCTTCCATAACGTCCAGCCCGGCGCCGGCGATCTGCCCGCTCTGCAATGCGTCGCACAGGGCCGGCTCGTCCACAATCGGCCCCCGCGCGCAGTTGATCAGATACGCCGACGGCTTCATCCGCTGGAACGCGCTCTCACCAATCAATCCCCGCGTCTCGTCATTCAGCGGCGTATGAACCGTCACGTAGTCGGACGCGGCCAGCAGGTCGTCCATCGACGCGGCGGTTACTCCGTCGGGCAGTTCGGCGCCCGACGGCAAGTAGGGGTCGTAGGCCAGCGCCGCCAACCCGAAGGCCCGCGCCTTTTCCGCCACCGCCCGGCCGATGCGTCCGAAACCTACGATGCCGATAGTCTGACCCCTGAGTCGCGTCAGCGGATGCGGCGACGGCGTTCCCTCCCACCCGCCCGCTTTCGCCACGCCGTCATAGAAGCCCACCTGACGGTTCCACGTCAGCAGCAGCGCCATCACGTGATCGCTGACCTCATCCACGCAGTAGTCGGGGACGTATGTCACCGGGATCCCCAACTCCGTCGCAACGTCCACCGCGATGTTGTCCACTCCCACGCCGTAGCGGCTGATGACCCGGCATCGCTCCGCCGCCCGCACCACCGCCGGCGTAACCTGGGCGAAGCACGTCATGATCCCGTCGCAGTCCACGGCCAGCGCCGCCAGTGTCTCCTCCGTTCCGTCCGGCGCCTCCACCACCACAACATCGTCCCCCAGGCCGGCCGTCAGGACCTCCCGCTCCGGCGCGGTGGACGGCCAGACGAAATCGGTAATGAGGATGCGAATGGGCGTTTTAACCATGATGATCCGGTCCTCCGTCAGATACGAGTGAGGCGGAGGAGGGCGCCGATGTCTTCCTCTTCTTCCAGACGCCAGAGGCGAGACAGTAGCTCTTCGGTCTGGTCGGGGGTGAGCAGGTTCTCGCACAGAGCGCGGAACTTGGCCTCGACCTCGGCGTCGGTCATGGGGTTGAGGTGGTGGCCGCGGAATTGGGCGATCTCGGCGCTATAGGTCTGGCCGCTGCTCATTCGCAGGTCGAGGTTGCAGAGCATCGCTTCAGGGAAACGGTTGTTGGCCTCATCGGACGCCTCAATGCGAGTGCGGCCGATCAGGGTGGCGATGCCGGGATCGTTGATATGCTCGTCGGAGAAGTGGCCCTGGTTGAGAGTGTTGTAGGTCAGAGCGATGGCGGTGGCGTAGGGCATGCTGTGGTCCGCGGACTCGCGGGTCTGAGGGTGATACTTCTCCTCGTCGCCGGCCATGATGTCGATAGCCTTCTGCAGCGTGCGGATGTGGACGTCCTCGATGTCGTTGACGCGAAAATCGGGCACCTGGCTGCGGGCGGCGAGGGCTGCCTCCACCACGGTCTGGGAGTAGAGGCCCAGGGCGAACTGCTTGATGTTGCACTCGTGAACCTTGAAGGGCTGGCCCTGGTCACCGCCGAAGGGTTCCAGTTCGTAGGATCCCTTGGTGACGGCGTTGAAGAAACCCAGCTCGCCCTCGAATATCGGAGCCGGTCCGGTCAGTCCGCGCTCGGCCAGCAGGGCGGCGAAGACGGCGTTGCGGCTGGCGTTGGCGTAGGCGCAGCCCTTCCAGTGGGACAGCTCGCCGACGCGGGTCTGGCCCAGGGCCAGGTTGGGGGTGATGCCCAGGTTCAGCGCCTGCTCGGTCTGGGCGGCGGACAGGCCCATCGCTCGCGCCGCGCCCAAAGAACTGGCGATGGCGCCGTTGGTGACGTGATCGAAGCCCAGGGCCCGGATGTTGAAGGCGTCGCCGAAGCGGCAGAACGCCTCGTAGGCGACGGCGGTGGCGGCCAGCAGGCGGCGTCCGCCGGCGCCGGCCAGCTCCGCCCCGGCCAGGGTGGCGGCGATGCTGTCGCTGGGATGGCCCGATTCCAGGGTGGTGTAGCCGTCGTTGAAGTCCAGGTAGCGGATCATCACGCCGTTGGCGAAGGTGGCCAGCTCGGGGCTGCTGGTGAGTCCGCTGCCGATGATGGTGACGGGCCGGCGGTGGCCGGTGACGTCGCCGGCCAGGTCGCGGGCGATCTTGGCCGGCTCGGAGGTGTAACCGCCGATGGCGCACCCGATGGTGTCGATCATCATCCGCTTGAGCAGGTGGACGGTGTCGGCGGGCAGGTGGCGGTAGTGGAGGTTGGCGGAGTAGTTGGAGACGTATGCGGCGATGGTGGGCATTTTGGTCACCTGGTCAGGAGTCGAGCGGTTGGGCTTTGGCAAGGGGCATTTTAACGCAAAGGCGCAAATGCGCGGAGACGCAGAGGTAGATTGCTTTCAGATTGGGAAGCCCAGGCCGGCGGCTACGGTCTGCTGGCGTTGGTCCAGGGTTATGAAGGCCAGACCGGGCATGGTGCGAGCGGCGTAGAGGGCGTTGGCTACGTGCCAGAGGTCGGCGCCGCGGAGGTAGCCGGCTTGGAGGACGGTGGCAATTTCGGCGTGGAGGGGACGAGTCGGGAGGATCCATTCGATGCGGGACAACAAGCGAGGAGTGAATGGATCCCCTTCACGGACCAGCGCCGAGCGCATTTCAGCCTCGAGCAGGTTTGAAGACACCAAGCTGGGAAACTCTGCCAACCGCTGGGCTACCGACTGGGCGGTTGGTTCGTCGAATGCGACGGAGAGCACTGCCGACGTGTCCACGTATGCGCCTGTCAGAAGGAGCGGTGTCATACAGGAAACGATCTATCAGCCACGGTCTTTTAGAAATCGCTCCAAAGCGCCGGGGCGATGCGCGATTGGCCGCAGTGGTTCCGGCGGCCCATCGTAGGCCGGCACCAGGATGCCCCTGGCGCGAAGTTCGTCGAACCATTCCTCGTCGGTCAGGTCTTCGACCTTGCGCAGCTCATCGACGGTCAGATGGGCGTAGGGGCGAGGCTTTGGTTCCTGGTGTTGTTCTGAGTTGGGCATGCTGATCCTCTTCGGCGAGATTGCCACGCTGCGCTCGGGATGACAATGGTTGGGTAATGGCAAGGGGCATTTTAACGCAAAGGCGCAGGGAGGCGGAGACGCAGAGAGAAATTCGTTTCAGATCGGGAAGCCCAGGCCGGCGGCGACAGTCCGCTGCCGTTGGTCGAGGGTTATGAAGGCCAGACCGGGCATGGTGCGGGCGGCGTAGAGGGCGTTGGCTACGTGCCAGAGGTCGGCGCCCCGGAGGTAGCCGGCTTGGAGGACGGTGGCAATTTCGGTGTGGAGAGGGCGGATTGGTATGATCCACCGCATAGGGTCCAGGATGCCTGGGTCGAATTCGTGCCCTTCCCGGGCAAATGCCGCGCGCACCTCGGCTTCCAGAAGGTTCGAGGATACCAACCTCCCGAAACTCGAAAGCCGTTGAGAAACGAAGGCTGCGCTCGGTTCGCCGCGAGCAACGGCAACCATTGCTGAGGAATCGACATAGGCCACCGTGAGTTCGGGAGGTGTCATCGCTCACTAACCCCGCTCCTTCAGGAAGCGCTCCAGAGCGCCGGGAGGCAAAGGCCGTTTAGGCGGCATTATCTTCGCCGTAGGATCTTTTGGCGGCGTGATTATGCCACGGGCTTCGAGCTCGTCGAACCATTCCTCGTCGGTGAGCTCTTCAACCTTGCGCAGCTCATCGACGGTCAGATGGGCGTAGGGGCGAGGCTTTGGTTCCTGGTGTTGTTCTGCGTTGGGCATGCTTATCCTCTGCGGCGAGATTGCCACGCTGCGCTCGCAATGACAAGGGGCGGCGCTACTCGCCTTTGACGTTGATGATTTGGCGGAAGGTGTGGAGGATTTCGACGAGGTCGGCGGACTGTTCCATGACCAGGTCGATGTCCTTGTAGGCGCCGGGGAGTTCGTCGAGGAAGGCTTCGGAGCGGTTGACCTCGATGCCGGCCATGTCCCGGTCGAAGTCGTCCATGGTGAAGGACTGGCGGGCGCGGTTGCGGCTGAGTCGTCGCCCGGCGCCATGGGGCGCGGTGTTGAAGGAAGCCCGGTTGCCCTTGCCGCGCACCACGTAGCTGCGGGCGCCCATGGAGCCGGGGATCAGGCCAAGCTGGCCGTCGCGGGCCTCGATTGCGCCCTTGCGGGAGACCAGGATGTTCTTGCCGAAGTGGTGCTCGCGCTTGGTGAAGTTGTGGTGGCACTGGATGCGCTCCACTTCCTCAAAGTCGCCGCAGCGGTGTTGGAGAATCTTGATGATGCGCTCCATCATCTCCTCGCGGTTGAGGAGGGCGAATTCCTGCGCCCACTCCAGGTCGGTCATGTAGTTGTCGAACTCTGGCGTGTCCTCCACCAGGTAGGACAGGTCGGCGTCGGGCAGGTTGATGTACCACTTCTCCATCAACTGCTTGGCAATGGCGATGTGGTGGGTGGCGAGGCGATTGCCGATGCCCCGGGAGCCGGAGTGGAGGAAGGCCCAGGCGTAGTCCTCTTCGTCCAGCACGATTTCGATGAAGTGGTTGCCGGAGCCCAGGGAACCCAGCTGGTTGCGCCAGTTTTTGGAGAGGTTGTCGTAGAAATCGAGGCGGTCCAGCTCGGCGGCTTTGGCCTCCAGCTGCTCGATGCGCGGGCGGGCGGTCTTCTTGACGCTGCGGTTGTAGTGGCCGGCGCTGAGGGGTACCTGGCTCTCAATGGCCCGGCGTATGCCGGACCGGTCATCGGGCAGATCCGAGCGCTTCAGGGGCGTTTTGACGGCGATCATCCCGCAGCCGATGTCCACGCCGACGGCGGCGGGGATAATGGCGCGGACGGTGGGGATCACGGATCCGACGGTTGCGCCCAGGCCGAAGTGGCAGTCGGGCATCACGGCGACGTGCTTGAAGACGAAGGGCATCTGTGACAGGTTTTCAATCTGCCGCATTGCCGATTCCTCGATCTGCTCGGCGGGGAGCCAGGCGAGGACGCTGGGGCCGATGTTGGCGGGTGGCATGGTTGGCCTCCTTGCGGGACGCCCATGTGATTTGCGCATATGTAGTATAGCAACCTTGGCACCGATTCGGAGAACGAAGTATCCCAGATATAGTACGTCAAAAACTCATGAAAAGTATAGGAAAAACTCAATAAAAATTTGACAGAATTTTGGCTTGACTATGCCAAAAATCAGTGAGAAAATGCGCGAGACTGCACAGTCAAATCATCGCAAGGAGAGTTCTATGAAAACCCCTGTTGAGGCATTGGATCCGCTATTTGCTGAACCCCCCGGAGATGGCACTGAGGTGACGACCGAGAAGGTTTATCTATCTGCTGAGGACGCCGGCCAGATAGTGCAAACCATGAACTTCGAGCGCCAGCGTGATGCCGATTTCGGCCACATTGGTATGCTAAGCGACATGATGACTAACAACGAATGGGCGGCCGGCAGTCAAATCACGTTCGCTTTCAAGGACGATGGCACTCCCGCACTAGCCGATGGGCAACACCGGTTGCTGGCAGCTCACCAGAGTGGGTGGTCCGGCGAGTGGAACGTGCGCATCCTCTGGAATGGATTAACCAGGTCTATCCAAGGGATTTACCCACTGTTGGACGCGCACGCGAAAAAGCGCCCTCCCGCCGTAATTGGACGGGCAGTAGGGTTCACAGGTCTGAGCAACCAGATGCAGGGGAAAATCGTATCAGCTGCGGAGTCACAGAATAAATGGCGGAAGGATTACACCTTACCTCTCAACTGCAAGACCCCGCCCGTCAGAGACAACATTGATCGGGCAAATGAACGGTTGCAATGCTTCCGCGCAGTGGACAGCCTGTTGCAAAACGGTAGCGTGTCAGCACCAGTCAAAAGCAAACTTTACGCTGCCAATATTCTTGCGATCGTCGTGGAAACCTTCGCCGAATGTGGTAACGAAGAAGCCGCTGCTTTCTGGCGGGATGTTGCCACGCAAGGAAGCGGAACCGCCGAATGGCTGCGCAATACGCTGCTTACCAAAAAACCTAGCCGGGCCAAAGGGTCCCCCGGGTTGTTCTTCCCCAGAGCAGCGGCCACGGCTTGGAACAGCTGGCAGGCCGGCAAGCAACCCAAAATGGTCTATGACAAGCCGTTGGCGGTTGACAAGACCACCTTGGTGATTCCGTCATGACCGAACTTTGGCCTCGTTGGTGGACGGTGCATCCCGACGAGATTCGGGACGCTCTTCCGGAGGAAGAATGGGGCGGATACGCGCAAGGTTCGGGCGCGTATCCGCCGGGCATATGCATTAATAGCGGCACCGAGGCTTGGGGGCTAACCGAAAATAAGCATCCCACGGACTTGCCGTTTTTCTTTCACTGCGCCTCGTGTCTCCAGTACCGCAAGCCGCCTAAGCGATGGCCGGTGCGAGATGCCGGTTTATGTGTGCGATGTAAAGACAGCCTTGCCGAGCTGCGTAAAGATGTTACCCACAGCGATGTCACGGCAGCTCGAACTGCCGAAGCGCAAGGCATTACAGTAGCCAGGTTGCGCACGCGGAAGTGGTGCTCGAAATGTAATCCTCACGCGCGTCCATTTTGCAATTGCCATGATTGTAAGACACTTGCCCGGGAGGGAAAGGCACGGCGCAGGACCTTACCCCTTGGTTGTTGCCACCATGCAGACAAAACCCCTCACTGTAAGCGAGCGTGTGAGCTGTATAAGGGCTTATGCAAGGAATGCAAAAAGAATCCAGTATCAGGAAACCGCAAGCGTTGCCGACGATGCTTGGATCAAAAGAAGAAGAGCATGAGGATATACCGTGAGCGTGTTCGGACGGAACACTCGCGGAAGTAAAAATGCCCGACGTGCCGGACAGAAAAGGGAGACGGCTGGATATGGCCTGGGCAGTCTCATAGCTGTAGGATTCGTCCGTGACCTAGCGTACGCTGGCATTGGGGATTGAATTCAGCCAGGTGTCTGCCGCTCTGGGTGAACGGAACCGCAGCACGGCCAGATGCGCATAGTCCGGCGCAGCCAACGCCTCCGGGACCGTTTTCCTCCGCCTCCAGTGGGTCTGGAGTGCCCACAGGAAAAGGGAGTCTCTGGTCAAAAAATGTCTCCACAGGATCTCCCGGTTGCCGTTCCATAACTTTGCTCCGGTTATGCCGCGTACCATCGTCCGACGAAACAGCCGCCAGAACACCACGGGGAACGGGTAATCCAGCCACACCAGGGCGGTAGCTCGGTCCCAAACTACGTCCCTGACCAGTCCGTAATTCCCATCTGCTACCCACCGTTCTCCCGATAGCCGGTCGTGGATGTTCCGTCTGAATTCGTCGTCCGGGGTGGGAACCCAATTCGGACCGTGCCGGTAAGCGTCCAACTCAACGTGCGGCGCTCCGAGGCGGTTCGCCAGCTCAGCGGCCAGCGTGGTTTTGCCTGAACCTGAGGTGCCGACCACTGCGATCCGACGCAGCGCTCGCAATGACATGCTAGGTACGCTTACGACGCAGGGGCGTGAAACTCGGCCACCTGGTTGAGGTAGTTGCGCAGCAGGTCGTGGCCCACGGCGGTCATTATGGATTCGGGGTGGAACTGGACGCCCTCGACCGGGAGCTCCTTGTGGCGGACGCCCATGACGAGGCCGTTATCGGTCCAGGCGGTGACTTCCAGGAATTCGGGGACGGTGTCGGGATAGATGACCAGGCTGTGGTAGCGGATGGCCTCGAAGGGGTTGGGCAGGCCCTCGAAGACGCCCTTGCCGTCGTGGTGGATCATCGAGGTCTTGCCGTGGCGGATCTCGCCGGCCCGGTCCACCGTCGCGCCGTAGGCGTCGCCGATGCACTGGTGGCCCAGGCAGACGCCCAGGACGGGCAGCCTGGGGCCGAAGTGGCGGATGACGTCGTTGGAGACGCCGGCCTCCCGGGGGGTGCAGGGACCGGGGGACACTACGATGCCCTCGGGCCGCATGACTTCGATGTCCTCGATGGAGGTCTTGTCGTTGCGAACCACCTCAACCTCGGCGCCCAGTTCGCAAAGGTACTGGTAGAGGTTGTAGGTGAAACTGTCGTAGTTGTCGATGAGTAAAAGCATAAGCCGGCGCCTTGCATCGCGTTGTGTTTTCCGGGCGTCTGGATTCCGGCTTTCGCCGGAATGACGGGAGGAAAGGTGGGAATGGCGGGAGGAAAGGTGGGAATGTCGGTTTTGGTTAGTACAGCTCCACCAGTTCGAGCCAGTTGCCGTCAGGGTCCTGGCAGTAGGAGGCTTTGCGGACCATGTTGCCGGCGTCGTCGTACATGGGCACCGGCGGCGTGGGATAGGTCAGTCCCCGGTTGCGGGTATTTTCATAGAAGGCGTCGATGTCCTCGACGTAGAAGGCGAGATGAGCGGCGCGTACGTCGTTCTTGTCGAAGTCGGCGTAGCCGCCCTCCGGGTTGATGTACTGGATCAGCTCAAGCTGGTGGCCGTCGCCCATGTCGAAGAATGCGCCCTTGATGTGGGTGTCGGGGAAGCCCAGCAGGGTGGTGGGGAAGTCGCCGGTGCGCTCGGTGCGCATGGTCAGGGTGAGGCCCAGCACGTCGGAGTAGAAGGCGAGGGCAGCCTCCAGGTCCTTGACGATGAAGCCGGTGTGGAAGAAGGATTTGAGCATTTTTACCTCATGGCTTCGGGTAGTGAACGAATTTGTTGGCGATTATCGGGAACGTCAAGCTCCGTGTCGCCTATCGGCAAATAGGTCGAATGCTTATCGTTGTAGGCTGGGGTTGACGATAGCCGTATGGCTTGGTCAAAGTCGCGGGCGGCTTTTTCGTAATCGCCCATGTGGGAGCGCGTCAAGCCACGCCCGTGGTAGGCCGGAGCAAAAGCAGGGCGCAAGCGCAACGCATTGCTGAAGTCGGCCAGGGCCAGCGAGTAGTCGGATTGCTCATCGTGCGCCAGCCCCCGGTTGACCAGGCACTCAAACAGTTCCGGGTCAAGGTCTAAAGCGGTATCGAAATCGGCGATGGCTTGCGTATAGTCGGACTGGTGAACGTAAGCAAGGCCCCGGTTGTTATAGGCGGCGGCGTGATCGGGGTCCAATTCCAACGCTCTGCTGAAGTCCGCGATGGCTCGCTGGTAGGCGCCGTCGCGCAGGTTGCGCAAGCCGGAACGATTGGCGGCCTCGGCTGCAATGAGAGCTTTGGAACCTTGCAAAACCCGCTCCCTGCTTTCAGCCGACAAGGCCGCTATCTTTTGGTTCAACGTAGTCATGCTATCCGAACCGCATCAGGCAACGCATCAAATTCCGGCTCAAAGTCCGGATGAAATCGGACTACAAAATCCATGAACCCATGTGATTTTCGGCCAATGTACCGTCAAGCGAGCGCGAATGCAATCAGGCGATGCCCTCGGCGGTGTCGATGGCGCGCATCATGGCGCCGGACTTGTGGCGGGTTTCCATATACTCGTCCTCGGCGACGCTGTCGGCGACCACGCCGCCGCCGGCCTGGACGTACATGACGCCGTCTTTGAAGATACCGGTGCGCAGGACCAAGGCGGTGTCCATGTTGCCGTTGTAGCTGAAGTAGGCCACCGCGCCGCCGTAGGGGCCGCGCCGTTCCTGCTCCACCTCGGCGATGATCTCCATGGCGCGGATCTTGGGCGCGCCGGACACGGTGCCGGCGGGGAAGCAGGCGCGCAGGGCGTCGTAGGTGGTCATATCGGGCCGCAGTTGGCCCTCAACGTGGGATACCAGGTGCATGACGTGGGAGAAACGCTCCACGTCCATGAACTGGGTGACGTGGACGGTGCCGGGAACGCTGACCCGCCCGATGTCGTTGCGGCCCAGGTCCAATAGCATGATGTGCTCGGCCTGCTGTTTTTCGCTGCCCTTCAGTTCCTCTTCCAGGGCGATGTCCTCGGCCGGCGTCCGGCCGCGGGGGCGGGTGCCGGCGATGGGGTGGGTCGCCACAGTTTTGACTCCGGACGGGCCGTCGTGAACGGTGGCCACGGTCTCTATGGCCGCGCCGACAATCTGGAACCCGTTGAGGTCCAGGTAGTACATATAGGGCGACGGGTTGCCGCTGCGCAGGGCGCGGTACACCTGGAAGGGGTGAGCGTCGGTCTTTCTACTGAAACGCTGGGAGTTGACCACCTGGATAACGTCGCCGGCGTAGATGTACTCGATGCACTTCTCTATCACCGCCTCGTATTCGGGTACGGTGAAGTTGGACTGAGTATCGCCGCCGACGGGGAGCGATGGTGTTGCCAGCAGCTCCGGCGGGATTTCCAGAGGGCGGGACAAGCGGTCCACCATGCGCTCGATCTTGGCGACGGCGGCCGCGTAGGCGGCGTCAACATCGCCGTCGTCCAGCCGGGCGTGGCTGACCACCTTGATGTCGTGGCGCAGGTGGTCGAACACCAGCAGGGTGTCGGTGAACATGAACACCGACTCGGGCAGGCCCTGGGGGTCGGCATCGGGCATGGGCACGCGAGGCTCGAAGTAATGCACCGCGTCGTAGGCCACATAACCCACGCCGCCGCCGTGGAAGGGGGGCAGGCCCTCCACTGGAACTAGCTGGTAGGAGTCCATCTCCCGCTGCACCAGGGTCAGGGGGTCAACCTGGCCGGAGGGCTGATCGGCGCCGGTGCTGAAGACGTCGTAGGGTTCGGTGCCGATGAAGCTGTAGCGGCCGATGCGCTCGCCGCCGGCCACCGATTCCAGCAGAAAAGAGTAAGGAGGTCGGGCGACCTTGAGATAGGCCGAAACGGGGGTTTCCAGGTCGGCGTTGATGGAGCGATACACCGGACACAGGTTGCCCTGGCCGGCCATGACGCGGACTTGTTCCAGTGTAGGGTAGTAGGTAGTCACGATGTTCCAGTCCATTGTTGTCTGGGGGCGGCGAGGGCGGGCCAAAGAAAAAGCCCGTCCCCGGCGGGACGAGCCTGACTAAACGGCCGCAATGCCACCCTGCATACGGTGTTCGATGGGCGATTAACGCAGCCCACGCGGCCCGGCCTACTTGACCCCGTATCAAGTACGGGGTGACGGTCTTTCGGCGGGCGGCTCCGGGGTCCATTCGGCGTCTGCGCCTGGCGCCGGTTCGCAGCTACTCCGGCTCTCTGGGCCTCGCTGGACGCTTACTAATCCCCTTCACGGCCTTTGGGTATTTGGATTTGCTGGGTTAATTGTATGGCGGGAGGTTGGGAGCGTCAACGGGATTGGCAGAAGCCGTGCTCTCCCAGCAATGCTTCAAGTTGCTCGACGGCCAATCCTGTTTCGCGCATAATTTTGCGGACGCAGGATTTTGCGCTATTTTCAACATTGCGCGTTCCGAACGGCTCGTGCTCTTTATCCTGGAGCGCCCTGACAGATTTGCAAATGTTGGACCAACTTTGATGGGTTTCTGATCTGATTTCTTTCACACGCTCGATGAATTCTCCACCGCTTTTTATGTTGGACATTCGCTGACGCGGCTCCGTGGACATGGCCAGAGTTTCACGAGTCAGAATTAGCAACGGTTGTTGACCTAGGATTGCACGCAAATCTAGCCCCGGATTCTCAACGAACTCGGGCGGCGGGCAGACAGGGTCATCTCGAAAGTAGAGTTCCCAAGAAGCTTGGCGAATAGCAGTCTGTAACTCTGGGTGCGGGTGCTGGTCCTCGGTTAGCATCCCAGCCCAGAACGGCATATAACAGAAATTCCAGCCGGCCGTGAAAGCATCTGGGTTATGTGTATTCGCCCATATGTGGCGCAGTCCGTAGCCAGAACCACGCGCAAGACGATGACCCGTGTAGCGCTCCCATGCCGACTGAGCGTATTGATTGTCGTCCAGACGGATTTCCCGTCCGTCGCCCGGCCAAGTGGTTGTATTTCCTTTATCGAGACCGGGATAGTGCTCCCGGCTACGCCTGGCGCGCTCTGGATAGTAGGGTGTTCTCGCCCGTACAGCGTTTGGGTCCACAAAATATGAATGCGCGAATGTTGCTTGAATGATGGAGACGCCGCCGGCCAAAAAATAACCTTCAAGGGATTGAACCGGGGATACGAGGTTGCCAGTATGGATTCGTGTATTGTGTATTACAGTTCACTCTGTTCACCGGCGGGCGGGGAACCGGTCAAGTTGGCCGGTCCAGTCCAGGATGTTACGGTCGTCGGTGATTAGCTGGTGGCCTTCCAGGGCGGTGGCGATGATGATGCGGTCGGCAGGGTCGTCGTGGAAATCAGGCAAGGCAACGGAGGGGGCGGCGATTGCGCCGTCAACCGGGATTTCGATCAGCCCTGCCTCGATTAGGTTTTGACGCCACTGCATGGCGGTTACGCCAAGCGTGAGTCGCCTCTTTGACAACAGCAGGGCTACTTCCCAAATGGATATAGCCGAGAAAGCGATGTCGCCATCCGCGATTGCTTCCCGGATGCGGCGGTCGGCCAGTGGCCCGAGCCGAGGATTTAGGGTCGTGTACCAGATCAGGGTATGCGTATCCGGCAGTATCAAGCAGGTTGCTCCTCATCTTGGCCGGTATATGGAGCGTACCATTCCTCATCTTGGTCGGTGCATAAGGTGTACCATTCCGGCGGCAGCGGAGATACGATGTCGCCGTGGATTTGCGCACGGCCTTTGAGAGAACCGCGCAGAGGGTCTTGTACTTCCTGATACCGCGTTATCTGCACGACGGGTTTATCACCATCAAAGATGATTGCCTTTCCGTCCTGTTCGCAGACGGCGGCGATAATCGCCAGGCATTGCTCTTTGAACTCTTCTGTGGTGAGCGTATGCAATTTTTCATGGAACGGTATGGACTCGCTCATAGTTGCCTCCGGTTGAATGGCGCTCAGGGAGTTGGACGTATTCAGTATGTCACGTCGTCAGAAGCAACCTCCCGGTGGTCGCACGCCTTCCAGACTGAACACCCTGATTCTAACCACCGCCTACCACGGCAGGAAGCCCTCGAAGGGGAGCGCCACGGCCAGTATGGTGAAGGCCAGCAGTTGCGTGGAGATGTACTTGTTGAAGGCGAAAGCTTTGCCCACCTTGGCCGGCTCGCCCCCTTTGACCAGGTTGTTCTCATATACCAGCAGGACCACGGCCACGGCCCAGCCCATGAAGTAGAAGACGTTGAGGCCCATCCAGATTCCCAGGGCCAGCAGCGCGGCGGCGGCCAGGCTGTGCAGGACCCGCGTGGTGCGGATGGCGTTGCGGACGCCGAACCGGGAAGCGATGGAGTTGATGCGGTTGGCCCGGTCGAAATCGTAGTCCAGGCTGCCGTAAATGGTCTCGAAGCCGCCGGCCCACATGGCCACGGCGAAGGTCAGCAGCGCCGGCTGCCAGATCAGCTGGCCGGTCACGCCGATCCAGGCTCCCGACGGCGCGATGGACAGGGCCAGCCCCAGCATCAGGCTGCACAGCCAGGTGTAATACTTGGCGAAGGAGTAGAGCACCACGTAAGCCGCCGCCACCGGCGCCAGCATCAGCGCCAGCGGGTTCAGCTGCCAGGCGGCGACGAAAAAGATGGCCGCGCCCACCGTCGCCATGCCGCCGACCTCCAGCGGTTTCAGGATGCCGGCGGGTATGTGCCGGCCGGCCGTGCGCGGGTTCTGCGCGTCCTCTCTGGCGTTGATGATGCGGTTGGCTGACATCCCCAGCGTGCGGACGCCCAGGAAGGCTAGCGTGATCCAGATGAAAACGTGCCAGCCGGGCCACCCGCTGCCGCCGGAGTAGTGGGACGCCAGCACCATCCCGATGTAGCCGAAGGGCATCGCGAACAACGATTCCGACACGTTGATGGCGTTGAGATAATGCGGAACCTTGGCCGTGATGGATCGGAAAGGGCCGGGGTGTGCGGGAGCAGTCTGCATTTGGGCCTATGGTAACATAGTGGGGATATGCAGGCCGTCAGCGCTATGGGCGCGCCGGCCTATTCTTAACGGAAGGGCCGGCGCCTACCCGGTAGGGGGTTGCCATGCTGATCAAATCGCTGCACCTCAAGAACATCCTCTCGTTCAAGGACACCAAGCTGGACCTGCAGCCTTTGAACGTGCTGATTGGCGCCAACGGGTCCGGCAAGTCGAACTTGATTGACGCGGTCGCGCTGTTGCAAGCCGTACCCGGGGATCTACCCGCATATTTTCGGCGCAGCGGGCCTATCAGCGACTGGGTTTGGAATGGTGATCAGCAAACCTCGGAGGCAGTGCTGAGCGCGCCAGAGATTTGTGCGGTGCTTGATACTGGCAATCTGCCGGCGTTTCTCGAATACCGATTGGGTCTGACTGTCGTTAGAAACACCGGACACTATGATGTAACGTCGGAAAACCTTGCTTTGCTGGGATTTCCTGAAAGTTTGCCCGCGGTTGTCAAGAGGGGCTATAGGGATGCAACAATTTCCAACGGCGGGCTGTTTGACCCTACCGAGACCGGTGACACCGTTTCTACTGCGGATTTCGCCAGTCTTGGTACGTCCGTGTTGGGTGAGATAAGAGATCGACTTCACTACCCTATAGCTGACGATGTTGCCCGACTGTTGGCCGCTATCAGGTTTTACCGAAGCTGGACGGTCGGCCGTCACAGCCCGACCCGCAGCCCTCAGCGTACCGACGGGGACTCCAGCTTTCTGGAAGAGGACTTCAGCAACCTCTCTCTGGTGGTAAACGACCTGCGGGAGAACCAAGGGCTTGGGCCAACCTTGGACTCCTGCTTGGGAAGGTTTTACGAGACTTACCAAAGCCTACACACGCCAGTGTTCGACAGCATGATTCGGCTAACAGCAAGGGAAACTGGTTTGTCCCGTCCCATCCCAGCCACTCGCCTGTCCGACGGCACCATCCGTTTCATCGCCCTGCTGGCCATCCTGTGCCATCCGGAGCCGCCGCCGCTGATCTGCATCGAGGAGCCGGAAATCGCCATGCACCCCGATTCCCTCGGCCTCATAGCGGAACTGCTGCGCAAAGCCGCTGAGCGGACCCAGATTATCGTCACTACTCATTCACCCGAGTTGGTCAGTCTGCTCCCACCGGAACCAAAAGCAGAGTTCGTAGTAGTGTGCGAGCGAGACGCCGCGGAAGGCACCCGTTTTCACCGGCCGTCGTATAAGGAACTGCGCGAGTGGCAGGACATCTACCAGCAGACGGGCAAGGAACTGGTAGTGTATGGATTGAGCGAAATGTGGATGAGCGGCGCACTTGGTGGGGTGAGGTGGTAATTCAGTGATACTGTACCTGGAAGGCGGCAATCATCTTCGCCCGCCAATGGCGCAATTCATCCGGCGCGCCACCGGCCCAATCGACCTCAAAATTCAACCCTGCGGATCAGGCGACAATGCTATTCAGGAATGTGTCAATGATGAGGGTAGGAACGGGTTACTGCTCATAGACAGCGAAGGTGAAGATCTGCCGCAGTTAGCCCAGCGTGTGGCGTCCCAAATCGGCGCAGCCAACCGCGCCTTCTTCATGGTTCGGAAGATGGAAGCGTGGTTCATTGCTGACCGGAATGCTCTGCGCAATCATTTCGGCGCTGGATTTCGCGAAAGCGCGTTGCCTCGGAACTGGAACGTCGAGGAAGTTTCAATCCAGGACATTGACAACGCACTACGCAACGCCACCAGGGAATGTGCAAAGCAACGGTACTCGAAAGGCCGGGACGACGTAGGTCTGCTGAATCAACTCAACCCCAATACTGTGTACAACGCCTGCCCCAACTTCGCCCGGTTGATTGACTTCCTCCGTGGGGATGCCGGCGTCAGTCGTTGACGCTCGCCGCGCGCCTATCCTACAATCGGTTGCGCCCCCCAATCGCGCAGTTTCGTAATCCTATGCACGGGAGTCGTAACCCCTATGGACACCGCCGGCGACAGCATACGCAGATCTTTCAGCCAATTCTTTGAGGAACGGGGGCATCTCTATATGCCCTCCGCGTCGCTGATTCCCGCCGGCGATCCGACGCTGATGTTCACTTCCGCCGGCATGGTGCCCTTCAAGCCTTTCTTCATGGGC
This sequence comes from Dehalococcoidia bacterium, assembly GCA_034421995.1. GTDB lineage: Bacteria > Chloroflexota > Dehalococcoidia > Lucifugimonadales > UBA3495 > Bin87. The sequence goes on along the minus strand of DAOUJY010000057.1, from coordinate 33,304 downwards.
GAGCAGACGCCGCCGCGCCGCCGTCTCACCAGCTGCCAGAAGTCCTTCCGCACCACCGACATTGACGAGGTGGGCGATCACAAGCACCTCACCTTTTTCGAGATGCTGGGGAACTTCAGCATCGGCGACTACTTTAAGAAGGACGCCGTGGCCTTTGCCTGGGACCTCTGCACCAACGTGTTCGGGCTGGAAGCGGAGCGAATGTACGTAACCGTCCACCTGGACGACGACGAGGCTTACGACCTCTGGCATAACGACATCGGCGTGCCGCCGGAACGCATCTACCGCTATGGCAACAGCGACAACTGGTGGGGGCCGGCCGGCCTGGAGGGCCCCACCGGCCCCTGTTCCGAGCTGCACTACGACGGCGGGGCCGAAAAGGGCCGTGGCCAGCATCCCGTGACCGACGAGATGATGCCGCCGGACGAGCTGACTGCAATGCTGCGCCGGGAGGCCGACGAGGGCATTCCCGCCGAACCGGGCGGGTGCCACCCCAACTGCGACTGCGAGCGATTCGTGGAGCTGTGGAACCTGGTGTTCATGCAGTTCTACCAGGACCTGGAGGGCGTCCGCACGCCGCTGCCGGCGCCCAGCGTGGACACCGGCATGGGCCTGGAGCGGGCCGCCGCCGTGCTGCAGGGCAAGCCCAACGTCTATGAGACCGATTTGTTCCAGCCCATCATCGACGCGGTTTGCGGTCTGACCGGCTACGAGTACGGCGAAAGCGCCGATACCGACTACGCCATCCGCGTAGTCGCCGAGCACGCCCGGGCCGCGTCGTTCCTCATCAGCGACGGCGTGGTGCCCTCCAACAGCGAGCGCGGCTACGTGCTGCGCCGCATCATCCGCCGCGCCATCCGCTACGGCCGGCAGTTGGGTCTGGACCGCCCCTTTATGACCGACGTTGCCGGCGCGGTGATCGGACGGTTCGCCGCTGCCTACCCGGCCCTCGATGAGAATGGCGACTTCATCCGCCGCGTGGTCGGGCTGGAGGAAACTCAGTTTCTGGACAATCTCGCCAGAGGCGGACCACTACTGGAAGAGCGGCTGGAAACATCCCGCTCGGTCGGTGTCATTGACGGCGCGGTGGCTTTTGAACTCTACGACACCTACGGTTTTCCGCCGGAGCTGGTGGACGAAATCGGCCGTCGGGAGTACGGCCTGGCCGTGGACATGGACGGGTTCAACGCCGAGATGGAGGCCAAACGGGAAAGAGACCGGGCCGGCCACCAGGTAACGGGCGGCATGGAAATTGTCACCGCCTACGAGAACCTGGGCGCCGGACATACTCCGTTCAACGGCTACCAGCAGACCGCCGTTGAGTCGCGCATCCTGGGCATCCTGCGCGACGGCGAGGCGGTGGGTCACGCCACCCGGGGGCAGCAGGTGGAGATCGTGCTGGCCGAAACCTGCTTCTACGCCGAGGGCGGCGGTCAGGTGGGCGACCGGGGCGTCATCGCCGGACCCAACGGGCGCGTCCAGGTTAACGACACCCAGAGCCCTGTGGCCGGTCTGATTGTTCATCGTGGCGTGGTTTCCGACGGCGATATCGCGCTGGGCGAGGCCGTGGCCGCCCGGGTTGAGACGGAACGCCGCCTGGACGCATCGCGCAACCACAGCGGCACGCATCTGCTCCACGCCGCCTTGCGCTCTGTCCTCGGCCCCCACGTGCGGCAGGCCGGTTCCCTGTGCGACACGGGCCGGCTGCGCTTTGACTTCAACCACGTCGGCGCGATGACCTACGACGAGCAACTGGCCGTGCAGAGCCTGGCCAACCGCAAGGTTCGCGAGAACCTGGCCGTGACCGCCCAGGAGACCACTTATACTGACGCCGTGCGCGATGGCGCGCTGGCCTTCTTCGGCGACCGCTACGGCGACGTGGTGCGCGTGGTGCGCATGGGCGGCTCGAACTCCGATGAGCGGGACTACGAAGACCCCTTCAGCTTTGAGGTTTGTGGCGGTACCCACGTCCACGCCACCGGCGAGGTGGGCACTCTGGTCGTGCTGGGCGAGTCCAGCATCGGCGGCGGGATGCGTCGCATCGAGGCCATGACGGGCCGGGCCGCCGAGGACCTTTTCGTGCAGCAGTCGGCCACCCTGGAGGCAATCTCGCGGAAGTTGCAGGCTCCGGTTCCCGAGCTGGAGGCCCGCCTGGACGCCTACATGGCCGACACCGAAACGCTGCGCCGCCGCCTGGCCGACGCGGAGCGGGCCGGCCTGCGCTCCGAGGCCGAATCCCTGCTCAACCGCACCCGGGACGTGGACGGCGTGAAACTGGTGTCCGGAGTGACCTCGGCCCATAACGTTGAGGCCATGCGCGAGATGGGCGACTTCCTCAAGCAGAAGCTGGACAGCGTGGTGGTAGCCTTGGGGGCGGTTATCGACGGCTCTCCCATCATCGTCACCATGCTCACCCCCGACCTGGTGGATCGCGGCCTCCACGCCGGCAACATTGCCCGCGACGCCGCCAAGCTCATGGGCGGCGGCGGCGGCGGCCGTCCCGAAACGGCCCAGGCCGGCGGACGCCAGCCGGAGCGCCTGGGCGCGGCGCTGGACAGCGTGGTTAACCTTGTCCGCGATGCGCTAAACTGATAATCAAACCGGGAATCGGGAGGACATGATGCGTATTTCCAAGAGGGGTCAAATAACCATACCCAAAGACTTGCGAGACCGTTTCGGGATGCACCCCGACGCGGAGGTTGAAATTACGGCTACCGAAGGTGGACTGCTCATCCGCAAGCGCGTGAGGGGACAGCATCCGGTGGACGCTATTTATGGCATCCTGGGCAAAGGCGGAAGCACCGACGAGTATATGTCGGAAATTCGAGGCTATGACTACGCTGCGGAACTTCGTAGATATAACGACGGCAGCTGACACCAACGTCTTGCTGGACATATTCCTCCCGGATGCAGCAACTAGCCAAGCATCAAGGGAACTGCTCCGGACTGCCTATGACCGAGGCCCGTTGATCGTTTGCGATATTGTGTACGCGGAGTTGGTCCCACGTTTCGATAGCCGCGGCGCTCTTGACAAGGCTCTGAGCGACATCGGAGCGACGGTTTCACCGATAGACACGGACATCGCCTACACCGCCGGGTTGCGTTGGGGACAATACCGCCGCGCCGGCGGTCCCAGGACGAGAATCCTTGCCGATTTTCTGATTGGCGCCCACGCCGTCGCCACCGCTGACGCATTCCTGACCAGAGACCGAGGATTCTATTCCACATATTTCTCAGAATTGCAAATCGGCTGACTTAGTGACATTGCACAATTGACCACGCCACCACCCGACCCGTCAGCCCTCGCCCTCTCCGGACGCCTGCTGGGGCTGGACGTGGGCGACCGGCGGATTGGGATGGCCGTGAGCATCCCGCCGGGCGAGTTGATACTGCCCGCCGGATATGTGCAGCGGCGCAACCGTCGCGCCGACGTCGCCGCCATCCTGGATGAAGCCGGCCGGCGCGACGCCGTGGCCATCATCGTCGGGATGCCCTACGACGCCCGTGGCGTGGCCGGTGAGCAGGCGCGCAAAACTGCCTCCTTCGTCCGTGCCCTGAAACGGGCCGCTGCCGTTCCCGTCCTGACGGTTGACGAGGGCTTCACGTCCCACGCCGGCGCCGCCGAATTGCGGAAGTCCGGGCGCGAGCCCAGCCGGGAACCCGGCTCGATTGACGCCGCGGCCGCTGTCGCCATACTGCGCCGGTTTCTGACCCCATAGGATGTAAAACCGTCTGGGTTGTGTTCCCGGCTGCCGGCCGCCCCGGGTCGCAAAAGCCGAAAACCCGCGTGGGGTGTTCGGTTGACGGCGCGCGAACTGAAGTTCTATAATCTGCAAAAATATTAGAACGTCTGTTTCGGAGTCTGGCAATGTACGCTATCAACGCCGTTGCGCCCAGCCAACACCAAATCGACGAAACGCCTTTTGACCACTATGAGGATAACGGATGTGAGGTCGCGGTAACCTGCCTGGAGTGTCCGCTACCTCGCTGCAAGTTCGATGACATGGAGTGGTTCGGCAAATACCGCCGGCTGGCCCGGGACCTGCGGATTACTTCTATCATCCACGAGGAAGGATTGTCCATTGCCGATGCGGCGCAGCGGTTTTCCATAACGCCCCGCACGGTGTTCCGTGTCCTCAACCGCAGTCGCGAAGCCATGCGAGAGCTGACCCATGCCGAGGCCGCCGTCTTCGCCAGCCTGGCGCCCTGGCCGGCCCTGCCGGAGGATGGCGATGCAGAATGACGACCGCAATCGCTCCCTATGGCGGTTCTTCGACGGCGCGGCGTCGGTCAGCGCCAGCATGGCGCTGGCAGTCGCGCTCAATAGTTGCGTATCTTGCGCCGGCCGGCCCCTGCTGGGCTATCTCTACGGACTGACCAACCAGGAAGATGGGGTTATAATAACGGCGACGGGGTTGCTGTTTCCAACTACAGCCGCACTGTATGGAGGTTTTAAATTGTTCTTCGCCGCCAAAGAAGCCGTGGAACGCAAAGCCCGCGAACGGGGTCGCCGGGAAGGTATCGCGGCAGAACGCGAGCGCATTGCTAAGATACTGGAAGCGCATGGGGCTTCCCTATCGCCGGAACTGGCCCAGAGACTGGCCGGAGACGAGGAACAGCCGCAGCCCTAGCCCCGCGGCAGTCCCAACCCCCGGCCGGCGATGATCCCTCGCTGCACTTCCGAGGTGCCGCCGGCGATCTTGTGGGAGAAGCTGATCATCCAGTTCTCGGGCAGTCTGCCCTTCAGCGGCGCCCGTTCTTCGCCTCGCGCCATTGCGCCCGGCAATCCGGCGATCTCCAGCACGCTGTTGGCCGAGCGGTGCAGGGTTTCGCTGCCGAAGGCCTTGCTCATGGACGCCTCTTTGTTGGGCACCAGCCCCTCGCCCTGCATCCAGGCCACGTTGTAGGCCATCAGGCGGGCCACCTCGCATTCCACGTAGCGGTCGGCCAGCAGGTTGCGCACCCATGGCTGCTGGGTAACTTTCTCGCCATTGCGCGACACCTTGCCCGCGTACTCCCGCGTATCGTCCAGCAGGCGGCGGGCGATGGCCGAATAGTCGATGCCGGAACGCTCGAAGTCCAGCAGGGTAACCGCGACGTACCAACCCCGATTTTCCTCTCCGACGAGGTTGCTGGCGGGCACGCGCACGTTATCGAAAATCACTTGGTTGAACTCATGGCCGCCGGTCATGTTGATTACCGGGCGCACCGCAACGCCGGGGGATTTCATGTCCACCAGGATGAAGCTGATGCCCCGGTGCCGAGGCGCTTCCGGGTCGGTGCGGGCCAGGCACATTATCCAGTCGGAACGGTGGGCCAATGTCGTCCAGATCTTGGAGCCGTTGATGACGTACTCGTCGCCGTCACGGACGGCCCGGGTGCTCAGCGATGCCAGGTCGGACCCCGACTCCGGCTCGCTGTAGCCCTGGCACCACTGGATTTCACCCCGGGCGATGGGCGGCAGGTGGGTCTGCTTCTGCTCCTCGCTGCCGTGGATCATCAGGGTCGGGCCAAGCATTCGCACGCCGAAGATGTCCCGGCCCGGAGCGCGCAGGTAGGCCAGTTCCTCGTTGTAGATGGCCGAGCGCACGGGAGAGGCGTCCTGCCCGCCATATTCCTCGGGCCAGTGCATGGTCAGCCAGCCGCGCTCGGCCAGCCGGCCCCGCAGATGCATGGTGAAGTCCCAGTCGTACTCCTCGGGCCAGCGCCCGCCTCCTTCCCAATCCGGCGGTAATTCGGACTGGATGAACTGGCGCAACTCGCCGCGAAATTGGTCGTCGTCGGGAGTAAAGCGGTACTCCAACTGGGCCTCCTTGGCGCTCCGGCCGGCGCGATACGTAGGGGCGAATAATTATTCGCCCCTACCGCTGGAATTCAGGAACGATGGTCAGGCATCCACGGCTACGCAAGTTACGGTGCGTACCACGCCGACGACGGTATGGATCTTTTCGGTGACCAGTCCACCGACCACGGACATATCGTCGCCGGAGATTACCGCGATGATGTCGTAAGGGCCGGTGACCACGTCAACCGACTCGCAACCGTCCAAGTCGCGCAGGGTGTTGGCCACGTCGCGGGTACGACCAACGGCGGTTTCAACCAGCAAAAAGGCTTTCGTAGCCATGGCTTGGCGTCTCCTCTGTCAGGGCTGAAGCGGGGCAGTGGCGTCATCGTACCGGCTGCCCGCAAATCGCCCGGCAATTCTACGGTGGCCCCGCCGGGAGTGTCAATTGAACCGGACAGGGCTACAACTCGGCGGCGACCCTTCGGATCAAATCGGCCGCCGCCGCTCGGGTGTCCTCCCGTCGCAGCGCGTATTCCAGCGACGCCCGCAGCAGGCCCATGGGGTTGCCGCCGTCGTAGCGGATGCCCGCGAACTCGCAGGCGTAGAGCGCGACGTCTTCCATCAGCAGGGCCAGGCCGTCGGTCAGCTGGATCTCGCCCCGCGCTCCCGGCGGCGTGCGCTCCAGGCACTCGAAGATCTGCGGCGGCAGCAGGTAGCGCCCCACGATGGACAGGTTGGATGGCGCCGTGCCCGGCGGCGGTTTCTCCACCAGCCCGTTGACCCGGTGCAATCGTTCGCCGGCCGGTTCGGTGTCCACTACGCCGTAGTTGTGTACGATCTCCCAGGGCACCCGTTCCACGGCTACGGAGGCTGCATCATCGGCATGGGCGGTGGCGGCTAGCATCTGGGACAGGACGCCGGGAGTGTGCTCCACAATGTCGTCGGGCAGGATGACGGCGAAGGGTTCGTTGCCCACGGCTTCCCGGGCCGTCAGCACGGCGTGTCCCAAACCCAGCGGTTCCTCCTGGATCACGAAGGACACGTCGGCCAGCCGCGCGCCGGAACTGACCTTCTCCAGCAGCGCCGCATCGTCGACCAGGCGGGTCTCCAAATCGGGCCGGGGACGGAAGTACTCGGCGATGCCCTCCTTGCCCGGTGACGTTACGACGATGACGTCGGTGATACCGGCCTCCGCCGCCTCCTCAACCACGTATTGCAGCATGGGCCGGTCCAGAATGGGCAATAGCTCCTTGGGCACGGAGCGGGTTACCGGCAGGAACCGGGTGCCCAACCCGGCGGCGGGGATTACGGCTTTACGAACGGCGGCGCACATGGCGTTTGATGATAGCACGGCTCACGATGAGCCGGTTGGGCGGCTGCTAGGCAGTCCCGTTGGTCGGGTCGATGCCGCGTTCGCGCAGCCGACGTTCCAGCTCGAGACGGGCGGCCCGCTCTTGATCCAGCGCCTGCTCCGCTGCCAATCTACCCTGTTCCGCCACTTGCCGGGCCTGCTCCGCCGCCTGCCACTCCCGCTCAATTTCCCGCCGGTTGCGCAACAACTGCCCGGTTGCCGGATCTCGGAACCGGAACCAGGTTCGTCTTCCCAATAACTCCAACCCCAGCAGCGGGCTGAAACCCAGGCACAAGTCGCTCTCGGGATCGATCTGAACCTCGATGGGCACGTACCGGCCATCCACCAGTCGGTTGCCGCGCAGAAGTGGACGCATGTACAGCCCTTCCGGGTCGTACTGCCAGTACTCCTGCACTCCCCAGGACTGGTACAGGTCCCACTTGCGCGCCAGGTCGTTGCGGACGCTGCTTGGCGACACCACTTCCATGGCGAAGCTCGGAACCTCGTGCTCCAGCCACATGAAATACGACCAGCGCGGCTCGTCGCCCACATTTGGAATGACGTACACATCGGGCGCAACGAAAACCCTGGGGTTGCCCTCCTCGTAGTAGATGAACATCTCGGCGGCTACCAGCGTCGTCGGGTCATCGAGCCACGACTCCAGGGCGGCCTGCATATAGGCTTGAGGGACGAAATGAAACATACCCACCACCGGGAGAACGTCGCAGGCCATCGGGTAATAAACCCCGTCGTCCGGTTCCGGCGGCCGGCCCGGTTTCCGCCGGGCAATGTAAGGCGTGGTCACTGGGTTACTCCTGATGCAAGACCGGCTCGTCGCCCTCCGCCGCCCTGGGCGCGGCGCGGCGGGTGCTCGCCCAGTAGGCGATGAATATCAGGGCCGGCATGGCGATGATGATTATGCCGATGATGATGACGATGGTGAGCTCGGTGAAGCCGAGGGTCCCCACCAGGATATGGCTGAGCGCCGCCATTATCCACTGGAGCAACGTGGGGTCGGCTTCCCCGTGGTGCTGCCCCAGGGCGGCCAGTATCGCCGCGACGGTTATTCCAGTCATCCCCGTCACCTCCAGGAGTGGGTGTGCGGGTAATCAGCCCTAATAGCGGGTCCCGGCGCCGGCGCTTGCCGTGGCCAGCTGCGGACCGCCCTCGGCGGGCCGGGGGTTGTAACGCCCTGAGTAGTGGTATTCCTTGATGCTGTAGGCGGCGATGGACGCCGGAATCAGCGTCAGGCCGGCGATGAGGAAGGGCCAGAAGTAGCTCTCTCCGAACCACTCGTAGGCGTAGCCGGCGAACTGGATGCTGAAGAAGGAACCGATCTGGTGGGAGAAGAATACCCAGCCGCTGATGGTGCCCAGGGCGCGGAAGCCGTACACGTCCGCGGTCAGCGTGGACGTCAGGGGCACGGAGGCAACCCATGACATTCCCGACAACAGCGCGAAAGCCACCAACCCCAGCATGGGGTGGCCGAATACGGGCAGGAACACCAGGCACATGAACGCCACGCCGCGAGTGGCATACACCAACGACAGCACGTTCTTGCGGCGCATCCGGTCGCCCATGAACCCGGTGATGATGACGCCGGCGGCGTTGAGTCCGGTCATTACGCCGAACAGCAACGCGGCGAAAACCTTTTTCTCATCGAAGGTCATCCACAGGAAGTTGACCGTTTCCGGGAGGATGTCTTCAGCGTAGGGGATGAAGTGAATGCTCAACAGTCCGGTGGTAATGCCGCAGACGACGTACGCGCCGGACAGTTGCCACATGGGAGGCGTCTTGAAACACTGCCGCCAGCTGTTCACCTCGTAGTGACCGCCGGATGGCCCCCGTTGGAGCGCGCTGCCGGCGGGGAGGTCTTCCGGGTTCGGGTCGCCGTCGGGGTTGAGGCCCATTTCCTGCGGGTTGGGACGGAGGAAGAACACGGCCAGGGGCGCGGACAGGAACACCACCATGGCTCCCAGCAGGAACCACACGGTGCGCCAGCCCACCAGCTCCATGCCGGCGATGTTGAGAGTGGCGTTGTCGATGACGCCCATCAGGTAGGCGGCGAAGGGGATCATCAGCAGGCCGCCTATGGAGGTGCCGGCGGCGGCCAGGCCGGTGGCCTTGCTGCGCTTGCGCCGGAACCAGCGCACCACCAGCGCCAGCATGTTGGTAATGGAAGCCGCGCTCAGGCAGGTGTTGATGATGATGGAGAAGACGAAGATGAACCACAGCAGGTCCAGCGGTATGCTGACGAAGCCCAGGTTCACCATGTGTTCCAAGTCCATCATGAAGGCCAGGCTCATGATGGCGAGACCCATTATGGAGAGGCCGATGCCGAACACGCGGCGCGGGCCATACTTGTCGAACAGGGCGCCCATGATGGGCTGCATGGCCCCGTTGAGTAAGAAGCCTATGGAACCCACCCAGGAGATGTCGGAGCGGTCCCAGCCGAAGGTGGGTTCCATCTCGGTAACGAAGAGGCCAAATCCCTGACGCCCCGGCATGGACAGGAAGGACACGAAGAAACAGGTGGCGACGATGTACCAGCCGAAGTACATCGGCGCCGTGACCGTTGCGGCGGATTTGGAAGTCATACGCCCTCTTGATTCACAGGTTCAGTAAACGACGCTACGAAGGCCGTCAGGTATCGTGCCATCATAACAGGGCGGTATGAAGGGCGCTAGTGGAGCGCCACCTCGCGCGCGCCCGGTTTGTCAACGACAGGATGCACAGGCGGATGCGCGAGAAGACGCCGCCCACGCGCTTCCGAGGTGGCTATTGGTCGCGAGCTTCAGCGTCTCCCCGCGTCCGAATCCGCCTGGTACGCCGGAGCGTCAAAGAAGATTTGCCCGTCGATGAACGGCAGGATCTTGTGCCCTTCTCGCAGGAAGACGCGGACGCGGGATCCGATCTCCACATGCTCCACGTGGGACTTTATCACCTGGACCTGCTGTATCGACGGCAACTCCACCGTGTACATATGAAAAGCCCCCAGAAACTCCCGGCCTATCACCACACTGTCGCCGGCGGGATCCGGAGTAATGTCCATGCAGTCCGGGCGTACCATAACCTGCAGGACCTTGCGCTCGGGCCAGGGAGAGGGCCAGAACGTTGGCCACGGCGCGCTTCCCACTTCGCAGGCTAAGCGATCACCATCCTGCCAGGCGGGCAGGAAATCGGCTTTCCCGAAGAATTCGGCAGTGAAGCGATTGTCGGGGCTGTGGAACACCCGCTCCGGTGACCCCAGTTGCTCGATGCGGCCCTCTTTCATCACCGCGATCCGATCCCCGATCTGCATGGCCTCTTCCTGATCGTGGGTCACACATACTACGGTGGCTTCCCGTTCCTTGAGGATGGCGCGTACTTCCGCTCGCAGCTGGCTGCGGAGGCCGGTGTCCAGGCTGGAGAAGGGTTCGTCCATCAGTATCAGGTCCGGCTCGGGCGCCAAAGCCCGGGCCAGCGCCACCCGCTGCTGCTGACCGCCCGACAGCTGGTGCGGATAGCGGGCGTCATAGCCCTCCAGGTTCACCAGCCGCAGGGCTTCGGCCACCTGCGCTTTGCGTCGTCTTCCCTTGTCCAGGCCGAATGCGACGTTCTGGGCCACCGTCAGATGGGGAAACAGGGCTCCTTCCTGGAACACCATGCCTACCCGACGCTTGTCCGGGCTGACATTGGCGCCCGGGCCGTACACCAGCCTGTCCCCGATGTGGATGGTTCCGGCGTCCGGCGTCTCGAACCCGGCGATCAGGCGGAGCATGGTGGTCTTGCCGCATCCGCTGGGTCCCAGCAGGCACAGAATCTCTCCGCGCTCCAGATCAAGGTCAACTTCCGCGACCGCTCGGACGTCGCGAAAGGACTTCCATAATCCAGACAACCGCAGAGGGCAGTGCCCCAAAACCGAAGCACTGACGACCGATTGTCCCTGGTTGTTAGATGAAGCGAATTGCATACAACGTGTACATTGGCATTCAATTTGTATGCGGTAAGAAGACAGCCGTCAGTCTATCGACGCGTAATTGAGCTGTCAATACATTGGGTCTTTCACTACCGGGCAATCGCATATGAAATCACTCACCCGTCACTCCGGCGAAAGAACGTCACCCCGTACTTGATACGGGGCCGGAGTCCAGAAACCGCCAAGCGCTTGATTTTCACAGCGAAACTAACGATTTCTTCCCTGGATGCCGGCTTTCGCCGGAATGACGGTGGTTGAACGGTTCATATGCGATAGCCTTGTCTCTCATCAGCGCATTTTATGGTCTCCATGGTCACCGTTGGTTGTCGCCACTGCCACGCCTTGTTTATGTGTGTTGAACCGTATGGTAAGGATCCCCCCGCAAATCGGTGTGCGCTTTCTGAAACGGTGGGATTGCGTAGGCCGTCAGTTCCGCCTCCTCACAATCGCCGGTCCGCCGGCTATTTCAGGCTTTGCAGCAGACTGCCGAACCCGTCTATCGGTTTGTTCCATCCCAGGCAGCGCAGGGCCATCCAGATGGATGCCTGGTTGACGGTGATGACCGTCTTGCCCAACCTCTGCTCCAGTTCTTCCGCCGTGTCCAGGGCGCGCCAGGCCGTGCCGGGCAGGAAGACGGTATCGGCATCATCCTGGACCACCGTCAGGACGAAGTCGATGATGGCCTGGGGCGGGTCCATGTCGATTTCGCGCGGGTTCATGGAGTCCTGCATCCATGGCTCGCCGTCGGCGCTCAGCACCGCGAAGCCGGCCTCTTCCAGCAGCGGCTTCAGGCGGTTGCGCAGGTGAAAGTTGCGGTACGGCCCGGCGATGCTCAGCTTGCGGCTGCCCATGTGGCGCAGGGCGGCGATGCACGAGCCCACGGCGGTTACCGACTGGACCCCGCTGGCGTCCTCCATGATTTTCGCCATCATCCGGTCGTATTCCAAATAGCCCTTGTGCCATGTGCCGGAGGTACAGGCATAGACCAGCACGTCGGGGCCGATGTTGGACAGGGCGCTGGCGCCCCGGGCCACGTCGTCGTTCATCTTGCCCACGTCGAACCCGAACAGCGCCCAGTCAATCTCGTTGGCCTCGGCGCTGGTCATGCTGAGCCGGTGCCCGGTCTCGGTGGAACTTTCCGGCTGGCTGCCCCAGGCCCCGTTCCACATACGCTCAAAATGCACTGTAATTTCCGGCGGCGCCACTCGGTAGAAGTCGGGTTCCACCACCGGGTTGGTGGCGGGAACCAGGGCGCCGATACGCTGGGTGTTGGTCAGATCTGACATATCATTCCGCTCCAGGCCAGTTTCGGGCGTATTATACAAGCCGATTTGCGTTACACTTAACAGACCAGCGCTGGACGCGACAGACTATGACCACACCCAATCCAATATCAGATCTCCTGGCTGCCCTGGACAACGACCCGCAGTTGGAAGCGGTGTTGCGCCAGCGCATACTCACCCGAGAACTTCTGGAACTGCCCCAGAAGGTGGCCGAGTTGGCTAATACGGTGACCCGGATGGCTGAGATGTTTGACCGAAGGCTCACCACCGTGGAAGAGCGGGTGGACGACCTCGCGACCCAGCAAGTGGCGACTAACGAACGGCTGGACCGCGTGGGTGAACGGTTCGATCGCGTGGATGAACGGTTCGACCGCGTGGATGAACGGCTGGACCGGATGGACGAACGGTTCGACCGCGTGGATGAACGGCTGGACCGGATGGACGAACGGTTCGACCGGATCGAAGACGAACAGAGAATCATGCGAGGTCAGCTCAACAACCTGACCGGATCCGATTACGAGCGCAAAGTAGTTCGACGCGCCTCCCGGCTCGTCAGGCGACACCTCGGCGTCAGGAACGCGGCGGTGCTCGTGGCCATCAACCGACCAAATGGAGAAACAGTCGCCAACCTGTTGAACGATGGAGCCGACCGAGGGATCATCACCGAAGACGATGCCGACGAACTCGACCGGGCCGACATGATCATGCTGGGCAGTTCACCGGAAGGCCAAGACGTCTATGTCGTCGGAGAAATCTCCATCACCATAGACGACAGCGACGTTGACCGTGCCAGCGACCGAGCCGCCATCCTGCGAACGGCCAGCGGCACAACGACACGCGCTGCCGTGATCGGGACTGCTATCTCCGACGGCAACCGGGAGTGGGCCCGGACCAGGGACGTCACCGTGATTATTCAGAACGAATGAACAGGGGCGCTACAAGGCGGCGCAGGATATTGGCCCGCCAATAGGCGATAGACAAACTGTGGATCTCCGCCTCAATCGGGAACTGAAAGCATATTGCGACGATTTCGCAACCGTCCGCCGGCTCCTCCAAGGGCAGGGGGCCATCTTCGTCGAAGTCAAGGAACAGGTGGATCACTACTACCACCTGCCAGCCGGGAACTCCAATGAGGGCACGCGCCGGCTCAAGCTCCGCGTTGAGAAGGGCAAGGGAGAGCTGATCTACTACTGCGACCGGCAGGAAGCCGGCGGCAGAACCAGCCGGTTCCAGTTGGCAGAGGCCGATGATCCTCGCCTGGGAGCATTGTTGGAGGCCGCCCTCGGCGTCCGGGCCGTCGTCCGCAAGCAGCGGGAGTTTTGGCGCAAGGACAACGTAAAATTCCACCTGGACACCGTGGCCGGCGTGGGCCGGATCCTTGAGGTGGAGGTGCAGGACGCGGATGGGTGCGACATCGACACGCAGTTGAACGAATACCGCGATCTATTCGCGCCCTGCCTGGGCGACTACATCTTCGGTTCCAACGAAGACCTGGCCCATCGCGCCTAACTCCCCGCCTTGATGAAATCGGCCACGCGCTCGGCGATCATCATGGTGGTGACGTTGGTGTTGGCGCGCACCACGTCGGGCATTATCGAGGCGTCGGCGACGCGCAGGCCGGCGACGCCGCGCACGCGCAACTGCTGGTCAACCACGGCCATGGGGTCGCCGGCCGGCCCCATCTTGCACGTGCCGGAGATGTGATACGAGGTGCTGATGTTCCGGCGCAGCCAGCCGTCCAGCGTCTCGTCGTTCTCCAGGTCGGCCGGCGTCGGCGCGATAATCTCCTCGATGATGCCGTCGTAGGCGCTGTGCCGCAGCAGGGAGACGCAGAGGCGAACCGCCTCCCGCAATCTCACCCGGTCCCAGTCCTCTTCCAGGTAGCGGTAGTCCATGCTGGGCGGTGTGTTCGGGTCGGCGGACTCCAGCCGCAGCTCGCCCTTGCCGGCCGCCAGGTACAGCCCGCAGTTGACGGTGTGGGCCGGGTTGTCGTCCCGCACCACGGTGTTCAGGGACGCCGGCGAAAGGATCATGTCGTTGGGCGTATCCGAGCCGGTGGCGGTGTAGCGCAGCCGCAGCGCCCGCATACCGTTGGGATCCTGGGGAACGTCCTCCCGGACCATGAACCGCACCGACACGTTGGGGTGGTCGCGCATATTCTGGCCTACGCCGGGCAGCTCCACCGCGACGGGAATGCCCTGCGCCGCCAGCTGGTCGGCGGGGCCGACGCCCGACAGCATCAGCAGCTGCGGCGATCCCACCGCCCCGGTGCACAGGATGATTTCGTCGCCCTCAACCACATACGTCTCGCCGCCGCTCTCCACCTCCACCCCAACCGCTCGTGGTGAGCTTGTCGAACCAGGTAAGTCTGTCGAACCAGGTAAGTCTGTCGAACCACCCTCCAGCGCCACCCGGTTGGCCTGGACGTTGGGACGAATGGTGAGGTTCAGCCGGTGACGCACCGAAGAGATGTAGGACAGCGCCATGCTCATCCGCACCCCGTCGATGTTGTTCTCGGCGCGCAGGCTGACGCCGGTGGCCTCCGGATGGTTCACGTCGGGATGGAAGGGGTATCCGGCGGCGGTGGCCGCCTGGAAGAATGCCTCCTGGGACGGCGGCCAGGTCTCGCGCTGGTGATGTCGCACCGGAACCGGCCCGTCGGTGCCGTGGAAGTCGTCGTGAAAGTCGGCGTCGTTCTCCAGCTTGCGGAAGTAGGGCAGGCACTCCAGATAGCCCCAGCCGTCGTTGCCCCAGGAGGCCCAGGTGTCGTAGTCCTCCGGCGCGCCCCGGATGAAGGTCTGGCCGTTGATGGCGCTGGAACCGCCCAGCGCCTTGCCCCGGGGCACGGGCATCGGCCCCTGCTCGGCGGTTGCCGTGCCGGTGAAGGACCAGTTGTACGGCGAACCGGCGGCCCGCGCCTCCAGGTTCACCGTCCCCCAGCCCAGCTTGAGCATATCGGGCAGTTGATTGAAGTCGGGAAAGTCAGGCCCGGCCTCCAGCAGCAGCACCGACCGCTCCGGGTCCTCCGAAAGCCGCGTCGCCACAATGCACCCGGCCGTGCCGCCGCCAACAACAATATGATCGTACTTCATGGGAATCGCTCCCTATCTACCTGCGTTGAGTTGGATGGGGGCATTGTACACGGGATTGCCGAGCGGCCCCAAAAATGAGCGCAAAATTCAAAAACGTTGCGCGGTTATTGCGCTGGGTAGCGTTGCAATTTAGGTGGTTTCCGTTTGTAGGGGCGACGGCGGATCGCCCCCACCCGCGCCGGCAACGCCGCCCGCCCAAATAAACCGCCTGCAACGGAACGCTATCCGATGACACCAGGGTCTTTCGGTTTTCCCTTTTGTCATTGCGAGCGTAGCGTGGCAATCTCGTTGAGACTCTAACGGCCATCCACCAGCAGCGTCCCTGCCCCAACGAGATTTCCATCTCGCTACGCTCCTCGCAATGGCAACCAAAAGACCCTGCCGATGACACCCCGCCCCTTGCCCAACCGCACATCCGTTCGCTATACTATACCTACGCGTAAGGCAGCAAGCCCATGGCCACGGCCCACCTGCCGAAATCACATCTGAATATCGGGTTCACAGGGTTCAGGTAACACCCCCACCGCTATCCGCCCCCGGCGGACCGCGTGTCGGACTTCTCTGCGCCGCTGGCTAGCGCCCATGAGCCGGTAACCGCAATACCGATAAGCACAAGCTAGCACGGCAGGCGCCACCACCCCTGCGCGAGGGTCGCCCCTGCGCCCTGCTCCGGCAGGACGCAACCCGGACTTCCTTCCCGTCATTCCGGCGCAAGAACAGCCGGCCCCGTGCTTGACACGGGGTCACCCCGTACTTGATACGGGGCCGGAATCCAGGACGGGGCCGGTCGTGGGGCGCTCTGCACGCGCCAACTTAGGATTATGACTTCACTTCGCAGACCCACTCGCAGCCCCACGCTCTCTGGCCGTAGCGCCGACAACCTGAACCCCCGAACCCGAACCCGCATCTAACCAGCCAACCAGCCGGCAATTATAACCCAAAGTAGCAAACCTCAACATTCAGCACAAATGACCCAGAGCCGCCCCAGAACACTTGACCCAGACCGTTCACTCTAACCCTGTATTCCAAGCCCCGTATCACAATAAGGAGAACTTAATGATTGACACTATGGACCCTGACTACGCCGATCTAACTATGGAAGCACTCGCAGAGATATTTGAAGCGAACGGCATATTAGTTACGCAGAAATGTGAGATTAGCGATTTGTTCAAGCAACCACGTATTATAATTCGCGGCGACGAGGTGATAGCGTTTCATGCAGCTGAAATCGCTTTGCAGCACGGCTATCCTCTGTGTTCTTTGGCGTGCGTTTATGATGTTCGGGGTACTCCTGAAAACCAAGAAAAGCACGTGAACCTAGCAAGTCGTCGGTGGCGGTTGAAATTTAGAATGCGCTTCGTCTAGGTTACCTCAACATTCAGCACACATGACCCAGAGCCGCCCCAGAACACTTGACCCAGACCGTCTCGTTATAGCCCTGTAATCCAAGCCTCGTATCACAACAAGGAGAGCCCCCTATGACCACCGAAACCACCACAACCGATAGCCCGTATCCCACTGTCGAAGAAAAAGTGAAACTATTCGAAGACCACGGTATCGAAGTGCGAGATTACTTTGTGAGCAACCGTGATATACATGACGACGTAGCCCAAGTAATAGGATTTGATGAACCGGGTGCTGCGTGGGTTGCGGCCAAGGTAGCCAAAGAGCACGGCATTACAATTAGCGAACTTTGCCTATTCTGGGCGTTCTACGATAATGAACCCGGTGAAAGTTATAGTTCATTGGCCTTTGGTTAATAATTTTTCCACGGTTTGAAATATTTTTCATAGAAGTTTCGGTTCTTACGTTTTTCGCAAATCAGACACAACCGCATACCCGTCTTATCGGTGGTTCCGTCAGGTTTCAAGTCAATCTCATCGGGCACAAGGTCTTTTGGTCTCACGCTTTTCAGTGCCGAGCAATCCTTGTAAATATGGTAGATGGTCACAGAGTTGTCCGAGTACCATACCGGCTCTTTTGGCATCATCTCCCTCCTGCCTGAATTTTAGCTAACCATACTCCGATCCCCCAGCCCGGTCAACGCAGGCCGGGCTCTTTTTGTCCTCGTTCCCAGCCTGCCAGCAACCCGGACTTGACCATAACCGGAACCTCTGCTACCGTCAGATCTGCTAGAGACGCAAGGCCGGAACGCCTAGCGCGAAGACATAGGCTCACCGTTTTGGATGGCTCCGTGCCTCCTAGCGGGAGCATATGTCTGGCCGGCGTCTCTAGCAAGAAGCCAATCCAGAGACCGCTAGGAGGTTCCAAATGACAGCCCGAAATCGACCGCTGAACATCCAATGGCGGGTGGACAGTCGCGGCGGTTGGCTAGCGATTTTCCAAGGCGAAAGTTTAGGGCGCGCCTTGGAACGAACCCTACCCCAGCTGGAACAGGAAGGCTACCGGGTCCTGTTCGTGCTCCCGGATAGTTGGAGCCTGGGTAAGAAACTGCTGAACCTGCTCCAAGCGGTGGTGACCCTTGGTTTCAAATACCAAGTCGAGGGTCTGCTCATCATCGGCGAGCGGGTCGACAGCAGGCCGGATGATAGACGCGTGTAAGTCATCATCTCATACCGCACCATCCTGCCCAGCGCAATATAGGAGGTTCCACGATGGCCACGGAAATTGAAACCGGGGAAGAGCAGCCCAAGCGTAACAAATTGCTGGGTGTCATCATAATCTGCGGAGTGCTCGCTGGCCTAATCGGCGGATGTGCTGTTCTCATGTCGGTATGCACTGGGCCTAGCGACGAAGAGAAAGCCGAGGAACGCAGAAAGGGGTTCCATTGCCTCAGTTCCCTGGACGGCAATCATCGGGACGTAGCTCAGAGAGTCAAGGATCGGCTCAAGGACCCAGATAGTTTTGAGGTGATTGAGACACGCATAGCGCCAGTGGATGCAAACGGAAATCACTCACTCATAATGGAATACCGTGCCCGCAATTCCTTCGGTGGAATGACCATAGGAACAGCAATGGCTTCGGTAGAGAACGACGGTTGCGATGCCACTATCCTCTCCTACGAGTGAGGTCCGGTACCGTGATCCGTTTCACAAAGGCCAGCCGCAATGAGCACGGTTACGGCAAACTTCACCCTCGAACCAGATGAAACGGTGCTCTTGGAAGTGGAACCTAACGAAGTTGGCAATGAGACGGCTGGCTGTGTCCTCTTCGGTCTGGTGTTTCTGATAATACCGGGTCTGTTCATGTTGCTGGTCTGGTGGCTGCAAAGGCGGAGTTATCGGGATTCCAAATGCGTAGTAACTAGCAAGCGCATCCTCGTACAGAACTGGGGAGAGCCGGGCCGTTTTCTTGACCTGGGCTACGACACTCTGACCGGTATCTCCCCGTCCAGCAGTTCAGCCCTGGGGTCAACCACCTTGGGATCCGCAATAATCAGCCTCTCAGACGGAACCCGGTTAGAACTGAAATACGTTGAAGGGGTAGTCCATTTCGCCGACGTAGCCCAGAGAGCCATGGAAGCGCACAAGGCCCGCTAACCGCCGTCCGTAATATCCCGGTAGCGTAAGCGCCTACCCAGCATCCCCAAGGTCAGGAGTGCCATCTGATCCAGCGTGTCCAGATCTCGCACGTTGTTCCGACCGGCAAACTCGGTGATGTAACGGTGCAGGTGCTTCACGCTCATCTGGTGGTACGTGCCCTGGTAGCCTCGTTTCAGCATGGACCAGAAGCTTTCGATGCCGTTGGTGGTGGCCCAGTGGTTCACGTACTCACCGGCGCTATGGTTGACCGTTTCGTGCCGGTAACCCTGTAGGCCCTGGTATGCTCGATGCTCATCCGTGTAAACCGTGCTGCCCGGCTCGACGAATTTATTGATCAGCCCGTGCAGCGTCACCTGGGTTCTATCATCCACAGGCAGGGCGATGATTTCTCGGGTGATCTGGTCTCGGATGCCTACCACGGGGGTCAGGTGCTCCAAGCCTTTGATTTCGGCGCGGTTCTTTTTGTTGCGCTTTCTGCCGCCGATAAAGGTTTCGTCCACTTCCACAGGGCCGGTCAGTTGTTCCGGATCCACCAGAAAACCCTCGCGGATCTTATGGAGCAGGTGCCACGCTGTTTTCTGGGAGATACCGAGGTCCCGATGCAACTTCATACTGCTAATGCCTTTCAGATTCGTCGAGATCAGATAAATTGCGTAGAGCCAGGTCCTCAAAGGAACCTTGCTACCATGCATCACGCTCCCGGTTTTCACGCTGAAGTATTTGTAACAGCTTGAACATCTATAAGGCATAGTCGGGTGTTTTACAGGACCAACAGCATCACTATCACAATGAGGGCAGAATCTATTGTTACCTGGCCAGCGTACTTCCTCGAACCATTCTTGTGCTGATTTTTCGTCGGGGAACATCTCATATAGCGTGAATAAACTAATCCCTTCACGGTCAGCACGTCCCGGTCCGCTATTTCTATCAGTCATGTCTATATCGCCTACCTCTTTAAGTGGGTATAGGGTAACATATATTGCCCTTAAAGTCAACACTTGTTAGTCTCTTGTCAAGGGCCAGTGTGTCAAGTGTGCTTACCAGTGTGTTTTAAAGTGTATCCTTGACTTTAAAACGCGGCTGGTATATGATTGCAAGTAGATAAGGAGTTGTAACGATGCCTGATCAATTTGAGATACCTGAAGATATCACCCCGCAGGAGTTGGCCGGTGCGCTGTTCGGTCGGCCAGTACGCAGGGAAGGCCGCGAAATGGTACGGTTGGAAATAGCTGAGCCTGACGAAGCTGACCCTGACTGGACACCGTTGCACAGGGTTGACGGAGGCGAGGGTGAGGATACAGAGGAGACCAGCGAACAATGACTAAACCGTTATATCACACCGTTGAAAGTAAAGCCCAGTTATTGAAAGAGAATGGTTTGGACGTAATCAACTACCACTTAACAGGATTATTTGGCGACGATCAAATTGTACGTATTAAATCCGATTGTAGGCGTGCGGTAAACATCCTTAGCCACCACTTTATAGAGATTGAAGCTGTCAGCCTTATCCAACCCTGCGATAAACTCACCGGCCAACCACAAGGGCATTCATATTACATGATAGAGTTTGCGACCCCGTATCCTCGTCTCGGGTGATTATTTCGTTGCCTTGGGAAAGCAGATCTCACAACGTTGTATTAGCCCTGCTCTAGTTATCCTGTCTATCTCCCCATAGACTGTCACTCGATTTTTATCCTTGATGTTTTTCGCCGGCCCGCATTTCCCAGGCAAGTGGACCGTGATTTTCTCTTGACTGGAAAAAAGCAATCGTCGTTTAGCCATTTCGTCAGGACCTCCACGATGGACTGGGTTGGTGTTCAGTTTATCACGGAACGGTCTGGGTCATAGGTTCTGGGGCTGATGCTGGGACTAGTGTTCTAAATCTATAGGTTTGCTACTTTGGGTTATAATTGCCAACCAGCCAAACCACCGGAGTGACGGATTATCAACCGAACCACCTGAAACGGAACGCCACCATTGCGCTGCGGTTGGTTGACGCGCCGCCGGAGTGGTATCTTGCTGACAACCCGATTGCGAGGATGTAATATGCTGAACCATGCCCCGGTGGAGAGTGTTGCGGAGGCTTACCTGGAGTTGCTGACTGCCCGTGGGATTGATTATTTCTTCGGCAACGGCGGGACGGATTTCGCGCCCATCATCGAGGCCTACGCCAAGCGGCAGGCGCAGGAACTGCCGGCGCCGCATCCCATTCCGGTGCCCCACGAGGTTACCGCCGTCAGCATGGCCCACGGCTACACGATGATCACCGGGCGTCCCCAGGTGGTGATGGTGCATACCGTTCCAGGAACCGCCAACGCTATTGGCGGCATCGTCAACGCCGCCCGCTCCAACGTGCCCATGCTGTTCAGCGCCGGCCGGACGCCCATCACCGAGGGCGAGGCCCGGGGTTCCCGCGACGGCAGCATCCACTGGGCCCAGGAATCTTTCGACCAGGCCGCCATGGTGCGCGAGTGGGTGAAGTGGGACTACGAACTGCGCCACGGCGCCGACCTGGAGAGCCTGGTGGACCGGGCCTTTGCCATCGCCGAGTCTCCGCCGGCCGGCCCGGTGTACTTGACCATGCCCCGGGAGGTGCTGGCAGAGGAGATTGATGGCCTTTCGTACCGGGACGCCTCCCGACAGCAGAAGGCCGGCGACCGTATGCCCACGCCGGAAGCCATCGGGTGGGCGGCCTGCGCGCTGGCAGGAGCGCGCAACCCCATCCTGGTCACCCGGGGCGGCGGCAAGGACCCCCGGACGGTTGTCCCGCTGGTGGAGTTGGCCGAGCTGCTGGGCATGGCGGTGTTCGAGTCGGGGGCGCTGTACGCCAACTTCCCCAAAAACCACGCCCTGTATGCCGGGTCGGATATTGGGTCGGCGCTGGCCGACGCGGACGTGGTGGTGGTCCTGGAAGCCGACGTGCCGTGGACCCCAAAGCGACACCAGCCGGCCGAAGGCTGCCAAGTAATCGGCATCGGCGATGACCCGCTCTTTTCCGCCTATCCGGTGCGCGGGTTCCAGGTTGACCTGAACCTGGCCGGCACGCCCCGGCTGGTCATATAGGCTTTGGTGGATACGGTCCGGGAGATTGGCGTCGATGCGGCGGCGGTCAAAAACCGGACCGGCGAGTGGGAACGTCGCAACGACGAGATGCGGGCCGGCTGGCAGCGGCAGGCGGTGGCCGCCAGCGGACAGACGCCCATCAGCAAATCGTGGTTCACCAGGTGCCTGTCCGACGTGCTGGACGACGATACCATCGTGCTGAACGAACTGGGCATCGACGCGGCGCAGATCGACGTCAGGCGGCCGGGGAGTTTCTTCGGCGTGCCGGTGTCCGGCGGCCTCGGCTGGGGAATTGGCGCGGCGCTGGGGGCGAAGCTGGCCGACCCAAACCGGACGGTGATCTGCTGTGTGGGCGACGGGTCGTACATCTTTGGTTCCGGCACCGCCGGGCACATCGTGTCCGACGCGCAGCGACTGCCCATTCTGACCATCGTGTGGAACAACGGCATCTGGAACGCCGTGCAGAGCGCGACCCGGGGCACCTACGCCGATGGCTACGCGGTGCAGACCAACAACTTCGCGGTTACAACGCTCTCTCAGTCGTTCCAGTACGAGCTGATCTGCCAGGCGGCCGGCGGCTACGGCGAGCGGGTGGAGGATCCGGCGGAGGCGCCGGCCGCGCTGGAACGCGCCCTGAAAGCCGTGCGTGACGAGAAGCGCCAGGCCTTGCTCAATATCATCGGACAGTAACGGGTTCAAACGTTGACAAGTCGCGCCGACAATAACCCTTCGGCCCCTCCGGTAGTCGTCGGCATTACCGGCGCCAGCGGGGCCGTCATTGCCCGTCGGGTGGTTGACGCGCTGCTGGAACGGGAGACGCCGGTGGCGGTCGTGGCGTCCAACGCGGCCCGCATGGTGTGGCAGGAGGAGCTGGACGAATCCTACAACGACGCGGCGGCCCGCTGGGTGGAGTATCCGCATTTTCGCCATTACGCCATCAGCGACCTGTTTGCCCCCATCGCCAGCGGCACCTTTCCCACCGCCGGCATGGTCATCGCGCCGGCCAGCATGAACTCCGTGGCGTCGCTGGCCCACGGCCTGACCCCCAACCTGCTGCTCCGCGCCGCCGACGTTACGCTGAAGGAGAACCGCCGGCTGGTCCTGATCCCCCGGGAGACGCCGCTCCACGCCATCCACCTGGAGAATATGCTGACCCTGTCCCGGCTGGGCGCGACCATCCTCCCGCCGGAGCCGCCCTTCTACCTGAAACCGCTGGACATTGACGGCGTGGTACGCTTCGTCGTGCAGCGCGCCCTGGTGGCCCTGGGCGTCGCCGACCGTCTGCCCGACGATATGCAGTACCGCGACCGCGAGCGGTAGGGTTGGCTGCGTTGGACCGTGAGCGCGGCTGCGTTATGCCCAAAATCGT
Organism: Dehalococcoidia bacterium; assembly: GCA_034421995.1. GTDB lineage: Bacteria > Chloroflexota > Dehalococcoidia > Lucifugimonadales > UBA3495 > Bin87. The sequence goes on along the minus strand of DAOUJY010000057.1, from coordinate 9,900 downwards.
CTACTACGTCGCCGCCAGCCTCGACGGCTACGTCGCCGACGCCGACGGCGGCGTGGGCTGGCTGCCGGAGGGGGATTCCGACGACTACGGTTACGCCGATTTCTACGCCGGCGTTGACGCGCTGGTGATGGGGCGGCGCACCTACGACCAGGTTTTGGGTTTCGGCCAATGGCCCTACGCCGGCAAGCCCGCGTATGTTTTCACCAGCAATCCGCCGGATGACAACCCCCATGGGGTTGAGTTTGTCAGCGCGTCGCCGACGGAATTCGCACAATTAATCGCGGCGCGTTACCCCGGCGTCGTGTGGCTGGTGGGCGGCGGCAACCTGGCGGAGCAGTTCCGGCTCGCCGGCCTGATCGACGAATACCTGGTCCACGTGATCCCGGTGATCCTGGGGCGCGGCATTCCCCTCACATCCCCCGGTCATTCCACATCCCCCCGTCATTCCGGCGAAAGCCGGAATCCACCACCGACGCGGCTGGAACTGGTCGAGTCTCAATCCTACGATGACGGTGTAGTGATGCTGCGCTACCGCCCATGCCCCCCTCTGGATTCCGGCTCAAAGCTTGCCCCGTACTAGATACGGGGGGCCGGAATGACGGATGTAGAGGTTAGCGTGATGGCCCACCTGACCGGCGACGACAAGCGGCGTTACGTGGCGGAGATGTTCGCCCGCATCTCGCCACGCTACGATCTGATGAACTCGCTGATGACCGGCGGGTTGCATCACCGCTGGAAGCGGGACACCGCCCGGCTCACCGCTGCCGGCGCGGCCGGGCCGGCCCTCGACATCGCCACCGGCACCGGCGATTTAGCCTTCGCCCTGGCGCGCTGTCCTGGCGTAACCGGCGTGGTGGGCGTTGACCTGCTGCCGGAAATGCTCTCCATCGCCCGCCTCAAAATACCGTCGGCCCATCAAACGCCATCGTCATTCCGGCGAAGGCCGGAATCCAGTCTTCCCATTTCATTTGTGCAGGGCGACGCCCTGCGGCTGCCCTTCCCCGATAATTCCTTCGCCGGCGCCACCGCCGGGTTCAGCCTGCGCAATATGCCCGACGTGCCCGCCGCCATCAGCGAGATGGCCCGCGTGGTGGCCCCCGGCGGCAAGGTCACGACCCTGGAGCTGACCCCCATGCGCCCCGGCATTCCGGCATTGTTGGGGCGTTTCTATTTTCACCGATTCGTGCCTCTCATGGGCCAACTGGTGGCCGGAGACCGGGCCGCCTATACCTATTTGCCCGACAGCGTGGACTACTTCCTCACCGCCGACGGACTGGCCGACGTGTACCGTCAGGCCGGGCTGGCCGGCGTGGGCTACCGCCGGCTGGGCCTGGGCGGCGTGGCCCTGCACTTCGGCGACAAGCCGGCATGATTGAGGTGCGGTGGCCGTCAGTTCGTTTTCGTTTTATTGAAAAACAGCCGCGTTTCAACCGTACTTCAAGCATCGCCGGCCAGTATTGTAGTCCCTGACCGCGGAGGTCGAGTGGGAGGGTATTTTGGATAATGCAAGGCGCGGCGCCAGCGAGCCGGAAAAGCCGGGGATCAGTCGGCGGATCGAGAGGCACTTCCAGGGCAAAACGCTGGCCGGCCTCATGCGGCTGGTGCCGATTCTGGTTACCGTATTCGTGCTGGCCTTCATCATCGGCCACACCGACGACTTCGTGCGGCCGTTGCCCTTTGTCAAGGACCGGCCCTGGGATTTTCCCGGCCTCGGTCTGATCGCCATAATCGTCATCTTCTACCTGGTCGGACTGCTCATCTCCAACACGGTGGGCCGGGGAATGATGAACGCAATGGACCGGATATTGAGCAAGGTCCCGGTGGTGAAGAACATATACGGGGTCACCGAGCAGGCCACCACGCTGCTGGCTTCCGACTACAATTTCAGCCGGGTCGTTTTCCTGGAGTGGCCTCGGGAGGGCATGGTGGCCATCGGATTCGTCACCGGACGCGCTTTTTCCCAAAAAGGCAAACACTCCCTGGCCATCGTGTACATTCCCACGGTTCCCAATCCCACCTCCGGCAATATGGCCTTCGTCAACGAAGACGACCTTTTTGAAACCGATCTGTCGGTGGAAGACGCCATCAAACTGATTTTCTCCGGCGGCATTGTCCTGCCCGACCGGCTGTTTCTGGGACGCCTGCCCCGGAAGCCGCAGGAGGGCGAGTTCATCGGACGCTTTGAAACTCGCCCGGAGTAGCGAAGCGGCGAACCCGAAACACCCGGAGAGGTCGGGCAGCAACGGATATTCGTTGTATAATGACCTATGCAACATCAATTTTCGGGAGGTAGGATATGAACCGAACGCAACGCGACTTGATTGTGCTGGCCGCCGGCATTGGCATCGGCGTCGGCCTGGGTATGCTGCTGGCTCCCCGCAGCGGGCGGGAAACCCGCGAGGTATTGCAGCGCACCGCCACCCAGGCCGCAGACCGGGGCCGGGACTACTGGCAGCGCATCCGCAGCCGCGGCGGCAACTCGGAAGTCGTCGATGTCGTTGAAGCAGAGGACTAGTCGCCACCTGTCGCCGGAGGGGTCGGAACGTATCCGACCCTCCGGCCTTTTAAATAACGGGAAGGAACCACGATATGCCGCCAGACATATTGTCGATCGTTCGGGATATTGCAATCATCGTGATGGCGGTGATGGTGACCGTAGCGGCGGCAACGCTTACGGTAGTTGTACTGAAGATATTTCCTCCGCTCCGGCGCGGCGCGCGTAATTTTGAAACCGCTTCCCGGTTGATGCTGGAGACGTCGTCACGGATCGCCGGCCTGGTGGCCATGGGCAGCGAACTCGGCATTTTCCTCTGGGATCTGATAAACCGCTTTCGCAGCCGCGATAATGCCGAACCACCGGCCGAGAACAACAACGCTCCACGGAACTGATCGAAGCGCTCCGACCGCTTCGCTAGGGCGCTTGCAAAGTCACCGCGTAACCCTTTTCCGCTGCAAAGTCACCGCGTAACCCTTTTCCGCTCATCCTGAGCTTGTCGAAGGATGCTCGTTGCGGTGGATGATGGTTCGACAGGCTCACCATGAGCGGGTGAAAAGGACTTTGCAATCGTCCTAACCGCTTCGCCTGCCTTGTCGCTGTTGGGCAGCCTGCGCTATAATCACCGTGGCATACTATTTGCGTGAGCGGCGTGTGATGGCAGACATTTTCGACAAGTTGCAACCAATAGTTGAGCGGTATCACTCCATTGAGGAGGAGATGGCGCAGCCGGAAGTTGCCGCCGATTTCGCCCGGTTGCGGGAGCTCAACCGGGAGCGTTCCGGCCTGGAAGAACTGGTCGCCATTGATAGCGAGCATCGCAGGCTGTTTGAAGAACACGGCGACCTGCGCGCGCTGGTCGGCGAGGGCGGCGACCCCGAACTGGTGGAGATGGCTCAGCAGGAACTGGGCGAGGTGGAAAATCGCCTTGACGCCCTGGCCCAGCAGCTCAAAATCGCCCTGCTGCCCAAGGACCCCAACGACGAGCGGGACGTGATCGTAGAAATCCACGCCGCCGCCGGCGGGCAGGAAGCATCCCTCTTCGCCGGCGACCTCTACCGGATGTACCAGCGTTTCGCCCAGGAGCAGGGCTGGGCCGTGGACATCCTGGACTCGAACCCGTCGGACCTGGGCGGGTTCAACCGCATCGCCTTCTCGGTGGACGGCAGAAATGCCTTCAGCCGCCTCAAGTTTGAGGCCGGCGTGCATCGCGTGCAGCGGGTTCCGGAGACCGAGGCCCAGGGCCGCATTCACACCTCCACCGCCACCGTCGCCGTGTTGCCCCAGGCTGACGAGGTCGAGGTCAACATCAAGGAAGACGACCTGCGCATCGACATCTTCCACGCCGGCGGACATGGCGGGCAGAACGTGAACAAAGTCGCCACCGCCGTCCGCATCGTCCACGAACCCACCGGCCTGGTGGTGGTGTGCCAGGACGAGCGTTCCCAGTACAAGAACAAGTCCAAGGCCATGACCATCCTGCGCAGCCGGCTCTACTCCGCCGAGCAGGAGCGTCATCAGGCTGCCATCTCCAACAGCCGCAAGGCGCAGGTGGGCAGCGGCGACCGCAGCGAGAAAATCCGCACCTACAACTACCCCCAGGACCGCATCACCGACCACCGCATCGGCCTCACCGTCCACGGCGTGCAGCGGCTGATGGACGGAGGACTGAGCGACATCATCGACCGGCTCATCGCCGACGACCAGGAACGCGGCCTGGCCAGCGTCTCCGCCTGATTTCTGCCGCCATCGTTGCCCATTAATCCGTCACTCCGGCGAAAGCCGGAGTCCAGGAGCGTTGCTGGATTCCGGCTTTCGCCGGAATGACGATGATAAAGTCGGAACGACGAGATAATTGCAATGCCCAGCCTCCGCACCGTCATCCAGGACACCCATCGCACTCTGGAAGCGGCCGGCATACCCGACGCCCGCCTGGAAGCGGAGGTAATGGTCATGGACGTGATGCGAATGCTCCGGCAGGCCATCTTCGCTGAGCAGGAATCCCAGGTTTCGCCCCAGCAGGAGGAGCAGTTGGCGGCCATCGTGGAGCGACGACTGACCCGGGAGCCGTTGGCCTACATCCTCAACTACCGTGAGTTTTACGGCGTCAACCTGCTGGTCAACCCGGACGTGCTCATTCCCCGTCCCGAAACTGAGACCATGGTGGAGCACGCCCTGTTCATGGCGCTGATGGGCATGGAAAGCCGCGAGCTGGTCATCGCCGACGTGGGCACCGGCACCGGCGCCATCGCCGTCAACCTGGCCATCCACCTGCCCGCCGCCCGCATCTACGCCAGCGACGCCTACGACGCCACGCTGGACGTGGCCGCCTACAACGTGCGGATGCACAACGTGGCCGACCGGGTGACCCTGCTGAAAGGCGACCTGCTGGAACCCCTGCCCGAGCCGGTGGACGTTATCGTCGCCAACCTGCCCTACCTGCCCACCGAACGCATTCCCACCCTACAGCCGGAAGTGCAGTGGGAGCCGACCGCCGCCCTGGACGGCGGGCCGGACGGTCTGGACCACATACGTCGGTTGCTTGCCCAAGCCTCCGCCGGCGACCGTCTCAAGCCCCACGGCGTCATCCTGCTGGAAATGGACCCGGAACAGATGGCCGAATCTCAAAGGCTGGCGGCGTCGTCGTTCCCGGAGGCGGAAATTACCGTCGAGCCGGACCTGGCCGGCCGGGACCGGGTGCTGTCGGTCAGCCTGGGCGGAGACCGTTACGACGATTAGGGTTGCGGGTCAGGCAGGTTTTCCAGGGTTCGGAGCAACTCCCTGATTGGTCCATCGCAACAGTAGCGTATTCCGGCTTCGTGCAAAGGTATCTCGTGAGAGAGCTCACGGTCGAAGCTGGACGCCATTATGAAGTTCGTATTCAGGATTGTGGAACCGCCTTCGTCATTGATCAGGCGGATGATCACATCGCCCAAATCGGCAAAGCTATCGTGTTTCCACCCCCGCCGTGCGGCGGCGGCTTTGACCGCGTGAGCGGCGGAGTCCCACAGCGCTTGGGACGCTTTTTCGAGATCGCCCTGTTCAAGCTCGATATCCACCCGCTCCAGCGAGTGCCAGCTGGATTTGCGGTGGTATTCGACGGCAGCGGCGGTGGTCATGGCGGCCATTGGACAGAGGGGTCAGTCCAAGCCTTCCAGAGTGCTGATGAACCGGGCAATCAGCAATATGCCATTTCGTATTTTGTCCGCCTCGGGAGGATTCCCGTAAAACCTTTGGTGGTAAGCGGACGCCATCAAATACTGGCTCCACAGGTCTAACGGCGCGCCTTCCTCGTGGACGATTCGGTGAACGGCGTCCTCAAGCAAGTTATGAGAGTGATGGTCCCATCCGCGCTGTTCGGCGGCCCCTTTGACAGCATGGGCCACCGCGCCCCATAGTTTGTTGCTGGCCTCTTCCAGTTCGCCTCGGGCCAGTTCATCTTCCACCAGGTTCCAGAAATGCCAGCTGCGTTCCCGGTGGTAGGCGACGGTGTCGGTGGTGGTCATTTCATCCGCCGTTGTCGTCGGGCAGCAGCAGGTAGTGGGGCTCGCCGAAGAGGTTCGGGCCGCGCAGGGCGTCGCCGTCGGCGGGGGCGATGTTGGCGTAGGGGTCGATGCTGCCCCAGGGCGTGGAGCGGGAGGCGAAGCGGAAGCGCTCGGTGCGTCCGTCGCGGAAGGTGACGTTCCAAACGATGTCCTGCCCCTCGTAGTGGGGCTGAACCTCCGCGCCCAGTGGCACGAAGTCGGCATAGCCGCGCACGTGGATGGCGTTTTCGGGGCACAGCTTGACGCAGGCGTAGCACTCGGAGCACATATCCGGCTCCTGGTTGCTGCCCTTGTTGACGATGCCGTCCAGGACCATCAGGTCGTTGGGACAGATATAGACGCACTGGGGGCCGCCGTGCACGCCGGCGCAGGCGTTGCAGGCGGAGGGATCGACATAGGTAGGCACTCTCGGTTCTCCTCTGGATGGGGCATCATCAGGCCCGGCGGCAAAAAGTCTGCGGGGAATTGTAACATCAAACGGTGGCCGGCGGCGGATGGCTACGGCGCGTGGGCGGCGGTTTCGAGCCGGCGCGTCAGGGCGTCAAAGTCCTCCGGGCATTTCCGCCGGATCGCGCGGACACGGCGCGATGCTTCCTCGGCCAGCGCCTTGCGCCCGCCACCTTGTGAGTTGGCTACTCCACGCAAGGCCGCCAGCTGCTCAAAGTATCGCTCCTTGACGTGTATTTCGGCGCGCACCTCCGCCCACCGCCAATTGTTAGGCAAGTCCACGCCAGCCAGTACCCACGTTTCCAACTCTTCCCACGCGTTTTCCGCAAAGAAATCCACCCTATCCCCAAATCGAGCTTGGATTTCGGATTCAATATAGTCGAGGCTTTGCCGTCGCCCTACTTCGCCGTCTCGGTCAACGCACAGTATCAGTATGTCGCGCATAGACGCTTGCTGGGCGACGATTTCCGCAATACGTTCCAATTTAAGGGCTTCACCAATGCCGCCAAGCAACGGGTCCAGGCAGATTTCCACTTGTACTGAACGCAGGCCCAAGCGCTGGAAAAGCTTGGTGAACAATGGCTTGAGGATGTACTGGTCTTTGCGGAAGTCTTCGGGGATGATGAGCACGTTCATTCTTCTTCCATCCCCCAGTCATCTTCGTCGTCATCGTCCAGATGGTCGGTATCAGCGTCTCCTTCGGACGCCTTCATCGCTGATTCCAGCCAGCCGTTGGTAAGCAGGCGTTCCAGTCCGTAGGACTTTCTCAACTCGCGCAGGTTGTACAGGTCGGCGATGGGGCGGATCACGCTGTCCGACCAGTATTGGTCACGATAAACCACGGACGTATGCTCAAAGGTTTCGTCGTTTATCCAGGCCAACAGAGCTGACGAGTGCGTGGTGGTGATGACCTGTATCTTGCCTTTGGCCGTCTGCCTTTCGATCAAATCCAGCAGCAGCCATAGCCGGTTGGGATGGATGCCGTTGTCAATTTCCTCGAAGAAGTAGATGCCGCCGGCGTCCTCGTTCAACAGCGCGGCCAGTATCCCCAGAAAGCGCAGCGTGCCGTCGGATGCGCTGTAAGCAGACACTTTGCGCCCGTTGCGCTCGGTTATGTAGAGATGCACCCGCCCGCTGGGGTCCCGGGGAAACTCAAAGCCGGCCACGTCCATCGGCGTCAGTTCCTCAAACCACGACAGTAGGGTTTGCTTGCGGTCGGCGTCGGCGCAGATTGATTCGAGGACGGAGGGCAAGTTCTGACCATAGTCGCCCAGAGTGGTTGCGCCGGGTATGGAGGGTTCACGTATTTTTCCCGGCGAAAACTCCCAGAAACGCATACTTTGCATGATGGAACAGAGACGGGAGCGCATATCATCTGCGACAGGATCGTGGATTAGAGGGCGAGTTAGAGCGGGCCTGGCCTCACGGATATAGTGCCACTCCGTCTCTGACGTCAAACTCCCGAAAAGCGGATTCTCCGCCGCGTACACCGTTTCGGACAGTAATCGAAACCCGTCGTGGGCGTTCGGGTTGATCCCGACACCTATCGAGTAGGCAAAGTGTTCCCCATCCGATTCCAGATCGGCTTTCGTATAAAACTCGCCAGTTCCATCATCGGAAGACTGACCAAATCTGACAATCTCGTTGGGTGCGCCACGAATCGGTTCCCACTCAACATAGCCCCCGGCGCCTAGTTTGCCGCCCATTACTTCGGGCAGACTGTAACCCCGGCCAATACCATGTAGGAGTCGGAAGGCGTCGCGGATGTTGCTTTTGCCGCTGGCGTTGGCGCCGACGATAACCGTGAATGGGCCGAGCTTCAGCGTTTCGTCGGCGAAGTTCTTGAAGTTGACCAGGCGAAAAGAAGTAAGCATGGCGACGCTCCCCGCAACCGTTGTCATGTTGGATGCGTGAATTTCACTATACCAGAGCGGTACGCAGACCTACCCGGCCGGTACGGACGCCAGCCTCCGCCCCGCCGTCCGCGCCACTCCGAACCACAGCGTTACCAGCAGGCACAGCCCGGCGGCGATGCCGATGGCGGCGGACCAGCCCACCCAACCGGCGGCGGCGGCCAGCGGCAGCGCGCCCAAGTAGTGGAACCCGGGGGTGAAGTGGAGTACTCCCATCACCCGTCCGCGTATCTCCGCCGGGGAGGCCAACTGGAGAATGGTCGTGGCCAGCGGCCATACCGTGCCCAGGCTCAAGATACCCACCACCAGGAACAGCGCCCACGCCACCCAGAACCAGGATGACCAACCGAACAGCGTCAGCATGAGGCAGAACAGCATCAGGCAGGCCAGCAGCCAGCGGTACAGCCAGGCCCGGTGCATGAACGTTACGCTGAGGTTGCCGATCAGCGAGCCGACCCCGTTCGCCAGCAGCAGCAGCCCGGCTCCGTAGGCCTCGCTGCCCAATTGGTCGATGGCGAAGGCCGGAATGACCGCCAGATGGCTCATGCCGAACCCGCCCCAGGAGCAGGCCAGTACGAGGACGGTGAGCAGCACGGGCGAGCGCCAGATCTGGGTCATCCCGTCCACAAAGTTCCGCAGTATGGGCTCGGACGCCGGCCTGGTGTCCCCGGGCGCCGGTTGGATTCTGGCGACGCAGAAAACGCTCGCCACGTAGCACGACGCGTTTACCAGCAGGGCGGCGCTGATGTTCCAGTGGTCGATGACCAATCCCACCAGCGGCGGGCCGACGATCCGGCCGATATGCACCGCGGCGTTGAAATGGGCTACCGCGTCCAGCAGCGTGCGCCGATCCACCAGGTCGGCGACCATGGCTACCCGCGCCGGCTGGTTCAGCGCCTGCAGCGAACCCAGCAACACGACGGCCGCGTAGATGTGCCAAATCGTGATGACGCCGGTCAGCGAAAGTACCGCCAGCGCCGCGATCGACACCCCCACCGCCATTTGAATCGCCATCAGCAGCCGCTTCCGGTCAAAGCGGTCGGCAATGACGCCGCCCACCATGAGCAGGCCGACGTTGGGAACTCCGTAGAGGAAAAGCGCCAATCCCAGTTGGGTGTTGGAGCCGGTGACCTCCAGCGCCAGCCAGCCAATGACCAGGAACTGCATCCCCTGGGCAAATGCCTGGGTGGCGGAACTGGTCCAATACCACCGGAAGTTGTAAGAACGCCAGGGACCCAGAAGCCGGCGCGCGTAGGCAACGCCGCGACGCTCTTTGGCTTGAGCCTCTACCAAAGCGAGGACCCCGCCGGGAGAGCGGCCGGCCACGGAGGGGCAATCAGGCGAATGAGGCTAATCACCTGTCGATTGTAATCCATTCCGGTGGGAAATCGTCAGAATCAGGATTTTCAAGATTATAGGATTGGCAGGATTGGGGAACGTAATCCCGCAAATCCGGCAATCCGGTAAATCCTTGTATCTTGGAGAAGCCACGACGCGGCAG
>DAOUJY010000056.1:0-8307 GCA_034421995.1 Dehalococcoidia bacterium | reverse complement strand
AGTCCTGATATACCTGCTCAAAAGCCGCCGCATCCACTTCCCTGACTCACCTGACCAAGCCTTCTTCAATTTCCCAGCGATCTTATCACGCCAACTGTCGTTGTAATACTAGTCGAGTGCCCAACAGCTTGAGAATTCGACTCTGATGCGCCAGGGCAAACTCAGTAAAGACGCTCCCCAAGCCCTGCGCAGGCTGCTCTCCATGCGTCGCGCATTCATAGCGTCGCGCCAGCTCGGCATCGGTATAGGACATCGCCAGCCGTTTCACCGCCGCAAAAAACAGATTGGGAATTGGTTGCCCCACCCGACACTGGCGCGCCAGCCCCAGCAGCCTCGGGCTATCCGCTACCGTTTCGCAGAGAGTCTCGTAAGTCGGCGACCCTGCCCTTTCCCCCGAGTCCCCCGAACATTCATCCCTGGCAAACCGCCTGAACCGTTCGGCCAACGCGCGATCCGAACGCTCCCCGGCCGGCAGTTGTTCGATCTCCACTTCGTTTTCGACCATTCGCTAACCCGTCCTGATCGCTCACCCGTACCCACTTTCGTTTAATGGGTATGCATCAGGCCCCAATCGCCAGCGCGTCCACCGCCTTCACCCCCCGTCCTTCCGGCAAAACCATCAGCGGGTTGATGTCCAGCTCGCCCAGCGAACCCTCCAGCTGCACCGCCATCTCGGAAACCCGAACCAGCGTATCCGCCAGCGCATCCACATCCGCCGCCGGCATCCCTCGGAACCCCCGCAGCAGCCGCGCCCCCTTCACCTCGCCAATCATCTCCAGCGCGTCATCCCGCGTAATCGGACAAAGCCGCAGCGCCACGTCCTCGTACACCTCCACCATCACGCCACCCGTCCCAAACAGCAGGAACGGCCCCAACTGCGCGTCATAAGACACCCCCACAATCGTCTCCACGCCGCCGGAAACCATCTCCTGCACCACCACGCCGTCAACCCGCGCGCTGGCGTCGTAAGCCCTGGCGTTGGCCGTAACCTCGTCGAAAGCCGCCCTTACTCCGTCGGCGCTATCCAGGCCCAGCCTGATCGCCCCGGCCTCCGTCTTGTGCAATATATCCGCCGAATCCACCTTCATCGCCACCGGATAGCCAATCCGCTCCGCCGCCGCAGCGGCAGCCTCCGCGTCCGCCGCAAGTTCCTCCCGCGTCGTGGCTAACCCAAACGCGGCAATCAACCTCTTGCTTTCGTACTCCGAAAGTGCCCCGCCCTTTGCCAGAGCGCTTGCCGCATCAACCTGCGTCGCCGTCAAATCCCCAGCGGTGGCGAACCCTCGCCGCAGCCGTTCCTCCCGCCAGTCGTGGTAATCGTTCAGATAACGCACCCCGGCCGCCAGCTTGTCCGGCACGTAGAACACCGGAATGCCTTCCCGCCGCAGCATCGGCAACCCAGACTCCGCTCCTCGCGTCCCGGTCCACAGAAACGCCACCGCTTTGTCGCTCCCGTCCCGCTGCGCAATCACCTGCGTCGCCTGCGCGTCCGCGCCCGCCGATGCCACCACCAGCGTCCCCACCCCCTCGTCATCCGCCATGAATGACATAATCGCCGGAAAGTCGTCGCTATTGGCGTACCCCGTCACGTCCGACGGATTGGCCGCCCAGCCAAATCCCTTCAAGATCCCGTTGATCCCGTCCCGCGCCCGGTCCGACAGCGCCGGCAGGTCCAATCCCGCCTGCCCGAACATATCCGCCGTCAAACTGCTGATACCGCCCGAATGCGACACCACAGCAACACCCCGGTGCGGCGGCCTCGGACACCGCGCCAGCAAATTCGACACCTGCAACAGGTCGTCATAGTCCTGCACCCGTATCACCCCATACTGCGCGAAAACTGCGTCATACCGCGCGTCCACCCCCGTCAAGGCCGCCGTATGCGACCCGGCCGCCCGCGAACCCAGCTCCGACCGCCCAATCTTGATCAGCACAATCGGCTTCCCCAGCTCCGCCGCCAACCGCGCCACTTCCACAAACTTCCGCCCGTCCTTGAACCCCTCGATAAACCCGGCGATAACCCGCGTGTCGTCATCATCCAGCAGATACCGCGCAAAATCGCAGAAATCCAGGTCCGCCTCATTCCCGGTCGAAACGATGTAGGTGAACCCAATCCCTTCGTCCACCGCCCGCGTCAGGAACGGCCCGAACGCCGACGCCCCACTCTGGCAGACCAACCCAATCGGCCCGCTCAACCCGGCCGCGCCCCGCGACGCCGCGCTGGCCCAGATGTCGTCCTTCAGATTCGCCAGCCCCAGGCAGTTCGGCCCGCTCACCCGCATCCCCGACTCCCGCGCAAACCGCCCCAGCTCATCCTGAAGCTCCCGCCGGTCCTCCACGCCCCGCTCGGCAAACCCCGCCGAAATCACAATCGCCGACTTCGCCCCCTTCTCATGACCCTCCCGCAGCGTATCCAGCACCGCATGATATGGAACCACCACGCCAACCACATCCGGCGCCTCCGGCAACTCCGTAACCGACGGATAGCACCGCCCTCCCTGCACTTCCTCGTACCTCGGATTCACCGGATACACGTTCACCCCATTCCCCGAAGCCCCCATCGCCGCCGCCAAAAACCGCCCCCCATACTGCATCCGCGGCGTCGCCCCCACCACCGCAATCGACCGCGGATTCAACATCCGGTCAATCGAAGCCAACTGTTCGTCAGTCCAGAAATCCATCCCCAATCTCCAAATTATTGTAGCTTCGGCTTGCCTGGTACACCAAACCGCCCCAGCGGTGCGCATCAACTCCAGCAGAGTTTTCTGCTAGCTCGCGAAAAACTCTAGCCGCCCGGCGGGAAAATCGTAATCCATCCGCAGCCGATTCAGCACGTCCCGACCCAGCAGCGACGGCAGACGATTAACCACCGGGCGCGGGTTCGATGTCGATGGCGACTGCGGCTTGGCGATTGATATGGTGAGGTCAAAAGTTAGGTCGCCCAGAGTGCCGGCAAGCAGCAGTAAGGCCGGTTCACGGTAGTACCGGGAGTTGCCGCCAACGCCGACCATATCAAAAGGGGCAAGCAACTCGTCGAAAGGAAACCCGATCAGCTCGGCGTCGAAGGGATGCAGACAAGTGCTGACCGCTCCGGTATCAACCATAAAGCTGACCTCGTCGTCAATACCGAAGCGAGGAACCAGCAGACGGGCCCGCAGAATAGGACGCTCCCGGGCATCGAAACCGCCTGCAATCATAATATCCACAATTCCGGTTCTGCGCTGAGAAACCCCCCTACGCAGTCGCCACGGCGCAAGCCAAGCCGGTCTATCTCGGCAAAAATTCCCTCCAGCGTTTCCGCGGCCACGATGGTATCATCCGCAGCCAGAATCACGAACTGGTCCGGGTATTTTTCAGTCAGCTCTTCCCGCCGGCTGTCGAACAAGTCGCACCGTTCTCCATACCAGCGCAGCCCCTCGCGGACACTCTCCTCTCCGCCGAGACTTGCAATCAACTTTTCCCGTTCTCCCCCGGTAATCTCCCTTGCCAAAGCCATACTTTCCCCCTGCTGCACTCGACAACTTTAGCGCCATTCTACCCCATCACGTAGCCCCACCTCCGCAATCGACCGCGGGTTCAGCATCCGGTCAATCGAAGCCAGCTTTCTCAGTCCAGAAAGCCATTACGTTTCTCCCAATTGGGTCATCATGTCAATCGTCCAGGCGCCGGTTTTACCCACGCCGCCTTATCGCGGTTGGACCGCTTTCGCTTCTTGTAATCGCGCCAGCGTTTCCTGGTATATGGCTTCAAGGTTAAGCCAGAACTCCGCTGAAATTCCCAGGGCCCGTTCCAAGCCGGCGGCGATGTCCGACGTGATTCTGTCCTTTCCGCTGATGATGTCGCCTACGGCGTGAGCCGGCCAATTGAGCATCGCCGTAAGTTCCTGCTCCGTCATCCCCCTGGCCTTCAACTCTTCAGCCAGAGATGCGCCGGGCGACACCGGCAGGTCCGACAGCACGATTTTTTTGCTAGTCGTCATAATGGTTACTGACCTCCTCAACGATCACGCTATGCTCAGTGTCCCCTCTGGTTATGATCAGCCGCCATCGCCCGGCAAGTCGAATCGACAACTCGCCGGTACGAGAGCCGCGCAGAGGGTGCAGGTGGAGAGAGCTAATGTTGTAGGCATCGTGCATATTCCTTGACGATTTCAGGAACGTTACGGCGACGATATACCGTTCTGCAACGTCCGGCCCCCATTGCCTGACCGCTCGGGCATACTCCATGTAGCAACGTTCCAGTTGGTTGGTGCGAAAGATTACATCCATTCGGTCAGTCCTGCCCACTCGCCCCGTTACCCGTCCGGCCCGGTCCTTTTCGTCCCCGTAACCGTAGGCTCCCGGCACCACTGATTGCGCAGGATTGCCAGCTGCTCCACCGCATCATCATCCAAGCCCAGCACTTCCGTCATCAGCCGGCGGTCGAGTTCCTGGCGCACCGGGTCACGATAGGCTTCGTTGGTAGGAAGCATTGGTTTCCGGCAAAGGTCGTCGTAGATTTGGACGGCGGCTTGTAGCCGTTCGGTCGCCAGTTTGGTGACGTCCAGGGTAGGAATAACGGGCAACGTGGTGATTGAGACGGTTCCACGCCCAGATTGTACCCGGTTGCTTATTATCCAGTAACCGAGCAGGCCAAGCGTTCCGTTGAGCCAAACGCATACGGCCTTTTCCATTTCCGAACTGCCTATTTTCAAGTTGGGCCACGCTCGACCTCCCAACGTTCGCTTTTCAGTGTAAGCTGCGGCTGCCGGGTTGGAATTGAACCTGAACGTAATGTTGACGTGCAAATGACTGGCTTTATTCCACAACTTGACCGCGTCATCAACCTTGCCTTTTCTGACAGCGCCGCTGGTATCAGGTAGTGTTGCCATTTGCCTTTGCAAAGAACTATCCCTGCTCCATAGCATCGGCCATTCTGTGCCGGCATTTGCCCCATTTTTCGTTTCAAACGGCCCACGACCCGCTTCGCTAATATCTCTGGCCAGCGGTCCTATACTACCGATTTTGCCCACGGGTGCCATCGGGATAGCGATGGATTGGGGGCGTTGTGGCAGATGCAGTTGCCCATTGACTAGGCGTTTGGCCGTGTTCACCAAGCCTATGTTTGCGACCCTCGCAGTAGTCCATGAACTGCGCCTGGGCGCGTGTTCCAAATACACCGTGCCAACGACTTCACTCCCGATGTGCATTTCTATCCCATCGTTAGGTTGATTCAGTTGAGCGATAGCCCTCCGAATCGATCTGGCCGTTTCCTGTGCCGCCAGTTTATTGGCAGGGCGGTGGTACAGATTAACAAAATAGCCTCGCCGGGTGGGCAGCTCGCCATGCGACAATCGACGCGCAATGACGATAATCTCCGCTAAGTTTGTATCGGCAGAGAACGATGAATCGATATCCTTGCTCTGGGCGATGCTGATTGCGATGATATCGTTATACCCGTCGCTCAAGAGACGGCGTAACTTTTGCCAGCTCCATTCCTGTGCACCGTCCCAAATGCCCCCAAGTACCGCGGATAATGGCAGAATCAATGCTATATGCCCGCCCGGCTTGACCATGTTGTGGGCAATTTGGCTGAAATTTGACCCCAGCCCGGCGTTGCCGTCGCCGACCGTGCCCCTCGCCAGCCTCTTGACTTTCTCGGCCATGACTTTCTGCTCTTCCAGCGTCGTATTAAACGCGGCAAAGGCCGGGTTGCCGGGCTTGGCATGGTCGGCGGCGTGATTCGTCGGCGTAGTGAACGGCGGGTTCATTATCACCAGCGACTGGCTCAGCGGCGACATATCCACCTCAATCGCCGCGCGTTCTCCGGTTGCGCCCAAAGCCATCTGCGCGTTCAGTGGTAAAACCGCTTGATGCCGAGTGGTCTTGATGTTCAGCAGATCCAGCGAGCCGATGTCCACGATGGGCTTTCCTTTGCCGTCGTATTCCCCCGTCCCCCCAAAGGGATACAGCACGTTGCGCGTTCCGGTGTACCTTTCCCGCGGCGCCACCGAAGACAGCAGCGATGACGTCAGATGCACGGCGGCGGGCATTATGTCGCAGGCGGTGAGGCTGTTCTCCATCATGTAGCCGTGAACGGCGTCGGGGTTGCCGCCGTGGTTGCGGTGCAACTCCCGCGCCCGCTGGTACGCCGCCAGAACCAGCCCACCGGAGCCGCAGGCGTAGTCCGCGATACGGTAGTTCTTCAGAGTTTCCGGGTCTGCCCAGTCCAGGTTATCGGGGACGGCCAGATATGCCGCCAGAGTGGTGCTTTCCGGGCGGGTGTAGTAAGTAGCCAGAGTTTGGCGGTCGGCAATCAACCGCTGGAACACTGTGCCGGCCACATCATTCTGCTTGATGGCGTCCTGTATGGCGTTGGCAGTTTGCGCCATCCGGTCCAGCAGCCGGGCGGCGATAGTCGGCGGGATAAGCAGCAGCAGCCTTTTGGCGATGTGGAATATCGGCCAGTAGTTGATGGACAGGATGTTGTCCCACTCGGCGATTACATCGTCGGGATGCAGGCCGCCGGTGGCCTCGCGGACTTGCCCCAGGCTTTTGATGGTGCGAGTTTCCTGAACTCCGTCAACTTCCACTTCGGCAGAAAAACCGGCCAGGTTCTGCTGAAAGGCCAGGGCGTTTATCAGCATTGCGGCGGTCATTTTGGCCGTTTGTTCCCGGGCGTTCTGATCGGCCTTTTCCTGCTCCAATTCTGCCTTCGTAGCGGGTGGTTGGGAGGGGTAGGCCGGCCATTGCTGGCGCAGTTCGGTTCCGATGGCCTCGCCGATACCGGTATGCCGGGCGCAGCCTTGTATCAGAATGGCGGCGTCGGCAATGCCATTCTCAAAAATCTCGGTGGCCCGGTTAATCGCATCTTGCGGTTCCGCAGCCGGTCGGATGAAGTCCACCAAGTCCCGGACGTTGCCCTTGATGTAACCGGATTGAGGAAAGCGGGTTTGTTCCTTTTCGTTGCCTTGATAGACGGCATACTCAATTTCGTGGCCGTCTTCCAGCATCCGCTGGGCGTTGTCGCCGGTGGCGCACTGATGCAGTTCGTCCGTGGCGCGGATGGCTATTACTGAGCTGACCTTCCCGGCGGCATTGGCCACCGACGGGTCGAGTTCGCGCCCGATGCTTTTCATGCAGTCATCGGCCACGGTAGAGGCCGGTGGATACTCGGTTTCCAGCACAATTGGCGGACCTTCGCCACGGGTAATCAGCACGTCAGGCTTGGTTTTTGGGCCGCGCAAGGCGCCCAAGAGCTCTTCGCGAGCCTGCCAGCCGGCCGAGTTAGTCAGCTTGTTGATAACGCTGGCGATGCGCCCATTCAGTTGGGGTTCTTCCAACATCGCGCTACCTCAAATAATCATTGGTTTTGCCATAAACCAGCAGCGTGTCGTGAACCGGTCTATACCGCTTGGCGCTGTTATGAGAATGGCTGCGCTTCCACACGATGCGTTAGTCAGCATCGGTTGATGCGGGTCACACTGCGGCAGATTTCTGGTCCCCGCCTTGGATTTCGTCGAAATAAAACCCTGCCCCAGGCAATAGCCTGTCGGGAATGACAGTTCCCGCCTGCGGGTTTAAGTAGAACGGCTCGCCGAAATCGCTAACATTGGCAAGATACCATCCTTGCTTTGCCGACTGCTGTATCAGACTTTTCAGGTCGGTAGCGCCAGTACCCAACATAAGCAGGTTTTGAGGTTCGCAACCGACCACCAGATACTGGTCAGCCTTTTGCCCAACGCCTACTAACGCGGCCACGTAACTGTTGCCCACGGCGTCTTCCGCTGCGAACAACTGAATGCCGTCGCAGTAATCCAGAGTCTCGGTATGACGAATTTCACGCGCTTTCATAAGACACTTCCGCGCACTCGGCGATGACGTCGTAACCCTGAAATGGCCACCACGTATAATGATGCCTGGAAGTCGTCAACAATGGGCCGGCGTCGGGCGTAATGTTGACGGCGCATACGATTTTATCCCTGAGCGTAGTGTAGCTGGTTCGTCTCTGCGCCTCTGCCGCTGTATCAAATAAAGACAAGCCCCGGCCTTGGCAAGGGTCTAGCCGTCCTCGTCGTTCCGGTTGATCTTTCCAAACGGAATCGAAATCCTGCTCAGTAGGCGGGTACCGACTAACTAGTCGAAAGAGCAACCTCGGCGCAGTCAGTGGCTTCGCTTCCGGCGGCGGACAACCGTCGGGCAAGTTCTCACGGTATCTTAGAGGGTGTCTAAAAAGGAGAGAGGCGGGCCAGTCTGCGTAGCGTGAGGCCCGTCATTGAGACGTAAATCCAGGTTTCTGTGGTTTCACACAATGCTTCGTAATCCTTGC
>DAOUJY010000055.1:0-33243 GCA_034421995.1 Dehalococcoidia bacterium | reverse complement strand
GATCGGTACAATGGCATCGGGCAGGGTGAGCATGGCTGGGCCTTTAGTGGAATTTGGGTCAGGCCAGCTTACCCTGTCCTTTTACTTTTCTAAAAATGCGTAAAGCCTAGCTTCGCCGCCCGGGAGGTCACCCGCCAGGCGCGGGTTCGGGGGTCTCGTCAACTGCGCGCGGCGGTGCCCGGCCTGAGCGCCACGAAAGCCCGTTCCCGCGTGCGCGCCTACCGCCAGGGCGGCGGCGTGTGGATCGGCGGCAACGAGGTCACCGCCTCGCTGCGGATGCCCATCGTGCAGGCCGGCCGGCGTCCCAAAGTTGGCCCGGGCGGACGGCCGATCATCATCAACAATCAAATCGAGCGCCATGCCTTCGTGTGGCTGTCCCGCGACATCGGCCGCCAGACCCGCTACACCGGCACGCCCTTCCGCTGGGTCAGTCGGGGCAACGTTCAGCCGGTGCTGGTGGACATATCCGGCGAGGCGCAGGACCTATGGCAGGACCTCCGCGCCTTCACTCCGGAGAAGGTGGACGAGATTTTCCGCCAGAAGGCCCTCCAGATCGTGCAGACCAGAGGTCAGTGATGGATCCACTCTCCGAGCAACAACTCGCGCAGTGCGCCGCGGATACTCCCGGCTGGGAGGACACCGCGCCGGAAGTGCGTTACCTCTACTGCGTCCTCCGCCAGCACTTCGGCTACCCGGATGAGCACGGGATCCACGTCCCCCAGGCATACCTGGTGCAGGACATCGAGGACGGCTGCCGCGAGGGCGTCTATGTCATGGAGATGGGCAGCGAGGGCCGCACCGACGACAACCACCTGCTGCTGCGCGTGCGCGTCCTCGGCGTTAACCTCACCTCGAGGCAGCGTGTCCAGCTGCACAGCGTCCTGACCGACCACCGCGTCGGCTACATGGAGGCCGTGGAGATGGAGGTCGGCGTCAGCGCCGACTGGCCCGGCGTGGAGGTGGCGGACTGCCGTTGCCTGCTCCGCGCCGCCACCCGCTACCCCGACGGCTACGTCATCCCGGTGGCGCCTATCGAGCGCGTCATCATCGACCTCGAAACCAACGGCGTTCTGGAAGAGAACGCCATTGTGGTGCCCTGATGCCCAGCATCAACGCCGTCACCGGCCGGCTCTTCACCGACGCCGAACTCGGCGAGGACATGAAGCAGTCGGTGTACGACCGGGTCACCAGCCCCATCGGGGAGCGCCCCTTCCATCCTGAATACGGGACCCTGCTGGCGCAGTTGGGACCGGAGGACGACCGCATACCGCCCAGCATCACCGCCGCGGTGTCCGGCGACAGCCGCGTCCACAGCGTTGAGTTTGAGGTGAACCGGGGACGCCGGGCGCTCCAGGTGTTCATCAACCGGCGCTACCTGCTGTCGGTGGCCTGATGACGACGCTGTTTCTGGATCCCGTCAACCGCTCCGCCCTGGCCGTCGCCATGGTGCGGGAGATGCAGGCCATCCTCACCGACTGGCTGGCCGATGCCAGCGATCCCGGCGTGGTGTGGTCCGACGACACCGCCGAACGCTTCCGCGCGCTGGTCGAAACCGTCAACACGTTGGCGGCCGAGTACTGGCCGGAGACGGCTACCACCAACGGCCTCAAGGCGCTGCTGGCCAAGAACAACGTCACCGCAGCGGAGATGGAGGACCTCAACGACGCGGAACTCCTGGCGCTGTGGTACGACACCTGGTACGCGCTGACCCAGGGCGTCCCGGAGTTCGACCGCCAGATCATCCGCCGCGCCGACACGGGCAGCGTCATCAAGGACATCGGCCTGATCACCAACCCGGCGCTGAACCGCACCACCTACTACCTCATCACCGCCGACGCCGAGCAGCCGGCCCAGGACGTCCTCGACGCCGTCCACGCCGCCCTGAACACCCGGCGCAAGCCGGCCCATATCGACTACGTGAAGGGCGACCCCACGGTGCGTTACTACCAGGTGCGCGCGGTGGTGCGCTACATCGGCGACGGTCCGCAGGAGGAGATTGAGGCCAACCTCGCCGCCGCCGTCATAGCCCTCCTGAAATTTGACCAGGGCATCTACGACGGCAACCTGGCGCGGCGGATGTGGCCGGCCGACGACGATCCCAACGACGACATCGACGGCGTGCAGGACATCGCGGTGACGCTCCACGAGTCCACCGGGCTGGACGGCCAGGGCGAGCGCCAGTACCGCGACAACGGCGTGGCGGAATTGCCGGCGGGGGAGAGCACGGTGTACGCCCTGGCCGCCGGCCCCCTGACCATGCAGGCGCTGACCTGATGACGTCCCCGTACCCCTACGATCAGGTCTGGAAGGACTCGCCGGCGGTGCTGGCCGTCCGCAAAGCGCTGAACCGGCTGCCCGCCCTGGCCGGCGCGCCGGAGCCGATTGACGTGAAGGAATACGTCGATCCCGACCTGATGAGCGCCGCCAACGTGGAGCGCGAGTTCGCCGGCCACGAGTTCCCGCCCAGCGACTACCTGGGGCTGGAGTTCAAGCGCCGGGTGCTCCGCAACCGTTACGAATACTTTTCCACCCGCAACCAGCTGCAGGCGTTGGACCGCCTCGCCGAGGACGCCGGCTTCGTCTATCTCGGTTCCGACGACCGGTTGACGGCCAATCCGCCGCGGTACGCGCCGACGTGGCCCGCGTCGGTCTCGCCGGCGCCGTCCTCCGAAGGCCACGACCCGGGCTGGTTCCTCCTGGCCGAAGGCGAGAACGCCGGCGCCCGCATCGGCTTCCGGCTCTGCGTGTCGCCGGAAGTGGGCGTCACCACGACCCAGGGCTGGCTGGACTTCATCGCCGAGTGGGTGAAGTGGCTGTTTCCCCATTTCCGCGCCGACGTTTCCCACGAGGGCGCGCTGTACCCCGGCGTGCAGGTCATCCTGTGCGACCTGCGACTGCTGGACCTCACGTACTACACGATGCCGTCGCTGACGGTGTACTCCTCCACGTACCAGGTGTAACCATCATGCCCGTCGTCTTCACCGATTGGATGCTCCGGCGTCTGACGGCTGCCGCCATCACCGGCGCCGCCGTCACCATCGACAGCGTGCGCTACGGCAAGCGGGCGCGGGAGCAGGTGGTTGACGCCACCGCCGCGGCGATCGCGCTCCAGGACCCCAATCCCGACGTGGCCCGGGCGGACATCATCGCGCCGACGACCCGGGGCACCACGGTGCAGCACCGCCTCAACGTCAACTCCACCGGCGCAAGGCGGCTGGTCACCGAGGTGGGCCTCTTCGTCGGCGAAAACCTGGCCATCTACGAGGCCGACGCCAATACGGTCCTCTTTGAGCAGCCCGCCGACGACAACGTGCTCAAGGTGCTCGCCTACACCATCCTCCAGGACGGCACGCCCACCGGCCTGTCCCTGGAGCTGCTGGGCGCCCAGCGCACCGAGCTGTTCCGCGACGACGACTACGCCTGGACCAACGACGTGGTGAAGCGCGTGGCGCTGGCGGAGGACTGGAGCGACTTCGACTTCCTGGACGTGTACGTGTCGGGTTTGAGCGACGACCGCAACGTGGCCGAGTTCGTGGGCGTGGGGCCGCTGCGCCTCCAGGATCAGCTGATCGTCGGGCAGGCCTGGGACAGCGCCGCCAACCGCGCCATCGATAAGATCGTCAAGTCCACCCCCGCGGGGGCGCTGGCGCTCAGCCGGGGCGCCAACGGCCTCGAGCTGCGCGTGGCCCTGGACGGCGGCGCCGGCGTAACGGGGCGGTTCAGCGTCCATGGCGTGAAATACAAGGGTCTCAAGGGCGACGGCGCCGATCCGCCGGAGCTGGCCACCGCCGCCGAGATCCGCGCGGCGCTGAGCGGAACCGACCCGGCCGCCGGCATCGAGGGCAAGGTGCTCTCGCTCCAGCAGATGTACGCGGCCCGGGACGCCTTCATCCGCGACAACTACACCACGATGACCCAGGCCCAGTACGACGCCCTGACCAACAAGGTCGCCGGGCGGATGTACAACATCCGGGAGTAACGCCATGCCCCCCGTGCACATCGGCGATCAGCGGATGGCCGCGCTTTACGTGGGCGGCGAGAAACTGGCCCGGCGCTACATCGGCGAGGACCTGGTGTTCCAGGCCGGCCAGCTCTACGGCACGGTGTGGCTGGACGCCGACCCCCTGACCAGGCCGGGCCGGTGGGCGAAGATCGGACCCACCATCACCGACCTGGGGCGGTTCGCCTCGGCGGACGCCACCCTGTACGGCGCCACCGTGGTCGAGGGGCGCGTGTTCGGCGTGGACCAGTCGCATATCGCTAACCGTCGGCAAGGACGTATCAGCGAGCTGGTGGGCTACGACGCGGCCGGCTACCGGTTGCAGCGGGTGGCCGGCATCAACTTCGCCACTCAGATATCGGACAACCACAACATCGCCCTGACCGCCAACGGCCGGCAACTGCTGGCCTACTTGGGCAACACAATCTCACGCTGGAATCTGGACGCGACGCTGCGGGCGGGGTCCTTGTTGTCCCCTGCCCAGGTCCGTACGAGCGATGGCAACAGTAGGGGTGCGGACGGCCACGCCATCGCCGCCTGGCACGAGGGGGGCAGCCTGTACTGCATCACGACCAGCGGGAAGTTCGGGCGCATCAACCTCACCTCCACCCGCGCCGACGGGGGTTTGACCTGGGCGGACGTGGCCGACCTGTCGGCGTCAATGGGCGACGCCTCCGGCGCGGCGCCGGGGCACGCGGGCTTCGGGGGCTACGTCGCCGGGACCACCACGTCCGGCGGCGCGACCACCGTGAAAATCCACCGCCTGACCACCGCGGGCGCGCTGACCGAGCTGTACACCGTGGCCGGCGCGAAGCGCATCAGCTGCCTGGTGCTGGCGTAATTGACAACCTGCCATCCCTGGCATAGGATTTAACCGTATTGCCCCGCGGCGACGAATTGCTGCGGGGTTGTTCGTGCGCCGCGGGCATCCCCCATCCAGGAGATGGCCATGCCCCTGTCCCGCGTCACGATCACCGACACCCACGAGACCACGCCGCCGGAGCACCACGAGCAGGACGTGATCGGCTTCACCGGCCGGATCGGGCGCACCGGAGCCGGCACCGTCAGCGATCCTTACGTTACGGGCAGCGCGACGCCCGGCGCCCTGGTCAGCGGCACCTCGATGGCGCAGTTCCCGGCGGACGTGGTCGGCCCGGCCTCTCCGGTGACCGACTTCCTGGAGGCGGTGTTCGCCCAGGCGACGCCGGCCCGGGTCCACTGGTCACCCTTCGCGCCCGACGGCGACGCCACGGCCATCACCGCCGCCATGCAGCTGCTGAAGGACAACACGGGCACGGTGGCCGACGACGAGCCTACCATCCTGCACCACGCCGGCCCGGAGACCTACGACGCCACCCACGGCGGGCCCCTGAGCATGAAACTGGGGCAGTTGGCGGACCAGATGGAGTGCCGGGCCTACGTGAACGCGCCCTCGGCGAGCGTCGCCGCGGCCATAGCCTGGTCCGGGGGCAAGACCTCCGACCACGTGGTGGGCGTCTTGAACGACGTGAACGGCGTCAACGCCGCCTATCACCTGCCCGGCGGCTACGCCATCGGCGCGATGCTGCGGAACGTCGCCGACCACAACCGGGCGCGGGGCCTGAACTTTGCCCCGGTGCGCGGGGTCCACCGGACGCGGCTGCACCTGTCGGTCCAGAGCGACGACTTCACGACCCTGGACGCCGCCGGCATCATGACCATCGCCCGCAACGGGCACCACTTCCAGCTGTACGGCGGCCGCTTCAAGTACGCCGACGCCAACGATCCCAAGACGCGCATCACGGTGGCGCGGATCCGCGACTACGCGGCGCAGCGCCTGGACGCCGTGGCGCAGAACTTCCTCAGCGACACCCTCAGCAACTCCAAGTGCATCGACCGGCTGGAGGAAGTGCTGGCGCCGATGAAGAGCGCCCGCGAGCTGCTGGACTACACGGTGAACTTGGACGCCGGGCGCACCACGCAGTCGCAGCGGGTGTTCCGGGTGACTTTGTTGGTGATCACCCCCATCGAGGTGGTGGAAATCGAAATCCTGGTCACCGTCTAGGCCGGGGCTACGGGAGCAGAGCATGGCAGTCAAAGACCTACACGGCCGGATCAAGGGCGAGCTGGACAGCGTGGACATCACCGACCAGCTCAATGACTTCACGCCGCCGGACCCGCTGCAGGACGTGATCAACGTCCCCAGCACGCGGCACAACCATTTTCTGCTGGGCAAGCTGCGCGACACCCAGTACACCCTGATCACCAACTCGTCCATCCAGGCCCTGGGCGCCATCGGCCGGCGGGAGCTGGAGATCAAGCGGGAGCTGGTCACCCAGGCCCTGGACTCCGGGGCGGTCACGACGAAGACGGAGACCTACCTCGTGCACGGCGACCGGGTGGACGCCACGCCGGGGGGCGCGAACAACCAGAACTCGGAGCCGGCCACCAACACCCACGTCTTCCGGCTCGTGAAGGGGTCCAAGCGCATTGCCGGCGAGAGCGCCGCCGAATGGGAGTTGGACCTCACCACCGACCCGATCACGTTCAAGCGCAACGGTGAGAACGTCTTCACGGACTTCTGACATGGCCATCCTCCCCGAACCCCTCCCCGAGCGCGAGTACCGCCAGCTGACCGTCGCCGAGTACCGCTCCGCCATGCCCTTCCACGGCAGCGATTACGACGCCGTCGATTGGGAGCTCATCTGCCGCATCGCCGGCATGAGCCAGGACGCCCTGGACGAACTCCCCGACACCGAATCCTACCCCTACGAGGTGGAACTGGGACGGCAGTGCACGCCGTTCCCCTACGTCATCGACGCCGACCGCAACGTCCGCTCCTGCAACGTCTCCTGCCAGTGCGGCCACTGCATCTACGAGATCGAGTGCGCCGAGGACGCCGACGACGGCGAGATCGTGGCCACGCTGCCGGAGATCATGACCACGCGCGTGCGCCGGCTGGCCGGCCGCGACGAGGTCAAGCTGGTGTCCCTGCTCTGCGGCATCGACAAGGCGGCAATGGACGCCATGCCCCTGCGGGCCTTCAAGACGCTGGACTACGCGGTCAAGCGTCGTTTTTTAGCGCACCGATTCTCTATTCCAACCCGGAGACGGTAGCCCTGGGCGTCGCGCGGCGCAACCTGGCCACGTGGACCGACGCCATGGCCATGGACTACGCCGAGCTGTGCCTGCTGTTCCACTGGGGCGTGGAGCGGGCGAAGTAGTGATGAACGACGTGACGGTCATCTGCGGCGACGCCATCGCCGAACTCGCCGCCTACGAGGGGCAAGCCCAGTTGGTGTTGACCTCGCCGCCCTACGGCGCCGTCCGCGATTATGGCGGCCACGCCTTCGACTGGCGGGCGATGATTAATGCCATCGTGCCGACGTTGCGCCCGGGCGGTGTCCTGGTGTGGGTGGTCAATGACCAGATCATCGACGGGCGGCGCAGCGGCACGTCCTTTGAGCAGGCGCTTTTCCTCCGCGACCACTGTAATGGCATCTGGTTGCACGACGTGATGGCCTACCACAAACTCGGAGGGATACCTGGCCAGGTCAACCGGCACAAGCGGCGTTGGGAGCTGATGATTATTGCCAGCCGCGGCAAGCCCCGCGTCGTCAACATCATCCGCGACGTTCCCTGCAAAAAAGTCGGGCAAACGCAGTCCTTGAGGTGGCGAGACACAGATGGCTCCATGAAAAACGGAGGCGTTGGAACAATCGGCAACTTCGCCCTGCGATCCAACGTCTGGGGATACTATGTTGGGTTCCGCCACAGTTACCCAGACTACGCCGATGCACGAGAGCACCCCGCCACCTTCCCCCTGGCGCTGGCCCGCGACCACGTGCGGACCTGGAGCAATCCCGGCGACCTGGTAATCGATCCGATGGCAGGCAGCGGCACGACGCTGGTTGCGGCCGCTGAACTCGGCAGGCGCGCCGTGGGCATCGAAATCCATGAGCCGTATGTAGATCTTATTCATCGGCGTTTGGCCCATGCCCATCGCCACTGACATTGCCTACCGCATCCTGCTCCAGGCCAAGACCGATCCCTCGGTCAACAGCGCCTTCGGGCAGGTTTCCCGGGAAATCACCGAAACCAAGGGCGAGGTGGAGCGGCTGCGCGGCGAGCAGTCCCGCCTGAACCGGGAGATCCGCCAGGCGCGGCGGGCCGGTCGAGCCTACGACCACCTCCAGCAGCAGCTGGACGACACCAAGCGCAGCCTGGACCGGGCCACCGTGTCCCTGGCCCGGCACACCGACGAGTGGAACGACCTCCGCCGCGCGCAACAGCAATGGGGATCCCGGGCTCAGTGGGCGGCCGGCATCATGGCCGCCGTCGCCGGCGCCACCGTGCTGGCCACCGACGTGGTGGGCCGGTACGCCGCCGAGCTCCGGGTGGCCAGCCGCGAATCCGGCATCGCCGCGTCCCAGATTGACCGCTATATCAAGACGGCCAGCCGCGAGTTCGGCGTTGACCTGGGCGTTGACGAGTTCAAAGAGTTGGGGTTGCGCATCGACGAGGCCCGCCAGGGCGCCGGCGAAGCGAAGGAGGCCCTGGACCGTCTCGGCATCGATCCCAACGCCGTGGGCATCAAGGACCTGGACTACATCATCGCCCGCCTGGGCGACGTGGAAGATTCCGGCGCGCGCATCAACCTGGCCGAACAGTTGGGCGGCGAGCAGTTCGGGCGGTTCCTGGCCGCGTTCTCCACCGCGTCCGATGAGGTGCTGGAGCGCCACCGGATGCAGCTGTCCCTCACCGAGCGGCAGATTTCCACCTTCCAGGAAGCGAGGGCGGAGTTGGGCCTGCTGAAGCAGGGTTTTGAGGCCACCGGCGTGTCCATCGTCGAGGCCATGCTGCCGGCGCTGCGCCAGATGAACGAGACGCTTTTGCCCATCGTGGCCGGGCTGGCCGAGTTCGTCGCCAACAACCCGGGCGTGGTCGCCGCCATCGCCGCCATCGCCGCGGGGTTGACCGCGGGGCTGGCGGCCATCTGGGCCTACAACACGGCCCTCGCCGTGCGCGCCGCCCTGGAGGGTCCCATCGGCTGGGTCAAACTGGGCGTGGCCGCCGCCGTGGGCGTGGGAACCGCCGCGGCGGCCTGGGGCGTCACCGCGGGGCTGGCCAACGCCGGCGATCCGGACAGCGAGGAAGAGCGGGATCGCCGCCGCCAAGAGTTGCAGGATCGGCTCGATTCCGCCCGCGAGACCGCCGACGCCGCCCGGGAAGGCACCATGGCGGGAGCGAAGGACGCCCTGGCCCCGGCCGCCGAAAAGTTGGAAGACGTCAGCCGCCAGAACCGCGACAGCCTCCAGCCCATTCTGGACACCATCGAATGCGCCCGTCGCGCTATGGAGGCACCTGACGCTCCTATGGACCCTGACGCTCCTCCAGACCCTCCGGACCCCCCTGGTCCGACGCCCCTGGATCTCGCCGTTGCGAAGGTAGCGAACCTGGAAGAGTTGATCAGGCGGAACGACGCGAGAGACGCATTAGGGGGAACATATGGCATCGCTGGGGATTCCATTGCCAGCATCGCGCCCCTGCGATTGCGCACCGGCGAAGTGCGCCAGGGAATAGTCCAACCGGCGCAGCAGCGGCCGGTTGGCCATGCTGGGCGGCAGGATCGCGCTCGTGCCCAGGAAAGGCCGGTCTCCCAACCGGAGCCGGAACAAGAACGGGTCACCACGCGATCCGGTCACGCCGGCAGGCAGGCAGCGCGGCGTCAATCGGAAGCCGAAACCATGCCCCCGCCCGTGGTCAACATGGCGGCGCCGGATCCCGTCAGCGCCCCTGCGCCGGTGGTGAACGTCGCCGCTTCCGAACCGGCCACCATGCCCCCGCCCATCGTGACGGTGGCCAGCCCCGACGTCCACGTCGCCGCCCCCGAACCGGATCGGGTGTCCATGCCGGAGCGCTCCGCGCCGTCGCCGCCGCCGGCGGCTCAGGTGGGGCAAGCTCCGACCGACGTCACCAACAACATCGACGTGACGAATAATTTCTACGGCCACGAGCGGCCGGAGCGGACCATCGCCGAGGTTACCGAGCGGGAGATCCAGCTGGTCATGGCGCATCGGGGGTACTGATGCCGAATACGCTCAGCGGCGAGGGCGGGACGGTTGACCTGGACATCCTGGGCATGGAGGCGGCGCCGGCGGCGTGGCCATCCCGTACTGTGGAGCATGAGTACACCAATGGCGAGTACGAGACGCGGTACCTGGGCCAATCCCCGGCCACCCGCACGCTGACCGGAGTGTATTCGCCGGTGAAGCCCGATTACGTCGTCGGACGGTGGGCGCCGGATGAGGAGTGGCGGAAGATGACCGAGAACCCGGGCGGCGCGTGGACCTTTTCCGACGACGGCGTCGCCTACATCATCACCGGCCTCAACGCCGACCGGCGGCGCTACGTGAACACCCAGCCCTACGTGGTGGCCTGGCGCATCGACCTCACGCGGGAGAAGTCGCCGCCCGCGTCAGCCGGCGGGGGTGGCGACAACGAGGGTTAGGGTTCGCCCCCGCCGCTGCCCCGCGACGCCAGCGGCCCGGGCCGCGCCTCGTCGATGTCCAGGTCCGGCCCCAGGTAGAACCAGATGCCGGCGACGCGGCCGATGGCGATCCGATCCTCCAGCTCGACGACCGGCGGCAGTTTCACGTAGGCCGGGGGGAAGACGATGTACGGCAGCTCCACGTAGGCGTCGATGGAGCTGAACGGCAGTTTGACCACATCGAGGGAAGGCTGCGAGTTGGGATGCCCGCCCGATATGGTCACGTCGGCGACGTACTCCAGGCCCGGCGGCCAGACCACCGGCAGGCGGCGCGGCATCTCCGGCTCCGGCACCAGCCCGTAGAGGCGGACCTTCTGGCCGGTGATGACCCGGCCGGTAATGTCGCGCTGGGGATCCGGATCCTCGCGCTCCTTTTCCTCCCAGGTCTGGGGAAAGCGGTCCTGGTCCAGGAGCACGTCGCGGGGCGGCTGCTGGGTCGGGCCGTCCTTCTGGTCCTCCCAGATGGCGAGCCAGTCGCCGGTATTAACGTCCTCCCAGGCGATGGGAGTGGTCGGCCCTTCCCAGGTCCGTTGGGATCCGCCAGCCTCGACGATGAGGGACACCGGATAGCGGGGGGGGACGTCGGTGACGCGGCGGTCGGCCAGGACATCGATGATGTGGGTGGCGCCGGCCACCTCCACCTCCACCTCCAGGCGGCGGTAGCGGCCCACGGTGTCGCCGATGCGCTTGAGGACGCCGACGACGGGCAATGGCTCGCCGGCTGGCTCGTAGGTCGATATTTTCAGCATGGCCGCCTCCGGCGCTATGGGTTCGGTTGCTGGAGGTCCAGGGAGAGTTCGTCGGACTGGTAGTTGAGGTCGGCGCCGATCACCCAATAGGCCGCGCCGTCGATGGTCACCGCCTTCCCTGGCATCAGCCCGGCCAACTCCCCCGCCGTCTCGGGCAGGGGCACGGTGGCGGTGGCCAAGAGTGTGGGCGCCTTGATTTTGAGCAGCTGCAGATCCGCCTCCAGCACGGCGGATTGCAGGTCGTATTGCAGCCCGCCCACCCATCGCGCCTCACCCGACGGTGACCCGACCAGGGCGACCTTCTCCTCTCCCCGGTCCAGATAGCGTATGTACATCAGGTCGGGGAACTCGGCCAGGTGATTTTGCCGCCAGGACAGGGACAGCACTCGCCGGAGCCGCGCGGGGGAGGGGGGCGGGTCGGCGACGCATACCAGCTGTGCCGGGTCGCCTTCGGGGAGGAGGATCTGAAAATCCTCGTAGAGGACTCGCACCGCCCGGTCCCACTCCGTCACGTCGGCCAGGGCGGCCAGGATTTTCTTGGGCAGTGTCGGGCGGTCCCGCATCTTGGCGGGCGACCCGTCGAGGTAGCCCTGCCAGCGCGCATAGGTGGGGCTGGCGCCCACGGCGGCGCTGATCGCCCCTTCCAGGCCGGAGATGAGCGTCCGGTATCGCTCGGCGCCGGGGGTTATGCCTGCGTAGAAGTTGGCCGAGTGGACCTCCAGCGTGCCCTGGGGATGGTCGGAACTGCGGATGCGGTCGGTATCCACTGGTCCGAGCTGGAAGCGGCCGTCGCCATAGGGGAAGGGCGCGCCGGCGTACGAGACCTGCGGTTTGGGGTTGCCCCCGAGTTCGCCCTCGAAGCGGCACCGCAGTGTGGAAATGTCCGCCTTCGCCGATACCGTCATGTCCCAGGACAGCGGGGTCGGATAGCCGGCGATGGTGATGAGGTCTGGCATGGCAGCCCCATCATACCGCATCAAGCGCGCCCTCGCCCCAAAAGGTACTACTCGCGCTCCTGGGGAACCGCGGTTAGCCGAGGGCGACCGTTTCGCGGCAAAATCGTGGCAAAAAAAATTGGGACACGATGTCCCAAATCGGAAGATCGTGTCAGGGCGGCTCCGGCAGGGCCATTTTCACGTCATTTGCGCGGGCGACCCCGTCGCCGGCGGCGTAACCGGACACGTACTTTCGTGTAAAATCACGACGTGAAGATACGTACTTTCGTGATGGAAGTGGCGTCGCCCAGCACGGCGGCGAACGATTTGGGCTGGAAGCGGGAGCTGTACCAGCGGCTGGAAATACAGGAGTACTGGCGGTTTGACCCCACGGGCGGCGAGCTATACGGCAAGCCGATTACGGGGGAGCGACTGGTGGCGGGCCGGTATGAGGAGTACGAGTTACAGTATGGCGACGACATTTCGGCGCGGGGGCACAGCGAGTTGCTGGACGTGGTGTTTTACTGGGACGGAGAGGAGTTGTTTGACGTGCTGGACCCGGCGACGAGGATGACGATAGACAAGCACGCTGCCGCCGAAGCCCGGGCCGACCGGGAACAGGAAGCGCGCGTCGTCGCCGAAGCCGCCCTCAGCCTCGAGCAGGCCGCCCGCAGCCAGGCCGAAGCCCGCGCCGATGCCGCGGAAGCCGAACTCGCCCGCCTTAGGGCGCAACTGCGCCGGCAGGAACCGTAGCCTGACGAGAGCGTGCGGAGTAGGCCAATTTACTCCTCTTCCGCCGCCACGTAGTTCCGCAGCGTGCCGATGCCGCTGATTTCCACCTCGATGGTGTCGCCGGGGAACATATCGCCGTCGGCGCCTTCGGTGCCCATCCAGAGGACGTCGCCGGGGTGGAGGGTGGCGTACTTGCTGAGTTCGTGGATCCAGGTGGCGGTGTCCCAGATCTGGTCGGCGGAGGAGAAGTCCTCCCACACTTCGCCGTTGTGGCGGACGATGATGCGGAAGGCTTTGGGGTCCTGGTCGGTGACGATCCAGGGGCCCATGGGCTTCCAGGTGTCGCAGTTCTTGCCCCGGAACATGGTGCGGTCGGCGTTTTGCCAGGGGCGCTGGCTGATGTCGTTGCCAATGGTGTAGCCGAAGACGTAGTCCAGGGCCTCGCTGGCGGGCACATTGCGCGCCTTTTTGCCGATGACCACCGCCAGTTGGCCCTCGGGCTGGACCGCGCCGGAGCTGTCGGCGGGGACGATGATGTTCTCCTCGGTCCCGATGACGGCGTGGACGGAGCGGTAGTTGGGCGACGGACGGTCGGGGTACACCGGCGGGGCACCCCTTCGTGCCGCCATGCCCTCGACGTGGCCCCGGTAGTTTGGCCCGGCAGCATACAGCATCAGGGGCTTGATGGGCGCCAGCAGCTTTACTTGGTCCAGGGGATATGAATGGTTGGTTACGGCGTAGTCATCCAGCGGGTCACCCCACACCTCGGTGACTCTCCCATCTTCAACAATGCCGAAACTGGTCTTTTCACCCAACTGATAGCGGCACCAAATCATGGGAACCTCCTTTTGAGGTTGGGTTCTGAGGCACATTGCAACATTCCGTCGTTCCCGCGACAGCGGGAATCCAGGATGGCTAGATCCAGGCAACGACGGCGTGGCGAGGATTCCTGGATACCGGCTTTCGCCGGTATGACGGTGTGCCGGCCGGTATGACGGTGTGCCGGCCTGATGACACTGTACAGCCGGTTATTCGGGCGTAACCAGCGACTCTGCCTCCTCGCCGCCAAGCACCCGCAGGATGTTGCCGTAGGCGAAATTGGCCGCCCTGAGCGCGGTTTCCTGGCTCTGCCCCGCCATGTGCGGGGTGATGATGACGTTGTCCAGGTCGAATAGCGGGTTGTCTGCCGGCGTCGGCTCCACCTCCAGCACGTCCAGACCGGCCCCGGCGATCTTGCCTTCGGTGAGCGCCCGATAAAGCGCGGCCTCGTCCACCACCGGACCACGGCACAGATTTATCAGGAAGGCCGTTTCCTTCATCGTGTCGAACTCGCGGTCGGACATCATCCCACGGGTGCGCCGGGTCAAGGGCACGTGCATACTGACGATATCCGAGGTTTCCAACAGCTCGTCGAACCCTACGGGCTCCGCCTTGACCTGCTGCTGGACGTCCTCCGGGATATCCTCGATGTCGTAGAAGATGGTCCGGGTGTCAAATCCGGTGAGCCGTTTGGCGACCTGCCGGCCGATGCGCCCAAGCCCCACGATGCCCACCGTCTTGTCCGTGACCTCCGACAGGTCGGTCTGGTAGAGGCTGCCCCGCCAGTTACGCTGCCGGGTGGTGGTGTCCCACTGGGCCATCAGCTTCCGGCTGATGCCGATCATCAGGGCGAGGGTCTGTTCGGACACCGAGATCGCGTTGGCCCCGCCGTTGTTCGCCACCGGAATGCCCATTTCCAGTATGGTTTCCAGATCCAGCCGGTCGTAACCAGCGCTGAGGGTCTGGATCAGCTTGACATTGGGGCACTGCCGGAGCACGTTGACGGTGACGTCGCTGGATATGATGGCGTCGGCGTCCTTGCACAGCTCGATCTTTTCCTCGTCTGGCAGAGACTGGTTCACCACGATGACTTCCAGCTCCTCGGGGGCTTGATCCAGCATGATCTGGGGACGGGCGCCCACTCCGCTGTAATAGGCAACTTTCCAAGCGGGCATGTGACTATCTCCTTTGCGCGTGAAGTACAAGAGGGTGCGTTTCAATCGCAATTATAGATATGACGATTGGCGTGTCAAAATGCCGACCGGCGCGGGCGGGCCGGTTGGCGAACCACGCGATCGCTCAGTTCTGAAGGTGGAGAGAAATTGACGGGCATCCAGACCGGTTGTGGGCGGTGAGATCGCTGACAATCCCGACAACGATGCCGACTTCATCCGGGACCCGTAAAGGGAGTAAAGCAATAGCGGCGTCAGTGCGACGCCGCTATTGGATGCGATATCGGAGTGGTGGAGCTGGCGGGAATCGAACCCGCTACCTCTTCAATGCCATTGAAGCGCTCTCCCAAATGAGCTACAGCCCCCTGTTGAAGGCGCCGCCACACTGAGTGCAAGCGGCGCGTCTAGATTGTAGCAAAGGCTCGGCGAAATCTGCAACCGCGAACGCTCCAATCACTTGCGGGTGTATTTGACCACGGTTCGACCGCTGCTGCCCTCGTAAGGCTCCACGACGTAGAGATCTTTCTGGCTGTCAACCCAGACGCCGTGACAACTGCGGTGGGTGAGGTCGCCCCACTGCGTCAATCGCTCGCCGTTAGCGTCCAGGATGCTCAGCATTCCGCCGTTGTGCTCGGCCACATACGCCACGTCGTCGCCATCGATGCAGATCACGGCCGGGCCGATGAGCTTGCTGGGCCAGTCGGTGACGTGGGTGCCGTCTTGTTGGAACACCTGCACCCGGTCGTTCTCGCGGTCGGCGATGAGCAAGTTGCCCTGGCGGGTGATCCAGGCACCATGAGGCAGGTTGAACTGACCAGGACCGGCCCCGGGTTCTCCCCAGGAGAAGATGTGGTCGCCCGTCGGCGTGAACTTGTGGACGCGAGCGTTGGCGTAACCATCGGCGATGTAAATTTCGCCGGCGTCGTTCAGCGCGATCCCGGCCGGCATGTTGAAGGGATCCGCACCACGCACTACCTGGTGCCATGAGTTGGAGTCGAAGGCGGTATTGTCTGCGCCGGTGTCGGAGCGGTAGCCGTAGTCGCCGATGGTCATCACCACCTCACCGTCCTTGGTGAGCTTGAAGATCTGACCCATGTTGCGGTCCACCAGCCACACGTATCCCCACTGGTCAATGATGATGGCATGGGGAAACTCGAACATGCCGGCACCCCAGGACTTGATGAATTTGCCATCCCGGTCAAAGATCATGATGGGATGTTCAGGGTTCCGGTTGAAACAGTACACCCGGTCCTCGTCATCGCCGAACACCGCGGCAGCGGGCATGGCCACTCCGTCAGGTACCTGGGCCCAGTTGCGGTCGAACTCGTAAGTGTAAGCGCCGTTGCCGACGACGTTGGTTGCTGTGGTCATCAGAGCCTCCTAAGATCTGGTCGAGCTCAATTTTGAATCGATAAGGTTCCTCCGCGTTGCCCAGAATACCACAACGGTCAGAACCCGGTCGGAACGGGTTTCCGCGCCGCGCCGAGCATGGTTAGAAAGCGCCGATCCCGGGTGTGGTCACGCGGATGCTATACAGCGAATGTCCCGAGGTGAGGAACAACGTGCGCATATCGTCCCCGCCGAAGCAGATGTTGCGGGTTACTTCCGGCGTTTCCAGCACACCCAGCCGTTCACCCGCCGGCGACACGATCCAGACGCCGCCGGAGCCGGTGCACCAGATGCGGCCTTCCGTGTCCACTTTCATGCCGTCGGGGACTCCCGGCGCGTCGGAACCCATTTCGATGAGGACGCGATTGCCGCTGAGGGTTCCATCGGCGGATACGTCAAAGGCTCGGATACGGCGGTTGGGGCAGAATTCGCCCCGCTCCTCCCGGTCGAAGTCGGCCGGCTCGGCGCGGCTGATGGCGACGTACAAGACCGACTCGTCCGGCGACAAAGCCAGACCGTTGGAATACTCACACTCGTCCGTGGCCAAATGGACGTTTCCGGAGGGGTCAATCCGATAGACGCCGGCGAACGGGATCTCACGGAGTTCTTCGGGAAAACGCAGGTGCGGGTCGGTGAAGTAAACCGTGCCGTCAGTACGGCAAATCACATCGTTGGGCTTGTTGAATCGCTTCCCGTCCCACCGGTCGGCGATGGTGGAGATGTTGCCAGCGGCGCCCATGCTGGTGACGCAGCGGTGGTCGGCTCCCTCGCACATCAGAAGATTGCCCTGGCGATCAAGGGTGCAACCGTTGCCCTCGCCGGTATTTTCGCGGACCACGGTGGTTTCGCGGGTGTGTGGGTCCCATTTCAAGAGTTGTTCACGGGCCAAATCGACGAAGGTCAAATATCCGCCCGGATGCCACAACGGGCCCTCGGTGCGTTCCAGCGTGCCGTCAAGCAGTGTCAGTTCGGTTTCGGCCAACAGCCCGGTCAGATCTTCTGCCATAATCAACCTCCTGGTGTTTTGCATCTGAACGAGGCGATTATAGCAACCCGACACCGATGAAGTCGGCTGGACACTGCCCATCCGGTGGGCTATCATCTTGCCGCTTTACACCCCGTCGCCACGGCTCCCGACGCCGAAGGCTCCGTGCCAGATTGGTCAAGAGATCGCCTGACGGGGTTTTCGCGTGTTTGGCTCCCGAAAAGCGCTATCCCCGGCGAGATTGACCCATGCTGATTGCAGTCGCGTTCATATTGATGGCCGTCATGTTCTTCGCCGGGATGTACGTGGCCGGCGCGTTGGGGTCATTGGCGCTGATACTGCTCAACCTGTTCTCAGACAACCCGGTCTGGAACATCATGGGCAACCGCGCCTGGGAGACCAACACCAACGTCAACCTGGTCGCCATTCCCTTGTTCATATTGATGGGGGAAATTGTACTGCGCGGGGGCTTTGCCGACCTCATGTACCGGGCTCTGTCGCGGTGGGTGGACTTTATCCCGGGAGGTTTGATGCACACCAACATCGCGTCCTGCGCGGTGTTCGCGGCCTGCGCCGGTTCCAGCATCGCCACTGCGGCCACGGTCAGCCGAGTGGCTCTTCCCTCCTTCCGCGCCCAGGGCTATCAGGAGCGATTGGTGGTGGGATCACTGGCGGCGGGCGGGACCCTGGGCATTTTGATCCCGCCCAGCATCCTGTTGGTGCTGTACGGATTGACGGTGGGAGAGTCCATAGGTCGGTTGTTCCTGGCGGGCTTCATTCCCGGCATCCTATTGGCTGGGGTGTTCATGTTGATGATCGGGATAGCATCGGTAATCTGGCCGGCCATTGCCCCAAGGCAGTCACAGACCCGCTTTTGGACCTGGGAGGGCTGGACGGAACGTTTCCTGTTCACGGTGTTGATGATCCCCGTGCTGGCTTTGATTTTCATCGTGCTGGGGAGCATCTATTTCGGTTGGGCTACTCCCTCGGAGGCGGCGGGTTTCGGCGTCAGCGGGGCGCTGGCGCTGGCTATCATCTACAACTTCGTGCGGCTGTTCGCCGGCAACATCGCCGGTTTCCTGCTCGATTCCGGCATCGCCAACCATGTGTCGCCAGTGATTCGCCAGGTACTGCAAGACTGGCGTGTGCAGTATCGGTTTAATCGCGCTTATTTATCGGACTACTGCCGTTTCATTTTCTTTATGACCATGGAAGCCTGCGCGTCGGCGGCCCGTTCTTCGGCGATGATACTATTCATCCTGATGGCGGCCTTCACACTGCAGTTCGCCTTCGCCTACCTGCGCATCTCCGTCACCATGGCCGAATGGGTGGCCGGTTTCGAGCTGACCACGGTGCAACTGGTGCTGTTCCTGGTGGTTTTCTACCTGCTGCTGGGCACCTTCATGGAAGCCTATTCCATGATGCTGACCACGCTGCCCATCATCGCCCCGGTGTTGCGCGCCGCCGAGGTGGATCTGCTATGGTTCGGCATCATCATGATCATCCTCCTGGAGGCGGCGCAAATCAGCCCGCCCCAGGGGTTGAGCCTGTACGTGCTGCAAGGAGCGCGCCGCGACGTAGCGCGCCAGGAACTGACCCTTACCGGCCGCCGCGTTCAAACCGGCACCATCAACGACGTGTACATCGGCGTATTGCCGTTCATGGCCTGTATGGCGGTAGTCATCGGCTTGATCATCGCGTTCCCCGAACTGGCTCTCTGGCTGCCCGATCAGATCAAAGGGCCGCGCTGATCTTGAGAACGGGATGGCTTCGCGGTACGACATGATAATTGTCGGCGCCGGTTCTGCCGGGCTGACGGCGGCCCGTTTCGCGGCGCGGTTGGGGAAAAGGGTCGCGCTGATTGAAGCCAACCGCGTGGGCGGGGATTGCACGTGGACCGGGTGTGTCCCCAGCAAAGCGCTGCTGCACGCGGCCAAGGCGGCTCATACAATCCGCAACTCCGGTGGTTTGGGGTTAAATGCGGGTGAACTTGAAGTGGATTTTGCGGCTGTGATGCACCGGATCCGAAAAGTGATCGAGCAAATTTACGCGGGGGAATCACCCGAGACGCTGCGGGCTGAAGGCATTGACGTGATTGAGGCTGCCGGACGGTTTCAGGATGCGCGCACCATTGTCGCCGGTGGGAGGGAGCTCTCGGCCAAATATTTTTTGATCTGCACGGGAGCCTCCCCGGTGGCGCCGCCTGTACCCGGTCTTGCCGAGCTGCCCTATCTGACCCACGAATCCTTTTGGGATATGAAAACCTTACCGTCCAGCATGGTGGTAATCGGCGGAGGGCCGATCGGGTGCGAGTTGGCGCAGGGTTGTCAAAGGCTTGGATGTCAGGTCACGCTCGTTGAAGCCATGGATCGTTTGTTGCCCAACGACGAACCGGAAGCTGGGGAAGTTGTCACCCAAGCACTGCGAAAGGATGGAGTGGACGTCCGGTTGTCCACCCAGGTCCAGTCCGGTGATGAAATTCGTCGGTTGGGAGAGGCGGTTTTGGTGGCAGTGGGCCGACGGCCGATCCTGGCCGGACTGGGACTGGACGCTGCCGGGATCGCCTACACCGATCGAGGCATCACCGTGGACAAATACCTTCGGACGTCGGCAAAGCGCATCTACGCCGCCGGTGATTGCGCGGGCGGCTTCCAGTTCACGCACTACGCCGGTTTCCAGGGGGCGATGGCGGTTCGCAACGCTCTACTGCCGGGACGGGGACAGGGGGTCGCTGAACTGGCTCCCTGGGCCACTTTCACCGATCCGGAGGTGGCGCATATCGGTTACACAGAAGGACAAGCGCGACTCCGACTCGGCGCCGAAGTTCAGGTGTCAACCTGGCCCATGGCCAGCGTCGATCGCGCCATCATTGAAGGCGCAACCAACGGCTTCATAAAAATCGTCCACCGGCCAAACGGAAAAACGCTGGGGGCCACCATAGTCGGCCCGTGGGCCTCCGAAGCGGCGCAATCGTGGGCCCTGGCTGCAGAGAAAGGGTTGAGATTGGGGGACGTGGCCAAGACGCTGCATATTTACCCCTCACTGAGCACGGGGAACCAACAGCTCGCTTGGGACGGCTATGTGAGCAAGTTGACCGGAGGGCTCATGGGCCAGCTGCTGCGCCGGCTGAGTGGCTAGAAATTATTCGGAAAGCGACGCTTAGCAGCGTTGCAAATCCCAGCCGCATTATCCCGCCGCCATCCAACGATGGCCGAGCGATTTCGCCCGGGCCGTCGTCCAATTAATTATGCTGCGGGCGTGGCTCCGATGCGGAACTTCTTGGTGCCGCAGACAACGCAGATGGCCTGCGTGGCCGGCCGGCCGTTCTTCATGGTGACGCCCACGACGTCGCGCGAATCGGTTTTGGCCTTGCACTTGACGCAATAAATCTCTACTTGGGTGGTCATCTCTGGTTATTCCTCCTGATGTAATCCGCGCGCGCTCCGGGGCATATGCCTTGTGATACTCCATTATCTCTTTCGGCGTCAATGACCCTGTCGAGCATTTTGAGTTATTTTTGAGGCGTACCCAAGCTCTCCGCAGGATCAGAAAATCGCTACCGGGTTCACCGGAGAACCGGTCGTGTTCTGCAACCGGAGTGGGTTGATGGTTACCATGAAGGTCCAACGGTTGCGTTCCTGGCAGGCGAGGGCGAGCTCTTCCAGGTTGGCGTTGTCCAGGATCCAAAGGCCCATGGCAGTGATGGCGACTTGGTGGACAGGATTGGTGAGCTGTCCGGGATATTGGGGTGGACTGACGTCGTTTCCGGTGTCCGAACCCAGCACCGCGATGTCGCGCTCCTTGAACAACGGCAGGCACGCGGCCTGGCAGGCTGTGGAGCCGGCCTCACGAGGCACGGGTCCCTCCACCATCCGCCGGCGCAGTTGACCGGTGCGAACCAGCAGCACATCGCCGGGTTCGACGCGGAACCCGCAGCGTTCCTCGGCGGCCAGAATGTCCTCCGGCATTACGCCCTCGCCCCGTTCCACCCAATCAACGCCGCGGACCAGGGGCACGTCAACCAACACCCCGCGGGTGATGAACCCGTTTCGGGCTTCCTCCACCGAGCACACGGTGGCGCCCAGGCTGGTGGAAACCATATGCGCGGGTTTCCCGTTATAGGTCTTGCCGTTCCAGAAAAAGTGCGCCAGGCTGTCAACATGGGTGACGGAAACGCCATGGAAGATCATGCCGATGTAATCCATGGCCACCGCCGACGGCCGGGAAGACACCTTGTCACCGGTGGCCCAGCCCTCGCCGCTTTCGAGCATATAATGCACCGGAGGGGCGGGCACGTCCACGGACGGATCCCAGGTAATGTCGCGTGACAACGAGACGCAATGGCCTTCTTCGACCGTGGCCAGGGCTGCTCGGGTTTTTTCCGCCGTGATCAGGTTTGGCGTTCCCAACTCATCGTCATCTCCCCATCGTCCCCAGTTGGACAGGCTGTCGAACCAGCCCAGGACGTCCTGTTCGGACGGAATGCCGGCTTGCGCCATTGCGTTCGCCTCCTTGTGAACCGTGCGTCACTACCTCACAACGGCGTGCATTATGCCGCAGCCTGACCCGGCGCGCAACCGATACGCTAACGTTCAACGGGCGCAAAAGCGTTATGCTATAATGCCGACAACAGCATCTCAGGAAGACGATCATGCAGTGCCAAATGTGCGGAAAAGCCGGAATGTACGGCAACAACGTGAGCCACTCCAACCGCAAGACCAAGACGCGGTGGAAGGCTAACGTCCATAAGCAGACGCTCGCCATCGACGGCAAGCCGACGAGGGTGAAGATTTGCTCCCGATGCTTGCGAACCATGTACAAGCCGCCGCGGGGGCCGAAGGCGCGGACGCGCGCTGCCGCGTGAATCGGCTTGCCCGTGGGGGCGGCCGGGTGAACCAACTTGCCAGCCAGGGCCGGCACAAGGCCCGCCCCTAGGGGTAGCCAGGCGTCAACCCCGCCACGCTGGCCCGAAGGGCGGCCATTGCCTGGCCCACGGATTGTTCCCGGTTGAATATTGCGGTGCCGGCAACGAGGATAGCGGCCCCGGCATTCACAGAATCCCGAGCGGTGAAGTCGGCCTTCACGCCTCCGTCCACTTCCAACTGGACGTCGTATCCGTTTTCGGCGATGGTGTCATACAGGCGACGCAACTTGCCTAGAGCGGACGGTATGAACGATTGACCGCCAAACCCCGGGTTCACCGTCATCACCAGAACGATGTCCAGATCCGGCAAAACCTCTTCAACGGCGGAAACGGGAGTGGCCGGGTTGATGGCGACGCCGACCTGGCAACCCTGCTCTTTGATGTAACCGATGGTGCGGTGCAGGTGCGTGCAGGCTTCGGCGTGCACCAGCACTTGATCGCTGAGATTTTTCACCAACCCGGGCAGGAGCCGGTCCGGTTCATGGACCATCAGGTGAAGATTTAGCGGAAGGTCAGTTGCATCGCGTATGGCATCGACGATCACTTCTCCGAAGGAAATGTTGGGCACGAATCGCCCGTCCATCACGTCCACGTGGATCAGATCAGCTCCGGCCGCCTGAGCAGCTCGCACCTGCTGGGCCAGCCGGCCGAAGTCCGCCGCCAGGACGGAAGGGGCGATCTGGACGTGCGCGGCGGTGGTCATGCGGGA
The DNA here is from genome assembly GCA_034421995.1 of Dehalococcoidia bacterium. Lineage (GTDB taxonomy): Bacteria > Chloroflexota > Dehalococcoidia > Lucifugimonadales > UBA3495 > Bin87. The sequence continues at coordinate 10,300 of DAOUJY010000055.1, read as the reverse complement.
TGATCCACCTGGGCGAGGATGGCCTTGGCGCGTTGCAAACCTTCGGCAACGCGGCCGGGCGCGGTCCCGCCGGGATTGTCCCGGGCGGTCACCGATGCGGCGGCGGTAATATCGTACACGTCAGCGGCAAAATGGGGGGAGAACTTCTGATATTGAGCCAAGGTGAGATCGGCCAATCCCACGGCTGCGGCTTCGCAGTGCTGGCACAGGCGACGCATGATGCCGTGGGCCTCCCGGAAGGGGACGCCTTTGCCCACCAGATAATCGGCCAAGTCGGTGGCCAGCATATAACTTTCGCCGGCGAGAGACTCGACCCGCGCCGCGTTCAGCTCAATGCCAGGCAGCATATCGGCGAAGACCGACAGCGTTGCGAGCAAGGTATCCACGGTGTCGAAGAAACCCTCCTTGTCCTCCTGGAGGTCCCGATTGTAGGTGAGGGGCAACCCCTTCAGCACGGTGAGAATGCTCATCAGGCCGCCGTACACCCGCCCGGTTTTGCCCCGGGCGATTTCGGCAAAATCGGGGTTGCGCTTCTGGGGCATGATGCTGCTGCCCGTGGTGAACTGGTCCGGCAAACGGATGAAGTCGAATTCCCTGGTGCACCAGATGACGATTTCCTCCGCCAGGCGGGACAGGTGCATCATGGCGATGGCGGCGGCGGCGTGGTATTCAACGAGAAAATCCCGGTCGGCCACGGCATCCATGCTGTTGGCGCTGACGACGTCGAAACCCAGGGCATCGGCTACCGTGTGACGGTCGGTGGGATAGGGCACGCCGGCCAGCGCTCCGCTCCCCAGAGGCGACACGCTCATGCGGGCGGCGCAATCGTCAAATCGCCCCACGTCGCGCTCCAGCATCTCGAAATAGGCCAGCATATGATGGGCGAACAACACCGGCTGCGCCCGCTGCAAGTGGGTATAGCCGGGCATCACCACGTCGCGGTATCGTTCCGCCAAGCCGACCAATGCGCGCTGCACGCTGCGCAATCCCGCCACGGTGTCGGCGATGGCGGCACGGGCGTACAGGCGCAGATCCAGCGCGATCTGATCGTTGCGGGAGCGGCCGGTATGCAGGCGTCCACCGGCCGGGCCGATGAGGTCGGTCAGCCGGCGCTCGATGTTCATGTGCAGGTCTTCGAGGTCAGGGTCCCAGGTGAATTCGCCCCGTTCGATCTCTTCCTGCACGCGGCCCAGGCCGGCGATGATGGCGTCGGCGTCTTCCGGGGTGATGATGCCCTGTTTGGCGAGCATGGCCGCGTGGGCTTTGGAGCCGGCAATATCTTCCCGATATAGCCGGCGGTCGTAGTGGATAGAGACGGTGTAATCGCTGTGGTCTGCCATGACCGTGACGCAATCAGGCATCGAGATAGGCGAAGCTGGCGGCCAGGTTGTCGAAAACGTCATCGGCCGGGGGAATTTCCATTATGGCAGGGCCGGCGTAGGCTTTGCCTGCGAGGATGCGGCGCATGGCCCGACAGTCCAGGTCGCCATCGTCAACGCTGCCGATGGCGACGCCGTCGCGGGCCTGCTTGAAATGGACGATCTTGATGTAATCCGCGGGCAGGCCGGCCAGTTCGTCCAGCGGGCGGCTGTCGGGATGGCGGCGCAATTGGTTGGCGGGATCCGGGCACAAACCGAGGAATAGCCCTTCTTCATCGGTAAGTTGCGCCCGCGCCTCGCGCACCAGGAGGGCCATGGAACGCAGGGGCTGGCCGGAGTTTTCCATGGAGAAGATGACGCCCTGGCGCGCCGCCTCGCGCACGAGGGGCACGATGCGGGCCGCCGGCTCCGCCACGTCGGCCGGGGTGTCCCATGGCCTGGCATCCGCGGCCGGGTCCACAGTTCGCAGATGGGGCGTGCCGCCGCCCACCAAACGGGCCGCTTCCAGTTGCGACTGGAACAGGCCGCCGTTGGGATCAACCTCGGTGGTGAGGCAGGGCAGGGCAACGGCCAGGTCAAAGGTGAGGTCGGGGAAACGCACCACGACGTTGGCCAAGGCTTCGAGTTCCGGCCGCCAGGCGTCGCCTTCGCCGGTTTCAGCGGCCGCCAGGCAGGTTTGTCGCAACTCGACGTGTTGAGCGCCTCGTTGGCGCGCTTCGGCAATCAAGTCTCCGAGATCAGCGTCATCCAACTGATTACGCCAGGAATTGGTTATCGCCCCGTAGATCATCGCGTACCTCCCGCCGCTGGGCGGCGTAGCGTCGATTAGTCACAAAATCCGCATCGTTTGGTGGGGAAGGCGGGACTTGAACCCGCACGCCCAAGGGCACATGATCCTAAGTCATGCTCGTCTGCCAATTCCGACACTTCCCCAGGGACCGCTGACCCACACCCCACCGGCCAGCAAGGAAAGCCACCTGGTTTAAATGAATTGGTGACCCGCCTCGGGGTCGAACCGAGAACCTGCTGATTAAGAGTCAGCTGCTCTGCCAGTTGAGCTAGCGGGCCATCCTGCTGCGCGCGGAGCGCATAATCAGGCTACCAACAAGAGGTATAGGTGTCAATATTGATGGTGTCGGTGGCTTATGCTATTGTGCGGCGGAAAATTTTGGAGCGTAATTCGGGCAGGGTTGATTTGGGTTCGACTTTTTGGCCAAGCCGGGCGTTTTCGTGGGCAGCGGCGGTTGTCGCGGTTACGGCGGGATTCCTTTTTACTACAGTCTGGATCGGGATGGCTGAGGCTAACGGGGCGTCCACCACGATCATGGACCGCACCCAGGGACCGTACCGAGTGGTCGTGGGAATCATACCGGCTCGGCCCGTGATACCCCAGACTCACCTGGCAATCCAGGTGTTTGACGTGATTGGTCAAAAATCGCGTGATGAAAGTCTGTTGCGCGACACCGACGTCCGGTTGTCGGTTTCTGCCAGCGGGCCGCCGGGTTCGGCGGAGTTCGGCCCGCAGCTGGTGCTGAACGAACAGACCCTGCGTTATTTCGAGGTGGACGTGCCATTCGACGTGGTGGGCGCGTGGGATGTGTCGGTCACGGTGGCTTCCGAGCGGGGTGAAGAACGGTTCCTCCTGCCGCTGCAAGTGGGAGAACCGGGGGCGCAAATCCAATGGGTTTGGATCGCCGCCGTAATGGTCCTCATCCTGGCGGTGGGGGTGTGGACCTGGCTCATCATGCAAAGGCGGCGGGCCGGGTGACCATGACACGTCGGCGGGGGTTGGCGATACTCGCCGCATTGGGCGCGGCGGGGGCGTGCGCCGCGGCGGTCGTCCTTCCGGCCGAGGCCCACGGGTTCGGCGAACGTTACGATCTGCCGCTGCCCCTGTCCTTGTTCGTAATCGCTGGCGCCGCGGCGGTGGCGCTGTCCTTCGTCATAGCAGCGGTGTTCCTCCGCAGCGATGCCTCAGGACGAGGCTACCCCCGGTTAAATCTGCTGGATTTCGTTGCGACCCGTTGGCTGGCGTCGCCCTGGTTCACCGGCCCTTTGAAAGCAATCTCCGTGGCCCTGACCGCATACGTCATCGTGGGGGCGCTCATTGGCACCGAGCGCGCGCCATTGAATCCGGCGCCGGCGGCGGTTTACGTCGCTTTCTGGGTCGGGTTGAGCTTTTTCACCGCGTTGTTTGGGAATTTGTGGGCGCTGGTCAACCCTTGGAAAGTCGCCTGGGAATATGCTGAGACATTGACTCGCGTCTTGGCGCCGGGTCAGCGGCTGAGCCTGCAAAAACGTTACCCGGCCCGCTGGGGACCCTGGCCGGCAGTGCTGGTGTTCGTGGCATTCGCCATACTGGAGACGGTGGCCGCGGATGCGGCGGGGCCCCGGGTGCTGGGTTGGATCCTGGCGCTATACACGATCTACAACTTTGTCGGGATGTACCGGTACGGGAGGGACGTTTGGCTGCGCAACGCCGAAGGATTCACCGTGGTGTACGGGTTCATGGCCCGGTTTTCAGTAACCGAAGTCCGCGCTCCCAAGAGGGGTTGCGCTCGATGTTCCAGCGGGGGACGCTGTTCGTCAGGAGAAGACGACTGCGTGGACTGCTACGAATGCTACTCCGCCGCATCTCCTGGTAAAGGGTTCGGGGAGCAGCGGGAATTCAATCTGCGCCCGCCCTGCGTGGGATTGAATCGCCTGGGGGTCGTAACGCTCACGGTCGTCGCCCATGTCATTTTGCTGCTGTCCACAGTGTCGTTTGACGGGCTGTCGGCGACGCCGGAATGGCTGCTGTTCAGCACGCAGTTCCTGCTGCATTTCCCGGCCTACGGCGGGTACATCGCCAATCTGATCGGTGTGCTGGGTTTGCCCCTGGTGTTCGGCATTTTATTCGCCGCGACCTGCGCGATGATGGGGTCTTTGTCCGGACAGTCTGAGCCTGATGCCGGCCAACTGTTGCGCCGATTCACGTTTTCATTGCTGCCCATCGCATTGGCATATCATTTCGCCCACTTCCTGGGGTTTTTGCTCATCAACGGCCAGCGGTTCATCGTGCTGGCGTCAGACCCTTTCGGCTGGGGCTGGGACCTGTTCGGCACGGCGGACGCCACCATCAATATCGGGATCCTGTCGCCGGTGTTCATCTGGTACTTCTCCATTGCCGCCATCGTCGTTGGACATATCGCCGGGGTTTACCTGGCTCACGTACAGGCCACGCGGATTTATCCTGACCGACGGGCGGCGCTGCTCAGCCAGGCGCCCATGCTGGCGCTGATGGTGTGCTACACTTGCGCCAGTTTATGGATCATTTCGCGGCCCATCGCCGAATGACGTGTATGTAATTTCAATGGAGGTTCGTAAAGTGCCTGAACGCAGCCTGCGACTGGAAGGGAAGGTAGCAATCGTAACCGGCGCCGGTTCGAGCGGACCCGGCATCGGAAACGGCCGGGCCACGGCGACACTCTTCGCGCGTGAGGGAGCGAAAGTGCTGCTGGCCGATGTTACCGAAGAGCGGGCGGCGGAAACGCTGGAAATGATCCAGGCGGAGGGCGGTGTAGCATCCACGGTACAGGCCGACGTGACTGACGCCGCCGACTGTGAGCGGATGGTGGAGGTTTGTATCGAGCGTTACGGACGGCTGGACATCCTGGATAACAACGTGGGCATTTCCCGTCGGGGAACGGTGGTTGAAGTATCGGAAGAGGATTGGGACCACATCATGGCGGTCAACGTCAAGAGCATCGTTCTGGCGAGCAAGTTCGCCATCCCGCGCATGATGGAAGCCGGCGGAGGATCCATCATCAACATATCGTCAATCGCAGGGTTGCGCGCCCACAGCAGCACTCCCTACACGGCGTCGAAAGCCGCTGTCATTGGCCTGACCATTTCCATGGCCGCCGACCACGGGCCGGACGGCATCCGCACCAATTGCATTGCGCCGGGACTGGTGTTCACGCCGATGGTGGCGCCCCGCATGGATGATGATCTCCGGCAGATCCGCAGCACGGCCGCGCCACTGCGCACGGAAGGCACGGCGTGGGATATTGGCAACGCGGCGCTGTTTCTGGCCAGCGACGAGGCTCGCTGGATCAACGGCGTTGTGCTCCCGGTTGACGCGGGCCTGGTAGCCACCTCGCCGGTGACCTACCAGACGCTGGCGCAGCAGGTGCGGCTGTAGTCTGGTATAGTGAACGCATGGGAGATATGGTCATGGCTATGCGAGATACTCAATCTGAGCGTGTCGGTTCCACCGTAACAGGGACGGTCGGCATCAGCGAGCGTCAAGCCCCGGATGACCCTGCGGACCATGAGGGTGAGTTCGCTATCTTTAACCGTCTCAGCACTCTGTTTCTCCTGGGAGCGTGCCTGGGCTTTGCGGTAGCTGTCGTTGGGTTCGCCGCCGGCGCGTTTTACGTGGTACTGTCCGGTAGCTGTATCACTCTGGCGATGACCTTGCTGTGGGTGACGTCCGGAGTGCCTCCGCTGGTTCGAACCATTCGTGACTGGTCAAGCGCCCGGCGCATGGCTAAGAAGCGTCGAGGTTCCGCAAAGTGAGAAACAGGGACCATAGAGCTACAAACAGCGCCACGATGGCAGCTGCGCACATTGTGGCTAGCTTGATGTACCGCGCGGGTTGCTGCAAAAAAGGATCGCCCCCGGCGGCGAAAGAGACCGTTACCAGCAAGGTGAGCAGCAGGATTTCTGCTGCAAACCCCGTGGCGATTAGCTGTCTTGCCGGTCGGGGAACGTGACCAAACAGAGTGGGCAAAGCCCGCAAGATGTTGAGCAATTGCTCCATGGGGCCGTGCAACGCCGGCTACCCTAACCCTCAATCGACACCAGCGTCAGGTCAAAGGTGAGGTCCTTGCCGGCGAGGGGGTGATTGGCGTCCAGCGTCACCTCTTCGTCGGTGACGGCGACGATGGTGAATGTAACCACCTGCCCGCTTTGCTGCTGGCCTTGCACCGAGGTTCCGACTTCCAACGGCATATTCGGGGGGAACTCTGCTCTTGGCACCCGCATCATGCCGTCGTCCCGGTGCTCGCCGTAGGCGTCGGCACAGGGGATGTTGACGGTTTTGGTGTCGCCCGGCGACATCCCGACGACGCCGGTCTCAAACCCCGGTATCACCTGGCCGCTGCCGATAGTGAACGCCAAAGGAGTGCCGCCTTCCGATGAGTCGAACACTTGCCCATCGTCAAGGCGGCCGATGTAGTGAACGCGAACTCGGTTGCCGATTTGTGCTGTGGTCAACTTGACCTCCTCGCTATAGCTGGATAGGGCACTATAACACGGACGGCAACGCGCCCTGAATTGTGATATGGTACGGTCAAAACCTGCTGGATTCCGGCTTTCGCCGGAATGACGGACTCTAGAAGGTCGGCGAACGTTGAGGGAGGAGCCATGAAGTACGGATTGTTTATGATGCCGTCGCATCCGCCGGAACGGAACATCTACGACTCCCACCAGTGGGACCTGGAATACCTGACCCTATGCGACGAACTGGGCTTTGACGAAGCCTGGATCGGTGAGCACTTCACCTCGCCCTGGGAACCCATCCCGGCTCCTGACCTGTTGATCGCCCAGGCTCTGATGAAGACCAAACGCATTAAGCTCGGCTCCGGAGCGCATCTGCTCCCCTTCCATCATCCGGCGGAGTTGGCGCACCGCGTGGCATATCTGGACCACCTGTCCCAGGGCAGGTTTTTGTTCGGAGTGGGCGCCAGCGGGCTGCCCAGCGACTGGGCATTATTCGACGTGGACGGCAACAACGGCGAGCACCGGGACATGACCCGGGAGTCGCTGGACATCATCCTGAAGATCTGGCAGAACGACGGGCCGTTTGAATACAAAGGCAAGTACTGGAACGTCAGCATCCCGGAACCGATGTATGGCACCCTGGAGTTTTTCCTGCGCCCCTATCAGCAGCCCCATCCGCCGATAGGAGTGGCGTCGGTGAGCTACAAATCGCCCACGCTGATGATTGCCGGGGAACGCGGTTTCATCCCCATGAGCCTGGCGCTGAACGCGGATTACTGCCGCAGCCACTGGGAGGCCATCGAAGAAGGCGCGCAACGCACCGGGCGCACGCCCTCTCGAGCCGACTGGCGGCTGGTTCGGGACGTGTACGTTGCGGACACCGACGAGGAGGCCCGGGATCTGGCGCTGAACGGAATGTTGGGCCGGGTCTGGACTGATTACCTCTTGCCTCTGTTCCGTGAATTCGACCTGATGAAGGTGTTCAAGCATGACGACGAAGTGCCCGACGAGGCAGTCAACATCGAGTACATGGCCGAACACCTGTGGCTCATCGGGTCGCCGGACACCGTCGCGGGCAAGATTAGGCGGCTCTACGAAGACGTTGGCGGATTCGGCGGTCTGCTGATGCTGGTGTACGACCAGTCGGAAAACAACGCCGGCTGGGAACATTCCACCCGTCTGTTGGCTGAGAAGGTCATGCCCCAGGTGGCGGATTTGACCGGGTCGGCGGCGTAGGCAGCGGCATGGCGCTGTCGGACGAGATTGAGCGGTTGCGCCAAGCCTTTGACCGGCTGCCTAAGGTTGCGGCGCATGGCGCAAACGCGCTCGAACGGCACGACAACATCCGCCCGGAATGGGTTATGCAAATCATTGCCGAACCTTACGAGCGATACGAAACCCATTCTACATATGGTGAGCGACGCACCTTCCTCGCCGGAAGGGTGCCGGAGTCACCACAGTGGATAATGGTGGTGTTCGTCGGCGACCCGGAAACGGGAAGATTTCTCACTGCTTACCACAACAAAAACCTGGCAAGAAGATATGGAGGACGGCCGTGGGAGAACCAATAAAGCAGACGGAATGGGAACCGGTTCCACTGGCCAGGGTAGAGTACGATCCGAAAGGCCAAATTTTGCGAATTGAGAACGGACATAAAAGTGAGGTAGGCGAGGAAATCGCAGAGGACGTTATCATCCATTATGACAAGGACGATGACCATGCCCCGGCATCAGCGGTGGCAATTCGCATCGACCGAGCCGAGCTAGTGCTCAAACCCTTCGTGGACGCCATCCTGGCCAAGTACGGGGTCAAGGCGGGTCAGTTGCCGGTTCCCGACCAAGTGAAAGGCTGATGCCCGGTGCGCCGCCTGTCGGCAGTTTGGTCATTTTCTAAAAATTGCTGACAGTTTGCGTCTCATCCGCAGTGCGCCGGGTGTGGACGGTGATGTAACATGGCGGCTATCCAGTGCAAATCACTCCGGCGTCTCGCCGGGACTGCCGCATAACCAACACAAGAGGGGATATGGCAACGCAGCGAATCAGAAAGACTAAATTAATGCGGAGCGTGGAAGACCAACACGGTCGGCCTTTGGAAAATCTCGTTCCCGAATTGGTCAACGAAATGGGCATGAGCCGGGCGGCGGCCCACCTCGGAGTAAGCCCCGCAACGTTGGGATATTGGATGCTCAAGATGGGGATCCAGTACCGCCGGGTTGCCCTGGCGGACGGCGAGACCATCGAGGTGCGCCGGCAGGGGTAACCGCCAGAAACGGATTCAGGGCGGAGCAAGGGTCGGTGGACCGAGCCCGCCTTCCCCAACCTCCCCCGCCTCATCCATACCCGGCCATGCCGGTATGGTCACGCAGATAAACCGAAGTCCGACGCGACTGCCAGCCTTGAACTGAAACGACCAGCCGGTCGGTATGGTCAGTGCGTCACCGGGCGTCACCGAAACCGGCGCAACCGCAGACGGCGGGGTATCCGGCGGGCAGCGCCAGACCGCCCCTTCTCCTTCCACGACGTACCAAACCTCTTCGACGGTGCGGTGCCGCACCGGCCGGCTCACTGCACCGGCCGAGATGGCGACCTCGACGACGCTGCAACGTGTAGCACCATTCTCTTCGCCCAACAGGACCCGGACTTCGGAGCCGTCCGGCGCGAAGATCGCCTCGTCGGAGCGCCGGCCTATGGGGGGAGTTTGCTGTGGTTGCGATGGCACGGTACGGTTCCGATGGCGAGCGCAATACTACCATCCGGTGTCAAATCCGCACATCCTCAGTGCCCACATTGCCTGTTCGCGTGTAGCAGTCCGTGTGGCGATGTAGAGATCGAGCCTTTCCTGTGGGGTCGAGTTCGGAAAATATGATTTGAATAAATTTTGGAACTCGCGGATCTCCGGTTCGATTTTTGAACAAGCTTGGCCGATCGCCGAGGAACTAGGTGTGGGTGTAGGCAAGGCTACAAAGTTCCGTCTCCCACTTTTCAAAGAATCGAAACGGCGTAAAATCTCGTCCATAGGCAAGGCGTATCCTACGTTTTCCAAGTCAGTGCGCTTCCACGTATTCATCCCTATGATCTGGCCATTTGTCGTCATCAAAGGGCCGCCACTGTTGCCTGGGTTGATAGCCGCATCAGTTTTGATCCAGTTCATCCCGTTCAGAAAAACGTTTTCAGCGGAAACCACGCCTCTAGTTATGCTCTTGCCTCCGCCCGCGACAAAGCCCAATGCCAAAACATCCGATCCCAGCTCCACGTCTGAGGAAGTGGTTATGCCCCCGCCGATTATATTGAGGTAACCTGACCCGGTAACCGGCAAATTTCCGAAACCCGCTTTGCTCAAATCGAAATCATCCGGACTCACATCCAGAAGGGCAACATCAGCAATTGTGTCCACTCCAAGCACGCGCACCCGCGGGATCGTAGGGACGTTGGAATACCATCCCACTTCAACCGTTCGGTCGGAACCGACCACGTGGGCGTTTGTGACTACGTACCAGTTCTCGCTGCGCGTAGGGTCTTGGAGGAAAAATCCCGTTCCGTTACCCTTAGAGGGTGTCTAAAAAGGAGAGAGGCGGGCCAGTCTGCGTAGCGTGAGGCCCGTCATTGAGACGTAAATCCAGGTTTCTGTGGTTTCACACAATGCTTCGTAATCCTTGC
>DAOUJY010000054.1:0-9069 GCA_034421995.1 Dehalococcoidia bacterium | reverse complement strand
AGAACGAAGCCGGCAAGGGCCAGCGCGTCCACGCCAGCATCACGCTGCCGGAGTAGGGAGACAACCAGACCGGGCAATGATCCGCCCTGGAGGCTCAACCCGTTATCTGGCGCCGCTTCGGAACCGATGCCGCAGCCGGGCCGGGGACACCCCTGACATGGCGGCGGCGCTGCAGGAGATCGAGACCGGCGGGTCAGGGTAGTGGCCGCCCCAACCGCCGGTTATCCCACGCGGGCGTCCGGCTGCGGCTGGGCGCCCACGCACAGTTTCGACGTGCTCACCGCCTCAACCACCGCCAAGCGCGCCATGTCGTCAGCAGTCCAATGATGAGGCTTCCGAAACCACAAAGGATCGGCCCGGGTGTTGCCAGATGGCTCGCCCGGTCCGCTCCATGGAAGCAGAAACCCGACCCGTCGTCAGGCCGCGTCGAACTCCTCGCCGCTCAGGGCCGTCAGCAGGTCGTCCAGCCGGACCTCCACGACGGCATCCGAGGCCAACACGACCCGAACGCCCAGGTCATCGAAGACGCGGCACAGGCGTGCCAGTTCGGCTCGACGCCGGCTCAGCCGGGAGAGCGACCACACCAGCACGTAGTCAAATCCGCGCTTTTCCACGGTAGCGTCGGCCAGCAGCTGATCCAGCTCCGGCAGCCCGGTGTCAGCCGAACCGGTGTCCACGTACCAGCGGACGACCTCATAGCCGCGGTTATCGGCAAAACGGGCAATCCCTTCCTGCTGCTCTAGAAGCTGGCGGGCGCGGTGCGCCTCGTCGCCCGAGAGCCGTAGGTACGCCACCGTCCGCATGGGTTCCTGACCATTGCTGGACACGCGGGAGTAGAGCGCAAAACGCTCCGGCTCCGGCGCTCCATTCGTTTCGTTCATTTCTTCACTCACGACAAATCCTCCTTCCTCCGAAAATCGGCACACTGGCTACAGACCGAACGCGTCGGTCAACACCCAAGCCTGATTTACAATGGAGATACACGGCATAGCTCACACCACTTGGACAGGAGCGCAAAGTGACAACCGCTACGGCGCCGGCCCTTCCTTTCGACACCCGCTCACCTGCGCCAGGTGCGGAGGCGAGATCAAGCTGGGCCAGGACCCGGAACCCCGGTACACCTGCCCGAACTCGTGCGTGCCGTCCTTCCGGCCCAGCGAGCTGAACCGACTACTTATGCGTGAGATCACGCGAGTCGTCATCACCGAAAGCACCTTCCCACACGCGCGGGGATAGACCGGGCTGATTGACTGCGGCCACCTGGCGCACAATGGTTCCCCCGACCGGCGGCGCATCGTCCAGGTCATCGGCAACCTGCTGGCCAACGCGGTCCGCCACTCCCCCGAGTCCTCGGTGATCCGGGTGAGCGCGGTGAGCGTTGAGGATCACGTCGAGGTAGCGGTGGCCGATGAGGGACGGGGCATTCCCGCTGAGGACCTGCCCGGCCTGTTCCGCCGGTTCTCCGGTGGAGAGGGAGACAGTTCGGGCGGCGACGCCGGCCTGGACCTGGCCATCTGCCGGGGGATCGTGGAGGCCCACGGGGGCCGCATCTGGGCGGAGAGCGACGGGCCGGGCCTGGGGGCGCGCTTCCTGTTCACCCTGCCGGCGGTCTCGGAGGCCCGGCCCGCCCGCAGGCGCCGGGTCCAGCGGGGCGGCGGGCCCGCCGGGGGAACGGTGCTGGTGGTGGACGACGACCCCCTGATGCTCCGGTCGGTGCGGGACACTCTCTCCTCGGCCGGGTTCCGGCCGGTGGTGACCGGCGACCCGCAGGAAGCGCTGCTCCTGATGGCGGAGGAGAGGCCCTGCCTGGTCCTGCTGGACCTGGTGCTGCCGGAGTGCGACGGGGTGGAGCTGATGGGGGACCTGCTGGCGGTCTCCCAGGTGCCGGTGGTGTTCCTGTCGGTGTACGGGCGGGACGAGGTGATCGCCCGGGCCCTGGAGGAGGGAGCCACCGACTACATCGTCAAACCCTTCTCGCCTACGGAACTGGTGGCCCGGGTGCGGGCGGCCCTGCGGCGGTTTGAGGAACCCCAGCGTCTGGAGTCGGCGGGGGTCTTCGCGCTGGGCGAGCTGGTCATCGACTTTGAGACTCGCCGGGCGACCTTATCGGGGCGACCGGTGGATCTGACGGCCACCGAGTACGACCTGCTGGCGCAGTTGGCGGCGGAAGCCGGGGGGTGGTGCCTCACGACCGGTGGCTGAGGCGGGTGTGGAGACCGGGCAAGCCGGGGAACCTGCGGGTGCTGCGTACCCATCTGATGCGGCTGCGCCGCAAGCTGGGAGAGGACGGCGAGAACCCCAAGTACATCTTCACCGAGCCCAGGGTGGGCTACCGGATGCCCCGGCCCGACGCCCAGGAGCGGCAGGAACCGTGAGCCCGCGTCCCGGTTGGGCCGGCCCGAAGCGGCGCTGACAGATCCTACCGAAAGTTGAACTCTTCGTAGTGAATGTTCCTGCCCGGTACGCCCAAACGCTTGAACTGGCGTTCCATGGCGTCCATCATGCCCACCGGCCCGCACATATAGACGTGCTTGTTCCTGACGTCGCCCTGACAAAGCTCCGCGATTTGTTCGACCGAGAGGTTGGCGTCCACGGACGATACCCTGTGATGGTAGCGGAAGTTATCGTGTGCGCCGTCCGTTGACGTTATTTCGTCGTGGAACAGCAAATCCTCCTCGCCGCGCACCGTGTAGAACAGATCCACGTCGGCAGCCGGAGCGTCCCCGAAATCCCTGATCCAGCTCATGAAGGGCGTGATGCCGATGCCGCCGGCCACCCAGATCTGTTCCGGCCCCCCGGCTTTGTAATTGAACCGGCCGTAGCAGCCGTCCACCCGGGCGCTGCCGCCGGATTCCAAGTTGGAGTTCAGGTATCGGGTCCAGTCCCCCGAAGCCTTTATCGAGAAGCGCAGGGTCTCCTCGTTGGGCGAACAGCTCACCGTGAAGGGATGCGGTTCTTTCAACGCTCGGTTGCCGGGAAAGCTGACAAAGGCGAACTGTCCGGCGGTGAAGTTGGGCTTGCGACCCCGGGGCCGCAGGGTAACTTAAACGGTGGTTCCGTTCAGCCGGCGGACCGATTGCACCACGAAGGGGAACCTGCTCTTCAGGAAGATGGCAAATATCTCGGTGTAGAGGTAGCACACCGCTCCGGTGATGGAAGCGACCGCCAGATAGCCCAGGAGGACGGGTTCGCCAAGAACGTAGGAATCTAAGAACCCCTAACAAAAAGATGATAGTCGACGGAAGCAAATGATTGAGCAGCCGAGGGACATGAAGGCTTCATGGATGTCAGCGCGGCGCTCGTAGCGCACCCGCAGCCGGCGGAACTGGTGCAGCCATCCCAGGGTCCGCTCCACCACCCAGCGGTAAACCCCCAGCCCGCTGCCGTGTTCGGCGCCCCGCCGAGCCAGGGCTGGCGCGATGTGGCGGGCCCGCAATTCCTAGCGATGTTGCCGCGAGTCATAGGCCCGGTCGGCGTACAGTCGTTTTGGCCGGCGACGGGGACGGCCCCGTTACCCCGCACCGGCGGCACGGCGTCCACCAGGGGCAGCAACTGCGTCACGTCGTGGCGATTGGCGCCGGTCAGGATAGCCGACAGCGGCGTTCCACTGGCCCCGGTGAGCACGTGATGCTTGCTCCCCGGCTTGCCGCGGTCCGTAGGATTGGGGCCCGTCTTTTTCCCCGCCTCCCACGGCCCGCACTGACGCGCTGTCCACGCAAGCCCGCGACCAGTCCAGCTGGTCCGCCCCTTGCAGTTGCGACAACAGCGTCTCATGGAGCTTTTCCCACACTCCCGCCTGCTGCCAATCCCGCAGCCGACGCCAGCAGGTCATCCCCGAACCGCATCCCATCTCTTGGGGCAGCATTTCCCAGGGGATGCCGCTCTTCAGCACGAACAGAATGCCGGTCAGCGCCTTGCGGTCGTCGATGCGCTTGCGCCCCGGATTGCGGAACCGCCGGGGTTTGGGGGCAGGTAGCAGCGGCTGTACGATCTCCCATAATTCGTCGCTTACCAAAGGTTTCGCCATCGGGTACGGCCTCTCCCCTCCGTAGATACTGTGGCTATGCGCCACAACGGAGTGGACTTGCCACAAGATTAGCCGCCTGATTATGGATTAGCAACCCATTTTGTTAGGGGTTCTTAGTGTCAAGGCGCGGATGAATCCGATGACGAAGAAAAGGCCGATAAATTTATGCGTTATCTGCCACTTGTTATAGGAAACGCGGGTGAATCTCCCAATCAGCGGCAGGCGCGGCGCGACGGTCAGCAGCACCAGCAGCAGGAGGCCGGCGAAAGCCACCAGGCCCAGCGTCTCGCCCAGCATTGCCAGAACGCCCGGCGGAACCGAGAGGGTTTGCAGGAATGACACCGCAAAGGTCATCGGTATTTCGGTTTCCGCTCCCACCACCTCCACGCCGATGGGCATGACCAGAAAGTGAGCGACTACCAGGAGGAGCGCCGCCAACCCCGCGTTCTTGTGGGCGTGGTACATCTTGTCCAGGCCGCCGAAAAAGGATTCCAGGTAGCGGGGCCGCGTCGAAAGGAACAGGGCGCAGGCCATCAGGACCATGGCCGTGGAGCTGATGATTTCCGCCATCAGGTGGCGCTTGTACCCGATTGGGTCTTCCGGGGCCGGCGGCAGGAAAACGACCCACAGGACGATGTTCGTCAACGCCAGAATGATGATCGCCGTATTCCCGATCCACGTTTTCTGCATCATATTACCTCGTTGGCGCTGGAGGGCGCCGCCGGAAGGCCGGGCCTTCTCCAATTGCCTTGCCGCATTGAGAAATGTTACCGGAAAATCAGCACTTGGGGCTGAAACGGGCTAGATTAAGGGCGATTCCAACAGATTGGCCGGAAAGTGACCACTATTTTATAAAGTTCGCCAATACCTTTACCCACACGTTACATAGAAATCTATATACTCCATTGTAGCGCATCAGAGCCTGACTGAAACCGCTCCGAAGGCGGCTGAATGCTGGGCAAACAGTTCTCACCATTTAGGATCATTCATGAAAATCATTTTTGTCATTCCCGTCATCCTTCTCGCGCTTCTTGTTTTAACACCGCCAGCCAAGGCTCAGTACGTGATGTCCCAGTCCATTGGCACACAATGGATGAGCGAACGCGCAGTCCACTCCTTTCGCGCCGGCCAATACTTCGGCGACCCTGATGGCACTCGATACACCTACGGGGCTACGGCGGAACCAGCCCAGGTTGTTGCGGCCACCTCCATCCCTGGGTCGGATACTATCGTCTTCACGGCGCGCGGCCTCGGTTCCGGCCAGGTGACGGTTACAGCCACGGATGGAGCGGGCAGGACCGAGCAGATCTCCTTCCGCGTGGCCGTGGTCGACTTCAGGTTCTCGCTAGACACGGAGGTGATAGCCGAAGGAGCCGGCCCGCGGACGATCATGGCGACGGCGACACTCGCCGGCGCCCCACCCGAGGAGGATTTGGAGATAGAGACAGTGGTCTATCACCAGAACGCCACACCGGCCGACTATTGGATGGAGGGTTGGGAATCCTTCATACTCCCCGCCGGGCAAATGAGCCACCAGGCTAAGATCCGGTTCCGGCCCATCGCGGATGTCCTCTGGGAGGAGGACGAGTCGCTGGTCTTCGTGGTACGTGCCGAGCTCCAGTCCGAGATCGGTAATAGGGGCTTCTCCATGGGCTTGTCCGGCCATCACACGGTTACGATTCTCGACGTGGTACCGCCATCGGCGGGGGTGGTGACGGGAACGACCCCACGTGCGCCCCGGAACGTGCGATGGCAAGCCCAGCCGGACCACGTGCTGCTCGCATGGGACCCGCCCGTCATCGGCGAGACGACCGGATATTCTCTGAGGGCCACTGCCGTGGACGACCAGGGCGACACCCTGCCGCATCGGAGCCCCGAGTCGGATGTGCGACTGGGTGTGGATGACCGGTATTACCGTCTGGGTGACCTCTGGCCAGGCCAGGCTTACGAGGTTCGCCTACAGAGCCTGGGAAACGACAACCGTATTCCCGCCATTGTCGTCTTTCGGGCGCCCCTGCTGACTGCCGAAGGTCCGGGACAACACGACCTGCGGATAGACCGGGACGGCCATCTTCGCTGGCAATTCGATCCCTGGAGGGCCAGCCACCCTAATTTCCTCTTCCTTTTCCGCTGGACATGGGGAGATACGCCACCGGAAGTGGTTCCGGCTCCAGGAGAGCGACGGTACGGGAGCGCTTGGGCCAGCGAAGCCAACTGCACCAACGAGGGCGATTGTTCGCTATACCTGCACCCGTGGAACCCGGAGGCCCATTACTTGCTCCAGATGCGCGTAGAACATGGATTCACCGACGATGACTGGCGCACGGTCCGCTGGGAACCGACCGACTCTGGCTGAGGGTTTTCGCGCCGACAACGTACTAACAGCATTGTCAAGGTGAGGACTGGCATCAACAATCCTTGGAGTCAATGTGGAGAGGTCGTCTCTAATTGAGCAAGCGGCTGAGCCTGGGCGGTGGCCGTCAACTGGCCGGCGGGGACTTGGTTTGCCTGCTTTCGCATCGAGGACGGCGTGAGGAGCAGCCGGTGAAGGATGGACCGAAACGTGAATGGCACCCGCGGGATCTTGCTGCGGGCTTTGGGAGACAGCCTATGCCGCGACTTTCCGCAATACTGTCAGGCTATGTCGCCCGTTCCCAGGAGACGCGACATGACCACCGACCTGCGGGCCAGCCTGGTCCAGGCCCCACCTTCTGTCTACGTTACGGGGCCGGACGCCAGAAAGCGACCCGCAAGGCGGACCCAGGGTATCAACATCCGCGGGGATGCCATTGGCTCCGGCAGTCTTGCAGGGCCTTTTCAAAACTGCGGAAGGAGGGATATTCCGCTCATCCTGAGCTTGTCGAAGGATGGGGCAGATGATTTGACAGGCTCGCCATGAGCGGGAGCTGGTAATGATTATGAAAATACCCTGGCGGTCTTGGCCTTGCACTTGGCGCAGAAGATCGCGACGGCTTCGGGGGTGGTCGTGGATGAAAGCTCCGGTATGGGATGACATAATTTTCGGTAACTATCCCTTGACAGCACGTAGCTATTCGTCGCCTTAATCGTCGTGCTCTTGGAGGTGAATTTGTAATGTGGCATATAGACGGGGCAGGGTTGGCCGGCTTGGTTTTCATCGTCTTTGCTCCGGCCCTGGTGCCCTGGTTCATTGGCTCGATGGCAGGAATCCTCTCCAAGAGCAAGGGCTTGAAAACCGTTTTGGCTGTATCCCTTGCCGGCGGAGTAGCCAGTTGGCTCCTCTGCGCCGGCTGGGTTGCCCTATCGTTGCTGCTGGAGTGGGGTTCCGATCCAATCGTTGCCGGACTGGTGTGTATCCCTGCGCTGTCGAGCGTCACGCTGATCGTTTGGGTTGCCCGCCGGAATGAGAGGGCGGTTTAGAACACCCAACACCCTTTGTAAAACAATTTCAAAAGGAGGACAGGTAAACTTCCCCTTCCCCGCATACCTGTCGTGAGGGGATAGTTACCTAATTTTCACCCATGCAGCCGCAGGGTTGGCGGTCACGCCGTCAGGCGTCGTTCTCGGCGGCACGGTTGGGGAGACGGCGGCGAGGATCATGGAGCGTTCGGCATGGCGAAGATGAGCGTGGAGATCGAGGGCAGCGTTGAGGAGGCGGTCCGGGGCATCCAGCAGCTCGGAAGCGGGGCCCAACGGGTGGCGCGGGCGACGATGGCGGATCCATGGAGACGCCGGCCGGCAGCGGTGGGCAAACGACGACTGGCGCCGACGCGCGGATGTCGGGGTCAGCGGGGGAAACGCTTGCCGGTGAATGGACGGAGGCTCTGGCTTCCGATTTCCTGGCTGGGTCGGATCTGGCGGCCAGGCGGGTGGCGCGGATGGGCCACCCGCTGCGGCGGTTCCAGCGGGAACGTGGTCTGGCGTTGCCCCGGCCGGTGGCGGCCAACAGCCCGCAGCAGAGCTACTTCGCCGACCCGAGTTCGCCACGGTGGCGAAGTCCCGGATGTTCGATGAGAGGATGGGGCAGCCGCAGGCCGACGGCGCGATTCGCCCCTGGCGGATTGTTGCCGTAGGCGCTTGAGGGAGCCGGCTGTGCGGAGGTTGAGGAATGCGCTGGCCATAGCGGTCTGTCTGTGGACCGCGTTGGTCTGCGGGGTGGACGGCGACGAACGGATGGTGCGCAGGTACGCGGAGTGCATGGCGGACTCCAACACCGCCCTGCATCGGCAGAGCGTGTCAAGAGCGGTCGGGACCGTGCCGCTGAGCGGCGAGGCGATTGAGGAGCGGTTGCGCGCTCAACTGGAGCGAGGGGAGATCACGATGGCGGAGATCAGGGCCGACCACGCCCGCTACTGCGAATAGGCGCCGGGAAGGGTTGGTGAAGTGCCTTGGCACGAAGCGCCGGGGCCGGGACACAATCCGGCGTTGGGTGTCTCGCCGAGACGCTCGAAACGGAATCCGGCAGCCTGCCAGGGCGCGATATTGCCGTCGCCGGCGTGAACTCACAGCCCGGAGCTCTCCAGCTCCTCTCGCAGAGCCGGCAATCGCCGATGGCGTTCCCGCAGCCGGGCGATGAGGTCGTTCCACGCCGGTTCCTCCCCGAGCTTCTGGTGGATGTTCCGCACCCTGGTTAGGCAATCACACGCCCGCCGGTAGTTTTCCCGTCCGCGGCCCTGGATCAGAATCTCCGCCTGCTGTAGGTAGATGTCGACGGCGGCGTGGGGATGGGTCTCCGAGGCGGCCTGGGCCACCCGGATCAGTTGCTCAGCCTGTAGGGGGAAACGGCGTTGCCTCTGCCGCACCGATCTCAGGGCCAGGTCGATGTCGCCCTCCTCCAGGTGAATGTCGGTGAGCAGATCGTGTCCTCCGGCGGCGGACCACTGGGCCAGGAGGTCCGGACGCAGTTCCCGCCAGACGCCCAGTTGCAGGGATAGCTCCCTGACCTCCTGATACCCGGCGAGATGGGGGCGTGCCAGGAGCAGCCGTTTGGCGAGGGCGAGGGCTTCGGCCAGCTCGCCCCGTTCCCGGTGGCGCGCCTTGAGCCACTCCGCCAGGCGGTGGTC
>DAOUJY010000053.1:0-11830 GCA_034421995.1 Dehalococcoidia bacterium | reverse complement strand
CACCACCGCTGCGCGAGGGTGGTTCCAACATGATGAACTGTCAGCACGCGCAAACTTAGGAAATCAATTCGCAGCCCACGCTCTCTGGCCGTAGCGCCGACAACCTGAACCCCGAACCCGAAAACCACCAACCAGCCAATCAACCAAAGGAGGAAACCTGAACAACTATGCAAGCCATTTTGCCGCTTCCGGTGAGTTTGTCTATACTTGCCCCACCACTGTCAATCCACACCACCGGAGGTCGGCCCAATGACTACGCCCGGCATCCCCCTGGCCCGCGAGGTGGGCCGCGTACCCTCGTCCACCGTTCCCCTGGACCGGGACGAGGAAACCCGCTTCCAGCGCATCATGGATCAGGCCGTGATGATCGACGTACACCAGCACCCCTTCGTGCTGCCCGACGACATGGACCTGTTCATTGAGTTCCTGCGCACCAACGACCGCTATCACTACGGCTACCAGGCCGTGCAGGCCGGGGGATGGTCCACGGTCACCACGGCCAGCGCGTTCAGCGGATTCAAGAGCACGACGGATATGTCGTTCATGGAATATGAGGACATCGCCGCTGAGGTGGGCGGGATGCTGGCCGACGTGGCCCAGCAGAACGACGTGGTCCGCGTCACCAACGCTGACGAAATCCTGTCCGCCCGCCAGCAGGGCCGGATCGGTTTCCTGCCCACCCTGGAACACCTGGCCATCGGCAACCGCATCGAGCGGGTGGACGCCCTCTACGGCATGGGCGTGCGCCTGGCCGGCATCACCTACAACCGCCGCAACTTCATCGGCGACGGCCAGACCGAGCGCAACCCCGGCGGGCTGAGCGACTTCGGCGTCCAGGTCGTCCACCGCATGAACGACCTGGGCATGGCGGTGGACCTTTCCCACGCCTCAACCCCCACCGCCATGGACGCCATCGAAATCTCCCGCGCGCCCACCGTGTTCAGCCACAACGCATCCTACACCCTGCGTCCCAATGGCCGTACCCGCAAGGACGAGGAACTGCTGGCCTGCGCCCGCGGCGGCGGCCTGGTCTGCATCACCGCCGTGCCCAACTCTCTCAGCGACGATCCCGAGCAGGACATCGAATGCGTCCTCGACCATTACGACTACATGGTCAACCTCGTCGGCGTTGACCACGTGGGCATCGGCACCGACACCACCGTCGGCGACCACGTGGGCTTCCACCGCGTCCTCCTGGGCCGCACGCCGGATCTGCTCCCCGCTCCCTACCTCAACGGCTTGGAGTCGCCGGCCGACGGCAAGAACATCGTGCGCGGCCTGATTCGTCGGGGCCATTCCGACGAAGACGTGCTCAAGATTATCGGCGGCAACGCCCTGGACTACTTCCGCCGCGTGATGGCCTAAACTTCGTCATTCCGGCGAAAGCCGGAATCCAGTGAGTACAAAATAAGGCCAACTTTCTGCTGGTAGTGATTTTCCTGGGTTCCCGCTTTCGCAGGAACGACGGTGTGATTTTCAGTTTGTCAACAGGCGCTGGGCGGCGACCGCTTTAGCATGCCGCCATGATGATTTGCAGGCCGGGGCGCAGCCGGGTCCGCCATTTGCGCTCCAGCTCCGCGTCCCACTCCGGGTCCAGCATCTCAGCAGTCTCGCAAATGCTGTCCAGCCACAGCTCGTACAGCCGCGGCAGGACGTTGTATTCATGGCGGCTGTGCGCCAGTCCCAGCTGGTCCAGCATGGCTCGCATCCGGGGTTCCGTCACGTCCCGCGTAACCATCATGTGCACCGAGTCGCGCAGCACATGTCGCTGCTTGTCGAAGTCCGTCTCCGCGAAGAAAGGCTCCACTTCGGGGGAGGATCTCAAAAACAGGTTGTAAAATATCTCGGCGAACCCCCCGGTTGATTCACACCGGTCGAAACTCAGGCGCACGTCCTCATCCGCGAATGCCCCCGGCGTTGGCGTTGCGGGGCTGGCATCCGGCTCGCGGAAGAAGTCCACGCGACACTGCACCGGCCCATCAACCGACACCCGGTGCAGCAGTTCCGGCCGAATCACCACCAGGTCGGGCGCGCTGACCATGCGCTCCGCGCCGGTCTCCAGGTTCACGTAGCGCAGGCAGCCGTCGAATACGTGGAGCACACCCCAGCGGCCGGCAGCCAGTTCGTGCTCTGCCTTGAAGGCATCCGGGAGCGTTTTCTCCGTGAAGTTAAGTGAGCCGCCGCTGGGAACCAACCCCGGGGCAGTCGTTCATCCATCCCTCGCCCTCCTTGTAACGTGACGCTGTTGGTATTATAACGTTGCCATCACAGCATTGCCGGACGATTACGCGGACTAGCCGGAGGTATCAAATGATCCAGTTGACCGAAGAAATGACGCAGCTGATTAACCGCGCCCGCGACGACGGTTATCCCTGCATCGTCGGCACCGCCGGCTCTGATGGGACCCCCAACTGCGGCTACATCGGCACCGTCCTGACCGTGGGCGATGATACCCTGATCTACCGCGACCGCACCGGCCGCAACCCACTGGATCATATCGAGGAGAACCCCAAGGTAATCGTCCTCTTCCGCAACACCGACCGGGACACCGGCTGGAAGTTCCGCTGCACCGCCAGCGTCCACCGCGATGGCACGGTTTTCGAGGATATGACCGACCGCCTGCTCCAGTCGGGCCTGGTCAACGAGCGTTACCTGGCCGACAGCCAGGGCGCCATCGTCGTCTTGCAGATCGACCAGGTGCTCACCCTGTTCGGCGAGGTTCTCCAGGAGCGGGTTCCCGGCCAGCGCTGGTAATTGGAATCAGACACCGTACGGGGGGAACTTCTCGACCCCTTCCTAATCAATTATGGCGGACGCGCAAAACCATGCCGAAATCTTGGTCGCCACGGCCACCAGGCTGTATGAACTGGCTTCCAACCTGGCATCCAGCAACCTCGCAGGGCAACCCGAAGAATCCCTGACCAGATCATACGTACGCCAGGCGTTGGAGACAAACCGCGCGGTCGGGCATCATCTGGCCGCCTTGGCCGTGGCGTTGGGGATACCCGACCCCTCAACCGCGGCTGATTGGGCGTCGGACATCGAAAACGCCGGCCTGCCGCACACATTGAACCTGACCGAAGACGAACTCGAAAGCATCTACGACTGCCGACCGGACAGCGAAGAAGACTGTATGCAGGTCTGCTACAGCGACGGGTACTCCGGCCACTATCTCTGCGAAGTGGTTATCAACGAGGCTACCTTTCCCTGCCTGGGTTGCCCGTTGGTGATCCGCCAATTCGCCGACCTGCACCACCGGCCGGACCATATACACCGGGAGCCGGTGCCCGTCACCGTCGCCCCGCCTCGCAATCCCGGTCCCCCGGCCCGCCGCATGATGCTGGACCTGGCCGATGCCGTCAACGCGCTGTGTGAACTGGACCTCTCCGGAACACCGGCTGCTACGGATGCGGACCGTAGGCTGACCTACATCGCAATCGCTCTGGCACAGTTGGCCGACTACGGCGTCAATATCCACTATCACGCGCTGATGGAGATGGCCCAACTGGGAAGATCATCGGCGTGGGAGGAATCTGCATCCCAGGCCGAACGCGCCTCTGCTATAGACCGCACGCTGTACGAACTTGTCACCGGCAGTCCCTTTGCCGACCCCAATCCTGATGCGCGTATAAGGCGGAACAGGTGCGAGCAGGCATTCCAGGCTCGAAGCGATACGTACCGGTATTACTGCAACTACCTGGATACCATCCCTGCCCACCTTCAAGAGGATGAGACCATTGGGGAGATCTGCCAACGGTGCCCGTTTCACCAAAGCCCGCCACGTCCGAGCCTGCTTGATCTCGCGACGACTTGATTGAGCGCAGAGTCCATCGCGGTCGCCGAACCAGGCATTTCATCCCCGCTGTACAGGACATCAAACTATCCATACAATTTAGTTAGCCTCATCCTCTAAAATACCATTCACCATGCCGTTGCCAGTTATACTCCTGCCCATTGCCCTGGCCGGCGGTTCCGCCGCCATCCAGGCGGCCAGCAAAGTGCGCGCCCACCGCAAGCTGACCCAACTGCACCAGGAATTGGAAGAGGCCCGGCAGCAGCACGTCCAGGAGATGCAGCGCCAATACGACCGCCAACTGGAATTGTGCGCGGAGCTGGGCCTGCCGGAACCGCCCCTGCCGGACGCGCTCTTGCCCCAGCCGGAACCCGAGCCGGCGCGTAGCCTTTGGTCCAAAGCGATGTCTAGGCTGCCCACCCGGAAAAAATCCGCGTTGCTGGATCAGCGTCCCAGCGGGTCTTCAGCGACCATCGTGGGGCGTCACGGGGCCAGTTTCGCGGCCTCCACGGTCTGGAAAACCTCCTCCGCTCAGATCCTCCGCTTCGTGCAACCCATCAGCGCGCGCGCCGTCGGTTTCATGCCCAATTTCGCCGCCGCCGGCGGCGCAACCGGCTCCATCGCCGCGTCCACCGGACTGCGTTTCGCCCTCAGCGCATTTTCCATAGTGGGCATCGTCATCGGTCCCGCCCTCGCCGCCTGGACCGTGTGGAGCGAGTATCGGAAGGTCAAAGAAGCTCGCGCCGAATTGGCCGACGCGCTGGTCCGGTTTCAGGCCGAGCTGGACGATATGACCAGCCGGACTTCCCAGTGGGAGGCCCAACTCAGTGGTGCCTGGCCACCCGCTACTTGAAGTGCGGCATCACCTGCTCGCTGATCAGGCGCAGCGAATTCCGCACCCGGTCGTAGGGGATGCGCCCGCCGTAGTTCACTTCCATCACCACGCCGGTGGCTCCGAAATCCTCCTGGTAGCCTTGGAACCGCTCCACGATTTCCGCCGGCGTGCCGAACACCACCCGCTGCTGCAAAACCTGGGAGTAGGGAGTGTTGGCCGTCTGCCGGATACGGGCGGCGGTCTCCTCGCTGGCGGCGGTCTTGACCAACTCGCTGGCCGCGTACTGGATGGCCGACATCGCGCTGGCCTCGGGCTCGGAGTGCGCCCGCTCCGTCGTTTCCGCCGCGTACACCGGTATCCGCACGGCGATATCGGCGGTTCCGGTATGGCCGGATGCGGCCCGCGCCTCCTCGTAGGACGCGATGCGTCCCATCAGCTGTTCCCGGCCGGCATTGGCGCTGACGAATATGGGATGCCCCATTTTGCCGATCAGCGGGAAGGTGTCCTCGCCGGCCACGGCGACGCGCACCGGCGGGTAGGGCTGCTGGAAGGGCTTGGGAACCACCGCCACGTCCTGATACGAATGGAACTGCCCCTCGTATGAGAACTCGTCGTTCCCCCAAGCCTGCATGATGATGTCCAGCGCCTCCAGGAAGCGGGGCCGGCTCTCCGCGTAGGGGATGTTGTAGCCCTGGTAGTACTTGGTGAGGCCGCTGCGCCCGATGCCGAACTCGAAGCGGCCCTTGCTGATGTGGTCAACGGTG
Source organism: Dehalococcoidia bacterium (assembly GCA_034421995.1). Taxonomy (GTDB): domain Bacteria; phylum Chloroflexota; class Dehalococcoidia; order Lucifugimonadales; family UBA3495; genus Bin87. The sequence continues at coordinate 6,438 of DAOUJY010000053.1, read as the reverse complement.
GCGGCTTCCTCGGCCACGCGCAGGGGGTTGGTCAGGGGCAGCACCTGCACCGCCAGCCCGGTGCGGATGCGCCTGGTGCGCGCGGCAATGGCGCTGGCGATGACCATGGGTGACGCCAGCACGGCCCGCTCCGGGCTGAAGTGGTGTTCCGCCAGCCACACGGTGTCGAACCCCATGCTCTCGGCGTCGTCAATCTGGGTGAACGACTCGTCAAAGGCCTCGGCCTGGCTCTTGTTTTCCCCAATGTGAAAGTCGGTGAACATGCCAAAGTTCATGGGTTCCTCCCTGGCGCGGCGGGTAGTTCCATGGGGCTGATTATAGTGCCTGCGCCCAGCAACGTCATCCCGGGCCTCGCCACTGTGTTGCGATACTGCATTTGAAATACGAATAAAATTTATTGACGCCTCGTTCTCTTATAATTTAGACTAACGTACATGCGGAATCGCGACGGATTCCGACATTTTGCCACCCGTCTCCACGAGCAACCCAGAGGAGGGGACTCATGGCCGATTATGACATCATCATCAGAAGGGGCACCATAGTTGACGGAACTCGAACGCCGCGCTACGTCAGCGACATTGCCATCAAGGACGGCCGGGTCGCCAAGATCGGCGGCCTGAACGGCGGCACCGCCGACCGCGTGATCGACGCCGAAGGGCTGATCGTTGCCCCCGGCTTTGTTGACCTGCACACCCACTACGACGCCCAGATCTTCTGGGACCCCTATTGCACCCTTTCCGGCTGGCACGGCGTCACGTCGGTGGCCCTGGGCAACTGCGGGTTCGGCTTCGCTCCGTCCCGCGTGGAGGACCAGGACCGCGCCATGCTGAGCATGACCCGCAACGAGGCCATCCCCTACGACGCCATGAAGGAAGGCATGCCCTGGAACTGGGTGACCTTCCCGGACTTCATGGAAAGCCTCAGCAACACCCCCAAGGGCGTGAACTGCCTGACCTACGTGCCGCTGACGCCGCTCTACGCTTGGGTGATGGGCTGGGACGAGGCCAAGAACCGCCGCCCCACCGAGGAAGAGTTGCAGGAAATGGTGCGGCTCATCCACGAGGCCATGGACGCCGGCGCCTGCGGCTGGTCGGCCCAGGTGCTGGGCGTCAACTCGGTGCAGCGCGACTACGACGGAACGCCGATGATTACCGACCTGCTCTCCGAGCACGAGGTGCTGACCTTCGCCAAGGTGCTGGCCGACCGGGACGAGGGGTTCATCGAGTTGGCTTACCAGGAGACCGGCGAGGAAGGCCGGCCCCTGGGCGAAGGCGCGCGCCTGTTCTTTGAAAAGGTGGCCGAAGTCTCCGGCCGTCCCGTGCTGTACCAGACGGTGTCCCCCAACTCTGTGCATCCCGAACAGCACCGCGAGCGCATCCGCTGGCTCGAGAGTTGCGCCGAGCGGGGCCTGCGGGTGTACGGACAGGGCAACACCCGCCGCGGCGGCTTCGAACTCACCTTCGAAGACTGGAACCTGTTCGACGACACTCCCATGTGGCGCGAGGTCACCCTGGGCGACAAGGCCACCCGGAAGGCCAAGATGTCCGACCCGGAGATGCGGCGGAAGCTGAAGGAAGAATGGGACTCGGGCCGACGTCCCACCCAGGTCACGCCCGGCTCCGTGGGCAGCCTCCAGGTCATGACCCGCAAGGTGAAGATTGACATCGGCGCCGAGGCCGACTTCACCCGGATGCCCGCCAAGGTCAATGTCAGCGGCGCGGACTACTTCCTGGTCAACACCCGCGACGGCTACAAGTTGCTGTCGGTCACCTGCCCCCACCAGGGTGGCTGCGTGGACGACGATGGCGACAAGTTCGTCTGCGATACCCACGGCTACGAGTACGAACACGACGGCGGACGCTGCATCACCAACGGCGAACTGCGCCTGAAGTCCTTTGTCGTCAACGTCGTCGATGGGCGCATGATCGCGCTGGCGCCGGACGAGACTGAGGCTTCCAGCCCGCAGGCCGGCCTGACCGTTCAGGACATTGCCGATGAGCAGGGCAAGCATGTTATCGACGCGCTGCTGGATATGTGCGTTGAGGACGACCTGGCCACCGAGTTCTACGCCGACACCCAGGGCCGCGACGTGGCGCAGTACACGGCGGAGGTGCTGGACTCCAACCACGTCGTCGCCGGCGTTTCCGACGGCGGCGCTCACGTCAAGTTCCTCACGGCCGGCATCTATCCCACTGATATGCTGGCCTGGCTGGTGCGCGACGAACAGGTCATCACCCTGGAGGACGCTCATTTCAAGCTGTCCTACCTGCCGGCCCACTTCGGCGGCTTCCAGGACCGGGGCGCGCTGCGCGAAGGCTCGCCGGCGGACATGGTCATCTACGACTTGGAGAAGCTGGAGGTGCTGCCTTCCGAGGTCGCGGAGGACCTGCCCGGAGGCGAGTGGCGTCGCATCCAGAAGGCCAGGGGCTACCGCTACACCCTGGTGAACGGTGAGATCACCTTCCAGGATGGCGAGCCCACCGGCGCAATGCCCGGCCTCCTGCTGCGCAACGGTCGCGGATAGGCTGGTTCGTCATCGTTGTAGGGGCGAATAATCATTCGCCCCTATGGCTTTGGGCCGTGAGGATTGCCTCGCGGCCCTTTTCAATCCATCCCCCTTGTTTTATCCTTGCCCGGCTAATCCTACCCACTCTGAACCCAACTCGCGGCAGGTGGAATCATGAAGTACGACGTCATTGTTATCGGAGCCGGTTCCGGCGGATGCGTGGTGGCCTCCCGGCTGGCCGAGGACGCCAATCGCTCGGTGCTGCTGCTGGAGGCCGGGCCGGACTATCCCGAATACGAGCACTACCCCGACGACCTGAAGTACGGCTACAAACCCGACGCCTCGGCCCAGGGCGCGCCCCACAACTGGACCTGGTGGGCCCAGGGTTCTCCGGAGCAGACCGAGATGCTGCCCGCGCCGCGCGGCAAGGTGGTGGGCGGCACCAGCGCCATCAACGGCCAGGTGCTGCTGCGCGGCGTGCCCGAGGACTACGACGGCTGGGCCGCCGAGGGCAACGACCAGTGGTCTTTCGTCAATGTCCTGCCCTACTTCCGCCGGATGGAAACCGACCTGGACATCAGCGACGACTTCCACGGCTCAGAAGGCCCCATTCCGGTACGGCGCTTCCCGCGCCAGGAATGGCTGCCCTTCCAGAATGCCTTTGTCCAGTCCTGCCTGGAGGCCGGCTATCCGTCTGATGAGGATATGAACCATCCCGACTCCGGCGGCGTGGGCCCGATCCCCATGAACAACCCCGAAGGCGTCCGCATGAGCACCGCGCTGACCTTCCTCCGGGCCGTGCGCCACCGCCTCAACCTGACGGTGCGCTCCAGTGTCGTCGTGCGCCGCATCCTGTTCGAGGGCAAGCGCGCCGTCGGCGTGGAGGTGGAGAGCGGAGGCGAGGTGTACCAGGTGGAGTCCGACCAGATCGTGCTCTCCGCTGGCGCCATGGCCTCGCCCCAGATCCTGATGCTGTCCGGCGTGGGTCCGGCGGACCACCTGCGCGAAATGGGCATACCGGTGATCCACGAACTGCCCGGCGTGGGCCGGAACCTCCGCGATCATCCCATCGTCGCCGTCATCTGCAAGGTGCGGGACGACCACGAGCAGGACCCCCTGGCGCCGCGCACCCAGACGGCCCTGCGTTACACCGCCACCGGCTCACCCGACCGCAATGATATGCAGATCACGGCGTCGTCCTTCTCCACCCCCATCGGCGGCGCCGACCCCTTCGAGCCGGGGGGCGTCCGCATCCAGTGCATCCTGGAGTTGGCCGACGGGGCCGGCGAGGTCCGCCTGTCCACCAACGACCCCCACGTGCAGCCGTCGCTCAACTACCACTACCTGGAGGAGGAGCGGGACGTGGAGCGTCTGCGGGAGGCGGTCCGCATCAGCGTCAACCTGCTGGAGAACGACGCCTTCGGCCCCATCGTGGAGGAAATACAACAGCCCGCCCCCGAAGACCTGGAATCCGACGAAGCGCTGGACAACTGGATGCGTCGCACGGTGTTCAACACCACCCATGCCTCGGGCACCTGCAAGATTGGCCCGGCCAGCGACCCCATGGCGGTGGTTGACCAGCAACTGAACATCCACGGGCTGGAGGGCATCAAGGTCGCCGACGCCTCGGTCATGCCTAACGTAATCCGCGCCAATACCAACTGCACCACCATCATGATCGGCGAACGCTGCGCCGACTGGGTGAAAGCGGGGCAATAGGCAGAAACAACCGCGAATTGAAGAGTAGGGGCGGGTTTCAAACCCGCCCCTACGTGGGAAATTGGTTGAGCGCCAAAAGGATTGTTTGCATGAAGTGGGAATACACCGTTGACAAGATACCGATTCGATCCGGAGGATTTTTCGGCGGCGGGATGAACGTCGATTCCGTCGATGAAGAATACTTGAACCAACGTGGCGCGTCAGGATGGGAACTGGTGTCGGCCATGCCCCTTTTCGTGCCCCAGAACCCCACCGATTGCTACGTGTACTATTACTGGAAAAGGCCGGTGGGTTAGTATTACTGTTGACCCTGTCGACGGTTGCGCCTTGGCTTTCTGCCGGAAATAATGAAAGCGGCAGCAACAATACGTAGCAAGTTGCGCCTGCCCTACCAGCCCCGACAGTTGTCGGGCGACGTTTTCGGCGGCCTCACCACGGCGGCCACGGTGCTGCCGGTCTCGTTGGCCTACGGCGTCGCCACCGGGTTGGGTCCGGTCGCGGGCATATACGGCTCCATAGTCGTTGGGTTATTCGCGTCGATATTCGGCGGGTCGGCAGCCCGAATCGCCTTTCCCGCCGCGGCGATGGTGGTGGGCATGATCGTGGTGCTCACCCAACACGCCAGCGACGCGGCTGAAGCCTTCACCATCGTGATGCTGGCCGGCCTGATTCAGGTGGCCCTGGGAGTTCTGCGCATTGGCCGGTTCGTCACCTATACGCCGTACTCCATGATTGCCGGATTCACCTCGGGCATCGGCATCACCATTATCATAATCCAGACTTTGCCCTTCCTGGGCGTGGCCTCCGCGCCGGGCGGCTTGCTCGGGATCATTCGCTCCTGGCCGCAGGCGGTGTTGTCTCTCAACCTGCACGCGGTAGTGGTGGGTTTGGTTGCCCTGGCGATATGCGTGTTCTGGCCCCGCCGGTTCCGCCGGTTTGCGCCCGAACCCCTGGTCGCCCTGATCGTTGGCACCGCGTTGGCCGCGCTGTGGTTGCGCGACGCGCCGGTAATCGGGCAGTTGCCCACGGCCCTGCCGGCGCTGCAACTTCCCGTGTTGTCGGCCGGACTCCTGGTATCGGCCATCCAGCCGGCGCTGACGTTGGCGCTCATCGGCTCCATCAACAGCCTCGTGGCGTGCCTGGTGGCCGACTCCCTCACCCGCGCTCGCCACAAACCCAACCGGGAACTCATCGGCCAGGGCATCGCCAATGTTGCCGCCGGCGTGCTGGGGGCGCTGCCGGGCGCCGGCTCAACGTCGGGCACCACCGTCAACATCAGGGCCGGCGGCTCCAGCCCCGTATCCGGCGTGCTGTGCGCGTTGGTGTTGCTGGCCCTGATACTGGGCTTGGGCCAGATAGCCGAACCCATACCCCTGGCCGCTCTCGCCGCCATCTTGATCAAGACCGGCTGGGACATCATCGATTGGCGGCTCATCGCCCGCATTCGCTATGTTCAGCGGGATTACCTGCTGGTGATGCTGCTCACGCTCTGCGTCACGGTATTTGTAGATCTGGTTACCGCCATCGTCCTGGGCCTTATCGTGGCGGGATTCGCCCGGGCTCGGGAAGCGGAGCGGCTGGAACTGGGCCGCGTGATTTCGGTGCCCGTGCTGGACCGGGCGTTTTTCTCCGGCGCAGCCGATACTGACGACGCCGATCAATTCTCGGCTCGCGTGGGACTGGTCGATCTGCGCGGCCAGTTTTCCTTCGCGTCGGCCAACGAACTGGCCTGGCGGGTCGGCTCGGATATTGAGGAGCACCAGGTCGTCATCTTCGACTTCTCCAACACCGTCCACATGGATGACAGCGCCGCCCTGGTGATGGAGCGCCTCATCACCGCTGCCGCCGCCACCAAGACCGAATGTATAGTGCTCAACCTCTCCGGCCCCGTGGCCGATACGCTCAAATCCCTCAACGTATTCCGACGATTGCCGGAAGAACGGTTCGTCAACGGTCTGGATGATGCCAGGGAACTGGCCAGAACCCTGCTGGACGATGAGGCAGTGTAGCAGGCCGTAGATCTCGCCAATACTGTGGTGATTCTGCCGTATCGCTTTGCCACCGTGACGTGCGTCCGAACCGTAGGCAAAAGGGTTACATTCTCACGCGTACCCACTTTGAGTTGAGGGGTTGAAAAAGGCCGGCCTCTCCGGGTAAGGAACGGGTTACGAAGCACCGTTGCCACCCAGGGAGGCCGACCATGCCATGGTATC
>DAOUJY010000052.1:0-10860 GCA_034421995.1 Dehalococcoidia bacterium | reverse complement strand
TCGTTTCAGGGTGGTTTTGTTGTACCAAAACCATTATCCCCGAAGCCGGGAGCACTTTCTCATCCCATCACCACCCCGCCAATCTCACCCTTTCGGTGGATTGGGGCTTAGGCAGATGGGCCGTGGCCTTGGGCTTGCTGCCTGACGCGTAGGTATAGTGTAGCGAACAGATGTGCTGCCAGGCAAGGGGCAGGGTGTCATTGGCAGGCTCTCGCGTACCCAGCTTGTCGGAATTCGGCTTTCGCCGCCAAATGTAGTGTGTGGTGCGGTACTATATGGGCGATTATGACCGAGTATTGAGACTGCCGTTCGGGCCGTTGGGTCCTGGCGAGGAGATGATTGAGATGGCTGAAAAACAGATTTTGTGCGCTTTCGGTATTGATCTGGATGCCGTGGGCGGCTGGTTGGGTTCATATGGGGGTGAGGACTCACCAGACGACATATCGCGGGGGCTGTTTGCTGGTGAGGTGGGCACGCCCCGGCTGTTGAAACTTTTTGACCGGCTGGGCATCAAGACCAGCTGGTTCATACCAGGCCACTCCATTGAGACCTTCCCGGATGAATGTCGGATGATCGTGGAACAGGGGCACGAGGTGGGGATGCACGGGTACTCCCACGAGAACCCGATTTCCATGTCACCGGAACAGGAGGAGGCGGTGCTGCTGCGCTGCATCGACCTGATCACCGAGCTATCGGGGGAGCGGCCCCGGGGTTACGTTGCGCCGTGGTGGGAGTTCAGCCACGTGACCAATGAGCTGCTGCTGAAGCACGGCATCAAGTACGACCACAGCCTGATGCACAAGGATTTTGAGTGCTATTACGTGCGGGTCGGCGACCGCTGGACCAAGATTGACTACGCGATGCCGGCCGACTACTGGATGCACGCGCTGGAGCGAGGTGAGGAAACCGACCTGGTGGAGATCCCGGCCAACTGGTATCTGGACGATTTGCCGCCGATGATGTTCATCAAAAAGTCGCCCAACAGCCACGGGTTCGTCAACCCCCGCGACATTGAATCCATGTGGCGTGACCAGTTTGACTGGGTGTACCGGGAGTATGACGAGGCGGTCTTTCCCATAACCATACACCCGGACGTCAGCGGGCGGCCGCAGGTGCTGCTGATGCTGGAACGCATTGCCGAATACATCCGGTCCCACGATGGCGTGCGGTTTGTGACCTTCGAGGAGATCGCGGACGATTTCCTGGAGAAGCATCCCAGGCAGAAACCGGAGGCCGGTTAGCCGGCTGCCCGCACTGACCGCTGCCATTGGTAAGATATGCCGGCAAAGCTATGGGGGCCTACGTGACTACCATCAATATCCAGGACCAAATTGAAGAGTTATTCGGCGATGCTCGCCAGATCCATGCTCAGGCAGTCCAACAACTGGAACACGGTGACATCCGTGACGCGGCGGAAAAGGCGTGGGGCGCAACCAAGCGCGCTACCGATGCCTTGATTCTGGCTCGCACTGGCGCGGAACCCTCGACTACCGCTGCGACCACCAACAACCTGGATTCCCTGGCCCGTCGGGCGCCGGAGACCAGGCAGTTGCAGGGACGGTACTACAGCCGGATCCACAACCTGCATGGGATGTGCTTCTACGCCGGATTCTGCAACGATCAGACCGAGCGCCGCATCAGAGAAACGGCCGCGTATATCGACGCCGTCGAGGCGCTGGCCGCCAGATAAGGATACGAATATGCGCAGCATTGATTTCCACGCTCACCTGACGCCGCAACGGTTTTGGCGGGCTACGAAAGATAATGGCGACTGGCATGGGCTCAAAAGGGAGCGCGACGGCCGGGGACGGGAGATATTGGTAGCGGGAGAACGCCGGGGGCAACTGCCTCCCAAGTCTAGTTGGACGCCGGAACAGCGGTTGTCCGACATGGACTCCCTGGGGGTGGATGTCCACGTGGTTTCGCCCTACTCCGGGTTTTACAACTACGAAATGGACGCCGACCGGACTATGGGCACCTCCCGGGAGTCCAACGACGAAATCAGCGAAATGATGAAGTCGTGGCCCGACCGGTTTCAGGGTCTGGCGACCTTGCCCATGCAGGATGTGCCCGCCGCGGTAGCCGAGCTGGAGCGAGTGATGGTCCAGCTGGGTTTCAAAGGCGCGGTGATTGACGACAAGATCAACGGCAAGCTACTGGATGAGGCGGAGTTCATGCCTTTCTGGAAAGCCGCCGAGCAGCTGGGCGCGGTAATCATGTTCCACCAGGGCGGCGATACCATCGTGGACCAGCGGATCAAGCGGTACCACCTGCCCAATTCGGTGGGGAACCTGGCGGATAGGACGTTGACCTTCGCGTCGCTGGTGATGGGTGGTGTGATGGACGCCTGCCCGGATTTGCGCGTGTGCCTGTCCCACGGCGGCGGTTTCGCCTGCTACGGAGCGGGGCGCATGGACCGGGGTTGGCAAAGGATTCCCGCATCGGAAAGGCTGGCGGCACATCCACCCAGCGCGTACTTGAACCGTTTTTATTACGACTGCATCGTGTACACGGAACAATCGCTGCGGTTCCTGATTGACTCGGTAGGGATCGACCGGGTGGTATTCGGTACAGACTGGCCTTACGACATGGCGCAGGATTGGCCGGTGTCCTGGATTTTGAGCATGGAGAGCCTGACCCAGGAGGAGAAAGACGCGATTCTGTGGAAGAACCTGGAGGCGCTGTTGGGCATCTGACGGCCGGCGACCGATACACCCGCGTTTGGAGGTCTATTCGTGAGACATATTGATGTTCATGCGCATCTGGCGCCGCAGGTGCTTTGGCAAGCGATTGACAACGGCGGGGACTGGCATGGGATGACCCACGAGGCGCAGGGCGACCTGGAGTTCATCGTCGGTCAGGGCAAGCGGATTCTGATCAACTCGCCCAAGATCCGTTACACGCCGGAGCAACGGCTGGCCGATATGGACGCGGAGGGCACTGACGTGCAGGTGGTGTCCATACATACGCCGCTGTTCCCCTACCATTGGGATACGGCAGAGGCAATCCAGGCGTCACGAGAGGTGAACGATGAGATTGCCGGGATGACGCAACGGTGGTCGGACCGGTTCGCCGGCCTCGCCACGCTGCCGGTGCAGGACGTTGATGCCGCTGTCAACGAACTGGAACGGGCGGTGAAGGTCCTGGGCCTCAAAGGCGCGGAGTTGGACATGGTGGTCAACGGCCTCAACTGGGATGAACCGCAGTTTTTGCCGCTGTTCAAGGCGGCGGAGTCGCTGGGGGCATTGCTGTTCTTTCATCCGCAGCCCCAGGACAACATCGTGGCGGTGGAGCGAACACTGCGCTACGGCCTGCCCAACAGCGTCGGCGTGGTGATGGAGGACGCGCTGGTGGTGGCGACGCTGATTTGCGGGGGCATCCTGGAGGAATGCCCCAACCTCAAGGTCTGCATCGCTCACGGCGGCGGCGGCGCCTGCTTCGCCATGGGGCGGGTGGACCACGGTTGGCAAGTGCGTTCCGAAGCCCGTGTGAACATCCAAAAGCCGCCCAGCGCGTACCAGAACCGGATTTACTACGACTTCCTGACCAGCAGTGAAGCCGGGTTACGTTTCCTCATCGACGCCGTTGGCGCGGATCGAGTCGTTATTGGCAGCGATTGGCCGTTTGTGGGTTGGGATCCTTCGCCCGGCGGATGGCTGGAAGGGTTGGAGAGCCTTTCCACCGAAGAGAAGGAAAAGATCGCCTGGAAGAATCTGGAAGGGTTATTGGGGATTTGAGGTCTGGATTCCGGCCCCGTATCAAGTACGGGGTGACGTTCTTTCACCGGAATGACGGTTTAAGGGTAAGCGAGTTTTGCACACCCTAATCCATCCTGCCGCGATACCGCCGGAAGCGGGTTTGTAGTACATTACCCTTATCTCAAGATCTGCTCAGACCCCAACCAGAGGAAACTGACATGAACGCAAACGGAAAGCCGGTCGCCGTTGTGATCGGGGCGACATCCAAGTGGCAGGCGGACGGCCGCAACACGCATTTGGTACATGGTGGCGACATAGACGATAGCCACCTGCCGGTGGGCGTGCGCTGGGGCGTGGGTGGGGCAGTCTCTCAGAAATTTGCCCAAGAGGGATTTCTGACGGTGCTGACCACCCGGAACGCGGCCAACGCGGCGCCTTTGCAGGCGGCGATAAATGAGCAGGGCGGCGACAGCATGATCGTGGAACTTGACCTCTCAATTCCGCAATCCATCACCGACGCTTTCGCCCAGATTCGTGAAGAGGCCGGGGACCCGGACGTGCTGGTCTATAATGCGGGCTACATCGACGGGCGCGACCTTCCGCCGGAAATGGAACTGCTGGAGCATACGCCGATTGAAGTGTTTGAGACGGCGCAGCACATTTCCAGCAGCGGGCCTTTCCTGGTCGCCAAGGAGGTGCTGCCGGCGATGCGGGAGCGCGGGGAGGGTACGATTCTGATCTCCAACAACCCGTCCTCGCTGCGGGGCCGGAAACGGTACACCGGGCAGTCGCTGTACTATCCGCGGGTAATGATGCGGACGTTGGCGCAGGTGTTGACTGAGGAATATTCGGAGTATGGCATCCACGTGGCCAACGTGATAATCGACGGGACGATTGATTCGCCGGGCACACGGGCCACGCCGCGCGCCCAGCAGCACCCGGAAATGATCATCAATCCCGTCAAGATCGCCGAAGCGTTCTACTACCTGCACACCCAGGACAAGTCCTGCTGGACACACGAACTGCAATTGACCCCCTACGCCGCCAAGCCGGCATTCTGACCGCGTAGGCCACCGGCGCAAGGGATCTCGAAGTACAGGAAGGATTGATCGAATGGATGTCGGAATGATGATGGTCTTCTCCAGCTATGGTTGGGACGAAGGATCGGACGCCCAGATGTGGGAAGAGGAGTTGCGGCTGGCTGAAATCGCCGCAGATTCCGGCTTCGATAGTCTCTGGTCTGCGGAACACCACTTCAACGATTACTCCTTCGTGCCGGACAATATTCAGCTGATGACCCACTTGGCGGCCAAGCATCCCAACGTGGACGTGGGGACCGCCGCCGTCATTCTGCCCTGGCACAATCCGCTGCGGGTAGCGGAGAACGCGGCGGTGCTCGATATGTTGAGCGGAGGGCGGCTCCGGCTGGGGTTTGGGCGGGGCCTGGCGCGCCGGGAATTTGAAACCTTCGGCGTGAGCATGGACGAATCACGGGAACGCTTCGACGAAGCGGCTCCGATGATCGTTGAAGCTCTCAAAACCGGTTTCATCGAGGGTGACGGAAAGTATTACCAGCAACCGCGGACGGAGATACGGCCCCGACCCCAGCATTCCTTTGACGGGCGCATCTACGCGGTTGCGGCCAGCGAGGAATCGGTTCTTTCGGCGGCCCGGCTGGGCGCCCACATCGTCATGTTCGCTGATCGGCCCTGGGAGATGCGGATGGAGGGCATTGAGCGCGGGCGCGCCCTGCACCGCGAATTTCACGGCACGGAGCCACCGAGCCTGATGCTCACCGAGTTTGTCGTGTGCGGCACAGATCTAGAACAAACCGAAGGGGAAGCCCGCCAGTATCAGGGCAAGTTCGTCGAGAGCAACTTCTATCACTACGAATTCCTGGGGGATCACTTCCGGACGGTGAAGGGCTACGACGCCTACCAACAGAAAGCGGAGATCGCGCGCTCTGCCGGGCTTGAAGGCGCAATTGAAGGTTTTATGAAGGCGGCCAGTTGGGGCACGCCGGATAAGATCCTGCGGGGGATTGAGGAGCGGCGGGCATTGCTGGGCGATTTTGAGTGGAACGTGGCTTTTCGGTTCGGCGGCATCCCTTACGACATTGCCGAGCGCAGTCTGAAGCTTTTTGCCGAAGAAGTGCTGCCGGTTATCAAGTCCTGGTAGCAGTAGGGATCCGCATGAGCCAACAGCACGGGGCCAACGCTATCTCCTGGCTTGAATGGGGCGAGGAGGCCTTCGCCCGGGCCCGGACTGAGGACAAGCCGGTGCTGCTGACGCTGGGCGCGACCTGGTGCCACTGGTGCCACGTGATGGATGAAACTTCCTACTCGGACGCGCGGGTCATCGAGCTGGTCAACGCCAACTTCGTTCCGGTGCGCGTTGACGTTGACCAACGCCCCGACATTTCGCTTCGGTATAACCAGGGCACGTATCCATCGGTGGCGTTTCTGACCGGCAGCGGTGAGCTGTTGGCCGGGCGACCGTACACTCCTCCGGATGAGATGGCGGACCTGCTGGGACAGATTTCCAGCGGGGAATTCGTCGCCGAAGGCCCGGGAGCGTCGGAACGCACCGCCCCAACCGGCCGCAACGTGACGGCTTCGTCGGTCGAAGCGGTTATGGATCGATTGGTGGAACTTTACGACGAGGACTTCGGCGGTTTCGGGGTGGAACCCAAACAACCGCCGTGGGAGGCTTTGCACTTCCTCGCCGCCCGTTACGGGCTGACCGGCGACCGGACCATCCTGGGGATGGTGGAAAACACGCTGCAAGGGATGTGGCATGGGATCTATGACCGGAAGGACCGGGGGTTCTTCCGATACTCGGTGAGCCGCGATTGGAAAGTGCCGCATTACGAAAAGATGCTGGTGAGCAACGCGAGCCTGGCTATAGCGTACTCGGAGGCGTACCAGATTACGCGCAAGATGGGGTACAAGGCCGCCGTTGAAGGCATCCTTCAGTACCTTTCGACCACTCTGTTCAGTCCTGACGAGGGACTGTTCTACGCCAGTCAGGACGCTGACGAACCCTTTTACCAAATGTCCTGGAAGGACCGGGACGTGAATACTCCTCCACCGGTAGATTGCACGTTTTACGCCGGATGGAACGCTTTGGTCGCTGATGCGCTGATCCGGGTGGCGGACGCTTGCGGAGGCTCAGCACGCCGGGATCTGGGATACGAAATACTGGAACAGTTGTGGGAGCGGTGCTGGACTTCCGCCGGCGGGTTGCAGCGCCTGGTGGGCGCGCGTGGGGACACGGCGTCCATTTTTGCCGATCAGGTGAATTTTCTGCGAACCTGGTTGACGGCGTACCAATCGTCCGGCCGTCCGGTTTTCCTGCAACGGGCGGTAGAAGTAGCGGCGACTGCGGAGCAGCTATTTGGGGCGGCTGACGGCGGCTGCTACGATACCACCCCACCCCGTTCGTTCGAGGCCGCGCTGTTGCCTCCGGAGCGGTCGGTTATGGACAATGGTCGTTGGGCCGAGGCGCTGATGTGGCTGTCTCACCTAACCGATGACCGCGAATATTCGGAGCGGGCCGCCGTTGCTTTGAGCGTATTTGAGTCTGTCGTCCCGGGGAAATCCTACCTGAGCGCCCGTGCTTCGCGCCGCATGGAAGAGGATGAAGAGGCGCTGTTCTTGCCGGCAGGAACGGCATGGGGGCGGGCCAAAGACCTCCTAACCCAGGGGCCGGTCAGCCTGGCGCTGGTTGGTGATGCTTCCAGCCCGGGTTATCGGCGGCTGCACCAGTCGGCATTGGGTATCTATGCTCCGCACAAGGTAGTGCGGCCGCTGGACACGGAGCGGGATGCGCAGCAAATCCGCCAACTGGGATTTCCGCTTCGGGCGGAAGCCGCGTTGTACGCCTGCATGGGCGACCGCTGTCTGGCTCCGGTCTCGACACCGGCGGAGGTTCGGGAACTGGCCCGCTCAAGGCCCTGGACAGACCGGTGACCGTCCATCAGAAGCCCAATGGAAATACCGCTTGACCAAGCGAAGGGGGAAGTTATGCCAGAGAAACAACGCATGACCACGAGACTCAAGGAACTATTTGATCGTCCCGAGATTTTCGTGCTGGCCGGCGGGATGAACGCCATGGGCGCGAAGATGGCGGAGGTGCTGGGATTTGAAGCGTTCTACATGTCCGGAGGCAATACCTCGGCCCAGGTGATGGGGTTGACGGAGGGCGGGACCAGTATGCGCGACATGGTGGACAATGCCCGGCGCATCGTGAACACTATTGAGATTCCGGCGTTCGTTGACATGGATACCGGATACGGGGATGCGATACAGGTTTATGAAACCGTGAAGGAGTACATACGCGCCGGCATTGCGGGAACCCATTTGGAGGACCAGACCTACCCGCCCAAGTCCGGGCCGCGTCGCCGGTGCGTGTCCATCGAGGAGATGGTGGGCAAACTCAGAGCCGCCATGGATGCCAAGATGGAGTATGATCCGGACTTTGTGATCGTGGCAAGGTGCGACTACGCCGGCGTTCCCGGAGCCACCTTCGAGGAGGTGATGGAACGCTGCCTGGCCTACAAGGAGCAGACCAACGTGGACGTGGTCTGCCCGGCGGTGGCGTCCTGGGAGGATAACCAGGAAGCCATCCGGCGCATCCCCGGCCCGGTGCTGCCGCTTTTCACCCACGGCAGCCAGACTCACCCCACGCTGGAAGAGTTGCAGGAAGCCGGCGCCGCCGCGGCCTGGTATCCGGCACTGACCACCATGGCGGGCCTCCAGGCGTCCTGGGATTTCCTGAACGAGTTCCAGGAACGCGGCACCCACGCCATTGACGATTTCCTGGCCAGGGCCGCCCAGAGTCGGTGGGGCGTCGCCACCAACGGCGGGATTCTTGGAGCTGACCGCATCCGGGAGATGGAGGACAAGTATTTGCCGTAAGGCAGACGGCGCCAGGAACACAGGATGACAAACAGCCTTTTGAGCGCCGGAAAGCCCGCCTATAATCAAGTTATCCTGCCTTGCCAACCATTGCCGGAGGCTCTCCCATGGCCGCCACCAAAATCATCACCAACGCCTGGAAGGTACGAACCCTGCCGGACATTTTCTACGAAGAGCCGGAGCGAATTGAGGACGGCATGCAGCAAGATCTGCCCATACGTCGCATCGCACATCTTCTTGACGAGCGCTACGAAGACCGCCCGGACGTGTTCATATCAGGCCGGATATTCGTTTCTTACGACATAAACAACGGGAACCGGCGGGTCGAGCCTGACCTGTTCATCGCCTTTGATGTGGACAGCGCGGGGATAAGGACGAACCTGCCGAACTTTTGGATTTGGGAGATCGGGAAGGCGCCGGACTTCGTGATGGAAGTAGCGTCGCCAAGCACGGCGGCGAACGATTTGGGCTGGAAGCGGGAGCTGTACCAGCGGCTGGAGATACAGGAGTACTGGCGGTTTGACCCCACGGGCGGCCGGCTCTATGGCCGGCCGATTACCGGGGAGCGGCTGGTGAACGGCCGATACGAGGAGTATCCGTTGCAGTATGGCGACGACGCTTCGGTACGGGGGCACAGCGAGTTGCTGGACGTGGTGTTTTACTGGAATGGCGAGGAGTTGTTTGACGTGCTGGATCCGGCAACGGGCCTGACGATAGACAAGCGCGTCGCCGCCGAGGCCCGCGCCAATGCCGAGCAAGCCCGCGCCGACGCCGCCGAAGCCGAACTCGCCCGCCTCAGAGCGCAACTCCGGCAACAGCGATCATAACGCCGTCCTAACCCCGGTCGAACCGGGCCATCTGGTCAACGATGTCCACGCCGACGGCCTCACTCCATGCGGACAAGAGTTGCTGGACTATCGGCCCAGGCCGTCCGTCTCCGATCTCCCGCTTGTCCACGACGGTTACCGGCAGCACGCAAGGGGTGGTGCTGGAGAAGAACGCTTCGTCGGCGGTGTACATGTCATAGGGTTGGAGGTCATCCTCCACCAGGGGAATATTAAGCTGCTCTGCCAGGTCGAACACCATGCCCCTGGAGATGCCCTGGAGGATGTTTCGATCCCCCGGCGTGCGGATCACTCCGTCGGTGACCAGGAATACGTTGTAGCCCGTCCCTTCGGTCAGGTTGCCTTCGGCGTCCGTCAGGATGGGCCAGCCCTCCGGGTCCACGTCCGCCGCCTCCAGGTCGGCCAGATTGAAGTTCATGCGGCTGTAGTGTTTGACCTTCGGGTCGAGCGCATCGACCGGATAGCTCCGGGTACGAGTAATTACGCCGTGGGCCCCGTCTTGGTATAGTTTTGCGTAGCGTCCGAAAGCCGCCGCCGAGATCTTCACGCATACCGTGGGAGGCCCGGCGTCGCGGGACCAGCTACCCGGGCCACGGGTAATGAATTGAGTTATGGTGAAGTCCCCCGCCTCTTCTCGCAGGCGCTCGTTGCGGGCGATTGCCTCTTCGCTGATGTCGTACATCTCGCGCGGAGAGAGTCCGGGATCGATGCGGACGTACTTCAGCGAACGATAGAGCCGGTCGATGTGCTGCTCCATGCGAAAGCTCTTGCCGTTGAAAGTCCGGGCAACGTCGAATATCACGTCCCCCACCAGGAAGCCCCGGTCCATGGGGTCGATCTTGACCTCGCTGAAGGGCACCCACTCGCCGTTGAAATATGCAGTGTAATCCGCCATGATCCGCCTCCTTTGGCGACAGTATAGCAAACCGGCCAGCAGGCACGGTCTGGAAGCATGACTCGTCTCTGGACTCCGGCATCCTCCGGAGTGACGGTTGCGGAGTATGCACATCGCTTCAAACAGTTAGATCATCTGATACGAAACGCTACCATTAGCACAAGGCTATCGCATATGAAAATCTGATGCCGTAGATCGTGATTTTCGTCGGAGTTTTAGGATTGAAAGCATCCTGAAGTCGGATAGTGGTGAGGCTAATCTCCCCAAAATCAGCAGTGTCGGGCATTGCCTCATAATACAATTCGCCCAACAATATTCATATACGATAGTTCTGACCATCAGCAGCGGTGCGATTGACGCCGTCATTCTGCGCTGTTACGCTACCTTGACTTATAACCTTTGGTGCTAGTTTGAGACGATTTTGAAAATGCCACGAGGTTCCCCTATGCTGCGAGTTGAGAACACTCCGCAGCGAGGAACCCCATGAACATCTCCGATTTTAT
>DAOUJY010000051.1:0-8504 GCA_034421995.1 Dehalococcoidia bacterium | reverse complement strand
TCGCCGGAGAGCGACCAGGTAACGTCGGCTTCTGTTCCGGACACCCTATAGTTGGGAAGGTTGTACTCCGGCCAGGTCAGTTCGCCGCCCTCGTCGAATGAGAGGCCCGTGTGCCCATGCAAGGTCAAAGGCGATAAAGGTCCGGCGACCTTGTGGTTCGCATCGTCGGAAACGGCGGCGTGGGGCACAACGGCGTCTTCGGGGATATGGAAGGTGTCGTGTTGTCCCGGTTCCAGGAACAGTATCGGATTGTTTTCCGCAGCGTCGAGGATGACGCCGCGGTTCATGGCCAGCTTGTTTGCGCCGATGCTGATGCCGTTGTTGTCGGCGTCGCCGGCTTGTGCCGTGTACTTAAAGACCACCTGATCGCCGGCATCGCTCCAGTAATTGGCCGTTTTCGCCTCGCCTCCAATGTCCAACTCAAGCTGGGGATAGTGGTCAAAGGTAGCGAGCGGATGGTCAAGTCCAGGATCGCGCGGAACCCCGCTGATGCTAACCCCGGCGACCCGGACCTTCTCGCTGAAAGTCGCCGTGACCTCGATTTTGTCGCCGATGCCGTAAGTATTATCGTCCCCCGGGTCGGAAGTGATGGCGATGGATGAAACTGTGGGCAGAACCGCGTCCACCTTGGCGTCCGTTGCAGCGAGCGCCGGGTGGGTGATCTCTGCATCATTCCCGGCGGCGTCCCGAAACGTCGCCCCGCCCAGCATTAGGGCATTGGCGCCTGCGGAGATTCCGTCAAGGTCCAAATCTCCCTCTTGGACCTTATACATGAAGTGCATCCAGGTGCGCTTTGGCGCCCGAGGGTCCGTGGTTCCACTGTGATGACCGAAGGTCCACAATATAATCTGAGCGTGATTTATCCTCCTGATTTCCATTACTTCTTGTAACTTTTCGCGGAATGTGCCAGAATCGCCCCGCCTGCTCCCCGCCGCCGCGGCCTGGGAGCATCAAGCCCGCTCAATGCCGTTGGGGTGACGCCACGGACGATGCCGGGTACCAGGCCGGGGACCACCGGGGGAGATTGCCAGGCTGCGGGAACGCCTGTCGTTCCTGAGCCAGGCCAGCCGGCGCATCAACGAGAGCCTGGACTTCGATGACGTGCTTCAGGGAACGCTGGACTCCGCCCGCTCCCTGACGGCGGCCCGCTATGGCGTGATGACCCTGCGGGACGGCGCCGGCGAGGAGTCCGAACACCGAACCCTTCGGCACTTCCAATGACAGTTGGTCAACTGCCAGCACGCGCCCGTACCGCTTGGTCAACCCCTGGGTCGGTACGGCCAGGGCGTCATCCATGCGAACGAAACGGGCCACTCCCGAAGAACGGCTGTGCCGTCGGAGCTCATGACGCTGCCGCGGCCTGACCGGCACGACGGATACGACAATCTCGGTCCTCAGTCAGGTTCCACCGTCTCCCGAGTCACTCCTGGGCATCCGGTAGCCGACCCGGGGCTCGGTGAAGATGTACGTGGGGTTGCGAGCGGCTTCCCCCAGCTTGCGGCGGAGCTTGTTGATGACGGTGCGCATGGGCCGGAGGTCCTGGGCGTTTCGGTCGCCCCACACCCGTTCCAGGAGATGCTCGTAGGTCAACACCCGTCCGGCGTGGGCCGAGAGCTCGGCCAGCAGCCGGTACTCCAACCCCACCAGCGGCACCGGACGACCGCCCAGCGTAACGCGGCGCTCCGCGTAGTTGATGGTCAGGTCGCCCAGCACGTAGGGTTCCGCAGGTTCCGGAGTTGCGCGCCGCCGCAGGGCCGCCCGGATCCGGGCGGCCAGTTCCGTGGGCGAGTAGGGCTTGACGACGTAATCGGAGGCGCCCATGTCGAAGGCCCGGGCCACGACGTCATCCTGCCCGTAGGCGGACAGGAAGATGACCGGCACGTCCTCCGTGTCCAGGATGGCCTGCATCAGTTCAACGCCGTCGGTCTCGGGCATTATGAGGTCCAGCAGCGCCAGCCGGGGCCGCCGTTCCGCCATGAGGCGGAGGGCCTCGTCCGGGTCGCCGGTGACCACCGGCGCGTAGCCAGCCATGGTCAGGGCGTCGTGGACGTAGCGCAGCGCCTGCGGGTCGTCGTCCACCGCCAGGATGGGTATCGGTTCATCCTCCCGCGCCGGCCTGCTCCGCCTTGCGCGGGCCGGCGCCGACGGCCGCCCGGCCGCCGATGCGCGGGTAGGTTCCCCCACCGTAGGCAGGGTGAAGGTGAAGCGGGCGCCCAGATCCGGCCCGTCGCTCTCGGCCCGGATGCGGCCGCCGTGAGCTTCCACGATCCCCTTGCAGATGGCCAGGCCCAGGCCCGTGTCCCCGCCCTGGTCACCGGACTGGGCCTCGAACCGGGCCCTGGAGAACTTGCGGAACAGGAGGGGCAGGCTCTCCGCCGGTATGCCCCGTCCCGTGTCGGTTACCGAGAACGCGACGTGGACATCCTCCCGGGCGGCCGCCAACCGGATGACCGAATCCTCCGGGGAGTGGCGGGCCGCGTTGGACAGCAGGTTGACCAGCACCTGCACGATGCGCCGGCGGTCGGCCGCCACCAGGGGCAGATCCGCCGCGACGTCGATGGCCAGCCGGTACCGGCCCCCGGCGCTGATAAAGGCGCTGCGGGCCCGGTCCACCAGGGCGGCGGCCTCCGCCGGTTCGGGGCTGACGGCCAGCGCGCCGGCCTCGATGCGGGCCACGTCCAGCAGGTTGCCCACCAGGTCGTTCAGGTGGTCGGCATGGTCCTCGATGATGCGAAAGAACTGGCGGACCACCCCCGGGTCGAGGTCCGTCGGCGAGCCCAGGGCCGTGGCGGCGGAGCCTTTGATGGAGGTCAGGGGCGCCCGGAGCTCGTGGCTCACCGTGGCCAGGAACTCGGCCCGCAGCCGCTCCTGCTCCTCCAGCGGCGTCAGGTCCTGCAACGTCACCACGAAGGAGCTCAGTTCCCCGTCCTCACTGTGGATGGGCGTGGCGTTGAGCAGCGCGCTGATGCTGCGCCCGTCGGGAACCCGCAGGACAATCTCCTCAGCCCGCACCGTCTCGCCGGCCTGAAGAACCTCGGCCAAAGGCAGCTCCCGCAGGGAGACCTCACGCCCGTCCGCGCGCACGCAGGTCACCACCTCCAGCAGGTCCTCCGCAGCTTGGCCTCCCTCCCGCAGGCTGTCCACGATGCGCCGCGCCTCCCGGTTGACGGACTTGGGAAACCCGGCGCCGGCGTCGAAGACCACCACGCCCACCGGCGAGGTGTTGATCAGGGTCTCCAGGTCGGCCCGGGCCCGGCGCTCCTCCCGGTGGGCGCCGGCGTTGGCGATGACCAGCGCCGCCTGGGCGGCGAACATCACCAGGGTCTCCTGGTCGGCCGGGCTGAACTCCTCCCCGTCCTCCCGGTCGCCCACGAAGATGTGGCCGAGCCGTTCGCCCCGGTGGAACACCGGCGCCGCCATGAAGCGGAAGACGTCCACCGGCAGGGGGATGGTGAACTCCGGGAAGCCCAGAGCGCGGACGTGCTCCACCAGGTCGGCGACCCGCAGGGGTTCGGAGATATTGGTCAGGGCGGCGAAGAGCTGCCAGCAGTCCGGCGTGAGCCACAGTTGCTCGGCCTCGGCGGCGGTCAGCCCGGAGCTCAAGTGGCGCTCCACTCCGCCGGCGTGGTCCAGCAGGGTCATCACCCCGTAGCGGGCCGCGGTCAGGGAGCGGGCGGAGTCCAGCGTTCCCTGGAGCACCGCGTCGAAGTCCAGGCTCTCGTTGATGCGCCGGCTGGCCTGGCTCAGGAGCGAGAGGCGTTCCCGCAGCCTGGCGATCTCCCCCTCGTGGTCCCCGGCCTGGTTCCCGGCATGGTCCATGGTGTCACCTCAACGGCATTGAGCGGTTCTGCCGGCTCCCGAGCCCCTGAGGGGGGAGCCGGCGGGCGATTCTGGCACATTCCGCGAAAAGTTACAAGAAGTGATAAAAATTGCGAGAAAAAATCACACTCAGATTATACGGTTTATGATATAAATACTACCGACCCGCCTGAGGCGGGTCGCAGCAGCCGGAACTTCCGGCGCTGCGCTGAACTGCGACCTGCGTGGCGAGCTGCGTCATCAGCGCGCCACGCCGCCGCTCCGGCATGAGGGTAAGTCTGGAACCCGGCGCCGGTCGCGGGTCAGCCATCACCGCCGCTGAACGAAAAATTTAGCGATACGCGAGAGCGGGGCACGCCGCCCCGCCCGCAACGGAGTGGTAATGGCTGACCTTTTGCAGCAGGCCCGCGCCCGCCGGCAGCGTAACCGGCGCGGCGACGAACGTGGGACCGACGCCGTCCCGCGGGCCTGTACGTCAGCCCCCCCCCCCCGCCTTTTGCTTTAGCGAAACCGGCTGTTCCGGCCGGCTTTCCGCGTTTCGCCGCCACCGGCTGCGGCCGGGCCGCAAACCCCGGCAGCGTAACCGGCGCGGCGACACTATCCCCGCTTCCCTACCGGCCGTGCCGTTTCCGGCCGGCTGCTCGCGCTCTGTTCCTTTCCGCGTCCCCGTCGAAGTGGCCACCCTCGGGCATGACGCCATGCCCGCCGGATGGCCGCTTTTTGATGCGGCCGGGCTATCGCCCCTCTTCCTATAACCCGGTCTGAGGTCCTTGTCTGCCATGATGTTCACGATCAAACCAATGCTCAAGCGCGGGCTGCGCCTGTCTCCGTTACTAGCGGTCCTGCTGGCGGCGCTGCTGGGACCCAGCGTGGTCGATGCCCAGTCCGGCAGACCCAACTTCTTCGCGGATACTCATCGCAACCTCTCCATCGAATCGGCTTTCACCACAGCCGGGCAGGCATATCTCGTTTTCACGGTCTTCAATAACTCCGAAATTCCACTGGAAAACATCAAGGTCCAGCTGACCAGCGACCAGCCGGGGGTGATTAGCGTCCTTCGAACAGTCGAAACAATCCAAGGGATCTACGTAGGGGCGCCCCCTGAGGTGTTCGACGGGGAAACCGGTTTATGGACGATTCCGCGTCTGGAACCCTCTGCCTTTGGTGAATCTGTAGGCGGCTACGCTAGCAGACAGACCCTGATTATCAGGAGAAAACCAAATAGTCCGTTAGCAGCCGACACGGTTGCCCGCATCCGGGCCGAGATCATCGACTCTACACCCAAAGAGAGCGTGGGTCAGGAAGGGGACAACCGGGCCGAGCGTTGGGTATATTTGGGCCAGTCCAGCGGTATCCGATTCGCCAACCCAATGGGAGTACTCTCCCTATCCGCAGACAACGAGCGTCCGAGTCCGGGCGGACCAGCGGTATTTACTGCCGACATATTGCTTGACCCTCCTCGTGATACCGTATATCGAAAATCTGTCTTGTGGGATGTACAAGTCCGGATCACGCTTTCGGATGGTCTCGTCTTCGGATCCACTGCGCCGAGTGCGGACGTCGGCGCCTTCACCCGGGAATCCAGCACTGCCGGCACCTGGCGAATATCCCGTACGACCGGCCGCCCCACCCTGAGCGTGCCGGTGCGGTTGACCGCAGGGGATCTGCCGCCGTTGGACGAACGGTGCCTCACCGCCCAAATTGTCAGCTCCAGACCCACGACGGATCCCGATAAAAGGGCTCCGGTCTCCCTATGCTTCTTACCTGCATCCCCATCAGGAGAGCATCGGGTGGTGAGCAGTGGAGAGGTCGATCTTTTTGAAGTGAGGTACTGTTTGGGTGTAACCGCATTTCCTTGCAATGATAGGGACACGTTGGAATTGGTTGTTGAACACGGCGGTCAGTTCCTGGAACCGGAATCAGTCGTGGTGGTAGTGGACCCCGCGGCAGGGTTGCATTCCGACGGAACTATCAGGAGTTTAGGAGTTGGATTACGGCCTTATATCAACTGGTTAAACGTACCTGCTGCACCATTTAGCCGCGCGGGGAGGGCTATAGAAGTCCCTGAAGGAATTACGTTGCCCGGCAGTTTCTCTATGCGGCCAAGTACCAATTTAGGCTTTAATTACCTTGATCCAGTGAATGCGGCTAAGGCTGGCCCCTTTCCTTATACTACTCCGTTCAGAGCAGGTTACGACATATGGTTTGAATCTCCGGGACAATATAAGGTTACAGTAACCTTCAGCTTTACGCACGCGACTAGAGACGACGACAATGACGGAAACAATGACGTGTTCGACGCCAGCGGCACCTACACATTCATCGTGGGCATCGCGGGCGAACTGGCGGTGATGGACGCCGGTCAAGCCGGGGCGATACCCCGGGGCCAGCGGGGCTACACGCTGATGGCCAGGAACAACGGGCAGTCAACCGTCCCGGAGGTGGAGGTGGAGCTGTCGGGAGTGCCCCAGGGGGCGAGGGCGCAGGTCAGCGAGGATGGCGGCAGCTACCGCCAGGGAGGCTGCGCGGAGGGCCTCTGCCAGGGCACGTGGCACGTCGGCGACCTGGAGGGCCGGGACGCCCGGCTCCGCAGGGGCCGCAGCGACGGGCCGACGCTGACCCTCCTGTCCGGCGCTGCCAACGCCCCCGTCACGGCCAGCATCGTCAGCAAGCGGAGCGAGAAGGTCACCGTCGGCGGAACCACGCACACCTTTGAGTTCATGGACGTGGACGACTCGAACAACCAGGCAACCATCAAGGCCATTGCGGGAACGGGCCAGCATCCGGACGCGGTCCGGTCGTTCCGGGTGGAGAAATACGGTCCAATCGCGGTGCTGCGGTGGGAGCCGCCGGAGGACGGGAGGGTGTACCGCTGGCCGGTGGCCCGCTACGAGGTGGAGCGCAACGGCCGGGTCATGGACTTGGAGCTACGGGAGACCCTCTACGTGGACCTGCGCCGCGGCTCCAGCGGCGCGTCCTACCGGTTGCGGGCGGTGTCCGACCAGGGCGTGCCCGGCCCGTGGTCGTCGTTCGCCGGGTCCCCTACGCTGCTGGAAACTGCCAACGTGGGCCCGTCACGAGCCTGACCGCCACGCCGGGCCGTGGCGTGGGCCGCATCGACCTGAGTTGGCTTGCGCCCTCGGCGGACGCCGGCCTGCGCTACCGCATCGAGCACGCCACCGACGGGGCCGGCCCCTGGGACATCCTGGCCAGCAGCCACAGCGGCACCACCTACTCCCACACCGGCCTGCTCTCAGGAAGCACCCACTATTACCGGGTGGCGGCGGTGCAGGGCAGCGTCACCGGCCCGTGGGCCTACGTCCAGGCGACCACGGAAACCGTAGGTGGCGCCGTATTGGACGTGCCCCTGTGGCCGGAGAACCTGCGGTTCACCAGCATTGACCGCACCGTGGTGACCTTGGCCTGGGATCCACCGTTCGATAACGGCGGAACGCCGGTGACGGGCTACGAGTACCGGGTGTTCGGCCCCTGCGGTGGCGGGGGCGGCGTGACGTGCGACATCGTGGCGCCCACCCGGGTGGGTAGGACGACGACCTCACGGCGGATCAGCCTGCCGGACCGGGAAGGGATGTACCAGTTCGAGGTGCGGGCGCTCAACGCCGTGGGCGCCGGAGAATGGTCCCAGGGCCTCCAACACGAGGTCGTCTCCGCGAGGGCCGGCGGTGATTGGCGGGTCAACCTCCCCTCCCGGCTGACGGTAGCCGAGGGCGGCGAGGCCACCTACCGGGTGCGGCTGAGCCGGGATCCGAAGCTGCCGGTGGTGGTGTTCCTGCACTGGATGGGAGACGAGGACCTGGGCGGCAATCTGCCGACTCAGCAGGGCCAGATCCTGATACCCAGGGGCTACGACCTCTCCAATCTGACGGAGGATTGCAACGGCTACTACCACCAAGACCCGGCTAGGGCCTACGCCTGGAACGTGGGCGTACCCATCAAGGTGACGGCCGCGGAGGACGACGACTCCGAGAACGGAAAACTGACCATCAGACACGACGTCGGGACGGTGCCGGAGAAGTGCCTGGTGTCCCTCCCGGGAAATTACACCTACGCCGAGCTGTCCCTCCAGCTGTACGACCTCGCCCTGGAGGCAACCGAGCGGGACAACGACTAGAGGTTTGGGTGAGTTGAACCCGAAGGGTGGGCGTCCGGCTGCGGCGGGGCGCCCCCGTTCCGCTGTTCAGCCCCCTTTGGTGCGGGCTATGGCCGGGCTGCCACTCCGGGCCCGGTGCTGTGAGGATGGGCCTTAAGGTGCTCGGCCAAACGCACGTCACTAACGCGCGGATGGCATCCACTCCCGAGCACGGCGATACCTACCGGCGCGGAGAGGACATCGAGGTCGCAGTCCGCTTCAGCGATGAGGTTCAGGTCAACGCGGTGGATCTTGATTCCACCGGCATCACGGTGGCTCCGGGCGCGATGAGCGAGTCGGGCGAGCCGAACGGCATCCTGGGGTCCGGCTCGGTCGTGCATGTACAGAATGGTGATGAGTACCCGGTAAACATCACCTATGGCGCGTTGATCGACCAGGCAAATCATAAGGTGGACGGCAGAGCCTAAGCCCCAATCCACCGAAAGGGTGAGATTGGCGGGGTGGTGATGGGATGAGAAAGTGCTCCCGGCTTCGGGGATAATGGTTTTGGTACAACAAAACCACCCTGAAACGA
>DAOUJY010000050.1:0-7911 GCA_034421995.1 Dehalococcoidia bacterium | reverse complement strand
GCCCTGGACCGGCTGGTGAACCTCATCGAGGAACTCAGGGCCGACGCGGACCTCCGCGTGGAGATCACCACCGACGAGACCTCTCTGGTGAAACTCGCCTTCTCCGGCACTCCCGACGTGGGCTTCGCCATGCGGCGGGAAGTCAGGGACATTCCGGCCGAGGTGGTTCGCCGCGTCTGGAACGAAGGGCTGCGCGACTACCAGATCATCCCCCGCCACCACCGCCCCCGCTGATCCCGCGGCCCCGGTCAATCCAGGTAGTCCCGCAGCCGGGCCGACCGGGCCGGCTGGCGCAGCTTCCGTAGCGCCTTTGCCTCGATCTGCCGGATCCTTTCCCGGGTCACCCCGAACACCTTCCCCACCTCCTCCAGCGTCTGCGGCTGGCCGTCATCCAGCCCGTAGCGCAGCCGCAGCACCCGGCTCTCCCGGTCCCCCAGCGCATCCAGCGCATCCAGCAGCTGCTCCCGCAACAGGTTCTCCGACACCGCATCCTCCAGCGCCGGCGCGTTACGGTCCTCCACGAAGTCCCCCAGGAACGTATCCCCGTCCTCTCCCACCGGCAGATCCAGCGACACCGCCTCCCGGGACGCCTTCCGCGCCCGCATGATCTTCTCCACGCTCATCCCCAACGCCTCGGCCAGCTCACCGTCCGTGGCGTCCCTTCCCAGCTCCTGCGCCATGATCCGTTCCTGGCGCGTCAACTTGTTGATGGTCTCCACCACGTGCACCGGTATCCGTATGGTGCGACCCTCGTTGGCCACGGCCCGGGTCACCGCCTGCCGGATCCACCAGGTGGCGTAGGTGCTGAACTTGTAGCCCCGCCGGTGGTCGAACCTCTCCACGCCGCGGATCAGCCCCAGGTTTCCCTCCTGGATCAGGTCCAACAGCGCCATCCCCCGGTTCTGGTACTTCCCCGCCACGCTGACCACCAGACGCAGGTTGGCCTCCGCCAGGTGGTCGTGGGCGCGCTTCCCGGACTCAACCACCCGCTCGAAGTAACGGCCGACCCCATCATCCACCGCCTCCATACGCTGGCTCAGCTCCGGATCCCCCAGCATCCGGGACAGCAGGGCCAGGGTACACCGGTCCCGATCCTCCGAGCTTTCGGGATGCAGTTCCGCCCACACCGGCACGTGGGAGACAACGATGCTGACTGCCGCCGGTGGCAGCGCCCGCGTGTCCCGTGACAACGCCACGATGCGCTCGCGGGCTTCGTCCTCGGTCATGTCCAGTTCCTGGGCCACCCGTTCCAACAACTCGGGGTTGATCACCTCGTCGATGCCGGCCCTGAACCGCGGGTGCGTACACACCTCCTCCAGCGTGGGGGCATCGTCCAGCTCCAGGTGGCGCGCCACGGCCCGAGCAGTCGGTCCGGCGCTGGCGATGCGGGCCAACAGCAGCATGGCCTTCTCCCAGGGCGCAACCGTCGGCTCACCATCGGCGCTGGCATCATCCACGCCGTCGCCATCGCCCAATCCCAGGGCCAGCTCCCGCTGCAACTCCACCAGATGATTGGCCAGTTCAATCTCCGCTGCCAGGTCCCGTTCCTCCGCCGCGGTCAGCAGCTCCACCCGGCCGATCTCCCGCATATACAGCCGCACCGGGTCGTCACCGGCCTCGGCGTCGATAACGGCCACCTCCGCCTCGAACCAGTCCCAATCTTCCTCGGTACCGCTTCGCCCCGCGCTGTGGATGTCCGTTATCTCCGCGGCGACCTCGCCGGCCGGATGGTCGTCCATGGCGACATCGGCAGCATCTTCCCGGATAACCGCCACGTTGTGGTCGGCGCTGGCGCTAATCATCCGGCATCAATCTCCATGGTATTTTTCGGCGCGCTGGAACAGCCTTCACTCCGTACATCAGGCCACGAGCCTGCTCGCCTCCTGATGGTACCGAGCCAGTCGCTGGCCAGTAAGCGCTGCCAGTGTCTCGTCCACCATCATCCCCTCGGCCACGTTGTAAGCCCGTAACTCCGCCATTTTCATCATGAAACCGTGACCGCCTCTGGTGGCCTTCGTCCGGTTGCAGTAACCGCACAGCAGCTGCAGGTTGCGGACCTGGTCCTTTCCATCGTCACCAAGCGCCACAATGTGATCAGCTTCAAAACGCCGGTGGTCCGGCTGGTAGAACCCACAGCCCGGGCATACGCCCCGCTGCACCTCATACAGCGCTTCCCGCACCCCCACTGGCACGCCGCGCCTATCCGACCCGCCACGGCGCGGCCGTGGCGGTCGCTTTTCATACACCTCCACTGGCTCCAGATATTCCTGCAGCAGCGCCACCTCCATCGGCAAGGTTGGCTCTCGATACAGGTAATAGCCCCGGCTCACCCGGGTAAGTATCTGCAGCGCCGGTTTGCTGTGCCCCTGCGTGCTGCAGCCCGCCAGGTCAGAGAGCTCCCGGTTCACCAGGTTGCGATCCCTCATCAACTTGGGATCGAAATCGGCCACGCCCAGATCAGCCACCGACCGGTAGATCTCGTCGGTGCTGAGGATCCGCCCTTTATTGGCCACCGCCAGTTGCACGATGTGGGGCCGCAGACTGCTCGCCTTTCCCAACTGCAAACCTCCGCCTGATCTTGCTGAAACGATCCGAAATTGGCCTCTCAGGCCCGATTATCCCACGACGCCATTACACCATGACATTGAAACACCATTGCACCTTTACACCATTATACTATTGCACCAGATCGTCCCAGAGCGAAGTTCCGAGGCCGCGGCCAAGCTACCCGATTTGACCCGGCTCCCGTCGGGACCCCCAATGGGCTCCTTTCCCATCCACTCCATCGCCGTTTTTACAATACGAGCCTCGATTCCGCCCAAGGTCAGGCACGAGTTCGTAAGGCAGTCAGTAGCAACAAGCTGAGGAGCGAATGTTGTTCTGGTGGAGGCACAAGAGCGAGACCGTGCTTCAGCAGGTGGGGTCATCCCCGCGAGGCAGGGCGGCTTCGATGCCGAGGGCAGCCTGTTTGTCCCGTTCGCGCTTCATGGCAGCTTCGACGGCCGGCCAGATAATGTCCATATCCCGGTCAGACAATTCCCGTTGGTGGATCTCACCGTTCAGCACTTTCTCCAACTGCGGCGTCAGAGGTATGGCCAGAGCGATTGCCTCGTGGCGGATGGCGTTTCTCACATAGGCAGCACTCTCCCGGGCATGCTTGATCTCGAACTCGGCGCTCCAAACCTGAGGGATGCCGCTGTCGTTAATATACTGATCGATGGCCCGGTTGGCCGCGCGGGCGAAAATGTACCGGATCCTGGGAACGGTGAGAGCGACCACCGGTATCACGAGCCAGTAATTGGGTTGCCCGGAGGTCGGCAGGACGGCGAGGATCACCAGGAGCGCCATCAGTTCGGGGAGAAGGCCAGCGGCGGTGGTGACCAACGCCTTGCGGATTGCCTGGTTGATCTTGCGGTTGCACCGGGCACAGAAGTATATCTTGGCCGGTTCCGGCGGGCGTATCTGGCAGAGGGAGCAGATTTGTCTTGGCTTGGGCCAGCGCATGGGAATCTTCCGGTTGAGTTGTTGTCGCTGACGCTTTCGTGGGTGATGGGTTCACCAGGGGCTCGTCGCACCTGGGGCAGGGCTCGCGGACGACGATCGCCCACTGGTGGGCAGTCTGGCCGATGATGAGGCAGCGACACCCCGTTGCAACAGCCAAAAGTGTAGGGTAAGGTCCGGCACCCCGGTGTGCTCCCAATCATGAACGGCAACCTCGGCCACATTCTCCCAGGTATAGCCGGCACCTTCCCTCGCCTTGGCCGTCGACAGCATGAACCGGCGGACGTGGCCTCGGCTCTGCATGACGGCTCCCGGTAGGCTGTCTCGAGATTCTATCCGGGGGGCATTTGGGGAACAACGGCCTCGTGTCATGCAGTGGTCGGGGCCGCAGGCTACTCGCCTTTCCCAACTGCAAACCTCCGCCTGATGTTGCTGAAACGATCCGAAATTGGCTTTCCAGGCCCGATTATCCCACGACGCCATTACACCATGCCATTGAAACACCATTGCACCTTTGCACCTTTGCACCTTTGCACCATTATGCTATTTCACCAACTATTCTGAGAGCAAAGGCCTGCGTCCAAGGCCAAGCCATCCAACAATCCTCCAGCCATTACAAAAGTGATGAACCGGGTGTTGCGCTACGGGATTCCGGCGCCAACGGTGCACTGAGCGGCTTCCCAACTCTAGCATCTGGAAACGTAGCACCTTCTCACGGCCGGTTAGCACGCGGGCGAAAAGTTTGGATA
Source organism: Dehalococcoidia bacterium (assembly GCA_034421995.1). Classification (GTDB taxonomy): domain Bacteria; phylum Chloroflexota; class Dehalococcoidia; order Lucifugimonadales; family UBA3495; genus Bin87. The sequence continues at coordinate 3,661 of DAOUJY010000050.1, read as the reverse complement.
ACGTCTCTTTCCAGCGCGTCCGTCTGAACGTCTGTGGAGGTAATGACAAATGAAAACTCCATGTCGGTGTCCGGTTGCTTGAGTTCCAAACGCAGCAACGGATTGGGCTCGTTACCCTGAATATGATTTAACAGGCAGTCCCTTACGCAGGTTCGCGACTTGCCCACGTATACGCACTCACGGCTTCCGGTCAATCCTGAGGGCAACCAAAGAGCATAGACCCCTTTTTCGTTAGCAGGTACCGCGTTCACCGCTTCCCGCCGAAACGGCTGGCGCCTCCTTTCCAATCGATATTTCAAGGCGAAAGTGGTCATGAAGGTTGCCGAGGAAACGCGGGACTGGCCGGGTTTACCGTGTCTGCACACCAGTACAAAGGTCGGTCTCGACGCTCCATTTCCCCCTTGCGCGAGATTTCACAACCACATCAATACCGCAGTGACCGCGCCGGCCAGGGCCATGATGCAAAATAGGGAGTCCTTGTTGACCAAGAGCCATACCAACCCGCGCACCCCGTAGCAAATCATCACCGCCAAAAGAAATGCTGCGGCGGTGTTGCTCCAGCCGGCGATGACGGTGGATAAAGGTCTCAATTTCTGTTTCCCAAAAACAAGGAGCGCGCCGGCAGGGTCCATCCGTCTTGGCCGATCCAACATCCGGCAGTGTTCAGATGGCGTAACTTCACAGATGAAACCGCAATTTCCTCACCACCAACTGGACTCCTCAGTGTTCACATGATCGGGTAGGAAGTAGCTGATGCCGCCGCCGTCGTACATCGAGGCTTCCAGCAAGGACGTGAACCGATCCAGCTTTTGACGCTGGCGTATCTTGGGGAACATCTGGCCCAACGCGTACTCGTATCGCCTCTGTAACTTGAACCACGGCAATACCCCGAACGACGAGCGTTTGGGATACCTCAATTGATCAGCCAGCGCGTTTCCGATCAGGGCCCTGGAAACGCCGTACACATATTTGGCCATGCTGCGTCGCGCTTCCTTCTCGGTGACGCCAATCACCAGCGGCGCCGAGTTGATTAGCGCATTGGCCATGACAATCGACTCCTCCTCAGGCTCGGGCTCGCAGAGCCTACCGATTTCGAATAGGCGTAGCGCCTCGGCTTCGTCCCGGAACAGTAGGGTCTCGGGAATTCCCATCAGGTGGCCGGAATAGCGCCAAACTGCGATGAAACCCGCTTTTTCGTGGTCGTCGAACACTGCTCCCAGCCTCCGCATATGCTTCACCAGCCTCGCCGAAAAGGCGGTTATGGCCAGACCCATGTGGGCGGAACTCAAGGGTACTCCCCACGCCTCGGTGTCCCACGCGTCTGATTCTGCGAGGAGGCGTCGGACCTGTGCGTGAGCCAACCGGATGCGAACGGTAAGCTTCCAGCCGTCACCGTCCCGGTCCAAACCTCCGGGGAGAAATATTTCCAGCATATGCCGGTTATTCTGCTTCAGTCGTCTGATTCCCTGCTCGTGAAGGCGGCCGGTGAGGAAGAACGACTTGCAGATATTCGTGGAAAACCCCTCCACCAGGACAGCACCTACGAACGCGGCCAGCACCAGTTGTGAATTCCGGTGAAACATCCGTATACCCGGAAGGAATTCCGCCGTGTCAGCCCATTCCGGTGGAGCTTCCAATCTGCACAAAAGATCCAGCAGAGCCTGGGGCGCGTCGCGGAGAGTGCTTTCGTTCCGGTCCATCGCAGCCTGTATCAGTCGGCTTGCCTCACCGGCGCCGACCTCGGCAAAGGCTGCTACCACGGCATCAGCATCGGGATCGCCAACCATCGTGTGAGCCACATATCGGCACGCGAGATCCGGATCCCGAGTGCGTGCCTTTTCGTAGCCTGCTTTGTAGGCAGAAGGTACCAGCATAGTTCCTACTCGGCGCGACCTTGTTGACCGATATAACTCTCCCCAGCCTGCTCTACCCTCAGATCAGGGAGCCAAACCAACCACGAAGGCAGGTACCAATTGGCACGGCCCAGCATCTCCATGCTCGCCGGTACTAGAACCGAACGCACCAACGTTGCGTCGAGCAATATCGCCACGGCCAGACCGAACCCCACCTGCTGATTGATGACGGTCTTTCCAACAGCGAAGGCGCCGAACACTGCCACCATGATGAGCGCGGCTCCCGTGATGAGCCCCGCCGTTGAACGCAGCCCCTCGGCCACCGCGGCCGTATTGTCGCCAGTCTGGTCGTACCGTTCGCGGATGCGGCTCAGCATGAAAACGTGGTAGTCCATGGACAACCCGAACACGATGGTGAAAAGGAACAGCGGTATCCAGGCGTCAATGACCTCCGCATGCTCGAACCCCAGAAGGTCTGTGGCAACTCCCTTCTGAAACACCAACACCAACAACCCATAGGCGGTTCCGACCGACAACAGGTTCATGACTACCGCTTTCACCGGTATGACCACAGACCGAAACACCAGGAGGAGGACGATGAAGCTGAGCCCTAGGACAAAGGCAAACACGATGGGCGTGTAGCGGTCGACGATAGCGAACAGGTCGACGCTGGCCGCCGTCAGTCCGCCGACGAAAGCTTGGGCGGGAACGCCGTCGAATGCCGCGGGGATGTGCTCTTCCCGGAGCCGGCCCATGGCATCCACGGCCACCTGTCCACTGGGCTCACCGGCGATGATCACCGACATCAGCGCTAAATCACCGGCGGAGTTGGGAACCACCGCGGGCGGAATTGGAAACGCCGGGTCGTCTACGATAGCCTGCGCCAGGCGGGCTGTGGCTGCTTGGACTTCCGGACTGAAGACGTTTCCGTCGATCGCGATTTCCGCGGGATGCACCAGCCCAAAGGAGAACTTCTCCTCCAGAACGAAGAAGGACTCTCGGGTTTGGGTTCCTTCGGGGAAGCTGTCGGCGCCGTTGATTCCGGTATCAATGTCAAAGTAGAAAACGATGGCCAGGATCATCGGAGCCACCACGACTATGAAACTGAACATGGGGACCCTTGTCACTGCCCGGGTGGTCATTTCCCAAAAGCCTGTTCCGCGTCCCTCTCCGCCACTCCGTACGCGTCTCCTGCCGAAATAGGGCAGGGGCAGCAAATTAACTTTCGTACCCATCAGCGCCAGCACCGCCGGTAACAGCGTCAGGGTGGCCGCCATGGCGACGATTACCACCAGGATTGCGCCCAAGCCCAGAGACTGGAAGAAGGACGCGGGAACGATGAGCATCCCGCACAGGGCGACAACCACGGTCAATCCGCTGAATAGCACCGTGCGTCCAGCCGTATCGGTGGACCGGACCGCGGCCGCGACTTTATCCTGTCCCCGGTTCATCTCCTCCCGGAAACGGGACACGACGAACAGTGAATAATCGATACCCACTGCCAAGCCGATCATGGTGATCATCAGCGTGACGAAGAACACCAGCTCAAAGAATTGGCCGATGATCGCAGCGATTCCGGACGCAATGATTATTGCCACCACTGCCAGTCCCAGCGGGATCAGCGAGGCGACCACCGTGCCAAACAACGCCAGCAGGACGATCAGCGCCACCGGTACCCCGATTCGCTCTCCCTGTTCTAGTGTCCTGTATTCAAAGTGCGCTGGCAAAAGCGGGCCACGTTGGCCAGGATCTGGTCGGCGGTTTTGGTCCAGATGAAAGGCTTGGGGTCTTCGTTGGTAACGTCCAGA
>DAOUJY010000049.1:0-13681 GCA_034421995.1 Dehalococcoidia bacterium | reverse complement strand
TGATAAAATCGGAGATGTTCATGGGGTTCCTCGCTGCGGAGTGTTCTCAACTCGCAGCATAGGGGAACCTCGTGGCATTTTCAAAATCGTCTCAAACTAGCACCAAAGGTTATGGACCGGGCGGTAGGACCCTCAAGGTGTGCCTTTTCAAAGTTTCAGAGCAGTATCCAGGGATGAGGTACGGCGAGCTGTTGCTGAAGTCGGTTTTCGACTACGCCTACGCAAATCAAGCCGATTCCGCATACGTTACGGCCTTCCCAAAGTATCAGAACATGTCGGACTTTTTAGCTGCCTTTGGATTCTCCGACGCCGGTGTACGCACCGGACTGGGGGAACTGGTGATGGTGAAGTCCTTGAGGCCACGAAAGCCAGCATCAGGTACCCTGAATCCACTAGAACACCACATCCAATTCGGCCCATGGTACTACGATACCGGTGTCCAACGGTTCATCGTGCCGATAGAACCCAGATTTCACAAGGTACTGTTCCCGGAAGCAGACCGACAGGGGCAACTAAGAAGCTTTGGCATGTTGTCGCCGGCTGGCAACAGCATCCAAAAAGCGTACCTGTCACGTGGTAGCAACAGACGAATAAAGCCTGGCGACATCCTGTACTTTTACCGGTCAAACGACCGTAGAAGGCTGACGGTCATAGGCATTGCCGAGGATACCTTCGTGTCAAAATCGCACGAATCAATCTCTGATTACGTAGGCAGGCGAAGCGTGTACTCGCCTGACCAGATGCAGGAAATGACCGAAGACGGCGACAGAGAAGTACTCGCGATACTGTTCCGCCAATCTCGTGTCCTGAGGTACGGCTCAACGGATGCACAATTAAGGAAGGCGAAAGTATGGCAGAGCCCGGCTCAATCAATCATGAAGGTGCATTCCGAGGGCAGTGCTTGGCTGGAGTCCAATATAGACGAGAAGGGGCCGTAGCGTTGCTGTCAATCCGTCCACGCTACGTGGACCTCATCGTGAACGGAGTCAAGAGCGTCGAGTTCCGCCGGCGGCCCTTCGCAAAGTCGATAAGCCACATCGTGATTTACTCGACAACACCCGTAAAACGGCTAGTAGGCGTCTGCGAGGTAGAGCGGGTTGTAACAGACACGCCGGTTGCTCTGTGGTACAACCATGGAGACAAAGGTGGTATAACCCGCGAAGCATTGTTCACATACTTGGAAGGGCTACTCACAGCAACCGCAATTGTGATCCGCAAGTTCATTCCATTCCCAACTGAAATGAATTTGCCTGAAATAGGCATTGAGCGCCCCCCGCAAAGCTTTCAATATCTGAACGACATAGTTTTCGCTTCATTAACACAAAATTTGCCATGAAATTATAGCGATATATGTCTGATTATACAATGATCAGATTTGCTGGCGTTATATGAAAGGTTTATTATGCCGCCTCGAACAAACTGGACGCGCGAGCAATTGTTGGTGGCGTTCGCGCTATATTGCCGCATCCCTTTCGCCAGGATTAGCTCTCGTAACCCCGACATCATTCGGGCTGCGGCGGCTATCGAGCGAACACCGTCTGCCCTGTCAATGAAGATGGGCAACATCGCCAGCCTGGACCCGGCGATTACTTCAACCGGGCGCAAGGGACTGCGGGCGGCTTCTGCTAATGACCGCGCCATGTGGGACGAAATGACCGGTGATTGGGAACGCTTTGCCGTCGAATGTGAACGGGCCTTGCTGGCGACTGAGGCGATGCCGGAAACCGTTGTTGAACAGGCCATACCAGAGTATGACGATTTGCCCGTTGGTGAAGACCGAGTAGTGCGCGCCACCGCTCGCGTCGGGCAGCGGTTCTTCCGCGCGGCGGTTATGAGCGCCTATAACGAGCAATGCTGCATCACCGGGCTGGCTATTCCCCAATTGCTTATCGCAAGCCACATCATCCCCTGGCGTCACGACCCAGCTAACCGGACGAATCCGAAGAACGGATTGTTGCTGTCTGCTCTCCATGACAGAGCATTCGACGCGGGACTGTTGACCATCAGCGACGATATGACCGTCCAGGTATCGCATCAGCGCGTTGCGTCCGCTGGCGAGTTCTTCTCATCTGCCGTCGGCTCTTACGAAGGCCGGCCCATTGCGCTGCCGGAGAAGTTCACGCCGGATAGGGGTTTCCTTGCCTACCACCGGGAGCATATTTTTCAAGGCTGAATAGTTTGAGTAGCCGTCATTATCCCCATCAACCAACCCAAAGGAGTCCCCTACAATCTGATCAACCAGGGGCAGCGTCGCCCGGCCGTCAATCAAGATTTCTGGGATCGAAAACTGGATGGCAACCTGGCACGCGACGCGGCCAATCTGGCAAAGTGGCATGAACTAGGCTGGACGGTGTTTATAGTTTGGGAGTGTCGGTTGCGTGAAGATACGGCGGCCTTGCTGAACCATCTGCAAAGCCGCCGCAATTTGGCGCTTTAGCCGGCTTGCGCCGCTGCTCGGAGAATATCGCCACGGCGGATGGCGGGTATAATGTCGTCAGTCTCCAGGAGGCCGCGCCCAACCATGACCCAATCAAACGTCACCGCAACTGAAGAACGCCTCTGGACCTACGACGCCGTCCGCGTCGGCCAGGCCGGTCCGCCCACCCAGGTTACGCTGTCGGCGGAGCATATCGCCGAGTACGCGGCCTGCGCCCAGAACCCCGATCCGCGCTACCTGATGCCGACGCCGGAACGGGCCGGGGGGCGGATGATGGCAATGCCCACCATGGCGTTGACCTACGCGCCCCTGCTGCGGGACGAAATCGCCGCGGCCAACGGGCTGGTTGCCCAGGAGCGTTCCACCACCGCGCGAAGGCAGACGCCCTTCGCCAAGTGCGAGATGCGCTGGTATCGCCCGGTGTACGCCGGCGAGACGCTGACCGGCAACCGTCGCGTGTACCAGAAGTACGAGCGTCGCGGCAGCAAGTTCGTCACCTTCCGCGTTTCCGCGTTTGATGAAGCCGGGGCAGTGGTCGCCAGCTATGACTACACCTGCATTTTCGAGTACTCCGCCGGGCAGCGCTCGGTTCCCGAACCCTTCGATGGCGCGCCGGCCGCCGCCGATGCCGCTGCGGTTCCCGACCCCGGGCAGTTTCTCACCTGGGAGCAGGCCCACGCCGGCGCTCCCTTGCCGCGCACCCTGGCCGTGGGAGAAAGCACCGAGAACATCCTGCGCAAGAACGCCCAGCGCCTGGCCGGCCGACCCAGCGAGAGCAACATCCATACCGACGAGGAATTCGCGCGGCAGAACATATTCGGCGGCGCCGTGAACGCGGGCCCGGCCACCATGTCTTACGTTGACCGCTTCCTGGGCCTGAATTTTTCGCCGGAGGCCCTTTACAACGGCGGGAACCTGGTGATGCGGGCCATCACGCCCTTCCGCGCCGGTGACGTGGTGACGTTCTCCGGGGAAGTTACCGGATCCGGCGGCAACCTCTACGGCCAGCGCAAAGTCCAGTGCCGCATTCGCGGCACCAACCAGCGGGATGAACTGGTCTGCCTCTCCGACGCCACCGTCACCATGGGATAGCCAGAATGAACATGCTCGCCGATAACGATGCCATCGAAGCCCGCGTCCGGGCCGTGCTGAACGACCTGGAGATCCGGGACTGGGAGTGGATCTCCATTGATCCGCAGTATGGGGACACCGCCGATTTCTGCGCCCAGTACGGATATGGCTTGCCCCACTCGGCCAACACGATCATTGTGGCCAGCAAACGGGGCGCGGCCGCCTATTCTGCCTGCATCGTCCGCGCCAGCGACCGGTTGGACGTGAACCGCCGGGTGCGCCGTCTAATGGGAGTATCGCGGGCGTCCTTCGCCTCCGCTGACGAAACGATGGAGCTTACGGGCATGATGATTGGGGGAGTAACCGCGCTGGCTCTGCCCGATGGCCTCCCCATATACGCCTGCGAGCGGCTGCTGGATATGGACTACATCATCCTGGGGGCGGGTAGCCGGTCGGGCAAGGTCAAGATACCGCCCCAGGAATTGGCAAAATTACCCGGCCTGGAGTTTATTGATGGGTTGTCGCAGCCGGCGCAGTGATTAATGCGCGGCGTGACTCCCCCATGGCAATTACCGGCCTGGGGCTGGGGCGAGTGGCCATAAGGTGAATTGTCCCGCTTGGCGTCAGCCTGGCTATGCGGATTCGCCGTTCAGTTGGCTGAAGATTTCGGGCGGGAGTTGCACATCGTGCTCCTTCAGCAACGCAGCAATGCGTTCCCGTTCCTCCTTGCGGCCCTTCGCCAGGCCTTGCTCCAATCCCTGCTCCAATCCCCGTTTCAGGCCCTTGGCGATGGCTTTTTCGTCTTTGGCTCTTGCCCATCGTTCAACGGTGTCTTTGGCGGCGAAGAACATCGCGATACCTCCGTACAGCAACGCCGCCGCAGGGAACAGCAGCGCCGTTGCCACTATTATAATCCCAGTTGCGTCGGCGGCCAGCCGACTGAGGAAACCCAGCACTAGCCACCCGTAGCACGCCGCGCATTGGTTGAGCGCGATTGCAAACCACATACTGACGCTGATGGACACCGCCCCGTCAAAAAACCGCCAATTCAGCCGGCGTTCATCGCGATTGATCATTTGCGATCATTCTATGCAATGACCCTAAGGTCCCCAGGGCGGCGTGGCGGCTACTTCGCCGTCGCTGACGATGTCCACCACCGCCGGACGATTGGCGCTGACGGCCTGGTCCAAAGCCGAGTTGATCTGGTTGGGGTCGGTGACCCGGATGCCCAGGGCGCCCATGGACTCCGCGATCTGGGCGAAGTTGGTGTCGTTGAAGCGCCACAGCTCGCCGGAGTTGCCTTCCCGACCTTCGTAGGCCGCTTCGTCGCCGCGCCGGTCCTGGTTCAGGCCACCGTTGTTGTGGACGACGATGACGGCGTTGATGCCGTAGCGGACGGCGGTTTCCAGTTCGCCGATGTGGTACCACATACCGCCGTCGCCGGTCCAGCAGACCACCGGGCGGTTGGGTACGCCGCACTTGGCCCCCAAAGCGGCGGGCAGGCCCCAACCCAGCGAACCCGCCGCGCGGAGGTAGGATTGCTCCGGATGGTGCAATTCAACCATGCTGCCGGTCCAGATGCCGGCGTGGCCCGTGTCGGCGATGAGGACGGCGTCGGAGGGCAGGAAGTCGGTCAACTCCTGGCACAGCCGCTCCGGTCGGATGGGGACCGCATCGGAAGTGAGCACAGGCGCGTGTTCGTCGCGCCAGTTCTGCACGTGTTCCTGCGCCCGTTCCACCCACGATGCGTTGCCGCCGGTGGGTTCCAGGACGTCGATGAGACGTTCCAGCGTGCGCTTGGCGTCGCCCAGCAAACCGTAGGCAGCCGAGTACGAACGGCCCAACTCGCTGGCGTCGATGTCAATCTGTATGGTGGGAGTGCCCACCTCCGGCAGACGCCAATCCAGCGTAACCTGGCTTCCGGTGTGGCTGCCGATGAACAGCACCAGGTCAGCTTCTGAGACCACCCTATTGGCAGACCAACGGGAGTAGCTGCCCACGACGCCGACGGACAGCGGATGGTTTTCGGGGATGCAGCCCTTGGCGTTGAGGGCGGTGGCGACGGGAATGTTGAGCATCTCGGCCAAACGCACCACCTCCGCCTGTGCCCCCGACGCCGTTACGCCGCCGCCGGCTACTATCACTGGCCGTTCCGCCTGCGACAGAATGCGCGCCGCCTCCCGTACTCTTTCCGGTTCCGGTTCCGGTCGGAAAGCAGGCCGCTGGGTGAAGGGATCCTCGACGATTACGTCCGTATCCAAAATGCCGTCGGTGATGACGTCGCCGGAAATGCCGGAAAAGTCCAGGTGCGCCGGCAGGGTCTGGCCAGTGGTTACTTCGCGGAAAGCCTGGCGCAACAGGTGGGGCAACTGCTCTGCCGTCTCCACCTCGACGCTGTACTTGGTGACCGAGGCAAAGGGTCGGGAGTGCTCGATTTCCTGGTAGGAATTGCGGTGCCGGTGCATGGGCGGGCGGTGGCCGGTGATGGCGATGACCGGAGAGACGCCCAGGTAAGCGTCCTGCAAACCGGCGGCCAGGTTGGCGGCGCCGACGGATTGGGCGAAGCAGAGGCCCGGCTTGCCCGTGACCCGGGCGTAGGCGTCGGCCATGTATGCCGCCGATTTCTCGCCGTGGCTGATGATGCGCTTGATGCCCACGTCCTCCATCTCAACCAACGCGCGACGGATGATAGCGGGGACGAAGAACACGTGGGTTACGCCGTATTCGCGAAGGGTTTCGGCGAGGAACCGGGCGCCGGTCATGGTGGGCATCGGAGGGCCTCCTATTTAAGATTGACCGTCATTTTAATGTTTTTCCCGTCATTCCCGCGAAAGCGGGAATCCAGGACACCTTTGACGTGGAGCCTCTGGATTCCGGCTTTCGCCGGAATGACGGGGTGGATGTGGGAATGTCGGATTCAGTCAGGTCAGACGCCGCGCTCGTCGAACACTTCCTTGGCAACCTGGACCGCGTTGGCGGCCACGGGCCAGCCGGCGTAGAAAGCCATGTGCATAATCACTTCGGCGATCTCGTCGCGGGTAACGCCGTTGTCCAGGGCGCGGCCAATGTGCCCCCGCAGTTGTCCGGTGCGGTAGAGGGCGGTGAGCGTGGCCACGGTGATGAGGCTGCGGTCGCGCTTGGAAAGGCCGGGACGTTCCCAAACGTCCCCGAACAGAACGTCGGCGGACATTTCGGCCAACCGAGGGATGACTTCCTGCATTACGGTACGGGCGGCGGGTTGCGTCATGATGCCTCCTGTGCGGTGTGGGGTGGGTTCTCGACGCCGGAGACGGCGGGTTGCGGTTGAGGGTTGAGTTCACGCCGGGCGGAACATGGGCAGGCTGATGTTTTCGTCGATTTCCTCGAAGACCACCTCGACCGCCATACCGCACTGCACAGACGCGGGTCGGATTTCGCCTTCGGCGAAGTCTATGCCCACCACCCAGGTCGGGATCCGGGGACCTTCCTCCAGCTCCACCACGGCGGCGATGTACGGGACCTTGTCTCGGAACGCCGGGGTTGGCCCGCGATGGACGATGGCGAAGGTGTGCAAGGTGCCGCGTCCGCTGCTCTGTATCCAGTCGGTTTCCCGGGAGAAGCAATCGGGGAACGGGCAGATGTCCCGGGGATAGAAGTAGGACCGGTCGCAGGGGATACAGTGGCGGAGCCAAAGTTCACCTGCTTTGCATTTCTCCCAATAGAAATCGGATTCGGGTTGGGGCGGCGGCAGTGGTATTTGGGGGGCGGCCTGGGTCATTTCGCGCTGATCTCCAGTAGGGATTTCGTAGGTTTGGCGATGGCGCCAGCCGTAAGCATAACGACCGGACGGTCCACGCGCAAGCGGCACGCCGGCGATGTGAAGATCGCCCGGAGCAACGACGTTAATCTCGGCGAACCGGGTGGTCAAAGAGATGAGCCCAAAAGACCCCCTCCCACAAGGGGAGAGGGTCGACTTTACCCCACTAATCTCCGGCTGGCCGAATGTTCCGCAGCGTTGATGGGTTTTCCAGAGTTGACGCGCCGCTCGCCGTATTCGGCGCGAAGGCGTGAAACGCCTAGTCCTCGGTGATGTCCTCCCCGGTGTCCACGCGGAAACCGACGCCCACCTTCACCTGGTACCAAGAGGCGCGACCATCCTCGATCTGCCCGCGGATCTCCCGCACCTCGAACCAGTCCAGGTTGCGGATGGTTTGAGCGGCCCGGGCGATGGCGCCGTCGATGGCCTGCTGTACGCTTTCGTCCGAGGACCCAACCAGTTCGACTACCTTGTAAGTGCTGCCAACTGCCATTTTTGTCTCCGTTGTATGTTGTGTGGAGTGCGTTGTCGCGTCCGTTCAATCACGGCGGTTCCGTATGATATGCAAAGGAGCGCCGTAGGGCAACCGGATTCTGAAGCGCGCTCCGCCATTTTTACCTCCTCCCAACCTGTTTCGGCTTACTGACGCACCAGCTTCACCAGACGCCGCCCCTCCTGGTTGTGGCCGATGTACAGGTCGCCGTGGGAGTCGGCCCAGACCGCGTGGCCGCCGGCGCCGCCGATGTCCATTTTCGCCAACACTTCGCCGTCCATGTTCAGGATGGTCATGAAGGCGTCCAGTTCCACCACATAGACGATGCCCTCGGGGTCAACGTAGATGTCGCAGGGTCGGGCGAGGTCGGTCCACATCCCCAGGTACTCGCCGTCGCCGGTGAAGAGCTGGATGCGGTTGTTCTCCCGGTCGCATACCATGACCCGGCCGTCCCAATGTACCCAGATGCCGTGGGGGATGTGAAACTCGCCGGGGCCGCGCTTGCCCGGCCGGCCCCAGGAATGGAGCAGTTTCCCGTCCGGCGAGAACTTGTGCACCCGGCTGTTGGCGTAGCCGTCGGAAACGAACAGGTCGCCGTTGGGGGCCAGGGCGATGTCCGTGCAGCGGTTGAAGGGGCCGGCCGCCTTCCACATGGTGCCGTCGGGCCGCGCGCCGCCGGTGTCCGACGGCGTGTCCCAGATGCCCATGGTCAGCAGCGGCTTGCCGTCCAGCGTGCATTTGACGATGGCGTGGGACTCGCGCACGGGCAGGTAGATCAGGTCTTCGCCGCTGATGTAGATGCCGTGGGCGTCGGTCAGGTATTCCTTGCCCCATTCCCGCAGGAAGTTGCCCTCGCGGTCGAACACCATGAGGGGGTGGTCGCTGCGGTTGAAAATGTACACTCGGTCTTGGGAGTCACAGGCCGGTTCCGCCTGCCCGATGGTCCACCCTTCGGGCAGCTTGGCCCAATCGTCCACCACCTCGTAGGTGAAATCTCCGCTGCCTATCGTTGCCATTTTCAGCCTCCTTTGGTCAAGGGCTCGGGTGGTCAAGGGCTCGGGCCTATTCCATAAGCCGGTTGCCGTTTCGGATGCGAACAAATGGCACGTCGTTTGACTCGGCCAGTCCGCTTGCGTCCGCGGTAATGCGCTCACCGGCTACGGCGGGTATGACCGTTTCCCCGGTGATTTTGCCCAGGACCCTGGCTTCTTCAATCGCCCTGGTCACGTCGTTCGGATAGATGCTGAACGAGACCTGCGAGACAAGCCAGACTTCCAGCCGGTCGCTCTTGCGTTGCGCTTTCAGGTAGGTGTCGGCGCGGCCGATCTGATCGAGTTCAGCCTCCGTGATGCGCCCGTCATCCAAAGCATCAGCCGCCAGGTTCAGGATCTCCTCGTTGCTGACCGAACGGGGCCGGAGCAGGCCAATCGCTCCAGTGTAGTATTCCGGGTGGCTGCGGCTGACCAGTTCAATGACCCATTGCAAGCTTCTCGCGTTGGTGTCAATCCGATCTGGTCGCTGTTCAGTTGGCATGGCACCAGTCATGGATTGCGTTCCTCTATATTGCTGATTCCAGTGTGTGCTACGGAAAATGCGATGTCAAGGATCAGTTCCCGTTGGCCAGGTTCATTGCCAGCTGCGCCAGCGTCCGCGTTGGGACGCCGGTTGCTCCCTTCACCAGGTGCCCCTTGCTGCTGGACGCGGTGGAAGTGCCGGCGATGTCCAGGTGGACCCATTCGGCGTCCTCAGCGAATTCGCGCAGTAGCATGGCGGCGGTGATGGAGCCGGCCTGGCGTCCGCCGCTATTTTTCATATCGGCCACGTCCGAGCGGATCAGCTCGCGGTAGTCTTCCAGCATGGGCAATTCCCAGAAACGTTCGCCGCTGCGGTCGCCGGCTGCGCTCAATTGTTTCGCGAGCTTTCCGGAGTTGCCCATCATGCCGGTGCAGGCTTTGCCCAGCGTGACCACCATGGCGCCGGTGAGCGTCGCCACGTCCACCATTCGGGTTATGCCCAGGCTGCGGGCGTAGCACATGGTGTCGGCCAGCACCAGCCGCCCCTCGGCGTCGGTGTTGATGACCTCGATGGTCTTGCCGTTCATGGCCGTTACCACGTCGCCGGGGCGTTGGGCGCGTCCGCCGGGCATATTCTCGGTGGCGGCGATCAGACCGGTTACGTTGATGCGGGGTTGCAGCGCGCCGATGGCCCGCATGGCGGCGATGACCGATGCGCCGCCGGCCATATCGCCTTTCATGGCCTCCATGTTGGCCGCCGGCTTGAGCGAGATGCCGCCGGTGTCAAAGGTGATGCCCTTGCCCACCAGTCCCAGGTTGTTTTCAGGATGCTCCGGGTCGCCCCGGTAGGTGAGCACGATGAGCTGGGGCGGCTCCTCGCTGCCCTGGGCGACGCCGAGGAACGCGCCCATGCCGTGCTCTTTCATCCGGTCGCGGTCCATGACGTCGAGTTCAAGCCCGACAGACTGCGCTACTTCCCGCGCCGTGTCGGCCATCCGGGTCGGTGTCATCACGTTGGCGGGATGGTTAACCAGATCACGGGCCAGCATGGTGGATTCGGCGAGCACCGTGCCCACGGACACGCCAGCGGCCAGCGCGTCAATACCGGCGGCGTCCCGCTCCACGATGGCTACACGCTCAATACCGCCGTTGTCGCCGCCAGAGTCATCATTCCCATTGTCCGCCGGACTGCGGTAGGTGTCGAACTTGTACAGGCCCAGCAGGGTGCCTTCGGCGATGGCCTGGGCCGACTCGCCGGCGTCCAGGCCGCCGATGCCCGCGCCGTGGGCGATGGTGGCAAACTCCGACACGCCCTTGCGCCGCAGGAAACGGGCGACATCGCCGCTGACCCGCCGCACGGCGGCGGCGTCAAAGTCGCCGGACTTGCCCAGGCCCACGACCACCACCCGTTTCGCCGGTACGCGTCCCATGGTATGGAGCATGGTGATTTCGCCCAGCTTTCCCCTGATCTCGCCGTCGGCGATGAGGGCCGATATGGCGCCGTCCAACGCACGGTCAACCGCTCCCGTGCCACCGCCGGGCTGGGTTACGCCCTGGAACAGGTTGACCACCAGCGCCGGCGTGGCGAAATCGGTTACGTCTCCGGCGACGACGTTCACTGTGGTTGGCATGGTTCGTCTCCTGTGAGGTATCTGCTCGCGTTACGATAGTCGTCAGAATCAGGATTTTCAAGATTTTGGGATTGGCAGGATTGGATTGGTGAAGGCTTTTAGCGACAGCATCCTGAATACCCAATAACCCTGTGAATTATGATTCTGACGATCCCCTGTTACAATCGAGAACCTCAGGACGCCGGCTTGAACAGAAGCGCTGAGAATCGACCATGTCCATAACAAACGCCAATCGCCACATCGACCTCAGCCGTCGCCTGCTGGAGCAGGCCAATTACGAATTGCATACCATGGGCGACCGGGTGCAGGCTTCGGACAAGGCTTCCGGCGCCGTGGCCCAGGCCGTGAAAGCAATCGCCGAGGACCGCAATTGGCGGCACCGCTCACACAACCTGCGCCGGGACATTGTTGATTTGCTGGCCGATGAGTTCCAGCAACCGCAAATGCGCCATCTGCAAGCCATCGCCGACCAGCTGCACGACAACTATTATGAGGACTGGCTAGGCGAAAACCTGGTAACGAATTTGGTTGCCGACGTTAATTCGCTGATTCCCCTGTTGTGGGAAGCGCGGGAACGGGGCGCGAACCAAGATTTTATCCCCACTCCCTTGCAGCAAAGGACAATTGACCGCCTGCTCCTCTCGGAAGAAGATGCCCTTGCCGACGAAAGCATAGACCTGCCTCCGCCCATGCCACCCTTCAATCCCCCGGCCGGCTGAACGGCTATCAGGGTCGGCCAGATCAAACAGAAGCGCTGGGAGTTGACAATGATTGCAAGGATACCGTTGATCCTGGAACTTCAGCCGGAAGGAGGATACACTGTTACATCTCCCGTGCTCCCGGAGCTGATAACCGAGGGTGACACTATCTCGGAGTGCCTGGTTAACGTAGAGGACGCTTTTGCCGCAGTGGTGGAAATCTACGAAGACCGAGGGCGTCCGTTGCCTGCCGGCATTTTCGCGGACGACGCCAATGGGCCGGTGTCCATTGAGGCTGTCGTCTCCCTCCCATGAGATACCGGGAAGCCGCCCGCAAGCTCGAGAATCTGGGAGACCCATCAACTATGTCCATAGCAAATGCCAACCGCCACACCGACCTCAGCCGTCGCCTGTTGGAGCAGGCCAATTACGAGCTGCATACCATGGGGGACCGGGTGCAGGCTTCGGACAAGGCTTCCGGCGCCGTGGCCCAGGCCGTGAAAGCAATCGCCGAGGGCCGGAACTGGCGGCACCGCTCGCACAACCTGCGCCGGGACATTGTTGATTTGCTGGCCGATGAGTTCCAGCAACCGCAAATGCGCCATCTGCAAGCCATCGCCGACCAGCTGCACGACAACTACTATGAGGACTGGCTAGGCGAAAACCTGGTAACGAATTTGGTTGCCGACGTTAATTCGCTGATACCCCTGTTGTGGGAAGCGCGGGAACGGGGCGCGAACCGGGACTTCATACCCACTCCCTTGCAGCAAAGGACAATTGACCGCCTGCTCCTCTCGGAAGAAGAAGCCCTTGCCGACGAAACCATTGACCTGCCCCCGCCCATGCCGCCCTTCAATCCGCCGGCCGGCTGAATGACCCACGGTACAGCAACCTGACGCTTTGAAACCTCTCACTGACTGCGCTTGCGGCGGAAGTGAAACGTCAATAGTTTGACCGCGGTGACCCTTATGATGCCGTTACTGCCGACAATGACGCCGCGAGAGTTCATCGCCAAGTGGGACGGCGCGGACTTTGGCGAAAAGCAGGCCGCGCAGGAGATGTTCCTCGACGTCTGCGGCCTCGTGGGGCATCGCACCCCGGTGGCCTACGGCGATTCGGAAGTCTTCACTTTCGAGAAGCGCGTGCCCGGCGGGTTCGCCGACGCTTACCTGGAAGACCATTTCGTCTGGGAGTTCAAAGGTAGGGACCGTCAGCTAGGCGAAGCCGTGGTCCAGGCGGTGGGTTATGCCCGCCACCTGAAAAATCCTCCGCTCATCGTGGCCTCGTCCTTCGAGACCATACGCATTGAAACCAACTTTCAGGGCATGGAACTGGTGCAGCACAACATCACGCTGCCCGAACTGGCCGAACCCGCAAAGCTGGAACTGCTGCGCGACGTTTTTCACAATCCGGACGCATTGCGACCCCAGCGCAGCGTCGCCGCCGTTACCCAGGAAACCGCCCAATTGTTCAGCCAAATCGTTGCCGATATGGAAGGGCAGCCGATTTTTGAAAAATCCGGGGACCCGGAACTGCTGGCCCGTTACCTGAACCGGATTATTTTCTGTCTTTACGCTGAGGATGCGGGCTTATTGCCCGAAGGCATACTTGCCGACATCCTGTACGCCAACCGCCAGCGGCCCGACCTGTCCAACCGGGCGCTGGCGAACCTCTTTGGACAGATGGCTGAGGGCGGGTTGTTTGGCGCGCATGAAATCGCCCACTTCAACGGCGACCTCTTCCGGGGTGACACGCCGGTGGAACTCAGCGGCGGCGCGATGCAGCGCCTGGGAGAGGCGGTCGTCGCCAACTGGCGCAGTATAGAGCCGTCCATATTCGGCACGCTGTTCGAGCGGGCCTTGGACGCCTCCAAGCGGGCGCAGACCGGGGCGCACTATACCGGCGCGGACGACATCGAGCTGGTGGTGGAGCCGGTGGTGATGACACCCCTGCGCCGGGAATGGGATGCGACGCGGGCGGAGATTGAGGGGATGCTGGATGGAGGGGGATCGTCAGAATCAGGATTCTCAGGATTACGGGA
>DAOUJY010000048.1:0-18165 GCA_034421995.1 Dehalococcoidia bacterium | reverse complement strand
TCGGTACAATGGCATCGGGCAGGGTGAGCATGGCTGGGCCTTTAGTGGAATTTGGGTCAGGCCAGCTTACCCTGTCCTTTTACTTTTCTAAAAATGCGTAAAGCCTAGCTAAGGTACAAAACGACCGGTGCCAATTCAGACACCATTGAGGACGCATTCATCAGGGGCAGGTCGTGCTGCCAGTCTGTGGGTCGATAGAAGAACGAAGGGTAGCCAACGGGATTGCTTCCTACACGGATTTCTCCACTCAGTATGTCCTGTTCTAGACGATTGGGGAGCGGAAGATCGAAATCAGCACCGCCGGCGGTTGTGCTGCCCAATCCGACAAGCCCTTCCAGAAAGTCGCTGTGGACCCCGGACAAAATCGGCTGTGATGATGCGTCCTGAGTTGCTGGTCGGGATGATCCTGCTATCAATGACCGCACCAACGATTGATGAGTATGGGTCACTCCACCCCGGTCAGCAGGGAGGTAATGGGCCGGATGACCCAACGGCCCAACACTGCAAGACAGTGCGCTGCCCGTAATGGCCGCGAGCGTGACAACGACGTTGCCCAAGTGGTCGTTAGCAATATCTTGCGATGGCTCGAACCATCTGGGGAAAAGGTGTGATTGGCGTATGCTTACCGGCATATTTTGGGGAATTGTTGCGTCGATATTTATTCCCTGCGGAGATACTGTGATGTCGTATCTAAAATTACCCGTGCGGCCAGATGCGTTTGATGTGGTGTTGCACAATGAAAATTTAGAACTGCTATGGCCCGGATAGCCAATCAAATACTCGGCCTTGCCTGAACCGAAACACCTTGCAATCTCGGTATCAAAATCATTGTCCAAAGATCCGAAATTGCTGAGGGCACGATGTACGACATCCGAAACCGCCTCTGGCATTTCTGACTCGTACCACGTGGAAGTTGAATGACTGGCGAATTCCCGCAGCCGGTTCCATTCGCTATTGGACCAATCACGTATAACTTTAGCGTCGCCTTTTGACAGCTCTACACTTTCCGCAAGAGACAAACCAGGCAATCCAGGCGGGAAAATACGACGGTCATCAGTGCCGCGTCGCCTTCCAGTAGAATAAGCGCCAAAGAACTGATGCAGCGCATAAATCAGCGTTGCCAAGTAAGATTTGCCTGTGTTGCTGGGGCCGACAAAGACGGTCATCGGCCGCAACTCGACCGTCCCCTCGGCAATGGGGCCGAAGTTGGAGACTTCCAGTTTGAGGTGCTTTGCCTCGGATGCCGTGACCATGATGGTGCTCTCGTGCGCCGCCGGTTGCTTGGGAGTATGGGCATTCTAACAGACGGCCTTGCTCTCGCTCTGAAATTGCCACGTCGCTGCGCTTCACGTATTGTGCATACTATTCCGGAGCGCTCGCGTCATACGTCCACCGAGCAAACTTGAACGCCGTTCAAGCATCCGTTACAGTTGGAATTGACCGCAGATGATTGATCTAAGCCGAGTAACCGGATTCCAGTGGGACGACGGGAACGCCAGGAAAAATTTAGACTCGCATGACGTCAGCCAGCAGGAGGCGGAGCAGGTTTTCTCGAATCAGCCTCTCCTAATTGTTGATGATACCGCCCACAGCCAGCAGGAGCGCAGACTTAACGCTTTTGGGGTTACTGCAACAGGGCGACGATTGCACGTGACCTTTACAATGCGTAACGAAGGGACTTTAATCCGCGTCATATCTGCTCGTGATATGAGCCGTAGGGAGCGAAGACATCATGGTCAAGAAACTTAAGCCCGTTCCATTTTTCGAAACCGAAGCCGAAGAGCGCCATTTCTGGGAAACCCATGACTCCATGGACTACGTGGACTGGAGCAAAGCCCGCCGCGTCCAATTTCCCAATCTCAAGCTGACGCCGCCGGAGGAGTTGGCTAAAGCCGCCGCGTCGGAGGATGAGGCTGCCGCCGATTAGGCCAGCCAGCCGGCCGGCGCTCCAAAGCCGGCGCAATTGTCAACGGCCCCGCTATGGCATCGGCGGGGCCGTTGGCGTTATAGTTAGCCGGGACTCGGCATCAGTGAAATCGTCCCCGTTATGACTACCTCCTCGCAAGTTTATTACCGCAAGTGGCGGCCCGGCACGTTCAGAGACCTGGCCGGGCAGGAGCACGTGGGGAATACGCTGCGGCAGGCCGTGATGCAGGGGCGGGTCAGCCATAGCTACCTGTTCTGCGGCACGCGGGGCAGCGGCAAGACTACCACTGCCCGCGTGCTGGCCAAGGCTATCAACTGCCTCAACCCGGAGGAGGGCGATCCCTGCGAGGAGTGCGCCATCTGCGTGTCCATCAACGAGGGGCGCAACCTGGACGTCATCGAGCTGGACGCCGCCAGCAACCGGGGCGTGGAGGAAATCCGCGAGATCCGCGACAAGGTGCATTTTCAGCCGGCCCAGAACCGGCGCAAGGTCTATATCATCGACGAAGCCCATATGCTGACGCGGGAGGCGTCCAACGCTTTCCTGAAGACGCTGGAGGAACCGCCGGCCCACGTCATCTTCATCCTCTGCACCACTGAGGCCGACCGCATCCTGCCGACCATACTATCCCGCTGCCAGCGTTACGACTTCCGCCGCCTGCCGGGGCAGACCATCTACGACCGGCTGGCCTACATCACCGACCGGGAGGGAGTGGCGATACAGCCGGACGCCCTGCGCATGGTATCCCGCAACGCCGACGGCTCCATGCGCGACGCCCTGAATATGCTGGAACAGCTGGCGGTATCCGCCGACCGGGAGATCACCCTGCGGGACGTTGAGGACGCCCTGGGCATCGTGCGCAGCGACGCCTACCTGACCCTGGGCCAGCAGATGCTGGCCGGCGACACCTCGGGCGCGCTGGAGACCATCAACCAGGTGGTGTGGGAAGGCGGCGAACCCCGCCAACTGCACCGGCAAACCCTGGACATCCTGCGGGCCATGCTGCTGCTGGCCTGGGACGCCGGCGACACCCTGGACCTGCCCGACGATACCCTGGCCGGCCTCCGCGCGGCGACGCAGAAGACCGACGCCGCCAACATCCTGCGGGCGGTGCGCCTCTGGGGCGAGGCCAACCTGCGCTACGACGCGCCGTCATCGCTGCCCCTGGAAATCGCCGCCGCCGATATCTGCCGGCCCGCGCCATTAACCAATAACGCTGCGCCGGCGATGGAAGCGCCAGCTCCAACGCAGTCCCAGCGTCAACCCGCCGGAGGCGGACGCGCGCCACAGCCGCAGCGGGGCCGGGAGCCGGCCCGTCCGCCTCCGGCGGACCGTCCTCGCCAGCAGAGCCCTGCATCGGGCACACCGCCGACCCGCCAACCACCGCCCGCTAACGGCGGCCCGCCGCCGGCCCGCTCGCCCATGCCGGCCGCCGCGCCCGACAGCCTGCAAGGACGCTGGGGAGAAGTGGTACGGCGACTGGGTCGGGAAAAGGGCAGCAAGTACAACCTGGGCGCGCTGCTGCGGGACTGCCGCCCCGACAGCGTTCACCTGTCCGAGGACAACGCGACGCTGGTGCTGCCCTTCAGCAACGCCGCCAACCTGGACCGGATGCAGGAAGAACTGAATGACCCCCGGGTTCGTGATACTATTGAGCAAGTGATTGAACAGTGTTTCGACGAGCGTCACCCCTTCACGGTGACCCTGGCCGGCGCCAACGGCGACAGTACGGCCCGACCCACCCGCAACTCCGTCCAGGACAGCCCGCTGTACCGCACCGCCATCGGCCTGGGAGCGCGCCCCATCGAAGAAAACTGAGCCGCACTGACATTTCTCGTCATTCCGGCGCAAGCCGGAGTGACGGGTGAATTCCAGCGCAACCTACCAGGAGACACCACTATGATGAACCGCAAGATGATGCGCCAGGCTCAGCAGTTGCAGAACCGCCTGGCCAAGGCCCAGCAGGAACTGGAAGAGATGAGCGTAGAGGGTTCCGCCGGCGGGGGCGTGGTCCGCGTCACCATGACCGGCAAGCAGGAGGTGACCGAGGTCGTCATCGAGCCGGAAGCGGCCGAGGACATCGACCTGCTGCAAGACCTGGTGGCCGCCGCCGTCAACGACGCCTTCGCCCGCACCCAGGAGCTGGCCGCCCAGAAGATGGGCGCTGTGACGGGCGGGATGAACATCCCCGGGCTTTTCTAGATCGCCTGGATGACCAGCTCCAAAATTCAGTTCGCCCTCGAAAATTGGGGTGTGCGCGGCATTTGCACGGGTGAGAACGGAAGAGAAACCATAACCTACTGGGGGTTTGTCCCCGGTCGTGCTGCGATGTTGCGCGTGCCCATTTCGCTGGATGACGCCGAGATCATAACGGCCCACTTCGACGAACACACGGTTGCGCGGATTGTGGAGGAAGGTCGGCCCTGGTTTCAGCGACGCTGCCGAGAATTGGAGGTGCGAGATGCAGGTTAGCTACTACGCCGAAGACGACACTGTGATTTTAACCGCAACCTCAGGAGGACGTAGCGGCGCAGCTTTGCGGGATTACTTTGAGGTTATCCTTACCCTTGCGGACGAAGGCAGCGAGGACATAACCCGGCTGCGCGTGTTGCATATTACCGACTTCCTGCCGCTTGACGCGGAGCGGGGTTACGACGCTGACACCGACACGCTGACGCTGGGCGATAAGTCCGATGCCGATTGCCGAGCGGTGAAAAATGGGGATTTTGTGGGGTACTGGCAGGAGTGTGACGGCGGGAGATATTGGGACGTTGTGGCGGTGGACTTGCGGCGGGCGTCGGTGCATCTGGCGCCGGTTCTGGCCGCCCGGTCCCAGCCGGCGCCGGTCAGCGGAGAGTAAGCGTCGGCGCAACGGCGTAAGCATCATGGTCAGCGAGCGGAGTGAACCTCAGCCTAGTGACAGACGCACACTGCCGGAGACCATCACCGCCGGCGGCGTCACCAGATGGCTCACCAGACATTTGCGCGAAGACCCGGACGACGGAGTTACCGCCTTCAGAATTCAATACGTCCTTGAAAATTGGATCGCCCGGGGTACCTGTACCGATAGTAGCGGTAGCGTAACCGTGACGTACTGGGGATTTGTCCCGGGCCGAAACGCGATGTTGCGAGTTCCCGTTTCGCTGGACAACGACGAGATCATATCGGCGCACTTTGACGGTTCCGCCGCACGACGAGTCAGGCAGGAAGGACTTCCTTGGTTTCAACGCCATTGTTCAGACGTGGAGGTGAGAAGTGCAAGTTAAGTACTACTCCGAAGACGATGCATTGATAGTAACCGCCATCTCAGGCGGGCGTAGCGGCGGTACTTTGCGGGAGGACTTTCGCGTCATACTCACGTTTGAGGACGAAGAAGTTGAGAACGTCACCCGCCTGCGGGTGTTGGATGCTACCAGATTTTTACCTCTTGGCGCGGAGCGGGGGTACGACGCCGACACCGACACGCTGACGCTGGGCGACAAGCCTGACGCAGATTTTCGTGTGGTGGACAACGGCGACTTCGTGAGTTACCGGCAATGGTTTGACGATGGGAGCGAATGGGACGTTGTAGCGGTGGACTTGCGGCGGGCTTCGGTGCATCTGGCGCCGGTTCTGGCCGCCCGGTCGCAGCCGGCGCCGGTCAGCAGGGGATAACCGGCCACGCAGGCGGCGGCGTAAACATCATGGTCAGCGAGTACAATCCAGGCACCGCTCGTTCCCTGGGCCGGCTCATCGAGGAGTTGCACCGGCTGCCCAGCATCGGGCCGAAGAGCGCCCAGCGCATCGCCGACCACATCGTTCAGATTCCGGCGGAAGAGGCGCGGTCGCTGGCCGATGCCATTGTTGCGGCCAAGGACGGCCTCCTGTTCTGCGACGAGTGCCGCAATCTGACCGATGCCTCGCCCTGCGAGATTTGCTCCAATCCGCAGCGCAACCGGGAGCAGATCTGCGTCGTCGAGGAACGGCGCGACCTGGTGGCGCTGGAACGCACCCGCGCCTATCGGGGGCTGTATCACGTCCTCCACGGCGTGCTTTCGCCGCTGAACGGCGTCGGGCCGGAGGACATCCACCTGCCCCAGCTCTTCGACCGCCTCCAGGGAACCGGCAGCCCGTTCCAGGAACTCATCGTCGCCACCAACCCCACGCTGGAAGGAGACGCCACCGCCGACTTCATCAACCGCCGCCTGGCCGGCACGGGCCTACGGATCACCCGGCTGGCTCGCGGCCTGCCCGTGGGCGGTTCCCTGGAGTTCGCCGACGAGACCACCCTCAGCCGGGCTCTGGCCGGGCGCAGCGCGCTGGAATGACACGCGAGTACCACGTGGTTCGACAGGCTCACCACGAGCGGCGCTCCTAGCAATTACAATGACCCAGCCCCGAACCTACCGCACCGTCGGCCTCACCCTGCGGAAAACTCCGGTCGGCGAGGCCGATCTGGTGTCGGCCATCTACACCAGGGAGCACGGCAAGATGGAATTGCTGGCCCGGGGGGCGCGGCGGCTCACCAGCAAGCTGATGGGACACTTCGAGCCGCTTACCTTGCTGCGTCTGTCCATCGCCCGGGGCCGCTCCCTGGACATCGTTGCCGAGGCCGAGGTGGTCACGGCGTTTCCAGCCGTCAAGAGCGACTATGCCACCACGGCCAAGGGCCTGTACGTGGCCGAGTTGGTGGACGCCTTCAGCGCATTGTCCGCCCCCAACCCGGAGTTGTTGGACCTGGCGGTGCAGACGCTGGAAGCGGTGGGCGACAACCAGACCGGCGAGTTGCCCCTGCGCTACTTCGACCTGCAACTGCTCGCGCGGTCCGGCTTCCTGCCGGAGCTGTATCATTGCGTGGAGTGCGGCGAGGAACTGGAACCGGAGCGGCATCGTTTTGCAGTCGGAGCCGGCGGAACGCTGTGCCTGGACTGCGGGCCACCCGACGTTATCGTGCGCTCGCTGTCGCTGCCGGCGCTGAAAGTGCTGCGCCTGCTGCACCGAACTGAGTCGGTGGGGCGGTTACCGGATCTGAACATCCCGACGACAATCCAACGCGAAGTCCACGGCCTATTGACCGCTACGGTGCAATATTGGATGGACCGGCAGGTGCGGTCCCAGGCTTTTCTGGACGCCGTGAAATTGCCCTGAACTCGCCGCAGACTGCTGTTGAATCGGTGGCTGGAAAAGGCGTAAAAAGTCTGTCATTGTGAGCCTGCATCGATACGCTTGGCCACGGTGTAGGGGCGAATAATTATTCGCCCCTACGGGCCATTTCCGCGGGGTATAGCCATGTTTGACAAGATACTGGTCGCCAACCGGGGCGAAATTGCCGCCCGCATCATTCGGACCTGCCAGCGCCTAGGCGTGGCCACTGTTGCAGTCTATTCGGAGGCCGACGCCGGCGCGATGCACACGCAGATGGCCGACCAGTCGGTGTGCATCGGCGGCGCGGCGGCGGCGGATTCTTACCTCAACATCGACGCGATACTGAACGCCTGCCGGGACACCGGCGCCCAGGCCATCCACCCTGGCTACGGGTTCCTGTCCGAGAACAGCGAGCTGGCCACCCGCTGCAAGGCCGAGGGCGTGGTGTTCATCGGTCCCGGCGAGGAAGTGCTGAACCAGATGGGGGACAAGCTCTCCGCCCGCCGGGTGGCCCGCAAGTCGGGGCTGCCCGTCATGCCCGGCACTGAGGAGCCGGTGAGCGACGACGAGGCCATCGCCAAAGCGTGGGAGTTGGGCTTTCCCATGATGGTCAAGGCCACCGCCGGCGGGGGCGGCATCGGCATCCACGTGGTGCACAACATGGCCGAGCTGGAACCCATCATCGAGCGCACTCGCAAGACCGCTCAGGCCTTCTTCGCCGACTCCAGCCTCTTTTACGAGCGTTACCTGCAAGACGCATCCCATATCGAGGTACAGATTATCGCCGACCAGTACGGCAATGTGCTTCACCTGTATGAGCGGGACTGCTCCATCCAGCGGCGCAACCAGAAGTTGATCGAAGAAACGCCGGCGTCGGCCAAGCTGCCCGCCGAGGTGCGGGAGCAGGTTGGCCGCCTGGCCCGGCAACTGGGCCGCGAGGTTGGCTACACCAACGCCGGCACCGTGGAGTTCCTGGTTACCGACGACGGGCATTTCTACTTCCTGGAGATGAACCCGCGTTTGCAGGTGGAGCACGGCGTGTCCGAGCTGATCACCGGACAGGATATTGTGGAGCTGCAATTGCAGTCCGCCGCCGGCATTCCTTTCGCCATCCGCCAGCGTAACATCCACGCCAACGGCCACGCCATCGAGGCCCGCGTGTATCCGGAGGATCCGGACACCTTCATGCCCAACGTGGGCGTCGTAACCGACCTCCAGCTGCCCCAGGGTGACAACGTGCGCGTGGATACCGCGCTTTGCGTCGGCTACGAGGTTTCGCTACACTACGAGCCGTTGCTCGCCAAGGTCATGGCCTGGGGAACCGACCGCGATGACGCCATCGCCACGCTGGACGCGGCCCTGGCCGACTTCCGGCTGGAAGGCGTGAAAACCAACATCCCCCTGCTGCGGGACGTTCTGATCAGCCCCGAGTTCACGTCGGGCGGTTACAACACCGGCAGCCTGGCCGGCATCATCGAGCGACGACTACAAGCCAAAGGCATGAAGAACGGTATGAACGGGAACGGGGGCCGGAACGGAACCGGCGTGAACGGGCAAGGGCCGGCCGCCGGCGACGGTTCCGCCCTCGACCCACGGGCTCTGGCCGCCGCCATCGGAGCCGCCGTCGCGGCCAGCCAGGCCGCCCAGCAGGGCGCCGCTGCCGTCCCGGACGGCTCTCGCTGGCGCACCCAGGGACGCCGAGAACTCTTCCGCTCGCGGCTGGGGAGCGCGTCCTGGTAGATTGACCACAATTAGAGTACGCATCGGCGACCACTGGTACACCGTTGAAGTCGGAGATCTGAGCCAATCGCCCATCCAGGTCACCGTCGATGGTGAAACCTTCGAGGTGGACGTTGCGGCCCAGACCGGGCCGGCGCCACCGCGCCGGGGCCGGCCTGCCGGCGGCCTCTCCGTGCCCGACGCTCCGTCGGCTGCGCCGACCGGTTCCGCCGCGCCCCCGGCCGGCGTTCCGGTAGATGACGACATCCTCCGCTCGCCCATGCCGGGCCGGGTGATGTCGGTGATGGTGCGGCCCGGTGACGCCGTATCCGCCGGCGACGAAGTGTGCGTGGTGGAGGCCATGAAGATGGAGCAAAGCATCCTGGCCCACCGCGACGGCGTGGTAAAAACCGTCTTTGTGCAGCCCCTGGACTCCGTGAACGCCAACGACCCTTTGGTAGAATTGGAGTAGCCGTACTCACCTACCCGGGTCGGCGCTACGGAGGTCCACCATGCCAGGAAAGGACGGACAGCATCCCGTTGAAGTCGTCGCCGAGGTCCAGTCCATGGAATTGGACTTGGATCATAACGGCTCCTACAAGCTGCTACTGAAAGACGGTTCCACGTTGCGGGCCGACTTCACTGGTCGGCAGTGGGGACATCTTGAAGGTATGCACAACCACGGCCGGTACAACATCAAAATAGCTGGTCAGGGCGATTATGCCGATGGGCGGTTGAACCGGATAGTCAGCATTGACCTGACAAAAACGCACAGGGTGATTCCGCCAGAAGATCCCGAGATGCCCACGCTGTTGCACAGGCTTGCCGAGATTCGCAAGTCCATGGATTGGTCTGACGTGCCCACTGATGGCGCCAATAACTTGCATCACTATCTGTACGGGCGCGCCAAGGTGGACGATTGATGGATGGCGTCTTCGCAGATGCCTGCTACTGGATTGCCAAGTTGAACGAACGAGATTCTCTCCATGAGATAGCTGTGTTACTGTCTGACACCCTTGGTTCCAGGCGTATCGTGACCACTGAGCTCGTACTCGGCGAGGTATTAAACTTCTTTGCAGAATTTGGCCCGGCCAATCGTCGCGGCGCAGTCGCGCTGGTACGCGAACTCCAAGATGACCCTAATGTAAACGTCATCGAATTATCGGACATCCGATTTTGGGACGCTGTCGATTTCTACAACGCCCGCCCCGACCAGGAATGGGGCCTCGTGGATTGCGCCAGTTTCCAGCTGATGACGGCACGGAATATTCAAGAAGTCCTGACCAACGACCATCACTTTACCCAAGCCGGTTTCACCATCCTCATTCAGTAGGGCCGTTTTACCGTTTTTAGGTTGCCGCAAGTCGTCACTGCGGAGCAAAGCCGCCGGGTATAATTCACCGTCAGCGTTGTGGAGGTGCACCATGTCTGAACAGAAAACCGGGCGCTGCCCGGTAGAACTGGTCGCCCAAGTCCAGTCTATGGAGTTGGACCTGAACCACGACGGCTCGTACCAGCTGCTGCTGGAAGACGGCTCCACGATCATTGCCGACTTCACTGCCCCTCAATGGGCGCACATTGAGGGTATGCACAACCATGGGAAATACAGCGTGAAGATAGTCGGAGAGGGCGACTATGCCGACGGGCGATTGCGGCGAATAGTCAGCATTGACCTCAAGAATACGGAACGGGTAATACCGCCCAGGGACCCGAATGAGCGCCCTTTTTGGGAATATTGGGTTGAGGCCAGCAAACGAATCCCCGAAGAAGAACTCGCTAAAATCCCGCCGGACTTCTCCCGGAACCTGGACCACTACCTTTACGGAGCGCCAAAGCGGGAGGAAGAGTGAGGATAATATTCGCCGATACCTCTTACTGGTTTGCTCTGCTGGTTCGCGCTGATCCCTGGCACGAAATTGCGGTCCTGCTTTCTCTTGAACTGTCGGACTCGCACATTATCACCACCGAGATGGTCCTCACCGAGCTATTGAATGGAGTCAGTCGTCTCGGTGAGTATCACCGTAACCTTGCCACTGACGAAGTGATCCGGTTGCGAGCGAACTCCAATGTCGAAGTCATTGCTCAAAGCGAAGACCAATTTCGCAATGCCTTCGATTACTATAGATCTCGCTCCAACCAGCGTTGGGGCCTGACCGACTGCGCCAGTTTCATCGTCATGCAGGAGAGAGGCATCACCCACGCTCTCACCGCCGACCGCGATTTTGCTCAAGCCGGTTTCACCATCCTCATGCAGTAGGGCCGTTTTATGCCGCAGGAAACCATCTACATCAAGGGCGCGCGCGAGCACAACCTCAAGAACATCGACGTAACCATCCCCCGGGACCGGCTGGTGGTGATCACCGGCGTCTCCGGGTCGGGCAAGAGCAGCCTGGCCTTCGATACCATCTACGCCGAAGGCCAGCGTCGTTATGTCGAGTCGCTGTCGGCCTATGCCCGGCAGTTCCTGGGGCGCATGGACAAGCCCGACGTTGACTATATCGAGGGCCTGTCGCCGGCCATCTCCATCGACCAGAAGGGCGTCTCCCACAATCCGCGCTCCACCGTCGGCACCGTCACTGAAATTTACGACTACCTGCGCCTGCTGTTCGCCCGCGTCGGCAAGCCCCACTGTCCCAAGTGCGGCAACCCGGTGGCCCGCCAGACCGTGCAGCAGATTGTGGACGCCATCCTGTCATTGCCCGAAGCGTCCCGCATCACCCTGCTGGCCCCGAAAGTGCGCCGCAAGAAGGGGGAGCACCGGGAGGTGTTTGAGGCGGCCAAGCGCGGCGGGTTCGTCCGCGTCCGGGTCAACGGAGAGGTCATGCTGGTGGAGGACACCGACACCCTGGCCCTGGACAAACAGAAGTGGCACTACATCGACATCGTCATTGACCGCCTCATCATCCGCGCCGACACCGAACCCAGCCGTGTTACCGAGTCGGTGGAGACGGCGCTGCGTGAGGGCGAGGGGGTTCTGAACGTGGGCCGGGAGGGCGAGGACGACCTGGTGTTCAGCGAGCAGTTCGCCTGCGTCGCCTGCGGCGTCAGCCTGCCCGAAATCGAGCCGCGCACCTTCAGCTTCAACAGTCCCCACGGAGCCTGCTCCACGTGCACCGGCCTGGGCTACCAGTTGGAGGTTGACCCGTCGCTGGTGATCCAGAACCGTTCGCTGTCGCTGTTGGAGGGAGCTATCGTCCCCTGGGCACGTTCCGGCGCCTCCAACGCCTGGTACGCCAGCATGATGGAGGCCGTGGCGCGGGAGTTCGACTTCTCGCCCAACACCCCGGTGCGGGAACTCACCGAGGAACAGCTGAACATCATCCTGTATGGCGCCGGCAAAAAGCAGGTGCAGGTGCGCCACCGCACCGGCCGGGGCCGCACCTACTCCTGGAACACCACCTACGAAGGCGTAATCCCCAACCTGCAACGCCGCTACCGTGACACCGAGTCCGACCACACCCGCAGCGAGATTGAACGCTACATGGCCCAGCGGGCCTGCCGTTCCTGCACCGGCGCCCGGCTGCGCCCGGAGGCGTTGGGGGTGCTGGTGTGCGGCCGGAACATCATGGAAGTCACCAGCCTTACGATAGGGCGGGGCCTGGATTGGATCCGCAGCATCAAGCCGGTGGCCGACTCGCCGGATCAGACTCCCGCCAACGGACACAACGGCAGCAGCGGGGTAGGGGCGGGTTTGAAACCCGCCTCTACGATGCCCGGCGACGATACCATTCCCGCGACCAACGGCGCCAAGAGCAATGGCCGGCGCGCGCGCCGCAACGGACGCCGTTCCCCGGCCACCGACGCGCCCAGCGCTCTGACCGTGCGGGAAATGGTCATCGCCGACCAGATCCTCAAGGAGATTGAGGGCCGGCTGCACTTCCTGGACAGCATCGGCCTGGACTACGTTACGATGAGCCGCACCGCGCGCACGCTGTCCGGCGGCGAGGCCCAGCGGGTCCGATTGGCGACGCAGATCGGCAGCGGACTGACCGGCGTGCTGTACGTATGCGACGAACCCACCGTCGGCCTGCACCCCCACGACGACCACCGGCTCATCGGGACGCTGACCCGCCTGCGCGACATGGGCAACACGGTCATCGTGGTGGAGCACGACGACGCCATGATGCGCGCCGCCGACCACATCGTTGACCTTGGTCCCGGCGCCGGCGAGCACGGCGGCCACATCGTCGCCACCGGCAACGTGTCCGAGGTGATGGCCAACGAGGCGTCGCTGACCGGCGCGTACCTCAGCGGGCGCAAGCGCATCCCCACGCCGGAGGAGCGTCGCCCCGGCAACGGCAAGGCCATCTCCGTCAAGGGCGCCCGGGAGAACAACCTCAAGGGCATCGACGTGGAGTTTCCCCTGGGCCTGCTCGGCTGCGTCACCGGCGTATCCGGCAGCGGCAAGAGCACCCTGGTGTACGACATCCTGTACAAGCGGCTGGCCCAGGCCGTCGCCCAGGGCCGCGACCGCCCCGGCGAGCACGACGAGGTCACCGGCATCGAGCACATCGACAAGGTGGTGAACATCGACCAGTCCCCCATCGGACGGACTCCTCGCAGCAACCCGGCCACCTACACCGGCGCGTTCACTCCCATCCGAGAGCTGTTCGCCACGCTGCCCGAGGCCCGCATCCGGGGTTACAAGCCGGGCCGCTTCTCCTTCAACGTCAAGGGCGGACGCTGCGAAGCCTGCCAGGGCGAGGGCTACATCCAGATCGAGATGCAGTTCCTGCCCGACGTGACGGTGCCCTGCGAAATCTGCCAGGGCCGTCGCTACAACCGGGAGGCGCTGGAAGTAACCCTGCGCGACCAGTCCATCGCCGACGTGCTGGCGATGACGGTGGAGACCGCGCTGGACTTCTTCTGGAACTACTCCCGCATCCGAACCAAGCTGGAAACGCTGCGCGACGTTGGCCTGGGCTACATCCGCCTGGGCCAGCCGGCGACGACGCTGTCCGGCGGCGAGGCCCAGCGGGTCAAGCTGGCGACGGAGCTTTCCCGCCGCGCCACCGGCCGCACCCTCTACCTGCTGGACGAACCCACCACCGGCCTGTCCTTCGAGGACTGCGCCGCCCTGCTCCGCGTCCTGCACCGCCTGGTTGACCAGGGCAACTCCGTCCTCCTCATCGAGCACAACCTGGACTTGATCAAGAACTCCGACTGGATCATCGACCTCGGCCCCGGCGCCGGCGACCAGGGCGGCAACCTGCTGGCCTGGGGAACGCCCGAAACGCTGGCCCAAATTGAACAGAGCCACACGGGGCGGTATTTGCGGGAAACGCTGCGCCAGGCCGAACTGGCCGTCCCCGCCGACTAGACCGAGCCGCCCGGCAGGTAAGTGAACGCCATGCCCGACGCAAAGCCGCCCGACCAGTCCCTGCACCTGCCCAGCCTGGTCATAAAAAACTTCCGCGGCATCGACGAACTGACGATACCGCGGCTGGGGCGGGTGACGCTGCTGGCCGGCAAGAATGGGGTGGGGAAGACGACGGTGCTGGACGCGGTGCGGATATGGGCCGACCGTGGCAGACTTCAAGCGCTTGCGGATATATTGGTCAAGCGAGGCGACACCGTCATTACAACCGACCTGCAAGGCGAACACAGCCATATCAGGGACTGGTACGCGCTCTTCACTGGTCGCCGTAACTCGCCGGAGATAAAAATCTCGATAGGGCCTGGCGCCAACTCCGATATGCTGCAAATCGGTTGGGAAGAAAACGTCAAATTGCGGGGCGATCAACCTACGAAACTCGAGGTTGATGAATTCTCGGGCATTGGTCGGCCATCGATTATCGTCAATCTAGGGGATTCAAAAATTTACCCACCTGGTGCTGATAGCATTGCGCCGTCACCGTCCACATTTTTTTGCAACACCTTAGGCCCCAATGGTCCATCGGACGAGGTTGTCGAACAATATTGGAGTGAAGTGGCTCTGACCTCTCACGAAGACCAAGCCCTTGAAGCGCTCAACTTGATCACGGTCTCAGAAGTTGAGCGGGTTGCAGCGTTGGGACCGCCTGTGAGCAGTACGACGATCCAACCGCGACGGATGATGGCAAAGGTGAAGGGCACAAATTATCAAGTGCCACTGCGCACCCTCGGCGATGGAGCGATGCGTACCTATGCCGTCGCACTGGCCCTCGCCAAAAGCAGCGGTGGCTTCCTCCTCATCGACGAGGCCGAAAACGGCATCCACCATTCCATCCAGGCCAAGTTCTGGAAGATGGTGTTGCAGACGGCTCAGCGCAACAACGTGCAGGTTCTGGCAACCACCCACAGTTGGGATTGCGTCACCGGTTTCGCGCAA
This sequence comes from Dehalococcoidia bacterium, assembly GCA_034421995.1. Lineage (GTDB taxonomy): Bacteria > Chloroflexota > Dehalococcoidia > Lucifugimonadales > UBA3495 > Bin87. The sequence continues at coordinate 3,085 of DAOUJY010000048.1, read as the reverse complement.
GCCGCCAACGAACTGGAGGATGTTGAGGGCCTGCTGGTACGCATCGAGCGTGTTCCGGTGGGGCTACGGCCTATCACCTACGATGAATCCCGATTGGAGAACATATCGAAATACGGGATTGAGGTACGCTGATCAATGATTAACCTCAACCCGCGCCCCTTCGATCCGCTTCTGCTGGTTGAAGGCGAGGATGATAAGCACGTTATAAGGCATTTGTCAGAGCGTTGGGACCGAACACTGGAGTTCGCCATCAAAGACTATCAGGGCATCGAGAATGTCCTGCCCAATATCCGCGACCACATCGATGAACCCGGCCGTCCCGCCGTCGGGGTTGTCGTAGATGCGGACACTCACACGCTCAATACCTGGAACCGGGTTTGCGGCCAAATCCGCAACGCAGCCAAGACCATATCCCCAATTCCTGCAACTCCAGACCCCAATGGTGTCATCATCCCGGAAAACCCCGATAGCGATAGTCCACGGGTTGGCATCTGGATAATGCCGGACAACATTGCCACGGGCGAATTGGAGGGCTTCGTATCCCAGATGATCCCCACCGCCGATAGGGTTTGGCCTTTGTCCCAACGCTATGTTAATAAAATCCCGATCAGCGAGCGCAAGTTCACAGAGACCAAAACTCTCCGCGCACAGATATACGCCTGGCTCGCCACACGCGAAGATCCCCGGCAAATGGGGTTGGCTATCGGAGCCCGGGATTTGGAAGTGAACGGCCCTCTTTGCCAGCGTTTCGTTACATGGCTCACCCGCCTTTTTCGTTAACGCTCCGCCTGCTCGGCCATCGCGCTCTCAATCCCCTGTCCCCCACCGGCCGCCTCCCGCCCCGGCCGCGTCGCCGTAACCATCAGGACCGATACCACGGCCAGGTTGATGCCGAAGGCCAAGAACGCTCCTTCGTAGCTGCCCACCCGGTCCACCGCCAGGCCGGCCGCCAGCGGCCCCAGCGCCTGTCCGCCCACCTGCGCCGCCAGGCCCCATGACCGGATCACGCCCAGGTGCAGCCGTCCGAAGTAGTCAGCCCAGGTGAGGCGGGCGATCATGTGCAGGCCGCCCACGCCGAACCCCAGGAAGAACGCCCCCAGCACGCCCACCGCGATGCCGCTGGCGAAGGCCGTCGTTATCGCGCCGGCGGCCACCACCAATCCCGACGCCGGCATCACCAGTCGCTCCGCGAAACGCTGCGACAACGCCGACCAGAAGATGCTCGCCGGCACCTGCGAGATGGCGAAAGTGCTGGCCGTCCATACCGCCACCGACGGCGGCACTCCCTGGTCAACAAAGTGCGGCACCTGGTGCAGGGACACTCCGGCCTGAACGATGAACCCGGCGAAGGCGAACAGCATCAGCAGCCAGAAGGCGCGGGTTCGTATTGCCTGGCGCTGGGTGAAGTTGATTTCGTCGGTAACGTTCTGGGGCCGCCGGCCAGAAGCCGTTCTCCGTCCCGCTGACGTGTTCCCGCCGCCGCCGTCGGGTTCCAGCCCCAGGTCCTCGGGTCGTCGCGCCATCAGCAGCATTGCCGGCACGACGCCCACGGCGATGGTCCAGACACCCAAGGCGTACCACGCCGTCTCCCAGCTCCAAGTGCCAATGATGGCCTGGGCCACCAGCGGCATCACCGCCAGTCCCGACCCCTGGGAGACGTGGTTGAGAGCCAGCGCGAAGGGCCGGCGGCGGATGAACCAGTTGCTCACCGCCACCGACGTGCCCAACTCCAGCGGGCTGGCGAAGGTCGCCCGGCCCGGCACGTACACCAGGTAGAACAGCCAGATCTGGTTGACCGCGCCCAACGCCACCGCGCACAGCCCGGCAATGCCCGACGATATGCCCACCACCATGCCCGACCCGTACCGGTCCAGGACCGGCCCCACCAGCGGCGCGGCCACCACCGCCATCACTCCGCCCAGGCTCACCGCGCCGGCAACCTGCGCCCGCGTCCAGCCGAACTGCTCGGACATGGGCACCACGAACACCGTCAGCACGGCCACCGACATCAACGGACGAGACGAGCAGGACGCAATGCCGGACAGGCCGAGGATGACCCACCCGTAATAGAAGGGAGCGGCCCGCGCCGTGCGGGTTTGCAGCGCGCGCATCAAGCGTCTTGCCGATGGGGAGCTGCGACGGCCTGCTTAAACCGGCGGAGGTATGAGATGGACAGGCAGTTCACAGGATCGCGTCGGCCCAATGGCCGGCATCTCTGAACTCCGACCGGAATGCCCGTCGATTATAGCAGTGCCTCAGCTTAGCAGCGTTAGCCCTCAATCGTCTTTATGCCTCTTTCGCACTGTCCTCGTTGCACCATGGCTTGCGCTGCCATCATTAGAATAACTCGTTTGACCTGTTTGTCCAGCCCTCTGTTCTTACCATAGTCCGCTGGCGCGACAAAATGTACCCGCCCATCGTCCAACAATTTCTTGGCTTTGCCGTCTGAATTTTGCCGATCATAAACGGCGATGGAATATCCACCTTGGTCTTTGACGAGCCGCATACAGGGAACGTCAGTCGTCCCGTCGCCAATAAATATCATACGGCTAAATGGCACTGGGCGTTCATCCTCCGGGACATAATCGTTTATTTTGGAATCGTCCCAAACTTCGTGTTGGCCTTTGTTGATACGGAACAGAAACTGCGTTTTGGTCGTATAGTTGACCGCTACCGCTGGCCATATAGCCACATCGTTTTGGTCGAACATAAATGACGAAGCATAAACCTTGTGCACTTTGTCCGATATTGGACAGCCCATAATCATCTCACGCAAGCCGGACGAAATGATGTAGTGCTCAATGGTTACATCGCACTCTTTCCCATACTGGTCGATACGGTCAAACCAAGCTTTCACTCCAGGAAATAGCTTCAATTTCCTGCCATAATCCGAGAAAGCTTGCCTAGTGAATTTCACGCCAGCGGTTCCGCGCGCCTTTTCCAGCATCAAATACATATACGTCAAAATGCTATCAACCTTTGGTGCTAGTTTGAGACGATTTTGAAAATGCCACGAGGTTCCCCTATGCTGCGAGTTGAGAACACTCCGCAGCGAGGAACCCCATGAACATCTCCGATTTTATCA
>DAOUJY010000047.1:0-110438 GCA_034421995.1 Dehalococcoidia bacterium | reverse complement strand
TGATAAAATCGGAGATGTTCATGGGGTTCCTCGCTGCGGAGTGTTCTCAACTCGCAGCATAGGGGAACCTCGTGGCATTTTCAAAATCGTCTCAAACTAGCACCAAAGGTTTCTAAGTATTTTAGCGTGATCAGCCTGTCCAAGAGCATCCGAAAACTTGAAAAAGTGTCGGAAAAGGAGCCTGTGGCCAAGGCGAGACAAGAGATTCGAGCAAGGCTAATGCCTCGTACCATCATGCTGGTCAATGCCCAGCCTTTGCTCTCTGGCAAGTCGTTGCATTCCCTGATCAAGTCTATGCCGGCAATGGTCACCTCTTGGATCATTGCCAATTGAGAGTAAACCGGTAGGTACCATGTCGTTTCCCAATTGCCCTCGCCCCAAACCCATTCGTTGAGTGTGGCGACGATCAGGTACTCCATCATTGGGCTACGGACCACTTTCTCCATTCGAGCTTGTACATCGGTGCGTAGAGACGGAACGTAAAGACCACTAGCCATCTCTTCAAAATCTCGCATCATTTCCCCAGCCTCCTAGCTTCCAAAGCGGGCACTCTCCCAACCGACCTAACCCCCAATCAACAATCCAATTATACCAACCCCGCCTGCCGCCCCTGCCCCCGCCGTCGCCGCGGCGCCCGCCGGAACGTCGCTGCCGGCGCCACACGCGGGTACTGCGCCTCCGCGCCGTTCAGCAGGTCCGCCACCGTGAGGATTTGCAGGCGCGGATACTGGTGGTCGGGGTAGTGGTCCGGCGTGTAGAAGCCGGCGGACGCTGCTTCCTGCAACATCGGGCGGGTCGGTTCGTTTAGCGTGACGAACAGCCCGATTTCCGCCTTTTCCCGCTCCATGTCGCCTTTCAGCGTCGCAATCATACCCCGGTTCACGTTGCCGCTTTTCACCTGCACGACGATGCGCTTGGCCCGGCCGCTGTTGTCGTCAAAGAAGTTGATGACGCCGTCGATGCCGGCGTCTGCGCCTTTCTTCTTGTCTTTGGCCGGGCGCGCGTCCACCAGGCTGACGCCCCACCACTCAAATTGATAGCGGTCATGCCGCGCCAGGGCCGCCGCGCTGGCCGGGTCCTGCGGCACGCCGACCACTTCATAGGGACGCAACTCGTCGGCAAAGGTGTCATGCAGGCGATGGCGCATCAGGGACATCGCCAAGTGGGTGACGTCAATGCCAACCCAGCGGCGGTTGAGACGTTCGGCGGCAACGGTCGCCGTGCCGCACCCGCAGAAGGGGTCCAGCACCACGTCGCCCTCGTTGCTGCTGGCGTTGATGATGCGCTCCAGCAGAGCTTCGGGCTTCTGGGTGGGGTAGCCGAGGCGCTCTTTGGCTTGAGAGTTGATCGGCGGAATGTCAGTCCAAACATCTCCGAATGGACGGCCACGCTGCTCGTCAAGATAGCGCTTCAATGCTGGAACCGCTCCAGGACGAGATTGCACAACCAGTCCTTGGTCATAAGCAGCCTGCATCCGCTCTTGCGTCCATCTCCACACTCTCGTAATGCCCAAGAACTCATATGTTAGGTTTGGACGATTACGGTTCGGGTTGGTGAGATTGTCAAGGCGATAAAGTCGGCCATCATCGTCCCGATGGTTGTATTTGGAGGCGGTTTTGGCATCCAAGGCAAGCTCATCGTAGGGCTGGAAGGTGGCATCAACATTCCAAGTGTATCTATTCGTTTTTCCATACGACAAGATGACATCGTGGTTGTTTGGGAGTCGCCTGCTCATCAGACCCTTCGCCATAGTCCGGAGCCATACGACCTCGTTGCGAAAATTCTTTGGTCCAAACACAGCGTCCATCAGCAGCTTCAGGTAGTGACTGGCGGTAGGGTCGCAGTGCAGGTAGATGCTGCCGGTGGGTTTGAGGACGCGGTGCAGTTCCGCGATGCGCGGTGCCATCATTGCCAAGTAGGCCATCATGTCGCTCTGTCCCAGAAAGGCGTGCATCGCCTGCAACAGGTCGGACAGTTTTCGCGGCCCGTCCGTCACCGTAGCGCGGTAGGCGGCTTCGGATTCCAGCCCCCAATGCCAGGTGTCTTCAAAGGCGGTGATCTGGGCGTCGGAAAGTTCGCCGCTCTGCTCCTGGAAGAAGGCGTTGTAGTTGACGTTGGAGTTGAACGGCGGGTCCAGGTAAATCAGGTCAACCGACTCGTCGGCCACGTGCTCTCGCAGAATGTCCAGGTTGTCGCCGAAATACAGGCGGTTGGGATTAGTGATCGACTGGTCGGCGGTCATGGCAAGTCTCCGGCGGAAATGCTGGCCGGCGAAATTGTAGCAGACCCCACCCGGCAAAATCGCCGCCCGCAAGTCACACCCTTCGCGCATATCCTCCTCGTTACCGGGGGCGTCGTTGCTTCCGCAACGAGATTGCCACGTCGCTGCGCTCCTCGCGATGACAAAGTGGGTACGCATGATGACACCCCGCCCCTTGCCTAACAGCACATCCGTTCGCTATACTATACCCCACGCGCGTAAGGCAGTCAGCCCAAGGCCACGGCCCATCTGCCAAACACCACATCTGAATAGCATCGGGTTCACAGGGTTCAGGTATCACGGTCAACCGCTGTCACTCTACCGGGCAGCGCGTCGGACTTTTCTGCGCCGCTGGCTAGCGCCCCATCAGCCGGTAACCGCAATACCGATCAGCACAAGCTAGTACGGCAGGCGCCACCACCCCTGCGCGAGGGTCGCCCATGCGCCCTGCTCCGGCAGGACGCAACCCGGACTTCCTTCCCGTCATTCCGGCTTTCGCCGGAATCCAGGGCGGGGCCGGGCGTGGGGCGGCCCGCACGCGCCAACTTAGGGCATCAATTCGCAAACACGCTCTCTGGCCGTAGTGCCGACAACCTGAACCCCCGAACCCGCAGCAAACCAACCCCCCGACCGACCAATTATCAACCGAACCACCTAAACCGAACCACCTAAAATGGAACGCTACCGTGAGCGGATGTTGCTCACGCGTACCCACTTTCCTTCATCTGTCATTGCGAAAATGCCGTCAGGCATTTGTAGCAATCTCGTTGAAGTATTTACGGCTGCTCGCGGAGAACCCTTCCTACGCCGACGAGATTGCCACGCTGCGCTCGCAATGACAAACTGGGTACGCGTGAGGCGGATGTTGCGGTTGACAGTTTTGGGGGGATGGCAGTAACATGTTGCACCGTATTGTCGGAATTTAGCCGGCATTTGAAAAAAGGATTAAGTATGCCTACCGTCAACCAACTGGTACGCAAGGGGCGCAAGCCGGTGCGCAAGGGCACCAAGGCGCCGGCGTTGCACTGGGTGCAGAACTCTTTGAAGAACCGCACCAAGTGGGGGCCGGGCTGTCCGCAGCGTCGCGGCGTATGTATCCAGGTCCGCACCATGACCCCCAAGAAGCCCAACTCGGCCCTGCGGAAGATCTGCCGGGTGCGGTTGACCAACGGGGTGGAGGTGACGGCGTACATCGGTGGCGAAGGCCACAACCTGCAGGAGCACTCGGTGGTGCTGATCCGCGGCGGTCGCGTCAAGGACCTGCCCGGCGTGCGCTACCACGTGGTACGCAGCAACCTGGACACGGAAGGCGTCGATGGACGCCGCCAGGGTCGCAGCAAGTACGGTACACGCCGGAACTGACCCCGGCCCACCCGGAGAAATAAGATTACCGTCACCCCCCAAGCCGGGGGGTGGCTGACTCTCACCAGCCCCGATCCCCGGATCAAAGGTAGCAACGCTATGTCTCGCCGACGCCGCGCCGAACCTCGGGTAATCAAGCCCGACCCGCGCTACAACAACCTGGAACTGGCCAAGTTCATCAACCGGGTCATGATCAAGGGCAAGAAGTCCACCGCGCAACGGGTCGTGTACGACGCGCTGGAACTGGTGCGCCAGGACTCCAACCAGGAGCCCCTGGGCGTTTTCTCCACGGCGCTGCGCAACGCCACGCCGCTGGTGGAAGTGCGGCCCCGTCGCGTGGGCGGCGCAACCTACCAGGTGCCCGTGGAACTGCGCACGACACGCAGCGAAGCGCTGGCCATGCGCTGGATAATCCGGGGCGCGCGGGCCCGCAACGGTATGCGGATGGCGCGCGGCCTGGCCAACGAGTTCATGGACGCGGCCCGGGGCGAAGGCTCCGCGGTGCGCCGCAAGGACGAACTGCACCGCATGGCGGAGGCCAACCGCGCCTTCGTACATTACCGCCGCTAAACCCGTCAACCGTCGTAGGGGCGAATGATTATTCGCCCCTACCTATGTCTCACCTACCCCCGCAAAATACGCCCCAGGTACAGGTATGACCGCCGTTCAAACTCCCGCCCAGCAGATCCGCAACATCGGTTTCATTGCCCACATCGACGCCGGCAAGACCACGGTGACCGAACGGGTCCTCTACCTCACCGGGCGCATCCGCAAGGTCGGCGGCGTGGACGAAGGCACCACGGCCATGGACTGGATGCCCCAGGAGAAGGAGCGCGGCATCACCATCACCGCCGCCGCCACCACCGCCTACTGGCGCGACTACCAGGTCAACATCATCGACACGCCGGGTCACGTGGACTTCACCGCCGAAGTGGAACGCAGCCTGCGGGTGCTGGACGGCGGCATCGTCGTGCTGGACGCCGTGGCCGGGGTGCAGCCGCAGTCGGAAACGGTGTGGCGGCAGGCTGACACGTACAACGTGCCACGCATCTGCTTCGTCAACAAGATGGACCGGGTGGGAGCGTCCTACGAGCGGACCATAGAATCCATACGACGACGGCTGAAAGGAAACCCGGTGCCGGTACAGGTGCCGATTGGGGAAGAAGACGAATTTCGCGGCGTGGTCGATCTGTTGGAAGGCCAGGCCGTTATGTATTCTGACGGGCGGGACGACGTGGCAGATCCGCCGGAGCTGATTCCGGTGCCGGCGGAGTACGAAAAAGCCTACCAGGACTACCGGCAGGAGATGATCGAGAAGATCGTCGAAACCGACGAGGACCTGCTGATCAAGTACCTGGAGGGCGAGGACATTTGCGCCGACGACCTGCGCTCGGCGCTGCGCAACGCCACCATCAACCAGCAGTTGGTGCCGGTGCTGTGCGGCAGCGCCATGCGCGGCAAAGGGATCGACCCTCTGCTGGACGCCATCATCTGCTACCTGCCGTCGCCGCTGGACGTTCCCGCGGTGGAAGGCACCGTGCCGGGCACCGACGACGTTGAAATTCGCGAGCCGCTGGAAAGCGAGCCGCTGTCGGCGCTGGCCTTCAAGGTGGTAGTGGATCCCTACGTGGGCCGGCTGGTATTCCTGCGCATTTACTCGGGCAAGGTGGAATCGGGGGCAGCCGTGCGCAACGTGACCCGGGGCAACCGGGAACGCATGGGCCGGCTGCTGCGGATGCACGCCAATCACCGGGAGGAGCTGCCCGACATCATTGCCGGCAACATCTGCGCCGCCGTGGGTTTGAAGGACACCTTCACCGGCGACACCATTTGCAGCGACCACAAGCCGCTCATCCTGGAGCCGCCGCACTTCCCGGAGCCGGTGGTGTCCGTGGCCATCGAGCCGGCCACCCGCGCCGACCAGGACAAGCTGGGCGAGGCCATGCGCAAGCTCTCCGAGGAAGATCCCACTTTCGTCGTGCGATATAACGACGAAACGGGGCAGACGATCATCTCCGGCATGGGCGAACTGCACCTGGAGGTCCTAGTGGACCGGATGCGGCGGGAGTTCGACGTGGAGGCCCGGGTGGGCCAGCCCCGCGTCGCCTACCGGGAGGCCATCACCAAGCCGGTGCGCATCGAAGGCCGGTTCGTCCGCCAGACCGGCGGCCACGGCCAGTACGGACACGTATGGCTGGAGATTGAACCCCAGGAACGGGGCGCCGGCGTCGAGTTCGTTGACGGTATCGCCGGCGGCGTCATACCGCGCCAGTACATACCGGCAGTGGAGGCCGGCGTGCGGACGGGTCTGGACAATGGCCCGCTGGCCGGGTATCCTCTGGTGGACTTAAAAGTTACATTGGTGGACGGAAGCTACCATACGGTGGACTCCTCCGAAATGGCGTTTCGATCCGCCGCCATGATGGCGATCCGGGACGGAACGCGCCGGGCCGCTCCGGTGTTGCAGGAACCCATGTTTGCCATGGAGATCGTTACGCCGGGTGAATTTCTCAGCGAGGTGCTCAGCGATCTGGGCGGACGTCGCGCCCAGGTGCGCAGCATCGAGGGTCTGGAAGACCTCCAGACCGTCAGCGTGATGATCCCCCTTGGAGAAACTTTCGCCTACACGACGGCGTTGCGTTCTCTGACCCGGGGACGGGCCTCCTACACCATGGAGTTCCGGCACTATGAGCCGGTGCCCGACAGTATCGCCCGGAGCATCGCAAACATCAGGTAGTAGCGGGGGGTAACCCACCGCCGCAAGAAACGGGAGCTTGATCGGATTGGATTATGGTCGCAAGGCAACAGATGCGGATTATCCTGAAGGCGTTTGACCACAAGATGCTGGACCAATCCAGCGCTCAGATTGTGGAAACCGCCGAACTGACCGGGGCGCGCGTGGCCGGCCCGGTGCCTCTGCCCACGCAGATCCGGCGTTTCTGCGTCATTCGCGGCCCCCACGTGGACAAGGACTCCCGCGAGCACTTTGAAATCCGCACCCACAAGCGGCTGCTGGACATCATGGAACCCACCAGCAAGACCATTGACGCGCTGACCCGCCTCAATATGCCGGCAGGAGTTGACATTTCCATCAAGCTCTGATTGGGCTTGAAACAATAGTAGCCCCGTCGTAAAATTGCAGTTCCGGTTGGCGGCAGGCCCCAAAGCCACCGCCGCCGTTTTATCTGGCGAACTGGATTCCGGCTTTCGCCGGAATGACGGATGTAAAGACAGGCAAACAAAATGCTCAAAGCGTTTCTCGGCAAGAAAATCGGCATGACCCAGGTGTTCAACGACGCCGGACAGGTCGTGCCCGTAACCGTAATTGAGGCCGGCCCCTGCGCCGTTACCCAGATCCGCACCGTGGAACGAGACGGTTACGAGTCGGTGCAACTGGGATTTGGCCGAGTGCGCAAGCCCAACAAACCCGAGGCGGGCCACCTGCGGGGCAGCCAGATTGGACGGCGGCTGCAGGAAGTCCGCGCCGACGACGTGGACGAGTACGAAGTTGGTCAAACGGTGTCGGTGGACATCTTTGAACCGGGCGAAATCGTGGACGTGGTCGGCAAGTCCAAGGGGCGCGGTTTCGCCGGCACCATGAAGCGACACGGCTTCGGCGGCGGCCCCCGGACCCACGGCCAGTCGGACCGGCAGCGGGCTCCCGGCTCCATCGGCGGCGGCACCACGCCCGGCAAGGTGTTCAAGGGCCTGAAAATGTCCGGGCACATGGGCAACCGCCGGGTGACCACCAAGGGCTTGGAAGTCGTGCGCGTGGACGCCGAGCGAAACTTGCTGATGGTCAAGGGCGGCGTGCCCGGCGCGCCCAACAGCCCCGTTACCATACGCAAGACGGGCAAGAGCAAGGGCAGGGCACAATAGGCATATGGGGCCGACAAGCTTGGGTTGGCCACGGGAAATCCAACGCAAAGGCGCGGAGACGCAGAGACGCAAAGATTGATTATGGAACTCCCCGTATTGAATACTCAGGGCAACGCCGTCGGATCGGTTGAGATTGACGATGGCGTGTTCGACGTGCCGATGAACCCCACTCTGGTTCATCAGGCCATGGTCATCTACCAGCTCAACCAGCGCCAGGGCACCCATTCGACCCGTACCCGCGCCGAAGTGTCGGGCGGCGGGCGCAAGCCCTGGATACAGAAGCATACCGGCCGCGCCCGCCAGGGCAGCATACGCTCCCCACAATGGCGACACGGCGGCATTGCCTTCGGTCCCAAACCCCGCGACTATCGTAAAGCCTTGCCTCGCGCCATGCGTCGCAAGGCTTTGCAGTGCGTGCTGTCCGAGAAGATCCGCAACGACCGGCTCATCTGCGTTGATACGCTGGACGGGCTGGACGGACGCACCAAGTCGATGAAGCAGGCGCTGGAAAATCTGAACATTAGCGGCTCGGTGTTGGTGGTCACGGCGGATGCGCAGCAGAACGTGGCCCGGGCCGGCGGCAACCTGAAACAGGTCTGGACGCTGCCGTCGGATCTGGTGAACGCCAACGATGTCCTCAAGCGGCAGACCGTGCTGGTTACCGCCGACGCGATCCAGCGCATCGCCGCGCTCTGCACGGCGCCGCGATACCGCGCCCGCCGGGCGGCCAGCGAGGAGGCGGAATAATGAACATCAGCGACGTACTGCTGCGCCCGACCATCACTGAAAAAAGCACCCTCCTCCAGGAGGACGGGCAGTACACTTTCGAGGTCGCGCCCAAGGCCAACAAGACCCTGGTGAAGCAGGCCGTTGAAGAGAACTTCAATGTCAAGGTGCTCAGCGTCAACATCACCGTCAACCGGGGCAAGCGCAAGCGGTATGGCCCCCGGTTCAAGAAGCGGCCCGATGTCAAGAAGGCCGTTGTGACGTTGGAACCGGGAGACCGCATCAATCTGATTGAGGGCTTGTAAGCCATCCGGCAAGATATGGATTCCGGCTTTCGCCGGAATGACGAAAAATAGACGCTGGAACGACGAAAAGAAGCAAGCGAGACCAACATTATGCCTCTGAAGAACTTGCGACCAATAACCCCGGGGACGCGGAACGCGGTGCGGCCCTCTTTTGAGGAGATCACCACCAAGAAGCCGGAGAAGTCGCTGCTGGAACCCCTACAGAAGCGCGGCGGTCGGAACAACAAGGGCCGCATCACCGCGTATCATCGCGGCGGCGGTTCGCGGAAGATGTACCGGCGCGTTGACTTCAAACGGAAGAAGGACGGTGTGCCGGCCACGGTCAAGACCATTGAGTACGACCCCAACCGCACCACGCGCATCGCGCTGATTCACTACGCCGACGGCGAGAAGTCCTACATCCTCGCGCCGGTGAACCTGTCGGTGGGCGACCGGGTCGAATCCGGCCCCAGCGCGGAAATCAGCCCCGGCAACACGCTGCCGCTGCGCAACATCCCCACCGGAACCGTGGTCCACAACCTGGAACTGACGCCCGGCCGGGGCGGCCAACTGGTGCGCGGCGCCGGCACCGGAGCGCAAGTGCTGTCCCGGGAAGGCGATTACGTGCTGATCCGCCTGCCCTCCGGCGAGATGCGGCGCATCCTGCTGAACTGCCGGGCCAGCGTAGGCCAGTTGTCCAATCCCGACCACAAGAACGAGAGCCTGGGCAAGGCCGGAGCCAAGCGGCACCTGGGCCGCCGTCCCCACGTGCGCGGCGTCGCCAAGAACCCGGTGGATCACCCCCACGGCGGCGGCGAGGGACGCTCCCCCATCGGGATGCCCGGCCCCAAGTCGCCCTGGGGCAAACCCACCCTGGGCCACAAGACCCGCAACAAGAAGAAGACCTCCAGCCGTTTCATCATCCGCGGACGACGCTCGCGGCGTTAGGCTGGCTGGCTAATCCAATACATACACGTACCCGCCGGGGTACTTGCAGGCAGTCGTTGTCACCATGTCAAGATCAGTAAAGAAGGGACCCTACGTCCACCCCAAGCTGCTCAAGAAGGTCAACCGGGTTCGCGAATCCGGCGAGGCCACCGTGATTCGCACCTGGTCGAGGGACTCGATGATCATGCCCGAAATGGTCGGGCTGAACTTCGGCGTCCACGACGGCCGGCGTCATGTTCCGGTGTTCATCACCGAGAACATGGTGGGCCATCGCCTGGGCGAGTTTGCGCCGACGCGCACCTACCGGGGCCACGTGGCCCGGTCGGAACGCTCCAGCCGGTCGAGGTGACGCCATGCCAGCAGTGAGAGCAAAGGCCAAAGGGGTGGGGGCGTCTCCCAAACGGCTCAAGCCCATCATGGACGCCGTGCGCGGCATGATGGTCAACGACGCCCTGGATCACCTCAGCCTGATGACGTCGCCCTGGGCGCGCTCGGTGGCCAAGGTGGTGCAGTCGGCGGCCTCCAACGCCGAAAACAACGAGTTCATGAACCGCAACGACCTGCGCATCACGCGCATCTCCGCAGACCAGGCGACTCCGCTCAAACGTTTTCGGGCGCGCGCCAGGGGCCGGATTGGCCGGGTTACCCGCCGCTCCAGCCACATCATCATCGAAGTGGACGAGGTAGAGGAGGACTAATCCTATGGGACACAAAACCCACCCCTTCGGCTTCCGGCTGGGCATTATCAAGGACTGGAAAACCCACTGGTACGCCAACAGCGGGTCGCAATACCGGAACGGCGTGCAGCAGGACCTTGGGCTGCGCCGGGCCATTCACGATGAATACCGCGCCTTCTCCGATGCCGGCATTGCCAAGATTGAGATCGACCGCACCGCCCAGGAAACCATCGTCAACATCCATTCGGCCCGCCCCGGCATTCTCATCGGCCGGGACGGCGACCGGGTAAAGGGTCTGCGCTCTCGGCTGGAGACCATGAACAGCGGTCTGCTCCGGCTCAACATCATCGAGATCGACCAGCCCGAAATGGACCCGTACCTGGTGGGGCGGAACATCGCGGACCAGCTCAGCCGCCGCGTCGCCTATCGCCGCGCCATGCGCCAGGCGGCCCTGCGCACCATGCAGGCCGGCGCGGAAGGCATCAAGATCATCACCAAGGGACGCATCTCCGGCGCCGAAATCGCCCGCACTGAAAAACTGATGATGGGGCAGGTTCCCCTCCATACCCTGCGCGCCGACATTGACTACGCCCTGGCCGAGGCGCACACCGCCATGGGGCGCATCGGCATCAAGGTCTGGATCTACAAGGGCCAGATCATGCCGTCGGCGGCGGAAGAGGACGGCGAGCTGGAAAGCATCGAGTTTCGCGTCACCAGCCAGGACGCCGAGGCGGATCTGGCGGCGGCGGAATTGGACATCTGACCCGGGCCGCGCAGTAACGAGATTGCCGCGCTGCGCTCGCAATGACAGAGAGAAACGGAGACTGACATCATGCTGCAGCCCAAGAGGACGAAATACCGGAAGATGGGTCGGGGCAAGCGCCGGGGAAACGCCACCACCGGAAACACGGTGGAGTTCGGCGAGATTGGCCTGAAGGCGATGAGCCCGGAGTGGATCACGGCCCGGCAGATCGAGTCGGCCCGTATCGCCATCTCCCGCCACCTGCAACGGGGCGGGCGCACCTGGATCCGCATTTTCCCCGACAAGCCGGTGTCCAAGAAGCCGGCGGAAGTCCGCATGGGCGGCGGCAAGGCGGCCAACGACCACTGGGTGGCCGTGGTCAAGCCGGGCCGGATCATGTTCGAGGTGGGCGGAGTGCCGATCCACCAGGCTGAAGAGGCCCTCCAGCGGGCCGCCCACAAGCTGCCCATTCCGACCAAGGTGGTGTACCGGGACCGGGTCAACTCCCTGCTCACTGGCACCGCCGGAGGCTAGCCGTCATGGAGATGTACGAAATCCGCGCGCTGACCGACGATCAGATCCTGGAAGAGTTGGAGAAATCCCGCAAAGAGCTGATGAACCTGCGCTTTCGGGACGCCACCAACCAACTCACGGACACCAACCAGCCCCGCAAGACCCGCAAGGACATCGCTCGTATGCTGACCTGCTTGCGGGAGCGGGAGTTGGAGTAGCCGGGAAATCGCAAAGTTGACCCTACCGCTCGTCCTGAGCCTGTTGAAGGATGGCTCCCTGTGGTTCGACAAGCTCACCATGAGCGGTTCTTTGAGGACTTTTGATTTAGGAATCAGACAATGGCCAAAGCAATGCGCAAAGTTCGGGTGGGCGCCGTGGTGAGCACCCGGATGGACAAAACCGCCGTGGTGGAATTGGTGTGGAAACAGCGCCATCGCATCTATCGCAAGCAGATGCGCCGGGTGACCCGTTTCTACGTCCATGACCCGAACCAGCTGTGCCGGATTGGCGATACCGTGCGAATCCAGGAAACCCGGCCCATCTCCCGCACCAAGCACTGGCGGCTGCTGGAAGTCCTGGCCCGGCGGGAAGTTGCCGAGGTGCGGGCCATTGACCTGGAAGGCGACGCGGTGATCGAACCCATCGCCGGGGAATCCGACTACATCAGCCCTGAACTGGCGAATGACTTTGCCGTTGCCGTTGACGATACCGATGACGACGAGGATGCGTAGATGATTCAGAGTTACACCAGGCTGCACGTGGCCGACAACAGCGGCGCCCGACGCATCCGTCTCATCAACATACCGGGTTCCAGCCGACGCAAGTACGCGTCGGTGGGGGACATCGTGGTCTGCACGGTGCGGGAGGCGATCCCCAATTCGCCGGTGCGGAAGGGAACGGTGGTCAAGGCGGTGGTGGTCCGGCAGGCGGCGCCCCTGCTGCGTCCCGACGGCACCTACATCAAGTTTGACGACAACGCCGCGGTGCTCATCAACGACAACCAGCTGCCCCGGGGCACCCGCATTTTCGGCCCGGTGGCGCGGGAACTGCGGGACAAGGGCTTCATGCGCATCGTGTCCCTGGCTCCGGAGGTGGTGTGATGGCGAAGACCAAGATCCGCCGGGGCGACGACGTCCTCGTCATCGCTGGCAAGGACAAGGGCCGGACCGGCCGTGTGCTGGGAATGATCCCCGAAAAGAATCGCGTCGTGGTCGAGGGCGTGAACGTCGTCACCAAGCACTACAAACCCCGGCCCGGTATCCGACAGGGCGGACGCGTTCAGCAGGAAGCGTCCATACACATCTCCAACGTCAAGCTCATCCAGAGCAACTACACCGAACCCGCCAGCCAGTTCCGCAATCGGGACGAGTAGCGCGGGCGAGTGAGCATCATGGCTACTGACCAGCAGGTAAGATCTAACGAAGAACGGGCCAACCAGGGCGAAGGCCGCCGCCAGCGGCAACGGCAGGAAGAAGCCGAGAGCAACGGCGCCCAACCCAACGAGTTGCCGCCGCCGGCCTTCAAGATCAAGTTCCGCGAGGAAATCATCCCGGCAATGATGCAGGAGTTCGAATACTCCAGCCCGATGCAGGTTCCCCGGGTCACCAAGGTCAACCTGAACATCGGCCTGGGCGAGGCCCTGACCAACGGACGGGCGATGGAAAGCGCGGTGCGGGACCTGACCACCATATCGGGTCAGAAGCCGGTCATCACCCGGGCCCGCCGCTCCATCGCCGGTTTCAAGGTGCGCCAGGGCAACCCCATTGGAACCGCCGTGACCCTGCGCGGCGACCGGATGTATTACTTCCTGGAGCGTTTGATCTATACGGCGCTGCCGCGTATCCGCGACTTTCGGGGGATTTCCCGCAACGGGTTCGACGGGCGCGGCAACTATTCGCTGGGCCTGCGGGAACAGATCGTGTTCCCGGAGATTGACTACAACAGCATCGACCGGCTGCGCGGCCTCCAGGTCACTATCACCACCAACGCCCGCAACGACGCCGAGGCGACCCGATTGCTGGAGCACTTCGATATGCCGTTCATCCGGCAGTAGAGGAGAAATGAATCTTGGCCAAGAAATCCTCCATCGCCAAAAACGAGCGGCGCAAGCGCACGGTCACCCAGTACGCCGCCCAGCGCGCCGCCCTGCTGGCGGAGGCGCGGGACATGACGAGTACCCCGCGCCAGCGCTTTGAGGCTCGCCAAAAACTGGCCCTGCTGCCCCACGACGCTAATCCCAACCGCATCCGCAACCGGGACGGCGCCACCGGACGGCCCCGTGGCTACATCCGACACTTCGGACTGTCTCGCATTTCCTTCCGCGAGATGGCGTTGGAGGGATTCCTGCCCGGCGTCCGCAAGGCGAGTTTGTAGGACGGTAGTGGTGAAATTCCTGGATTCCGGCTTTCGCCGGAATGACGGGAGTTATTGGCCGGAATGACCGGAGTTATTGGCCGGAATGGCAGGAGTTATTGGGATGACATCACCAAGTAACAAGGAGCATCGCCGCAATGCCCGTTAACGACCCGGTTGCCGATATGCTGACCCGCATTCGCAACGCCATCCAGGCCCGGCACCAGACGGTGCTGGTGCCCCAGTCCAAGTTGAAAACCGCCATCGCCGACATTCTGAAGGACCAGGGCTACATCCGGGATTGGGACCTGGCGCGGAACCAGAAGTTCCCCACCATGCGGGTGCACTTGAAGTACCGCGACGACGATCAGAACGCCATTCGCGGCCTGAGGCGCATCAGCAAGCCTGGCCTGCGCGTACACGTCGGCAAGGGTGAAATCCCGCGGGTGTACGGCGGCCTGGGCATCGCCATCGTTTCCACATCCCAGGGGATGATGACCGGCTATGAAGCCTGGCGCAAGGGTATCGGAGGAGAGTTGGTCTGTTATGTCTGGTAACGAAGTCATGGTAAGCGAGGGCGTGGCCCAGCGAGTTCCGCCCACAGAGAAGCCACTGTCCCGCATCGGTCGGCAGCCTATCCCGATCCCCGACGGCGTGCAGGTGGAGGTCATCTACGGCGGCGTCATAGTGACGGGGCCGCGGGGACAGGTCACGCAGAAGTATCATCCCGAAGTCAACGTGACGGTTGCAGACGGCCAGGTGGTCGTGGAGCGGCTGACGGAGCGCAAGTTCCACCATTCCCTGCACGGCCTGACCCGCTCGCTGATTGCCAACGCCATCATCGGGGTCACTGAAGGTTACAACCGGACCCTGGAGCTCATGGGCGTGGGTTATCGTGTCCAGCAAAATGGGGAGGGCATTACCCTCAGCGTAGGTTACAGCCATACCGTGGACGTGTTCCCGCAAGAAGGGCTGACCATGCAGGTTGAGGGCAACAACCGGGTCCACATCAGTGGCGTGGACAAGCAAAAAGTGGGCGAGTTGGCGGCCAAAGTCCGCAAGGTCCGCCCCCCGAATCGTTACAAAGAGAAGGGCATCCGCTACCAGGGCGAGGTGCTCCGTCTCAAACCCGGCAAAGCCGCGGCGCGGCGGGCCGTTTAGAACAGGACGCTGGATTCCGGCTTTCGCCGGAATGACGACATCAGGGTAATTTGAGAGCAAGAGAAAAATGCCACGCGATAAAGACTCCCGAAAATTGCGCGTCGTCCGGCACCGCCGGGTTCGCAACAAGGTCATAGGTACTGCCCAGAGGCCGCGCCTGTGCGTCTTTCGCAGCCTGAAGAGTATCTATGCCCAGGTGATCGACGACGCTCGCGGCCATACCCTGGCCTATGCCTCCAGCCACGAAATCGGCAGCGACGATGCCACGCCAAAAACGGCGGCATCGGAAGCCGTCGGCAAGCTGGTGGCCGAAAGAGCCATCGCTGCCGGCGTGAGCTCGGTGGTGTTTGACCGGGGCGGCTACCGTTTCCACGGTCGGGTCAAGGCCCTGGCCGACGCCGCCCGGGAAGGAGGGCTTGTTTTCTGATGGTATCTCCCGCATCCCGCAGAGGGCCAAGAGGCGGCCCAGGTAATCGAGGCGGCGGCCCGGGCAACCGGGGCGGCGGCGAAGGCGGCGGTGAACGTCGCGGTGGACGCGGCGGTCGAGGCCGCGACCGGGAACAGCGCCAACGCGAAGACGACAGCGGCGGCATGAACGAGCGGGTGGTCCACACCCGTCGCATTGCCAAGGTCGTCAAGGGCGGCCGCCGGTTGCGCTTCAACGCCCTGGTCGTGGTGGGCGACGGGCAGGGGCGCGTGGGCGCCGGCATGGGGAAGGCGCTGGCGATCCCCGATGCGGTTCGCAAGGGAACCGCGGTGGCCCGGCGCAGCACCATCCAGATCCCCATCAAGGGGAGCACCATCCCCCACGAAATCTCGGTGCGCAAGGGCGCGTCCATCGTCATCATCAAGCCGGCCCCGCTGGGCACCGGCGTCATTGCCGCCGGCGCAATGCGGGCCATGCTGGAATTGGGCGGCGTGCAGGACGTGGTGGGAAAGTCCCTGGGTTCCCGCAACCCCATCAACATCGTCCAGGCCACGTTGGAAGCCCTGGGCCAGCTCCGTGATCCGGAAACGGAACGCGCCGCTCGCCTGGGCCTGACTCCGCCGGGCGCAAACGGAGCATCGGCAACGGCACCTGAAGCAGACGCCGTGACGACTACACCGCCGGCCGAAACCGCTGCGCCTGAAGCCACGCCGGAACCCGCACCCGTCGCTGAAGCCGTGGCGGAACCAGTTGCCCCTGCGGCGGAGGACGCTCCGGCTGCTGTTGAGGCCGACAGCGCGGCGGTAGAAGCGGAGCCGGTGGCCGCTGCCGAGGTGACCGCTGAGGCCGACGCTCCGGCCGAGGCCCCAGCCGACACATCAGCCGAAATCGGGACCGACGCCGCCGAAGGGTCGGCCTGAACACCGGGGATGACCACTTCACGCTCCAGATAGCCGATTGCAGGAACGAACCACAATGGCGCAGATCAAAATCACCTGGAAGAAAAGCTGCATTGGGCGTCCGTCCAATCAGCGGCGCATCGTTGAATCTTTGGGTCTGAAACGGTTGAACCACTCGGTCGTCCACGAGGACAGCCCCACGATAATGGGGATGGTCAACAAGGTGCGGCATTTGGTAGTGGTGGAACCCGTCGAATGACCCTGACGCAATACACGGAGACACGAACAACCATGATGGAGCACGAAGTATCCCCGCCTAAGGGCGCGCGGCGAGCGCGTAAGCGCGTGGGCCGCGGCGACGCCGCCGGCGGCGGCAGCTACGCCGGGCGCGGCCTGAAGGGGCAGAAGTCCCGCTCCGGTCCGGGGGTGCGTCCCGGGTTTGAAGGCGGCCAGATGCCGTTGATCAAAGGTCTCCCCATGAAGCGGGGTTTCAACAACCGCTACAAGACCTACTACGCGCTGGTGGACCTGGAGACCCTTCAGGAACGCTTTGAAGCGAACACACGGGTTACCCCCGAAATGCTGCATCGCCTGGGCGTCATCCGGCGCACGCGCCGGCCGGTCAAGGTGGTGGGCGACGGCGAACTGGACCGTCCGCTGACCGTGGCGGCGCACAAGTTCACCGCTTCCGCCCGCGCCAAGATCGAAGCAGCCGGCGGCGCGGTGGAAGAACTGTAGCCGCGTGATCCGGTCGATAGAATTGAGGCCCGACGAAGCATGATCCAGTCAGAGGTACAGGGAGGCGGTCGTTGGCCGCGCCTGTTGCAGGCGGCCATCGACGCGTTCAGCCTGCCCGACCTGCGGGCCAAGATCCTGTTCACCCTGGCCATGCTGGCCCTCTACCGGCTGGTGGCCCACATACCCATACCCGGCCTGGATGTGGCCAACCTGGAGCAACTGTTCCAGAACAACCAGTTGCTGGGCTTCCTGGACCTCTTCTCCGGCGGCGCTCTGAGCCGCATGAGCATCGTGGCCCTGGGGGTGTTTCCCTACATTACCGCGTCCATCATCATGCAGCTGCTAACGCCGGTGATACCTCAATTGCAGGCCCTTTCGCGGGAGGGTGAAGCCGGGCGCATCAAGATGAACCGCATCACCCATTGGGGTACGGTGCCCATCGCCATCGCGCAAGCCTTCGCCCAACTGGTGCTGTTGCAGCAGGCCAACGTGCTGACCAACGTGGGCTTCACCGGGGATGCGCTGCTGCCGACCATGGCGATGATTTTCTCGCTGACCGCCGGAACCATGTTCCTGGTGTGGCTGGGCGAACTGATTACCGAGCGGGGCATTGGCAACGGCATCTCGCTGATCATCTTCGCCGGTATCGTGGTAGGTTTCCCCGGCCTGCTGGCAACCGGCTTCCTGGACCGGGACAACATCATCGGGGTGTTCTTCTTCGCGCTGATCGGGCTGCTCATCATCGCGCTGATCGTGGTGTTCAACGAAGCCCACCGGCGCATTCCAGTGCAGTACGGGCGCAGCATCTTCCGCGGCGGGCAGATGTACCGGCAATCGGGCTCCACCTACATACCGCTGCGCATCAACTCCGCCGGGATGATCCCCCTGATCTTCGCCTTTTCCATCGTGATCCTGCCCGGCACGGTGGCGCAGTACCTCAGCGCCACGGGCGGTTTCGTCGGGAACCTGGCGGGCAATATGCAGGTAGCCCTCAGCCCCAGCGGTCCCATCTACTGGGTGCTGGCCTTCTTCCTGGTGGTGGCGTTCACCTTCTTCTACACGCTGGTGGTGTTCCAGCAGCAGAACATTGCGGAAAACCTGCAACGCAACGGCGGTTTCGTGCTGGGCATACGACCGGGGCGGCCCACCCAGGAATATCTGAACCGGGTCATCATTCGCCTCACCATGGGCGGGGCGCTGTTCCTGGGGTTCATCTCCATCGTGCCGTACCTGGCGTCACTGGTCACCAACGTGGAGGCCATCGCCCTCAGCAGCACCAGCCTGCTCATCATGGTGGGCGTGGGTCTGGACACCCTGCGCCAGCTGGAAGCGCAACTGATGATGCGCAACTACGAGGGATTCTTGAGATGACGACGGTTTCCGGTCAAAAATCCGGCGGCCTCAAACTGGTGCTCTTCGGCCCGCCTGGAGCCGGCAAGGGCACGCAGGCCCAACTGCTCCAGGAGCGATTGGGCATTGAGCACGTCGCCTCGGGAGATCTGTTCCGGCACCACCTGTCCAACGGCACCGAGCTGGGAGAGCTGGCGCGGGGTTACATGAACCGGGGCGCGCTGGTTCCCGATGAAGTGACCATCGGCATGGTGATTGACCGGATCGGTCAGATTGGCGGCGGTGAAGGGTTCATGCTGGACGGTTTCCCCCGCAACACCAACCAGGCGCAGGCTCTGGAATCGGCGTTGGGAGAAAGGGGCCAGGGCATCGACCGGGTAATTCACATCCGGGTGGCCGACGACGAGCTGATCCGCCGGCTCAGCAACCGCTACATCTGCCGGGCCTGCCAGCGGCCCTACGCCCGCGACGACGCCACCGGCGCGCCGCCGAAACGATGCGAGTACTGCTCCGACGGAGGCGACATCTACCAGCGGGACGACGACACGCCGGAAGCGGTGGCCAACCGTCTTACGGTGTATCACCAGGAGACGGCGCCGGTGCTGGACTTCTACCGGGAACGGGGCCTGTTGGCTGACGTCGCCGGGGAAGGCTCCGTGGAAGCCGTCAACGCTTCGGTGTTGCAGACACTGGAGACAGGCGACGAATAAGGCAACCGTTCAGATTTGACGGGAACAGCAGTCAGGAACTCGTCATTCCTGCGCCAGCAGGAATCCAGAAACGCCGCGCATCAGTCAACATGAACAGGGCAAAGATTTCTGGATACCGGCTTTCGCCGGTATGACGAATTTGGCGTTGCGACGGCAGCACAAGCCTGAACAGTTACGTGAAGCGTCAAAGCAAAGTGGCAATCCGGAGGGAAGTGAGGTACAATAGCAATGGTGGGAAACAGTTCCAAGCGAAAAACAGCCTCCAACTCCCCCTCAGCCTACACTGGGGGGGTAACCATCAAGTCCCGTCGTGAGATGGAGGCGATGGAAAGGGCCGGCGGCATCGTCGGCGCTACCCTTGCCCTGCTCCGGGAGTCAGTTGAGCCTGGCATAACCACCGGCGAGCTCAACCGGATCGCGGAGAAGAACATCCGCAGCATGGGCGCGGTGCCCGCCTTCCTCGGCTACCAGGGCTTCCCTGGGACCATCTGTGCTTCGGTGAACGAGGAGATCGTCCACGGCATCCCCGGCAAGCGTGTCCTCAAAGAGGGCGACATCATCAAGATGGACGTGGGCGCCATCATCGACGGCTTCATCGGCGACGCCGCCATCTCGGTGGCGGTGGGTGAGATCAGTGAAGAGGCCCAGCAGTTGATGGACGACACCAGGGCGAGCCTGTACGCCGGCATCGCCGCTGCCCAGCCGGGCAACCGCGTCGGGGACATCGGCGCGGCGGTGGAAGGGTACGCCGCCCCGCGGGGGTACGGCGTGGTGCGCCAGTTTGTCGGCCACGGCGTGGGCCGGCACCTGCACGAAGACCCCCAGGTTCCCAACTACGGCGAACCGGGCAAGGGTGTTCTGCTCCGGCCCGGCATGTGCATCTGCATCGAACCGATGCTGAACCTGGGCACCGAGGCCACCGAAATCCTGGACGACGACTGGACGGTGGTGACCGCTGACCGCGCGCTTTCCGCCCACTTTGAGCATACCCTGGCCATCACCAAAGATGGGCCGAAAATACTTTCCGTACACGACTGACGAGGCTCGTGCCCATCGGCGCCAGCCGCCGGGGATGGCACGCCTAAAGCGGGCTGATTTATGGCTAAAAAAGAAGCGATAGAGGTTGAGGCTCAGGTAACTGAAGCTCTCCCCAACGGGATGTTCCGGGTGGAACTGCCCAACGACCACCAGGTGCTGGCCCATATCTCGGGCAAGATCCGGATGCACTTCATTCGAGTGCTGCCCGGCGACCGGGTCCTGGTGGAGTTGTCCCCCTACGACCTGAGTCGCGGCCGCATCACCTATCGCTTCAAGTAGCGAAGGCTACGGAGAAACCCGATGAAAGTGTCAGCATCCGTGAAACCACGCTGTGACCGTTGCCGGGTCATCCGGCGCAAGGGCGTGGTGCGCATCATCTGCGTCAACAGCAAGCACGCCCAGCGCCAAGGCTAGGCCGAGTTCTTGTTCCGCCGTCATTCCCGCTTTCGCGGGAATCCAGCGCTGGAATGTGAAACTACGGTCGAGGAATCAGGCACCTGGCGGTCCCTGGATTCCGGCTTTCGCCGGAATGACGAGTAGAAAGGTGGACTGACGGGTAGAGGTTGGACTGACGAGTAGAAAGGTGGACTGACGGGTAGAGGTTGGACTGACGAGTAGAAAGGTGGACTGACGGGTAGAGGTTGGACTGACGAGTAGAAGTTGGACTGACGAGTAGAAGTTGGACTGACGAGTAGAAGTTGGACTGACGAGTAGAAGTTGGACTGACGAGTAGAAGTTGGACTGACGAGAAAGAATTTCAGGAGCAATCACCATGGTTCGTATCGCCGGAGTTGACGTACCCGACCGCAAGCGCGCACACATCGCCCTGCGCAGCATCTACGGAATTGGTCCCGCCAAAGCCTTGGAAATCGTCGGCAAGGCCAATCTGGACACGGATATGCCGCCGCGGATGAACGAGCTTTCGGAGACGGAAGTTGACCGCATCCGCGTCATCGTTGACCAGGATTACCTTACCGAGGGGGACCTGCGGCGCGAGAACAACGAGAACATCCGCCGGCTGATCGACATCGGCAGCTATCGCGGCCTGCGACACCGCCGCAACCTGCCCGTGCACGGCCAGCGCACCCGGACCAACGCCCGCTCCCGCAAGGGCGCCCGGCGCACCGTTGCCGGCCGCGGCCGCCGCACCGGCGGGAAGAAGTAATCGCTGCTGGAGTTTGTCAGAATCAGGATTTTCAAGATTATAGGATTGACAGGATCACAAGGCTTCGGCAACGATTACACCATCCTGAAAATCCGATAATCCCGTAAATCCGATTCTGACGAAACCACCCTATAGAGAGGAAGTTCAATGCCCCGTCCACGTGCCCGTCGCCGTGAGCGCCGGTCCATACCCCAGGGCCGCGCCTACATCTACTCGACCTTCAACAACACCCTGGTCAGCCTGACCGACCCGGACGGCAACGTGGTGGCCTCGGGCAGTTCCGGCACCGCCGGCTTCCGTGGCTCCCGCAAGGGCACTGCCTTCGCCGCGCAACGGGCCGCCGAACAGGTTGCCCGGCGGGGCGTGGACATGGGTATGCGCAACATCGACGTGTACATCAAGGGTCCCGGCTCCGGACGCGAACCCGCCATCCGGGCGCTCCAGGGCGCCGGTCTCAACGTCAACAGCATCCGGGACGTGACGCCCATCCCCCACAACGGCGTGCGGCCACCGAAACGCCGGCGGGTGTAACCAGCCGACCCGGTACGAAAATGTCATTGCGAGCGCAGCGCGGCAATCCCATTCCGTTAGTGACGTCAGTTTGGCAAACAGCGCGTTGCTGCGACGAGATTCCTCGCTACGCTCGAAATGACAACTTGTAACCCTTCACACCACCAACGGACAGAAAAACATGGGCAGATATACCGGACCTTCTTGCCGCCTGTGCCGCCGCGCCGGGGAGAAACTCTTCCTGAAGGGCGACCGCTGCTTCTCGCCGCGCTGCGCCATTGAGCGCCGCCACGTCCCGCCGGGAGGCGCAGGCAACCGCCGGCGTCGCGTCTCGGATTACGGCGTTCACCTGCGGGAAAAGCAGAAGGCCCGCCAGATGTACGGCATCATGGAAGGCCAGTTTCGCAAGTACATGAACGACGCCTTCAACACCCCGGGCATCTCCGGCAACAACCTGCTCCGCACGCTGGAGCGGCGGCTGGACAACGTCATCTACCTGCTGGGGTTTGCCGACTCGCGCAAGCAGGCCCGCCAGATGGTGCAACACGGCCACTTCACCGTCAACGGGCGCAAGACGGATATCCCGTCTTTCCTGGTGAAGCCCGGGCAGACCATCGCGTGGACCGAAACCTCCAGGCGCCGGGAATTCTTCGCCGACCGAACCGACGGCTTGCCCAAGCGGACCCTGCCCAGCTGGATTACCCTGGACCTGACCGAGATGGCCGGCCACGTGATTTCCCTGCCGGCCGACAATGAACTGCCCGAGACTATCAACTCCCGCCTGATCGTCGAGTACTACTCAAGGTAAGCAGCGGAATGTTAGATCCTCAGATACTCCCGCCCTTGCGGGAACCCGAACCGGAAATACCGCCACCCACCATCCGGGTGATCGAAAACAACGATACCTACGCCCGCGTGGCCCTGGAGCCGTTGGAACGAGGTTTCGCCACCACGGTGGGGAACCCGCTGCGGCGACTGCTGCTCAGCTCCATCCAGGGCACAGCGGTGACCTGGGTGAAAATCGACGGGGTTCCCCACGAATACACCGTGATCCCCGGCGTCAAGGAAGAGGTTATGGACCTCCTCCTGAGCATCAAGCGTATCCGCATCCACGCGTTGACCAAGCGCACCGGCAAGATGCGCCTAGACGTGAGCGGCGAAGGGCGCGTCTGCGCCGGCGATATTTCCACCGCCAGCGACTACCAGATCGTCAACCCGGAGCTGCACCTGGCCACGCTGGACAACCCGGACGTAAGCCTGTCAATCGAATTCAACGTCGAGGCGGGCAAAGGATACCAGCGAGCCGAGCAGAACGACACCATGAGCGGCTTGCCAGTGGGCGTGCTGCCAGTGGACGCCATCTACAACCCGGTTCGCAAGGTTGAATATGCGGTACAGCCCATGATGGTAGGGGCGCAGACCGACTGGGAACGCCTGATCCTACAGGTGTGGACCGATGGAGCGGTCAGCCCCCTGGCGGCCATCCAGGAGGCCTCGGACAAGCTGGTGGAGCACTTCTTCATGTTCAACCAGTTGAGCCGTCCCACCGATGCTCCCCTGGACACGACCAATCTTACCGTGGGATCGGAAGTGTACCTCATGCCCATCGAGCGTCTGGACCTCTCTTCCCGCACGCTCAACTGCCTGAAGCGCGCCAAGCTGGACCGGGTCGGACAGGTCCTGGACTTGAGCGCTGACGACCTTTTGAATATCCGGAATTTCGGCCAGAAATCGCTGGAGGAACTCCAGGGCAAGCTGGCCGAGCTGGGCGTCGCCGCATCGCGCCCGGCCGAAGGGGATCTCGGGGATGACTATCTCAGCCAGTCCGGCGGCAACTTGGTATTCGACCCCGAACCGGACGATGATTACGACCTCGATTACGATGAAGACGGAGACTAGCAATGCCTTCCCACCGCGTCGCCGGCCGCAAACTCAGCCGGTATAAGGACCAGCGCAAAGCTCTCCTCCGTGGCCTGACGGCGGATCTGATCAGACATGAGCGCATCACCACCACCCTGGCCAAGGCCAAGGAGACCCGCGTGATGGTCGAGAAGCTCATCACCCACGGCAAGAAGGGTACGCTCCACAACCGCCGCACTGCCCTGAGCCAGTTGCCCAACAAGGCGGTGGTCGCCAAGATCTTTGACGAACTCGGCCCCCGCTACGCGGAACGCCCCGGCGGATACACCCGCATCGTCAAGTTGGGTCCGCGGCAGGGCGACGGCGCATACATGGCCGTTATTGAACTGGTTTAAATAGCCGTTCTGGATTCCGGCTCCGTATCAAGTACGGGGTGCCGTTCTTTCGCCGGAATGACGAGATGAGTGTTCATCCCAACCCAGAGAGGAATTGCCATCACCCGAATTACCGCATGACATCCCAGCGCACTGCCGAAATGAAGGGACGTCGCATCGCCCTGGTGGTGGCGTACGAAGGCACCGAGTACGCCGGCTTCCAGTGGCAAGCCGGCGCAGCCACCATACAGGGCGAGCTGGAACAAGCCTTCGCCAAACTCACCGGCGAGACCGTCAGGATCAGAGGGGCCAGCCGCACCGACTCGGGGGCGCACGCCCTGGGGCAAGTGGTGGACTTGGTCACTTGCAGCGTACACCGGACGGACGTGATCATCGCCGCGATGAACCACTACTTGCCTGACGCGATCCGCGTTATGGTTGCCAGCGATATGCCACCCGGTTTCAATGCCCGTCGCAGCGCGAGGAAACGCCGTTATCGATACAGTATCCTCAACCGGCCGGTTCCGTCTCCGCTGTTGCGCCGCACGCACCATCAGGAAAGGGTCCCCCTGGACCTTGCCGCGATGCGACAGGCCGCCGCGAGCCTTCTGGGCATCAGGGATTTCCGGGCAATCGCCACCGGACACCCGGACGATCAAAGCGCGGTGCGACAGGTGTTCGACTGGAACGTGGAACGCAGCTCGGAAAATGAGGATGTCATCATCATCGACTGCGCTGCCAACGGGTTCCTGCGTCATCAAATCAGGCGAGCCAACGGGGTACTGGTGGAAATAGGCAAAGGCAGACTTCCCGTTCACGCCATGTCGGAAACCCTGGCCGGACGCACCCAACTACAACACCAGATTCCCACACTTCCGGCCAAAGGACTGTGCTTGCAGTCGGTACACTACCCGGAACACGATCACTTGCTAAAGGTTGCCAACTGACATGAAACGAACCAGCACTTATTTCGCCAAAGCCGGCGACGTGCCGGACCGCTGGCGCGTCATCGACGCCACCGGCATCAGCTTGGGCCGGCTGGCCCGACAGGTCGCCGTGGCCCTCCAGGGCAAGGACCAGCCCACCTACACGCCGCACGTCATCACCGGCTGCCACGTGGTGGTCATCAACGCCGACAAGGTTCGCATCACGGGCCGAAAGTTGACGCAGAAGATGTACTACCGACACAGCGGATACGTGGGCAACCTCAAATCCTTCCTGATGCGGGACATGATGGAGCAGCGGCCCGAGCGGGTCGTGCGCCTGGCGGTCAAGGGGATGCTCCCGTCCAACAAGCAGGGCCGGCAGATGCTGCGGCGGCTGCGCGTGTACGCTGGCGACCAGCATCCCCACGAGGCGCAGGTCGGCAGCGAAGGGTAAGCACGCTGGAAACATCGCGCGCATTTTTTCATCCTGAAATTTTGCCAGGCCGGTTCCTGGATTCCGGCTTTCGCCGGAATGACGATAAAATGCCGGAATGACGATTAAAATGCCAGAATGACGGCTAAAATGCCAGAATGATGATTAAAATGCCGAAACGACGACTCAAATATTGACAGGCAGGTATCCAATGGTGGCGCAAGCAGAACCTCAGCAGCAGTACTTCTATGGAACGGGACGACGCAAGCGGGCCATCGCCAAGGTGCGCCTTTTTCCCGACGACGGCACGGCCATCATCGTCAACGACAAACCCATGGAAGAGTATTTCAACTGGCTGCCCTGGCAGTCCACCGTGCGCGAACCCTTCGCGACCTCCGGCACGGTGGGCCGGTTCCGGGTGCAGGCCCAGGTGACCGGCGGCGGTGTCAACGCCCAGGCCGAGGCCATCCGACACGGCATATCCCGGGCGCTGGTGGTCTTCGATCCCAACCTCAAGGCCAACCTGCGCCGGGCCGGCTTCATCACCCGCGACGCCCGGGTCAAGGAAAGCAAGAAGTACGGCCTCAAGCGCGCCCGCCGCGCCCCACAGTACACCAAGCGGTGAAGCCGCGCCGGCACTATTAGTTGGAGGCCGACAATGAGTCCCCCAGTCATCATAGCCATCATAGCTGGAATCAGCCTCGGCGTCACGGTGATTGCGGTGTTGCTCAGAGGCGCTTTCCAACTGGGTAAGTTGGTCAATCAGGTCAACACGCAGGACGCCAGCATCAACGGGCTAAGCGTCAAAGTCGACGCCCTGGAAACCAAATACGACGCCAGGTTCGACACCTTGGAAAACAGGTTCGACACCTTGGAAAACAGGTTTGACGCCCTGGAAAACAGGTTTGACACCTTGGAAGCCAAATATGACGCCAGGTTTGACGCCCTGACCGCTGCTATCAACGAGTTGCGGGCTGATATTCAGCAGACCAACCGGATATTGGTCGGGCTGGCGAACCATACCCACGACGCTGACGGGCGAACCGTCTTTACCATCCCGTCGTAACGGGGCCGAGCGACGCCCCTCGGTGTCTGGCCGAGGGGCTTTGTTTTTTCAGAACAGGTCCCGGCCGATGGTCAGCCAGTAGAACATGATGTACACGCCGGCCACCACCATCAGCCAGGCGCCGACAATGCCCACGTAGGGCAGAACGGCCCGCAGCCACCGCACCATCACGGAGCGGGCCACGGCCATCCCGAGCGTGAGCGCCAGGATCACGCTGCCCATGCCGGCGGCGTAGAGCACGAACTTGCCCAAGGTGTCCAGCCACCCGGACGAGAGGCCGGCGCCAACTCCCAACACGGCCAGGAACAGCGGCAGGGTGCAACTCAACGATGCCAGGCCGTAGCTCACGCCAAACAGCACATAACCGGGCAGGTTCATCTGCCCTGGGTCACCGATGCGTGACGCCGCCCGTTGGGCCAGGCTGGTGTAAATCTTGCCGCCGCCGGCCATGAATGCGCCGGCCCCGATGAGCAGCACGCCTATCGCCAGGCCCACGTAGGGCAACGCCGCCACCACGATGGCCTGGGAGCCTAACCCGAGGATCAGTCCCACCAAACCGAAGAGGATGACGAACCCGACCGAAACCGTCAGGCCGACCATAATGGCCCGCGCCACCAGGAGGACAGGGTTTTGTCGGTCCTGATCTCGGTTGCCGCCGCTGACGTACAGGCCCAGGTAGGCGGGCAGCATGGCGAAACCGCAGGGATTGACCGCAGAGGCTGCTCCCACCGCATAGGCGAAACCGAGTTTGATGCCCACGTTGCTGATCCCGGTGCCTGAAGACCCGGAGAGAAGTTCTACGAAACGATTGACACCGTCGATGCCCTCGCTGCTGCGTAACAGCAGCGCGCCGACGACGGCAATAGCGTAGGCAACCGCTGCGATGCCGGCGGCGATTAGGATGCTGCGGCTGATAGGCAGGCGGTCGAGTAGGGAGACGTTGGAGGTTGGGGATTCTGCTGGAGTAGTCATACTAGTCACCACCGTAGTCATCTATGCCCAGAATGCGATTGAGATTCAGGATGTAGGCTCGGCATAGTGAAACTCGGCAGTTTCTCGGGCCAAAGCCATTTCCCGTTGGTTCATTCCATCATAAGTATAGAGGCTGGTTCCTGGTCCGGTAGTTTTCCTGAGTTCCTCTTCCATGTCCAGGAAACGGAAGAAGTCAGGAACTTTGCCGGGCCGGAATGTGACGATTGCCGTGGGCGTATTCCCGGTTTCCAGTTGGTCGGGCAGCGGCGCGTCGAAAGCCTCGTCCACCAGCCAGAATTTGATGATGTGATGCTTGCGGCAAAAGTCAGTGATTTGCCGCTGCTGTATGTCCGTAAGCATATTCGCTTCTCCTTGCGTGACGGCAAGGCTATATCGCGCCGGGTTGGTTGCGCACCACCACGGTATTCGCAACCCGGTCGGCCAGGGAGCGATGCTCTTCCTCATCCATCAGCAGCAGGATAATGTCGGCGAAGAAACCGATGACAAAGCTGTGAGCCACCATCTTGACGATTTCGCGGACGAAAGTGTTTCCCCAGCCCGAAGGAGAACCGTCGCGGCGCATGGCCCGGATGCCCAGGAGTTGCTTGCCGGGCGTTTGGCCTCTGCCGATTACGATCAGCCACCAGATGATATAGCCGATGATGAGGGTGAGGAAGAACAGGATGCCGTCCAGGATATGGGCCATGAGCCGACGGATCGGGGTTGCGTACTCCACTTTCGCTCCTCCTTACTGATACGTTGGTCGGCGGCGTTCGGTTTTGGCTAAACCCCCAGATGCGCCTGCATGGCGTCCAGCAAGCGGGTTACGTTGGCTTCGGTGTCCGCCTCGCAATAGATGCGGAGCAGGGGTTCCGTGCCGGAGAAGCGCGCCGCCACCCAGCCGGCATCGAGCATCCAGCGCCGGCCGTCGATTTCGTCCATATCGCGCACGGCCATTCCTCCCAGTTCCGATAGCGGGGAACCTGCCAGCCGCTCCGTAATTGCCGCGCGTTCTGCCGGGTCGAAAGCCACGTCCCGGCGCTGGTAATGATGCTCGCCCACTGCATCAAACAGCCGTTTCACCATCCCCGATGCGGTCAGCCCGGCGACCGCCATGTATTCCAGCAGGTAGAGGCCGCTGAGGATGCCGTCGCGCTCGGGGATATGGCCGCGAAAAGCGTAGCCGCCGCTTTCCTCGCCGCCCAGCAATGCGTCGTCAGCCACGAAACGAGGCCCGATGTTCTTGAAGCCCACCGGCATCTCGGCGATGGCCACGCTGTAGCGTTGGGCCAGCTTGTTGAGCATAACCGACGCGGTGACGCCCTTCACCAACGCGCCCCGGTCACCGCGCTCCAGCAGGTACAGGGCCAGCAGGGAAAAAACCTCAAGTGTGCTGACGAAGCGACCGGTCTCGTCCACCAGGCCGATGCGGTCGGCGTCGCCGTCCAGGGCGAGGCCCACATACGCTCCCTCCGCCGGAACGCGACGGCAAAGCTCGGTCAGGTTGTGGGCAATCGGCTCGGGCTGTGCCATGCCGGGAAACGCCGGGTTAACTTCGGACCGCAATTCCGTGACGAAGGTGGTTCCGCCCTTCAGAAGGCCGGGAATGTACCCCGCGCCCGCCCCGTGCATGGCGTCCACCAGAACGTTCAAGCCGCCGGCGCGGATGGCATCCAGGTTGACCAGTTGGGTGATGGACTCTCGGTAAGCCGGCACCGGGTCGATGTCATGGATCAGCCCGGCGGCGCGGCCTTCATCCAGAGGCAGGGTTCTCGGTGGCCGCGCCGACTCGATACAGAGCTCCAGCATATCGGTAACGGCCTGGCTGGCGCTGCCGCCCTGGGCCGATTTGAACTTGAAGCCGCTCCAGGCGGCGGGATTGTGGCTGGAGGTGATGACCACTCCGCCGGCCGCGCCCTGCTGCACCACCTGGTGGCTGACGACGGGGGTGGGAGCCGGCTCCGCGCAGAGATGCACCGCAATGCCGTTGCCGGCGATGACCGAGGCCACCGTTTCGGCAAACTCGCGGGAGGCGAACCGGGTGTCGTAGCCCACCACCAGCCCGCCGCTCGCCGATCCCTCGGCGCGAAGATAATCGGCCAGCCCCTGGGAGCAGCGGGCCACGTTGGCGAAGGTGAAATCGCCGGCGATGATGCCGCGCCAGCCGTCGGTGCCGAACTTTATAGGAGCAGTCATGCTCCGATTATAGCACCGGCGCCAGGGATGCTATTTAGGAGTCACCGCCAGCGGCGGCGGGCGATCACGGTGCCGGCGATGCGGTCGGAGACGGAACGGCGCTCCGCGCGGTCCCGCAGGATGAACAGGGCGTCGATAACGAAACCGATCAGAGTGTGGTGCAACAGAAACTTGGCCACGGCGCGGGTGGATTTCATCCGCAGGCTGGCCTCGCCGCCCCGTCGCCGGCGCACGTCGGTTCCGGTAAGGCGGCGGCCCGGCGGTCCGAACTTGACGATGACGGCAAACCACAGGACATAGGTGATAAGCAGCGACAGCGGCATCTGTATGGCGAAGAAATTGTACACGTCAAAGCTGATTAGCTCCGGGCCGGGGGAACCGAGCATCCCGACGACAAACAGAACGCCGGCGCCGGCGCCCAGGAACAGCAGCCGGTCAATGAGCCAGGAAGCGAACCGGCGCAGGGGAACAATCGTGTCCATAGGCAATGCTTACACTCCGGCTTGCGCTTATCGATTCCAGCGTTGGAGTGATTTTACCGGGATGCACAGGATAAGCGGGATAAACAGGATTGCCGCATTGCGGGGATTGTCAGAATCAGGATTTTCAAGATTATCGGATTGACAGGATTGGGGCACGTAATCCCGAAAATCTTAAAATCCGGTAAATCCTGATTCTGACGATCCCCCGTAAATGGAAATGCGCTCCCCATCGGCGAGACGGGGAGCGCATATCTGAATGCAAGCGATGCGATTGCGGTTAGTCGCCGGCGGCGGCCAGCGCGCCGGCCGCCTGTTTCAGCGTTTCGGCCTTGTCGGTGCGCTCCCAGGGGAGGTCGAGGTCGGCCCGACCGAAGTGGCCGTAGGCGGCGGTCTTGCGGTAGATGGGACGGCGCAGGTCCAGGTCTTCGATGATTGCGCCGGGGCGCAGGTCGAAGTGCTCGCGGACCAGTTCCTCGATGCGCTCGTTGGGGATGTGGTTGGTGTCGAAGGTCTCGATGGCAACGGAAGTGGGTTCAGCCACGCCGATGGCGTAGGAGACGAGCACCTCCAGGCGGTCGGCGAAACCGGCGGCGACCAGGTTCTTGGCCACGTAACGGGCGGCGTAAGCGCCGGAGCGGTCAACCTTGGTCGGGTCCTTGCCGGAGAAAGCGCCGCCGCCGTGCCGGGCGATGCCGCCGTAGGTGTCCACCAGGATCTTCCGGCCGGTGAGGCCGGTGTCGCCCTGGGGACCGCCGACGACGAACCAGCCGCTGGGGTTGACGAAGATCTTGGTGTCTTCGTCCAGAAGGTCGGCGGGAACGATGGGCTTTATCACGTGCTCGAGAACGTCGCCATGGATCCTTTCTCTGAAAGCGGCGCGGTCGTCGGTGTCGTCGTGCTGGCTGCTGACCACGACGGCATCCACGCGGTGGGGCTTGCCATAGCGGTATTCCACGGTGACTTGGGACTTGCCGTCGGGGCCGAGGTAGGGGATCGTGCCGTCTTTGCGGACGGCGGCCAGGCGTTCCACCAGGCGGTGGGAGAGGTCAACGGTGAGGGGCATGAGGCCGTCGGTCTCGTTGCAGGCGAAGCCGACCATCATGCCCTGGTCGCCGGCGCCGGTGGCGCGGCGGGCGTCGGCAGCGGCGGCGCCGTTGGCGCGGGCTTCCAGCGCGGTGCTGACGCCGGCGTTGATGTCGGGCGACTGCTGGCTGGCGTTGGCGATGATGCCGCAGGAATGGCCGTCGATGCCGTATTTCAGGTCGGTGTAGCCGATTTCCAGCAGGGTCCGGCGGGTGATGGCGTCGAAGTCCAGTTCGGCCTGGGTGGTGATTTCGCCGGTGACCATGACCAGGTTCTTGCCGGCGACGGTTTCGCAGGCGACGCGGCTCATGGGGTCAACGGTGAAGGCGGCGTCCAGTACGGCGTCGGAAATCTGGTCGCACACCTTGTCGGGGTGCCCTTCAGTAACCGACTCGGAAGTGAGCAGGTACTTGGGCGAGGTCATGAATTGGATTGGCATTGGTGATTTTCCTCCTGATGTTGCCCGGTTGGGGTGTGTAGGGGCGAATGATTATTCGCCCCTACGCGCAATCGTTTGCCGAGGGCTACGTGCCTTCTTCCCAGCTTTCGTTGTAGGCGGTCTGTTCCGCCGTCAGGGTGTCGATGTGGATGCCCATGGTTTCCAGCTTGAGACGGCCCACCTCGGCGTCGATCTCACGGGGAACGACGTGAACGCCGGTGCCGAGCTGGCCGTGCTGCTTGACCAGATATTCCGCGCAGAGGGCCTGGTTGGCGAAGCTCATATCCATCACAGCGGAGGGGTGACCCTCGGCGGCGGCCAGGTTAATGAGGCGGCCTTCGCCCAGCAGGTAGATCCGCCGGCCGTCGGTGGTCTGGTATTCCTCGACGAAGGGGCGGACTTCCCGGTGGCTGACCGACATGGCCTCCAGCGCGGGGATGTCGATTTCCACGTTGAAGTGGCCGCTGTTGGCGACGATTGCGCCGTCGGGCATGACTTCCAGGTGTTCTTTGCCGATAACGTGCCAGCCGCCGGACACGGTGATGAACACCTCGCCCTGTTTGGCGGCTTCCACGCCGGGCATAACCTGGAAACCGTCCATCACGGCCTCCAGGGCGCGCACCGGGTTGACCTCGGTGACGATGACGTGGGCGCCCATGCCCCGGGCACGGGAGGCCACGCCGCGACCGCACCAGCCGTAGCCACCCACCACGACGCGGCGGCCGGCCCACAGAATGTTAGTGGCGCGGGTGATGCCGTCCAGGGTGCTCTGGCCGGTGCCGTAGCGGTTGTCGAAGAAGTGCTTGGTCTCGGCCTCGTTGACGGCGATGATGGGATACTTGAGCTGGCCGTCGGCGGCCATGGCGGTGAGGCGCACCACGCCGGTGGTGGTCTCCTCGGTGCCGGCGATGACGTTGGAGAGCAGGTCGGTGCGCTCGCGGTGCAGGACGCCCACCAAGTCCGCCCCGTCGTCCATGGTCACCATGGGGGCGTGGTCCAGGGCGGCGTTGATGTGCTGGTAGTAGGTCTCGTTGTCCTCGCCCTTGATGGCGTAGGTGGGGATTCCGTACTCCTGCACCAGCGCGGCGGCGGTCTCATCCTGGGTGCTGAGGGGGTTGCTGGCGCAGATCACCAGGTCGGCGCCGCCGGCCTTCAGGGCGATGGCCAGGTTGGCGGTTTCAGTGGTTACATGGAGACAGGCGGCCATGCGCACGCCGGCCAGGGGCTGCTCGCGGCTGAAGCGTTCCGTGATGGAATTGACGACGGGCATCTCCCGCCCGGCCCAGCGGATGCGGTCAACGCCGGCCCCGGCCAGGGAAAGGTCTTTCACGTCGCCTTTGGTTTTCTGAACAGTCAAATCGTTGTACCTCTCATTGGTGTGGTTTCTAATGCGCCATTCGGGAGACGGCAAGGACTTCCAGCAAGCGCTCGATGAAAGAGCTCCGGTTGCCTGTACCGTTGAAGACGGCTGCGTTGAAGTCTTGCGGGCGCCTGGTCAGTTACGGATCGTCGCCGTAGGACGTGGGGTTGCCGGCGGCGATCCAGGACGGAGTGCCGTCGTCAACGTTGTAGAGCATCTCGGAGTCGTAGCCCATGGCGGCGGCCAGTTCGCAGGCCAGTCCGCTGCGGACGCCGGCGGCGCAGATGAAGAGGAGTTTCTTGTCCTCGGGCACCTCGTCCATGCGTCCGGCCAGGTCGTCAACGTTGATATGGATGGCGCCGGTGGCGTGTCCGGTGACCCATTCGTCATCGCGGCGCACGTCCACCACCACCGTATTTTCCGGATCGGCTTGCAGAATTTGCAGAGCTTCCGGGGAATCGACCCGGTAGTAGGGTTCTCCGGGGTTTTGGCGTGGCATTTGGTTACCTCCTTGCCTTCTCTTCAGCATAGATACTCAAGATGATTGGGGTGATTGCACTGGAAATCCGTAGTTGGTCAATAAAGAAGTGCGATCGAAACCTACGAAGAGCATAGTCCCACTAAAGACTGCGAGAACTCAATCATTGTGTCTCACGCCTCGAATAAGGGCCAAAGACCAAGGACTTCCCATTTATCCTCCCAGTCCTGGAGGTCTTTGTCTGTCAAACTGTGGTGCAATGAATCATGCTTCTTACCGGGCCGCTGGCCTCCACGTTCCTTCAAATAGGCCGAATGGCGTTCTCGCACGTCATGACGGACTCGGTCATCGGGGACAACGTAATACCGTTGCCCGCCGTCTTGGCTCAAGGTGACGAAAATCCAAAAATGGTCAGGTTTTCCCGGAATAGGTTCGTCCAGATAGGGAGTACAGGTTTTCGGACAGTTGCCGTTGCCAGGGCACCCGGAAAGCGTAATTTTCGCCCATCCGTGCCCGAGATTCATATGCCAGTTGCCGTGGCCACGCTTGGTTTTTACCTGGATGTACGCCATGCGCTTCATGTCATCATCGGTGGCGACGATATCTATACCAGGAACATTGCCCGAAAAGGGTGAAGCGTACGCTCCACGACGATTAAGCTCGGCAGCAACGTAGTGCTCACCAGCTCGTCCGACTTTGTCTGTCCGCTGTCTAGGCATGACGCATCCCTTGTGTCAATTTGGCATCGGGTCAAGGTGGGAGCCGGCGATGGGGTGCAGCCGGCGGTAGGCCGCTTCGGAAATTCGTTTGCGGTCAGTGATGATGGCGTTGGTCAGCGCCGTCTGGCAGTCGCACGGACCCAGCGCGGCCAGCTCGGGCATGATGTGGCGCAGGATGATCCGGCTGTTGGCGACGTTGGCCACCAGGTTCTCCACCACCATCTCCACGGTCACGTCGTCGTGGTCGGGATGCCAGCAGTCGTAGTCGGTGACCCACGCCATGACCGCGTAGCAGATCTCGGCCTCCCGGGCCAGCTTGGCCTCGGGCAGCGTGGTCATGCCGATGATGTCGCCGCCCCAGGCACGGTACATGTTCGACTCGGCGCGGGTGGAGAAGGCCGGCCCTTCCATCACCACCAGCGTGCCACCCTGGTGCGTGGGGATGCCCTGTCCCGTCGCGCCGTCAACGAGCACGGCGCTCATCTCCGGGCAGAAGGGGTCGGCGAAGGAGATGTGCGCCACCACGCCGTCCTCGAAGAACGTGCTGTCGCGCCGCCGCGTCCGGTCGATGAGTTGGTCGGGCACCACCATGTGCTGCGGCTCGTAGTCCGCTTGCAGGCTTCCCACCGCGCTCACCGACACGATTTGCTTCACCCCGAGGGTCTTCAGCGCGTAGATGTTGGCCCGGAAGGGCAGCTCCGTCGGGTTCACGCGGTGCCCCCGGCCGTGGCGGGGCAGGAAGGCTACCGGCACTCCCAGCAGCTCGCCCACGGTGATGACGTCGCTGGGCTTGCCGTAGGGGGTGTCAATATCCGCCACGGCAGTTTCTGCAAAGCCCTGTATTTCGTAGAGGCCGCTGCCGCCGATGATGGCGATTTCGGCTTGGGGATGATTTGGCATGGACAGTTTCCTTAGTCGGGATTCCTTGGTGCAATGTATTCTGGGAACAGGTTCAGGTAAGCCAAGATAATGAGGGCCCACCAAATCGCGCCAATTGTCGCAATCAGAATTTCTCCCTTGCCAATCCGAGCGTGTCGCGACAATACATAGTCATTTCCGTACCAGAGTTCCGCGCTTTCCAACCTCTTCCAGTAACGATTCACGTTGAACTGTATCCAGCAGAGGACGACTATGGCCATGATGATCCTGATCAAGGCGACCATAACCGACCCAAATAAGTTGGCTCCTTCAACCATCCCCAGCAGTGTGACCCATACAACGATACCCATTATCGGCATTATCCGCAGGCTATTGCGCATCCCCTGTTTTTCGATCAGATCTTTGTAGGCTATGACGTGGGCGTAGAATCGGAACCATCCATATATCGGTACGAATTGAGCCAATGCGTGCCACACTGGATAGGCAGTTTCACCGGTATGGTCCCGGTATTGTTTCCAAGTAACATACGTCCAATATAGAGCATAAAATCCGAAACTGAGCACGGTTAGCAGGGCGATGCGCGCCAGAGCAATGTGACATCCATATCCCGGCTGTGGAATGGCGCTGCCAAAATCCCCTTCTGACGACGGATTATTGTTCTGCGCAGCCATTCTTCACCTCGACGGAATCTGCTCCGGCAGGTAGTGGGTGGAGCGGAAGACGCTGTTGACCAAGTAACCCTGCTCGTTGGGCGCGAAGTGGGGGTTGATGTACTCCCAAACCACCTCTCCGTCCGGGGTTACCTGGAAGATGCGCCCGGGCTGGCCCTCGGTGATCAGCGTGTTGCCGTTGGGCAGGCGACGCGCGCCGGAGATGTAGGCGCTGAAGAAATTGAAGGGCGGGTTGTCCCGGTACTCCCAGACGATTGCGTTGGTGGACGGGTCAACCTCGATGACGCGGGAGGCCGGCAGGGGGTTGTGGCGGCTGTGAGAGCCGTTGTCGTAAATCAGGATGTTGCCGTTGTCCAGCAACGAGGGGTCGTGCTGCTGGGCCAGGACGTCGTCGCTGATTTGCCATGCGATTTCGCCGCTGGCCTTGTCGATGATGCCGACGGTGGAGATGTTGCGGAAGCTGAACATCACTCGGTTATCGGGCAAAGGAACAACGGTGTTGCCGTGGCTCCACTCGTCGCGCAGGTCATTGAAGGTGATGACGTGGGCGTTCTCGTCCAGATGCTCGGCGGCGTGCCACTCCCAGATGCGGTTGCCGCTAGCGTCCACTTCCACCAGGACGTCGGCCCACATCCCGCCGGCGTCGGTGCCGGGCTGTCCGCCCTTGATCCGGGCGGCCTGGGCGTCGTCCATCCGTTCTACCGTCATATACAGGCAGCCGCCGGCTTCGGTGCGCCGGGCGTCGTGGTGGTGGTACGGGTCCCGGTGTTCCCAGAGGATGTTGCCGTCCCAGTCGGCTTCCAGCATGATGCCGCCCTTGAACCGCTTCATCGCCTCAAAGATGTCCCAACCGCCGTCATCGCGCACCTTGCCGCCGTAGAACAGGTTGCCGTTGGGCAGCAGGTAGCCGTACAGGCCCGGCGGATAAGGCATCTGCCATTGGTGGGCCACCTGACCGTTGATGTCCAGCAGGTACACCTCGCCGTTGCCGGACAGTGGGGCATATAGCGTATAGCCGGGGCAGGCCCGCTCCGGGTCGCCGGCGGTGAGGCCGGTTCGGGCGATGCGGCGGCGGGTTTGTTGGTCGATGGTCATAATTTATTCACATAGATGAACAGGATTTTTGATTTGGGCTTGATGATGTTACGCGGCGTCCACCGCTTGCTGCAGCGACTCGGTGTAGGGCGGGCGGCAGACCATGGTTTCGGTGATGATGCCGGCGATGTAGCGGTGGGGCGTAACGTCAAAGGCCGGGTTGTAGGCGGGCGTCCCTTCTGGCGCGGTCGGCAGGCCGCCGTAGCCGGTTACCTCGTGCTGGGGACGCTCTTCTATTGCGATGTTGTCGCCGTGGGCAATGGCCAGGTCAACGGTGCTGGTGGGCGCGGCGATGTAGAATGGTATGCCGTTCTCGTGGGCCAGCACGGCCAGGGTGTAGGTGCCGATCTTGTTGGCGGTGTCCCCGTTGGCGGCGACGCGGTCCGCGCCGGTGATGACGCAGGACACCGCGCCCTGGCGCATCAGCACGCCGGCGGCGGAGTCGGCGATGAGGGTGGCCGGTATGCCCAACTGCTGGAATTCCCAGGACGTCAATCGCGCGCCCTGCAGCCAGGGCCGCGTCTCGGTGTTAAAGACGTTGAACCGTCCCCCGGCCTCCCAGCCGGCGCGAATAACGCCCAGGGCGGTGCCGAAGGCCGACGTGGCCAGCGCGCCGGTGTTGCAGTGGGTCAGCACGCCCTGGCCATCGGGCGGCATCAGGGCGCGGCCGTGCTCGCCGATGCGGCGGTTGATGGCCTCGTCCTCTTCCTGGATGCGCCGGGCTTCGGCCTCCAGGCGGGGCAGGATGCTGCCGGGGTCGGGTTCCGCCTCGGCGACGCGCATCATGCGCCGCACGGCCCAGCCCAGGTTGACGGCGGTGGGGCGGGCGGCAGCGATGTGCATCCCGGCCTGGCGCAACGCGCCGATGAAGTGGTCCCGCTCCCGGGATTGCAGTTCGGCGGCGGCCAGCACCATGGCGTAAGCAGCGGTGACGCCGATGGCCGGCGCGCCGCGAACCCGCATATCGGTGATGG
This sequence comes from Dehalococcoidia bacterium, assembly GCA_034421995.1. Classification (GTDB taxonomy): domain Bacteria; phylum Chloroflexota; class Dehalococcoidia; order Lucifugimonadales; family UBA3495; genus Bin87. The sequence goes on along the minus strand of DAOUJY010000047.1, from coordinate 72,690 downwards.
CGGCGGCGGCAACGCGATAGTCAGTGATGCTGACGGTGGTGTGCTCGTGGGGCAGGAGCGTCTGGTCAAGCAACTCCAGCCGGGCGCCGGTCCAGTTGATTGGACGAATTTCGGTCATAAACAAGCCGCAACTTTGGAGGCCCGCCGGAGCGGACGGTTGACGCTGCTTACAGACGCGGGGGGCGGCTATTCCGGGTTGAGTTGGGGCAAAAAAGGAAGGCTCACCCGATATTGGGAGAGCCCAACAACACAGTCCTCCCCTCATCTTTCGTCACACCGCCGATGTGGCGCGTCGTTGCGCCGGTTCGCGGGACGCCGGATTTAGCACCTCATCCCGCGGGGTGAGCGGGACAGGTTGCCAGGCTTCACAGGGCCGTTCCCTCCGCCTGTCTGAATAAGGGTTCCAGCAGCGTATCCAGTTTTTAACTGCTATTTATGCTACCTGCCGGGCTTGAATATGTCAAGGTTATCGCTGGCCGGCGCGCCTACGTGCAACGAATCCAATACGCTTATCGACGATTCAAGAACGCCTGATATACTGCCCTGACCGACTTACGGAGAATGTTCCCAATGCGTGTACTTCACCGACACACCATATTTACCATTGCTGTTTTTGCTTTCGTGGCGGTTGCCGCCATGGCCTGCGCCGGACCCTCTGCGGAGCCGGCAGCGCCCGAACCGGCCGCCCCGGCAACAGCAATGCCCGCGGCCACGTCCGCGCCGCCGGCAACCAACACTCTCGTCCCGCCTCCGCCCACCTATACGCCGGCTCCTCCGGCCCAAGCGCCGGCAGAGGCTACCGCTGCTCCCGAACCCACCGACACCCTGGAGCCACCAACGGCAACGCCGCCCGGCGCTTCCGACAACGCCAGCGGGACGGTTTTCACGCTCGGAGGGGGCACCATCGCCCGCTACAAGGTTGAGGAAGTGCTGGCGAGCACCGGGTTCAAGATAGCCACCGGAGAAACCACCGACGTATCGGGCACGGTTGTTTTTGACGCCGACGGTAGCGTCGTGGCCGACGAGAGCCGCATCGCGGTGCAGGCGGCCACGCTGCGGACCGATAGCAACCGGCGGGACGGCTACGTGCGGAACCGCACCCTGGAGACGGATACCTGGCCTGAGGTGGTGTTCGTGCCCAGGGCCTTTGACGGGCTGCCCGCGCCTATCAGCGATGCCAGCGGGCCGGCGGAGTTCACCATCACCGGGGATTTGACGGTGCGCGATCAGACGCGGGAAGTGACCTGGGACGCCGCCGCCGAATTCGCCGGGGACGGGACCGTCACCGGCTTGGCCAGCGTCGAATTCACCTTCGATGACTTCGGGATGGACAAGCCCCGGGTTGCCATCGTGGTGAGCGTGGAGGACACCATCCTGCTGGAATTGGACTTCGTGGGGACGATGGCTATCGCCCAGCCATGATAATCATCAACGATGTAAGGGCGAATAATTATTCGCCCTTACGGTGGGTTGCGTGGATAGTGTAGGGGCGGGTTTGAAACCCGCCCTTACGATGGTTGCCATGGTTAGATGAGCACGATTTCCCGCTGGACCGGGGACGAGGCGTAGGGGCCGTCCTCGCTCATGTAGGCGTCGATCTCGGAGCGGACGCCGAACTCGGGTAGGTAGATGCCCGGCTCGATGGAGAACCCCACGCCGGGGATGATCCGGCGGGTGTCGTGGGTCTCGAAGTTGTCCAGGTTGACGCCTTCGCCGTGGACGGTGTGGTAGATGCTGTGCCCCAAGCGGTGGGTGAAGTAGTCGCCGTAGCCGGCCTCGGTGATGTAGCGGCGGGCCACGTCGTCGGCCTGCCAGCCCTGAACGGCGTCGCCGCTGGCATGAGCATCCTGGAGGAAGGACAGCGCGGCGTCCCGGGCGCCGAGGACGATGTCGAATATTTGCCGGTGACGCTCCGGCGGGTCGTCGCCCACGTAGGCCGTCCAGGTGATGTCGGCGTACACGCTGCCGGGGGTATCCTCCCGCGCCCACAGGTCGATGAGCAGCCAGTCGCCGGGGGCGATGACGCTGCTGCCCTCCGGGGCGGGTTCGTAATGAGGGTCCGAGCAGTGGGCGTTGGCGGACACGATGGGGCCGTCGGCGGTGGTGAGGCCCTCTTCCCGGAACCGGTGGCGGATGAACTCCGCGATTTCAAATTCGGTGGGGCCGCCGGATCCCGGCTGGTTGAGGCGCTGGCCGACGCGGGCAAATGCTTCGTTGACGATGCGGCCCAGGGTATCGGCGGCGCGACGGTGGCCGGCCAGCTGCTCCGGCGACCAGCGCTGCGTGGCATATTGCATCAGGTCCGCGGATGACACCACCTCCGGCCCCATGCTGCGGACCAATTCGACGGTGCCGGCGTCCACGCGGGACACCCGGGGCAGCCCGTTGCGCGGCGAGTATTCCATGGCCACACGGTTACATTGAGCCAGAGCATCCCGCAGGGCGCTTTCCAGCATGACCCGGCTGCGGTACACCACCGTATCAACGCCACTATCGGCGAACTTCCCCGCGTCCACGTGATGGGTCAACAGGAGGGGGGACCCGTCGGCCGGCACCAGCAGGAAAACGGGCCGGGTCACATGGCCGGAGGGAGTGGCGACCTGGGCCAGCACCGGGTTGCAACCGAGGTAATCGTAAATCAACCACGCGGGGAGATTTTCCCGGCGCATGAATTCCTGAGCATCCTGCAACATTGTCGTATTGGCCATGAGATCGCCCTCCTGGGGGAAGCGCCTGAGCCGCCGGACCGGATGGTCAGGCGTAGTTGTGGTGGATGCCGCCGTCCACGAGGATGTTTTCGCCGGTGAGGTAGGAGGCCCGGGCAGAGGCGACCATGCACACTATGTCGCCGATTTCGTGGGGTTTGCCCATGCGCTGCATGGGAGCGGCGGCGGCAATTTCCTGGAGCTTGGCCTGGGTACGAACCTGGATTTCTGCCTCATCGTCCGAATTATCCAGTTCCAGGGTGGCCTGCTCCCTGATGGCGGTTTCGGCCTCCTCCGAATGAACCCCCGCGTAGATCACGTTGTTCACTGTGATGTTGTACGGGGCCAACTCGGATGCCAGACCCTTGAAGTACGCCAGCACCGGGGCCAGGCTCAAGGAGGACAGAGTATTTTGGGGCGAGACCTCCATGGCGGAGAAGGGCACCAGGTTGATGATGCGCCCGGTGCCGAACCGTTTCATGTGGGGAAGCACTTCCCGCGTCAGGTGCACGGCGGACATGAAATTCCGTGCCAGGGCCGGCTCGATCTGTTCATCCTCCAGTTCGCTGGCCGGTGGGGCGTCGTGTTCCTGGATAGTGGTAATGAGAACGCCGACCTGACCCTGCCGGTGCAGGGTTTCACGGACCAGCCGATGGATGTCCTGCTCCTTGCCCAGGTCGGCAATGACGGCTCGAAAACGGTCTTGCGGAATATGCATACGCGCCAGGGAGAGCTCGACCTGGCGCATATGGTAGCTGTCGGGCGCGGTCAACGACAGAACCGCCCCCTCTTTGCCCAGCGCGGCGGCGGCGGCGGTGGCGATCTCCAGATGCGAATCGACCACCAGCGCAACGGTATCTTGCAGTCCCAGGTCCATCTCGGCTTCCTCCCGACCCTGCTGGTGATCTGGCGTTAGATGACGCCGGAAGTCTCCATCTGCTCGACTTCGGCGTCGGAATATCCCAGTCCGGTCAGGATTTCGCGGTTGTGTTCTCCCAACAACGGGGGATGCTTGTCCAGCCCGCCGGGAGTTTCGGAGAACTTGATGGGCAGCCCGGTCTGCTTGACCGATCCCAGCGTCGGGTGCGGCATCTCCAATAGCATATCGCGGTGCAGCACCTGGGGGTCGTTGAAAACGTCGGTCAGGTCGTTGATGGGGCCGGCGGGCACGCTGACGGCCTGCAGGTCAGCTACCCAATCGTCGGCGTCCTTGTTCAGGAAGTATTCCTGCAGCAGGGGCACCAGCTTAGAACGATTATTCACACGGACGCCGTTGTTGGAGTAGTCCGGGTGCTCGTGGAGGTCCATGCGGTTGATGCCTTCGCAGAACCGGTCCCAGAGGCGGTCGGATCCCACTGCCACGTTGAAATACTTGCCGTCCTTGCCCATGAAAGCCTGGTAGGGAACCAGCGTGGGGTGGGCTGCGCCCAGCCGCTGCGGGGCCTCTCCGGTGGCGAAGTAGTAACCGGCCTGGTAGGTCATCCACGCCACCTGGGCGTCCAGCATGGAAAGGTCGATGTATTGCCCTTCGCCTTTCCCTTCCGGTCCGCCGCCGGCGGATCGGTGATACAGGGCAGACATAATGGCGAAGGCGGCCCACATACCGGCGCCGATGTCGGACACGGCGATGCCGACCTTCTGGGGATCTCCGCCCAGATCGCCGGTTATGCTCATCAGGCCGCTGACGCCCTGCATGATCTGGTCGTAGGCCGGTCGGTCGCGATAGGGACCCGTGGCGCCGAAACCGGAGATGGAGCAATAAACGATGGCGGGGTTGACGTTCTTCACGTCCTGGTAGCCCAGGTTGAAGTTAGTCATAACGTCGGGAGTGAAGTTCTCCACGACAACGTCGGCGTCGGCGGCGAGCTTCAGGAAGACCTGCTGCGCCTTCTCGTCCCGGAGGTTCAGGGTCAGGCTGCGTTTGTTGCGATTGACCGAGAGGAAGTAGGCCGACTCCTCGCCGATGAACGGCGGACCCCATTTGCGGGTGTCATCGCCCACGCCGGGCCGCTCGATTTTGATCACGTCGGCGCCGTAATCGCCCAGCATCGTGGCGCAGAATGGGCCGGCCAGGGCGCGGGTCAGGTCGAGTACCTTGATGCCGTCCAGGGGTTTCATGGGTGGTGCTTCCTCCAGTCTCTCCGTCTCAACTACATAGCATATACACGATTGCGGCGCCTATTATAGCGCAGGTTTCCATAAGGCAACGGAAATTGGTTGAAATCAGAATCCACGAAAGACGAAGCGCGAGACGTGCCGGTGCCCCTCTGGTTGGAAAGGGGAGTGATAGAATGAATAGAAAACAATGAACGGAAGGCAACATCGCGATGGATAAGGTTTTCATCTATTGGGACAACTCCAACATTTTTATTAGCGCACAGCAGGTGGCAGCGGATACGGAAGGTGAGGAAGCCCGCTCGCGGGCGCGAATCCATTTCCCCAACCTCATGGAGCTGGCTCATGGAGGGCGCGAGATTCAGCGAGCTATCGCTGTGGGCTCCGTGCCTCCGGAATTGCGTCACGTTTGGAATAGGATTGAAAACGAAGGCGTCACGGTGCAGTTGCAGGAACGAGGCGCTTTGCATGGCCGTGAGATCGGTGTCGATCAAGCCTTGCAGACCGCCATGCTCCGCGATACGGTGGACTACAACGGGACACCGGGTATCGTGGTCTTGCTCACTGGAGACGGAGCTGGATTTGACGACGGCGTAGGTTTCCACGCCGATCTTGAGCGGATGCATCGGCGAGGCTGGCGCATTGAGATCCTGTCCTGGCGACACAGTTGCAGCCGCCGAATGCGGGAATGGGCGGAGGAAAATGGCAAGTTCATCGCCCTAGACGATTTCTACGACAGCATCACCTTTCTTGAGGTGCCGGCCCCGGGCCGGCCAATCGCTGACCCACGCTACGCCGTGGCCCTGGATTTGAGCCAACGCCCATGAGGGATGCAGGAAGTCATGGCGGTGACGGCAAGGGCGGTTCGCCGTCGCCCTTGACGTTCTCATTTATCAACTAGCGATCGCAACTGTCTGCTGCCCATATGGTAATATGACGCATCACGCCATGCCCGCCGCTACCATTGCGAGGTGAACCCATGACCACCACTCAGCAATCCGCCGCTACTCAAGGCTACAGCGTCATCGGCAGCCGCCCCATACGCCACGACGGGACCGACAAGGTCACCGGACGGGCGCAGTACGGGGCCGACATTCACCTGCCGGGGATGCTCCACGCCAAGATCCTGCGCAGTCCCCACGCTCACGCCCGCATCAGGGGTATCGACACCAGCAAGGCCGAGGCCATGCCCGGCGTTCATGCCGTCGTGACCTCCGCCGACCTGCCCCAGTCGGGCGGACGGTTGCTTGACCTGGGCGAAGGGGCGATGATCAACCCCAAGTTCCTCAGCAACAACTGTCTCGCCGCGGAGAAAGCCCTCTACAAGGGCCACGCCATCGCCGCCGTCGCCGCCGACAGCCCTCACGAAGCCGAGCTGGCTCTGGCCCTCATCGACGTTGATTACGAGGTTCTGGAGCCGGTAACCGACGTGCTGGAGGCCATGCGCGACGACGCGCCCCTGGTTCACGAGCGCCTGGCCAATGTGAACGACCCCAACGTCCGGCCCGGCGGGCTGCTGGGAGCAGACGATGCCGGCAAGGTGGGCAACGTGCCCAACCGCTATTTCTACGAGATCGGCGACATTGAGGCCGGCTTCGCCGCCGCCGACGTGGTGATCGAGCGCGAGTTCCGCACCAAGGCCGTCCACCAGGGCTACATTGAACCCCACGCGGCCACCGCCCTGTGGAACGCCGACGACACGTTGCATCTCTGGTGCAGCAGCCAGGGACACTTCAACGTCCGCGACCAGACCTCGACCATCATGGGCATTCCGGTGTCCAAGGTGCTGGTGACCCAGCTGGAGATCGGCGGTGGGTTCGGCGGCAAGACTTTGGTCTATCTGGAGCCGGTGGCGGCGGTATTGTCCCGCAAGACGGGTCGCCCGGTGAAGATCCAGATGTCTCGCATCGAGGTGTTCGAGGGCACCGGCCCCACCTCCGGCGGGTACATGAGGGTGAAGATGGGCGCCACCAACGACGGCAGGATCACCGCCGCCGACGTGGCCCTGTACTACGAAGCCGGCGCGTATCCCGGTTCGCCAGTCAACCCCGGCGCGCAGTGCGCTCTCTCCTGCTACAACATCACCAACGGGAAGGTCGAGGCAGCCGACGTGGTGCTGAACCACCCCAAGACGGCGGCCTACCGCGCCCCCGGCTCGCCGGCGGCGTGCTTCGCCGTTGAGACCGTGGTGGACGAAATCTGCGAACGGATCGGGATGGACAAGCTGGACTTCCGCACGCTCAACGGCGCCAAGCAAGGGGACCGCCGCGTCACCGGGCCGCAGTTCGGCAGCATCGGCTGGCTGGAAACGGTGCAGGCATTGCGGGAACATGACCACTGGAACTCCCCCATCGACCGTTCGCCGGAGGCCGAGGGCAAAAAGGTTGGTCGCGGCGTCGCCGGCGGTTTCTGGTTCAACGGCACCGGCCCGGCCAGCGCCATCGTCAGCGTGTTGGCCGACGGCACCGTGAGCCTGGTGGAGGGTTCGCCGGACATCGGCGGCACCCGCGCCGTGGCCGCCATGCACGTGGCCGAGGTGCTGGGCATCGCTGCCGAGGACGTTGCGCCGGCGGTGGGCGACACCAACTCCATCGGCTGGACTTCCATGACCGGCGGCAGCGGCGTCGCCTTCAAGACCGGCTGGGCTTCTTATGAGGCGGCCCAGGACGTGAAGCAGCAGATGATCAACCGCGCCGCCCGCATCTGGGACATCGACCCCGAGAACGTGGAATTCGACAACGGCGTGATCCAGCACAAGTCGGAGCCGGAACTGCGGTTCACCTTCCGGGAACTGGCGTCCCGGCTCAACGGCACCGGCGGCCCCATCGTCGGGCGGGCCAACGTGTCGCCCACCGGCGTCGGCGGCGCTTACGCGCTGCACATCGCCGACGTGGCGGTGGACGAGGAGACCGGCAAGGTGGACATCCTGCGCTACACCGCCCTCCAGGACGCTGGCACCGCCATCCATCCTTCCTACGTGGAAGGGCAGATCCAGGGCGGCGCCGTCCAGGGCATTGGCTGGGCGCTGAACGAAGAGTACTACTTCAACGACGACGCCCAGTTGCAGAACTCCAGCTTCCTGGACTACCGGATGCCCACGGCGCTGGACCTGCCGATGATCGACACCGTGGTGGTGGAAGTGCCCAATCCCGGGCATCCCTACGGCGTGCGCGGCGTCGGCGAAGTTCCCATCGTCCCGCCCATGGCCGCCATCGCCAACGCCATCCACGATGCCACCGGCGTGCGAATGCAGAACCTGCCCATGAACCCCGGCGCGGTGCTGGAAGCGCTGTGGGAACAGAACGGCGGGTAATCCCGCTGCAAAGCGGTTGGTAAAATGTAGGGGCGAATGATTATTCGCCCCTACGCCGTTGACCCCGCGATCAGGAAATGCTTGATGTCCACGATGCAATCACCCCACGACGAAATTGCCGCGATGCAGGCGACGCTGGCGCGCCATGAGGAAGATTTGGAGCGCATCAAGCAGCGGATGCTCGAGTCCGATGAGTCCACGCGCGCGCTCCTGGAAAACGTCGTTGCCGAGTTGACCGCAACCCGCGACAACATAGCCCAAGAGTTGCGGGCTATTAACGGGAGGCTGGATACTCACACGGACATACTGAACAACCACACCGAGAGGCTGGACGCTCAAGCCGAAGCGCAAGCCAACACCGACCGCGAAATCGCTAGCATCAACGGCGAAATCGCTGGCATCAACGGCGAAATCTCCGCCATAAAAGAAATGCTGGCAATGCTGGTTGACCGCACTGACGCCATGTCAAGAACCCTCAACGAAACCAACAGTCGGGTGGGCAACATCGCCGGAACTCGCTACGAACGCCGGGTTGCCAGGATAATCCGCCGCCGGCCCAGCCGCACCATCGGATTGTCGCAGGCACAAGTGTTGCATACCGATTGGGACGAAACGGACGCCGCGTTCCTGACTTTATTGAGCGATGCTGACACTATCACCGATGATGAATACGAAGACCTGCTGGCTTCCGACATCATCCTGGCCGGCCGGAACGCGGCGGGGCAAAACGCCTACGCAGTCATTGAAATCGGTGTCACGGTAAGCAACACCGACGTGAATCGCGCCGCCCGCCGCGCCCGGACTTTGGCAACGGCAACCGGCGCCCAATGCAATGCCATCGTGGTGGGCGGCGAAATCCCGGACGCGGAACGGGAGCGGGCGACGCGGGCCGGCGTTGCCGTCATTGCGGTGGCCGCGCCGGAGGATTAGATAACCATGACCGCCAAAAGCATCATCCCCGAAAACATCCAGTCGCTGCTGGACCGCGCCGACCTGAGCCTGCTGCGGGGCAAGCATGGCGAGGCGTCAACGTTCCTATGGAAGGCTACCGAGGCGGCAATCCGGCAGGCTGCGCTGGCGCATGGGCACAAGCTGGCGTCCTCCGAATACGAGGATGTGGAACCGTTCATCGACAGATTGGACGAGCAGATCGACCCCGGCCACGGACTCATGGGAGGCTACCTAATCACCCTGGAATTTCAGGCCAACAGTGATGGGGACCTGTTGGACTTGGATGACGTGGCGTTCTATACGCCGGTGATACACTCGTTCATAATCGACCTGCTGGCGACGACAGAATGAGCCCGCCCGACCACTATGCGCTTTCTCTGCGCTGCCGACGCAAAGCAGAACAGGAGCTTGGGCGAAACGACCTTCTGACCGCCGCCGAAATGATGTGGGGAGCCGTAGTACACGCCATCAAACACATCGCGCCGCGGTACACGTCAGCAAGTCTGAATTCGCACTTTGAGATAAAACGGGTGGTGCCGGTATTAGACTCGCATATTCCAAGCGCGAACTTGGGGCGGCTTTTCGGTAATGGCGAGGCGTTGCATCGGTACTTCTACCGCGTCCACCTCGCTGACCACTTGGTTAGAAACAGCTTCCGCCAATGCCAGCGGGTGCTGGATGCGCTGCTAGCTTGACCCAAGAAGGAGATTGCAAAATGACGATACCGGAACTTGGGAAACTGGAGCAAGAGCCGCTACGGAAGGTTTGGGCGCATGAAGAGAGGAACTTTACGCCTTGGCTGGCAGAGAACTTGCATCTGCTGAGCGAAGTTGTGGGCATGGACTTGGAGTTGATTGAAATTGAATCGATCCTTCGGGACGCCGGACGCGTAGATATCTTGGCAAAAGACAAAGAGAACGACGCAAAGGTGATCATTGAGAACCAACTGGAAAGATCAGACGATGATCATTTTGCAAGGTTGATAGGTTACGCGGCAAGCCGTGAAGCTCGTGTTCTGATTTGGGTGGCAAGCGGGTTCTCAAAATGGCACCGACGAATGCTTGACTGGCTCAATGAAGAAAAAGGCATTGAAGCCTACGGCGTGAAACTGACCGTTTGGCGTATTGGCGATTCCAGGGCGACTGATTGGCGATGCGTGGCAAAGCCTTCTTCAGCATCCCGGCGTGTTGGTGATGGACCCGTCAGCGCGAATACGGCATACGCCAATTTTTACCGACCTGTGGTTGAGCAATTGCGGAGAGCCGGTTTGCCTCCGGTAAGCAGAGGAGGATGGCGAGGCAGGTGGAGGCATTTCAGACGGGGCATCCGCCTCATATCTACTCGCTGGGACTCGAAGATGTAGGTGAAGCGCGGGCGTACTTTGGAGCTTTCGGCGAAGATGCTCAAACTGTCTATGATGCGTTGCACAAACAGCGTGCGGAAATTGATCGTGAGTTGAGAGATGCAACTATTGAGTGGCACGATGGGCAGCACTGGATCGCCCTGAAAACGAAAGCATCGCTGGACGATACCGAAGAACAGCACGAGGAAACCAGAGAGTGGATGGCCAGCAATCTGCTCAGGCTCAAGGAAGTCATCCAGCCTCACCTAGAGCGGATAATGACTGAAGCGCGGCCCGCGGAAATTTCCGATGACGATGCCGAAACGCCTGACCATGACCCGGAGGCGACCGAATGAAACTCACCGAACTAATCGCCGCCGCTCCCTGGCGTGAGGCCGTAACCTACCGCGATACCTGGCCACACGAGTACGTGTTGCTGTAGAAGGACGGCGAGCGGGGGCTGATGCAGGCGGTGTGCCAGCGGATGCTCGACGGGGAGGCTTTCAACGGGTATTTCTTCCGGCGGCCGACTGTTTACCTGTTTGTCGGTGATTACAAGTACTGGTTTATGGCGGATGCCGACACCATCAAGGGCGTCCTGGACGACGAGGATGACGACCGGGAGGTGGTGCTGAACCGGGCGCAGCTTTATCACGACCGCCGCGATTTCTACATCCAGTACGGCGACACCGGACGGCGGGAGGATTATCCGGCGCCGCCCTGGTGGCAGCGGCAGGAAGCGTCGGGAGATGACGCAGATCTAGCTTTATCCACATGACAACTGCCTCTCAACCTCCGTGTATAATGCCGGCATGGACAGCAGGGAGGTTTTGCGGAGGCTGCAAGATGACGGTTGGTATGTTGATCGAATCGCTGGCTCACATCATCAGATGAAGCATCCTACAAAGCCGAGGACTACGACGGTGCAGCACCCGCAAAAAGACCTCAAAATAGGAACGATAATCAGCATCGAGAAGCAATCCGGCGTCAGGTTGCGACGGTAGGGGAGACTACCATGGAACGAACTTACATCGCTCTGGTTGAGAAGGATGCAACCAGTGATTATGGGGTATTCTTTCCCGACCTGCCCGGCTGCATCACAGCGGGGACTACATTTGAGGAAGCGCGCGAGATGGCGCGGGAGGCTCTGGCCCTGCACCTAGAGGGAATGGCCGCCGGTGGGGAGTACATCCCGTCGCCATGCTCTGCCGATGAAGCGTTGGCCTACGAAGACGCTTCTTATGCCACCGCCCTGATCGTAGTAGAAGCTCTGCCCGAACGTACCGAGGAAGAGGCGCAGGCCGAGCTTGAAGCTTTTTTGGCCTCGGAAGAATACCACGAGATATATGGCCATCCTCTTACCGAGGAGGAACGGCTGACGTTATATGAGACGCCGGAGGAACCCTCCAACCCCGGCGTCGGGCTAAAGCCCATACCGACGACCAGTGCGGAACGGACTTACGCTGCCCTAGTACGCCAAGGAGCCGACGACGGTTTCGGCGTGCGCTTTCCCGACCTGCCCGGCTGCATCGCCACCGGCAGTACTTTTGAGAAAGCCGGTGAGATGGCTCGCGAAGTCCTAGCCCTCCATCTGGAAGGCAAGGCAACCGGCGGAGAGCACGTACCATCGCCGAGTTCAGCAGATGCAGTGTTGGCCCATCCCGACGCAGCAGGCGCCATCGCCCTGATCGTGGTTGAGGCTCTGCCGGAACGCTTGCGAGAGACGGCGCCGGAATGGGAGCAGGATTCGGCGGCGATGCCGGCGAACTGACTGATTTGCAGGAAGGTAGAGATATGTCGGCACCGGGAAACGGCTCCACTTCGGTGGAAACGCGGCAGTACGACGTGGCTATCGTGGGCGGCGGCATCATCGGGCTGTCCACGGCGATGCAGTTGCTGGAACGCTCGCCGGATTTGAGCATCGCGGTCATCGAGAAAGAGGAGCAGCTGGCCCAGCACCAGACCGGGCACAACAGCGGCGTGATCCACTCTGGCATCTACTACCGGCCCGGCTCTTGGAAATCCACGTTCTGCGTGGGCGGCAAGCAGCGGCTGATTGAGTTCTGCGACGAGAACGAGATCGAGTACGATCCGTGCGGCAAGGTGATCGTCGCCACCGACGAGAGCGAGCTGGGGCGGCTGGATGATCTGTATGAGCGCGGCACGGCCAACGGCGTTCCCGACCTGGAGATGGTGGGACCGGAACGGTTGGCGGAGATTGAGCCGCACACCTACGGAGTGCGGGCCTTGTGGGCGCCCCACACCGGCATTGTCGATTACGTGCGCGTCGCCAACGCCTATGCCGGCAAGTTCCAATCCGCCGGCGGCGATATCTTCACCGGCGCGGCGGTGACCGGCGCGCGCCAGACCGCCACCGGCACCGCGCTGGAAACCCAGCGGGGCGCGTTGCAGGCCAGGCACGTGGTCAACTGCGGCGGCCTTTACGCCGACCGCCTCGCCGCCATGATGGGCGAGCAGACCGACGTGCGCATCATCCCCTTCCGCGGCGAGTACTACAAGCTGGCCGAGTCCAGCGAGGGCCTGGTGAAGGGACTGATCTATCCGGTGCCCGACCCACGCTTCCCGTTCCTGGGGGTGCATTACACCCGGAACATCCACGGCTACGTTGAGGCCGGCCCCAACGCGGTGCTGGCGTGGGCGCGGGAAGGCTATCAGAAGAGCAACATCAATCTGGGCGAAACGGCCGGCGCGCTGACCTTCCCCGGCTTCTGGAAGATGACGGCGAAGCACTGGAAGACCGGTATGCAGGAGATGAACCGCTCCTACCGCAAGTCGGTGTTCGTCAACGACCTCAAGAAGCTGATACCGGAGATACGCCCGGAGGACCTGGAACCGGGCGGCAGCGGCGTCCGCGCCCAGGCGGTGTCTAAGTCGGGGGCCATACTGGACGACTTTCACATCCTGCGGGGCCAGCACGCGCTCCACGTGCTCAACGCGCCGTCGCCGGGGGCGACCTCCTCGCTGGCCATCGGCGAATACCTGTCGGACCTGGCGATACAGGACTTTGGACTGCCGGCTGTGTGAAATGCAAGCGAATGTTGAAGACCGTTTTCGGGACTACGAACTGGATGCCAACGTCTTTGACGAGATGTTTCTCGCCGACGGACGAACGCGGGACGGCTGGGCCGCCCTGCGCCGAACCCTCGATGCGCTGTCCGCCGAAGAACTGGCCGCCATCCAGGAGCGGGTGACCCGGTCGTTCTCCAACGAGGGCATCACGTTCACGGTGTACGGCGACGAGGAAGCCACCGAACGGATCATCCCCATTGACTGCGTGCCACGTCTGCTGGCGGAACGGGAATGGCGGCAGCTGGAAGCCGGCCTGACGCAACGGATCCGGGCGTTGAACCGGTTTATCCAGGATGTGTATGGATCCGCCGGAGGCGGACGCGCTATTGCTGACGGCGTGATACCGCCGGATATGGTGTACGAGTGCCCGCAATACCGCGCCCAGATGAAAGGCTTCACCCCGCCGGAGGGAACGTGGGTGGCAATCTGCGGCACCGACCTGGTCCGCACCAACGACGGCTACCGGGTCCTGGAGGACAACCTGCGCGTGCCGTCGGGCGTGTCGTACATGGTGGCCAACCGCAAGGCGGTAAAGGCCAGTTTCCGACGTCTCTATCGCAGTTCCCAGGTCCTGGAAGTGGAACAGTACGGTCAGTTGCTGGGCGAAACTCTGCGGGAACTGGCGCCGGGCGACCGACCCAACCCGCGGATTGCGCTGCTGACTCCGGGCGTTTATAACTCGGCGTTTTACGAGCATATGTTCCTGGCGGGGGAAATCGGCGCGGAGCTGGTGGAGGGCCGCGACCTGCTGGTGCAGGACGGCTACGTGTACATGCACACCACCACCGGCCTGGAACGGATCGACGTGATCTACCGGCGGGTTGACGATGACTTCATCGACCCGCTGGCATTCCGCTCCGACTCGGTGCTGGGCGTCCCCGGCTTGCTGGACGCCTATCTACGGGGCAACGTCGCGCTGGCCAACGCGCCGGGAACTGGGGTGGCCGACGACAAGGGCGTGTACGCCTATGTGCCCGACCTAATCCGCTACTACCTCAGCGAAGAACCACTGTTGCAGAACGTCGAGACCTACCTGTGCCGGCGCCCGGAAGAACTGGAATACACTCTGGACAACCTGGACAAGCTGGTGGTGAAGCGGGTTGGCGAATCAGGCGGTTACGGGATGCTGGTTGGCCCCCACGCCACGCCGGCGGAGCGGGAGGAATACGCCAAAGCCGTGCGCGCGGACCCCAAAGACTTCATCGCCCAGCCCACGCTGGCGCTATCCCGCGCTCCCTGCCTGATTGACGGCAAGTTCGAGCCGCGCCACGTTGACCTGAGGCCGTTCATACTGACCGGCCAGACCACGCGCATCGTTCCCGGAGCCTTCTGCCGCGTGGCGTTGCGCCGGGGCAGCCTGGTGGTCAACTCCAGCCAGGGCGGCGGCGGCAAGGACGTGTGGGTGCTGGAGGACTGACGCCGATGCTGGCCCGCAGCGCGCAGGGATTGTACTGGATGGGCCGCTACCTGGAGCGGACGGACCACCTGTGCCGTCTGCTGCAACTGCAAACGGAGGCGCTGGTTGACCGACCCGTTGAGGAGATCTACGCCGGGTGGAACCGCATCTACCGCAGCCTGGACCGGCAGCCGCCGGCGGCCGGCCTGACCTTCGAGCTCAGCGGAAACTTCGCCGGCGCGGAAGAATTCACCCTGGCGGATTCATACACCCTGGCCGACGACCTGACCTTCGAGCGGGTGAATCCGGTGTCGCTATGGAGCTGTTTTGCCGCCGGGCGAGAAAACGCCCGCCAGATGCGCCACTGCATCAGCGGCGAGATGTGGCGGGCGTTGAACCTGGCCTACCTGCGTGTCCAACAGATCAGGCTTCTGGATATTTGGACCAACTCGCCGGAGAGTTTCTATGCCTCGGTCTCGGAAGACATAGACACCTTCATGGGGGTGGCGGCGACGACGATGTACCGGGACGAAGGCTGGCATTTCATGCGGCTGGGCAGGAACATCGAGCGAGCGCAACAGATGGGCGGCCTGTTGCTGACCCAACTGGAGATGGACGGTCCGGACGAACAACGCTTCGAGTCGGATTGGGCCTCCCTGCTGCGGGTGTACCACGCCTTCGAGGCTTACCAACGCGCGTACAGAGTTGAAGTGATCCCGGAGCAGGTTCTGAATTTGCTCGTTACCGACCCCCTCCTACCGCACTCAGTGTGCCACGCCCTGGATGCCGTGACCGCAGAGCTCGCAGTACTCGGCGCCGGGCAGGACGCGGACGCCAGCGCGGCGATGCGACGGCTGGCCGGCCGGGCCAGCGCGATGCTACATTACGAATGGCCGGACAGCGACAACCGCGAGAGTGTGCTGGAACTGGTGGCAGCATTCTGCCTGGAGTTGCACAACCTGATAACGGCCACCTATTTCGACTATCCGGCGGTGGGTGTACCGGCAACGTAACGCGGAAATTGGGTGGATCCGATTGGTAGGGGCGAATGATTATTCGCCCCTACACACCCCACGCAAACCGGCACCCGAATCAGTCACCAAAAACGACGCGCTACCTCTCGTCTTTGCTACGTTGCCTGCGCCGCCTGCCGCTTTTGCCGGCAGGTATAATCGGGGCAGTTTGGATGGATTGGAGGCGGCGCGACCATGCGTATTACCAACGTGGAAGCGGACATCGTTCGCATTCCCCTGAGCACCCGTTTCAGCGGCAGCGTTTACCAGATTGAATCCCGTTGCACCATCGTCGTCAGGGTGCATACCGACGAGGGACTGGTCAGCGAAATCTACTCCGGCGACGAGCGCACGGGTTATGAACTGCTGAAAGACCTGGTGGTTGGGCCCATGGCCGAGGCGGTGAACGGCGAAGATCCCATGGCCATCGAGCGGTGCTGGCAGAAGATGTTTGCGCTGACGCCGCACATCGGCAACAAGGCCGTTGCGATGCGGGCCATCGCCGCTATCGACATCGCGCTGTGGGACATTACCGGCAAGGCCCTGGGCGTTCCGGTGCGAACGCTGTTGGGCGGATACGCCGACCGCGCCCCGGTGGTGCGGTTCGCATATTACGTGCAGGGCCGGGATACGGCTTACATGGTGGAGGACCTGCTGCACCAGCGCGAGCGGGGTATCGGCGGCGTGAAGCTGAAGGTGGGCGGCGTCGCGGTAGCCGACGACCTGCTGCGGGTGCGGGCCATCCGCGACACCCTGGGTGACGACTTCATAATCGTGTGCGACGCCAACCAGGCGTGGACGCTGGATGAGGCTTTGGAGTTCGCCGGGCCGGCGAAGGAGATGGGCCTGGCCTGGCTGGAGGAATCCTGCCGCTGGCAGGACGCCGACAACGATATGCGGCAGGTGCGGCTGCGCACGGGCATCCCGGTGGCCGCCGGCCAGGGCGAGAGCAGCTCCTGGGGCGGGCAACGCCTGATGGACACCGAGGCGGTGGACATCCTCAACATCGACGCGGCCATCTGCGGGGGCATATCGGAATGGCGGCGGGTGGCCGGCGCAGCCCAGATGCGCGGCATCAAGATGGCCCACCACGAGGAGCCGCAGCTGGCGGTGCAACTGCTCCCGGCCCACGCCCACGGCCTCTTCGTAGAGGTGTTCGAGGAGGAACGCGACCCGGTGTACTACCAGCTCAACAGCGTTCTGCCCCAGTGGGACAACGGGGAGATAATCGCCCCCACCGAGCCGGGCATGGGCCTGCACCTGGACGCGGCGGTGCTGGAGGAATACAAGGTTTATTAGGGAACGCAAAGGCGCGGAGACGCAAGGACGCAGAGCATGGGTACTTTCAGCGTTGATTTGTGGGTGGGCAACATTTTCACCGGCGCCGGCGCTACGGTTTCGGCATTGGTCGATACCGGAGCCACGCACTCGATGATTCCAGCCAGCATATTGCGCGAGCTGGGGATTGAGCCGGTTGAAACCAGAATATCCAGGATTGCCGACGGCAGCAGAATGGAGTTGCAAACTGCCTGGGCAAGGTTCTCCGCAGCAGGCCGCAACGCAGTGGCCCGCGTGTCTTTCGGGTCGGAAGGGGTGTACCTGATGGGAGCGACCACGCTGGAGGATATGGGCTTGGCGGTTGACCCGGTGGACCAGCGGCTGGTGGTCCAGGAAGACTTGCTGATGCAAGGGGGAACACTATGAAATACGGCGACAAGGAAACAACCGAATTCACCGGCGAGGAAGCTGCCGCCGCCGGCCAGAAAATCTACGAGAGCATCCGCGAGGAAATGGAAGCTAACCACTGGGGCGAGCTGGTGGTCATCGACGTTCACAGTGGTGACTATGAAGTGGGTGCATTCGTAAGCCGCCGCAGCGATGAGGAAATGACGAGTCGTTTGCTCGAGCGGTGGCCCGACGCCCAAACTTGGGCAGTGCTGGTGGGCTACCCGGCACCGTATTACAGGAAACCGGGAAGGCGCGGGTTGTTTCCGGTACGGCCTGAACAGAAGGTTGACCCATGATTAGTGGAATAGTCCGGCCAAGCGCGACAGACGGCGCCGGCTTGGAGGCTTGGGTTGACATCGCAGTAGCTGGCGATGATCTGGCTTTCCGGACACTGGCGGCTGTGGTAGATACCGGGGCTACGGATTGGCTAACCCTGCCGGAACCCGTTGTGCAGGAGCTTGGCTTGCGTTTCACGTCAAGGCGGTATGTGCGCCAGGCTCATGGCCCAACAGTGCAAGTTAACGTTTATGCCGTGTGGATATTGTGGCACGGACGGATGAGGCGGGTATTTGCCGAGTCCGGCAATGACACGCTCATCGGCACCGACCTGCTGGCCGACAGCCGCCTCATCATCGACTGGTGGGACGGCGGCGACGTTATCATTGAAGAACGAATGCTGCCGGAGGAGTAACGTCCGGGGCCATGCGCCGGAGGCGGACTGGACTTGGCGGTGGCCTTTGACGGGAGGGATGATTATGGAACTCACGCCGGATGAAGCGGCCGCCATGGGCCAGAAAATCTACGCGGGCATCCGTGAGGAAATGGAAGCCAAGCATTGGGGCAAACTGGTGGTCATCGACATTCACAGTGGCGACTATGAGGTTGGCGAGTACCGAGGTGAGCACAGCGACGTGGAGCTAACCAAGCGTCTGCGGGAACGACATCCGAACGCATTCACCTGGGCCGAACTGGTGGGCAGCGACAAGCCGTACTCGCCGGTGAGATTGGGTTGGCGGGGAACCATGGAGATTCTGGCTGATCGACAAAGGCAAATTCATGATTAGTGGGCAGGTGAGCATTCGGCGAGATGCGTCCCAACTGGAAGCGCGGATCACTATTGACATTGCCGGCGATGACCGGATTTTCCGGTCGGTCGAGGTATTAATCGATACCGGGTTCACCGGGGCGCTATCGCTGCCGGAATCAGCAGCGCATGAGCTGGGATTGAGCAGCGCAAGAGCGGAACGAGTAACCCTTGCAGACGGGCGGAGCATCCGCGCCAACGTTCACGCTGGGCGCATACTTTGGCACGGGCAGCCTTTGGACGTGCGGGTACAGACCTTGGGAAGCTATCCCATGATAGGCACGGCCTTGCTGGCGAACTGCCGCCTCACCATCGACTGGTAGGACGGCGGTGGCGTTATTATTGAGGAACGAATGCCGCCGGCGGAGTGACAGTAGGCGACGGCGCGACAAGGAGTTTTGCGATGGTTGATTTGGGAGTGATTGAGCGGGTTGGTCTGCGCACGGTTTGGCCCCATGAAGAGTTCAACTTTTCGAGGTGGCTGGCGGACAATCTGGACAAGCTGGGCGAGGAACTGGGGCTGGAATTGGAATTCCGAGAGCGGGAAGCCCGGGTGGGTTCCTTTGAATTGGATGTACTTGCCCACGTTCAAGGGACCGATACGCCTGTGGTGATAGAAAACCAATTGGCGTCTACTGACCACAGACATCTGGGACAATTGCTTACTTACGCTGCGGGTTTCGAAGCGGGCATTATCGTCTGGCTCACCAGCGAATTTCAGCCAGAACATCGGCAGGCGCTGGACTGGCTCAACCAGCGGACTGGGGAGGATACCCAGTTTTTTGGCGTGGTTGTTGAAGCGTGGCGCATTGACAACTCTAGGCCGGCGCCGCATTTCAAAGTGGTGGCAATGCCTAATGATTGGCAGAAAAATATGGCTAGTGCGCTGCGGGACAGGCGAGCCAGAGACAATGCCGGTGCGACAGAGCGCCGCCGCCGGTTTTTCGAGGGACTGGACCGGGAATTGTTAGATGAGCACAGACTCACTCCTGGCGGGAACCATCCTCGTTGGAGATGGCGAAGGTTCCGCCCGGACTCTCCTTGGCGAGACCGCATATATTATGGCGCCAGTGATGAATCCCTAAACCTATTCCCGGGGAAAATCTGGGTTCAGCTTTATATCAACTCTGACGACAAAATGCAGAACGAAGCCTTGTTCGACAAGTTGGCTGAGCAAAAAGACCTGATTGAAAGCGAACTTTCAGAGCCGCTGGAGTGGTTGCGCCAAAACAACCGGCCAGCATCTCGCATTCTGACAGTGCGCGAGGGAAGCTTGGCCGAGGACAACCCGGAGCGGTTACGAGAATTGCAGCAATGGGTGGAAACACGATTGGTTGCGTTCAAGCGGGTGTTCGAGCCTCATCTAGCAGAGCTGATGGAGTAGCGCTGCGCCGCTAGCGCTGCCTATTCCGGTGCCAGCGTTGACGCTCTCTGCCGCCGGTGTTAACATCGGCTGCAATGATGGAATGTATCGCCCGCACGGAATGGAGGGTCAATCATGGACTTTGGACTTTTCACAACCTGGAACGCCGTTTACGAGGGCGGCAAGGTTCCCTGGGATCCAGACTATCAGGGCGGCAAGCTCCTTGAGGCCGCAGCCTACAAGATGAACTTCAAGGAAATCGAACTCGTCGAAGACGCGGGATGGGATTACGTCTGGCTGGGCGGCGGCCACTTCTCCACCCAGGGCAGCATGGACCCCCAGTCGCTCATGCTGTCGGCCGTCCTGGCCAACCACACCGAGAACATCAGGATCGGCACCTCCATCCACCGCCCGACCCTGCGGCTGCCCGGGGAGACGGTATCGGAGCGGGCGCTGCCCCACGAACGCTACGCCTTTGACAACCTCCAGCTGGAGGACCCCTTCCAGGTGGCGGAACAGGTCGCCATAGTGGACCAGGTCAGCGAAGGCCGGTTCATTTACGGCCCGGGCGCCCGCACGCGGGGCTCCGACCAACGCCGGGAATACTTCTACGAGTACCTGGAGCTGCTCAAGCAGCTCTGGAACGAGGACAGGTTCTCCGGGTTTGAGGGCAAGTACTTCAACTATCCCGCCTTCTACGAAGAATACATGAGCATCCCCAAGCCGGTGCAGAAGCCGATGCCCATGCTGCTCCCCGTGGACAGCCAGGAGAGCTTCGTTCCCATGGGCGAGCATGGCTATCGCATCGCCATCGGCGCCGGCAGCTCGCCCCACAACCTGCGCGGTTCCGCCATCCTGAGGCAGGACGTGCAGGATTACCGCAAGGCCTGGTACGACGCCGGTCACGAGGGCGAGCCGAGCACGGTGGTGCGCGTGCCCACGCTGGTGGCGGACACTCAGGAGAAGGCGGACCGCCGGGTCGAAGACCTGATGAACCTGGCGCGGATCTATTACGCCGGTCGGCTCGCCATCGGAAGCACCGACGCGGGCAGCGCCGGCCCCGAGGCCACCCAAGAGGTCAACCTCTTCGGCACGCCGGAAGAGGTGGTTGAGAAGATCCATATGTTCCGCGAGCAGTTCACCACCGACGAGATCATGTTCGAGTGCAACTGGACCTCCTCCGTCCCCCGAGAGGTGGTCATGGACACCCTGAAGTGCATCTCCGAGGACGTGATCCCGCACTTCAAGTAATCGAGATCCGTTGCGCCAATCGGCGCTGACGCCGGCAGGGGCAGGTCGTGAAACCTTCCCCTGCGCATATCCCCGCCGCGTGCCCGCGGGGGATATTTGCCTGGCTAAGTGCGAGGGTGACGACCATGCACCCACCGGAACCTGTATTGACCGCACACTTGCTACCCGGGCTGCTGCAACATCTCGTAGAGGTATTGGACTCCCTGCAACCGGAGGAATGGGATGCGCCTACGGCGTGTCCCGGCTGGTCGGTGCACGACGTGGCGGCGCACATCCTGGGTGATAACGTCGGCCAGCTGTCCATTGGCCGCGACGGTTACCAGGCATCATGGATCGTCACGGATGAGTGGGACGATCTCGTGAGGGAACTCAACAACCTGAACGAGCAATGGGTCAGGGCCATGGGGAGGATGAGCCCACGCCTCATGATCGACTTATTGCAGTCCATGGGCTATCTCGTGAACCAGTATTTGCAGTCCCTGGATCCGCACGACATTGGCCCGGTGGTGAGTTGGGCCGGCCCGGATCCGGTCCCGGTTTGGCTGCACCTCGCCCGCGAATACACAGAGTATTGGCATCATCAACAGCAGATCCGAGAGGCGGTGGGACGTCCCTTGCTGACCGGTCCGCATTGGTTCGCGCCGGTTCTGGCGACTTTCGCGCACGGGCTGCCGCGTGCGTACTCCGGCGTGGAAGTCCCAACGGGAACGATGATCCGTGTCGCGATTTCCGGCGCTGCGGGCGGGACTTGGCTGGTAGTACGCAGCGCTTCGGGCTGGGCACTGTATGAACACGAAGCCAACACGCCCGCCGCTCAGGTCACCATAGACGCGATCGATGCCTGGAAGCTGTTCACCAAAAGCATCGATAAGGGCATTGTGCAGTCGAGGACGGCGCTGGAAGGGGACCGGGAATTGGGGCTGAAGGTTTTGGACACGGTGTCAATCATCGCATAAAATCGTTGTCGCCTAACCTGTGGAGGAAACATCAATGGGCACGTTCTCAACAATGGTTCGGGTCGGCAATCCTGACGGCGGCGACATGATAGAGGTTGAGGCGTTGGTTGATACCGGCGCCTCCTTCGCCATGTTTCCCGCGTCGTTGCTGGACGGGCTGCGCATAAGCCGAAGTTCCCAAGTTGATGCGACACTGGCCGACGGCAGTGAGGTATCTTACTGGCGCGGTCGGGCACTGATTGGGATTGACGACCGCGAAGAAATTTGCCCGGCGATATTTGGGCCGGAAGGTAATGACGTCAACATCGTTGGGGCGACCACGCTACAGATGCTGATGTTCAAAGTTGACCCGGTTCGTGAGGTATTGGAACCGACCACAAGGGTGCGCCTCTGAAAAAGCAGGCCGGTTCAAGCGTGCCAGGCAACTATTGCTGCTGCTGCTGCTGGACGAAGCGGCGGTACACCTCTTCTTCCGATAGCGCTTCCTGGTGGAACCAGTTGTCGTCGATGATCTTGTACACGGCGTTGAGGCGTTCCAGGACCTCGTTGGTGAGCAGCAGGGCGTTCAGCGGCGTGTCCGGCATCGCCGCATCGTCCTCCAGTGTCAGCACGGCTTCGGACATGGCGCGGATGAGTTCCACGGTGCCGACGTGGGTGGCGTTGCTGCGGGCGGTGGCGAGGCTGTGGTAGATGGAAGAGGCTTCGTGCTGTTTGATGAGCATGGCGAGGGACTGGCCGGGGTCGTCGATGCTGATGCCGCGAATGGCGGCGGCTGTTTCCAGGGACTGCTGCAGGGTGAGCATATCGCTGCCGTTTTCCACCGCCATGCGAGCGAAGGTGTTCACCACGCGGGCGATGTTGTCCGCCCGTTCCAGCCACCGTCCCATCCAGATGAGGTTGTACACCCGGGAGTCGGTAAGCCAACGGTCGCTGCGGTAAGTGATTGACCTGGGTTCTACCATCGTCTGACCATGCTCCTCTGCGTCAGCGGGGTTCAAGCGTGTAGGCGTAGGGGCGAATAATTATTCGCCCCTACAAGCGTCCCAGCAGCCCGAAGGCATCTTCCATTGAAATCGTGTCGCGGTCGAAAAAGACTTCGGCAGCGGCCATATCCAGTTGGCCGGAGCCTTTTGACACAAAGGAGCCGGACACGGGCGGCACTTCGGAGTAGTCGCGGCCCACGCCGAACTTCAGGTAATCGGTTCCGGTGTTGCTGACGAGGCCACGAGTGGGGTCGGCGGGCAGCCAGCCCTGCTGGGGATGCATGAACTCCAGCCAGGCGTGGGTCTCGCCCGGCTGCCGGGTGAGCAGGCCGCTGACGTAGCGGGCCGGGATGCCCAGGGAGCGCAGCATGGCGAGGCCCAGGTGGGTCATGTCCTGGCAAACGCCGCTCATGGACTCCAGCACGTCCGCCGCGGTGGTGTTCACCGACGTGTGGCCGCGCTGGTAACGCACGTTTTCGTAGATCCACCGCACCACGTTGCTCACCGTATCCAGCAATGTGGATGCCCCGCCGGCGGCGACCAGAGCGGTTTCCACGACGGCGGCCGGATCGGCCAGGTGGGACGCGGTGAGGAACTCCTGCGCTTCCAGCCCGTATTCGAGGCCGGCCAGTGGGACGTCGCCTACATCCGGCGACAGGTCGCTCAGGCAAACGTGCCCGGCGGCGGCAATGATCAGTTCCTGGTGCGGCGCGGATATGCGAACCCGATGGACAGTGTTGCCCAGGCGGTCGGTATAAACGATCTGGCGGCCCGGCGGGGTTGTGGCCACCTCGCCGGCGCCCGGTTTCTGGTAGAGATCGGAGTATGCCGACAGCCGGAGGAAGTTATCGTTCTGCACCACTACATCGGAGTAGGTATATCTGGCAATGTAGGCGTAATGCACCGGGACCGTCTCGCGTATCAGCGGACTACCCAGGTCGGTTTGCATGACCCTCCTGACGAGTTGTTGGTCACCCGGCTGTTGGCCTCGGACACGCGGGTCAGTCCGCCGGGGAAAACGGTGACCTCTCCCCGACCGTTCTGCACGGCGAACACGCGCAGGTCAACGTAGCGCTCCTCAAATTCGCCACCGGACTCGTCAAAGACAAGATGTTGGGAGAAGTCCAGGGTTTCCTGGGCGATGAACACCTGGGGCTGTTCAATCAGCTGTTGGGACAGGCGGCTGCGATAGCCCTTGTCCAAGTCGGGCATGATGAACACGCCCAACCCACCGTAGCCCTGGCGCGTTTTCAACACCAGGCTATCGAGGTTCTGCAATACGTACTGCCTGTTGGCCGGCGAACGCAGATCATAGCTGGTCGCCTGTTCCAGAATGGCCTCTTCCCCCAGGTACGTTTTTATCATATCGGGCGCCCAGAGGAACACCAGCTTGTCATCGCCGGCGCCGGTTCCCATGGCGTTGACCAGCACGACCTTGTGGTTGAGGTAGGCTTCGGTCAGGCCGGGCACGAAAAGCTCCAGGTCTTCCACCCGGCGGTAAATGAGATCAACCTCGAAGTCGCCGTCGATGGCGCGACCCCACACGCGACCGTTGGCGCCAATGTAGAGGTCGGAGCCTTCCACCAGCGGAATGCCCAGCAACTCCGAAAGGTAGCGATGCTCAAAGAATGCCGAGCCGAACTTGCTGTCGGTGAGCAGGACGCATACCGGATCATCGGTATCGCATAGCGACGCAAACATATCGTGGTAGCCGGCGCGAATGTCGTAGGGGACGATGTCGTAGCCCTGGGCCAGTTCCGGCATCACGTTCAGCCCGAGCTCGGCGGTCTTCAACTGGTAACTGATGCCCGATGGTATGCGCAGGTTATCTTCCAGAATGACGTAGCGGCCGTCGCCCATGTGTACCAGGTCGATGCCGTAGATGTGGACGAACACGTTCTGAGCTGGGCGGTAGTCCTGCAACTCCGGATTGTAATACTGGCAGGAATACATCACGTCGGGCGGGACCACCTGCTGCTCGCCGCAGTAGAGGTCCAGCAGGAAACGGTTGATGGCCTTGAGACGCTGTTCCACGCCGCGAGAGATGGTATCCCATTCGTCGGCGGGAATGATGCGCGGCACCCAGTCGGTGGGCACAGTGCGGAACTCCCGCGGGTCCAGCATGAAGGTGAAGGCGTCCAGTCCGGCGCGATGCTTGGCCTCGCGCCAGCGGCCCTGCAATTCGGGCACGCCCAAGCGGTCCAAGTTGTCCATCAGGCTCTGGTAGGCGGGCCTGGTGAATCCGTCGGGGTCAAAGCATTCGTTCAGGTAGTGCCTGGCGGTGATGACATCGGTGAGCATTGGATTCCCAACTTTCGGCGAAAACGATTCGCTGGCCGTCAAGTGCGCGGTATAGTCGGGAATAGAATGCCACAACGTTGTTGCGGGGCGGTTAACTATTTGTAAAAAGTGGATTTCGCGGATGGTAGAGGTGCGCTAATCTTCCCGCAATAGGGCGCGAAACCCAGCCTGCTCGAAGTCTCGGTCGTAAGCCAGCGCATCGGTTATGCCGCGTTCCTCCATGATGAGAAAGCTGTGGCAGTCAACCACGCTCCAGCGCTGGTCGAGGCGGCTGGCATATCGTTCAATAGCATTTGCCAGCGGAAAATCCTGGAGCAGAACGACGGTTATATCTGGGTTGACGTAAAGTTTTTGCGCGGTATCCGCGCCTTCACGACGGCTTCGCGGGCCGTGTCGCGCCATGCC
Source organism: Dehalococcoidia bacterium (assembly GCA_034421995.1). Classification (GTDB taxonomy): domain Bacteria; phylum Chloroflexota; class Dehalococcoidia; order Lucifugimonadales; family UBA3495; genus Bin87. The sequence continues at coordinate 46,694 of DAOUJY010000047.1, read as the reverse complement.
GTTCAGAAATTCGGTATGACCAGTTCGCTGGTTACAATGGGCCTGTTGCCGATGCGCTCTGTAATTTGCATTGCTTTTTGATGCCATTGATCTCTTGGATTCAACATAGCTATCCAGTAGCCGGAATCCCCATATACCTCAGTCTCTATTCTCCTTCCTTCGGCCGGCCGTAGAGATAGTGCTTAAAATTCACCGAAAGATCGGTCGGGAGTTCATCCAGAGCTCCCTCCGGCATACTCTCGTGAATTTCCTTAAACATCTGCAGGATTGCAGCAGCGCCTTGCGGCGCGTCCCGGTCCGGGCCTTGTGCCTTCCGGCCCAGAAAACGACGCTTCGCCGGTCGCAGTTTTTCGCCGGCACGGTCAATCTCCAAGTTGAAAATCTCCAGGGCCGACGCGCCCAGCCGGCAATCGTCCTCCGGCCCGAATACCACCGGGCAGGGCCATTCCTCGCCGTCGATGCTGAAGCGGGCCAGGCCATAGCCGTACTTTGCCGTGCTGCCGTCAAAGCGAGTGAGTTCCACCTGGCGACGGGGTGCAATACCCAACTTGGTCAGCAGCGACTCCGGCAACACGGAGTGGGCCGCCGTCTCGTCAACCACTGGCCCTACAGGGGACAGGTCGCCGCCATCCGGGTGGCCGACGGCTATATCAATCTTGAACGTTGACATAGCGCCAACCTTTACAGCGTTGCGGGCATCGGCATCTTCAGCTCGGCTTCGGGTCGGGGCAGCGCGTCCTGGGGTAAGGCGGCAGTGGTAGTTTTGACGGTGCGAACTACCACGTCGGTTGCCAAGTCAATATCAACCGCGAGCACGTAGCCGTTCTCGGGGTGGTCCATAGCATATCGGGGCGCCGTTTTTCCGGAAAGGATGTCGCGGAGGCGCGTTTTGCTGAGCGGCAGGCAAACCCACCGCTCAACGTCGTCATCCGCGTCGCTCCACCAAGTCAGATACAGTTCTCCGGTTTGGCCGCGTTGCAGTGTGATACAGGCTTGCTCATAATGGTCGAGCACTTCATCATACGAAATCTCGCCCCATGGCAAGTTCGGCAAAGGTGTTCCTTTGATTGCGGACAGCATAATCCTTTCTCCACACTGCTCTACAGGTCGAGTACAACAGTGGCTACCGCGGCCGGGTCATAACCTTCAGCTTTCCACCAAGTATGGTGTGAATCGCCGTCCCTCGGCGTAGAGAGTATTTTACCCGCATCTGGGCCAAGCGCCAGTTGAGCGATCCGATCCCCAATTTCGGGGTACTGCCGCGCCCGTGCCAAAGCATCAGATTGGTCGGCAAAGATTGACAATCCCATCGTTTGACATTCCGTTACGATACCGTTCCTGACCCTTCTCATGGCCAGTCCCCGGTTCCGATGATACAGCGGGATAAAATCGCCAGATCTCGGTGGGTTGGCTTTGACGATGTAGTAAAACACTCCGTTGGCCAGGTCGGCCTCTTCCGGCGGGCAATCCTCGGGAAAATCCTCCGGCCAGCGCAGTAACATCCGCTAGCCTTCTTCCCCAATCTTCAGCAGGCTCAAAAACGCCTCCTGCGGAACCTCCACCCGGCCGACGCGCTTCATGCGCTTCTTGCCTTCCTTCTGCTTTTCGAGAAGTTTGCGTTTGCGGGTTATGTCGCCACCGTAGCACTTGGAGAGGACGTCCTTGCGCATGGCGCGGACGGTTTCGCGGGCTACGATGCGGCTGCCGATGGCGGCCTGGATGGGCACCTCGAACATCTGGCGGGGGATGGTGGCGCGCAGCTTTTCCACGATGCTGCGGCCCTGGACCACGGCGTTGTCCCGGTGGCTGATCATGCTCAATGCTTCCACCGGCGTCTGGTTCACCAGGATGTCGATGCGCACCAGCGGAGCGGCCCGGTAGCCCTCGAAAGTGTAGTCGAGAGAGGCGTAGCCCTGGGTGCGGGATTTCAGCTGGTTGTAGAAGTCGGCCAGCATTTCCCCCAGGGGCATGGTGTATTCCATCACCACCCGGTTCTGGTCGGATTCCCCTGAACTCCCGTCGTTGGCGTTCTTCCCGCCCACGCCCTGGATGTATTCCATGCGGCGGAACTCGGAGCGGCGGGCGTGCATCAGCTCCATCACCGCGCCCACGGAGCGGCTGGGAGCGACGATGGTGACGCCCAGGATGGGCTCCCGGATTTCCGAGATGCTGTTGGGCTGGGGCAGCAGGGACGGGTTGTCCACCCGCATCACCTCGCCGTCGGTCAGCAGCACCTCGTAGGCCACGCTGGGCGCGGTGACGATGAGGTCCAGATCGTACTCACGCTCCAGGCGTTCCTGCACGATCTCCAGGTGCACCAATCCCAGGAAGCCGCACCGGAACCCGAAGCCCAGCGCGCCGCTGTTCTCCGGCTCGATGGTCAGAGAGGCGTCGTTGAGCTTGAGCTTTTCCAATGCGGCGCGCAGCCTCGTGTAGTCCTCGCCGTCCGAGGGATAGAGGCCGGCGAAAACCATGGACTTCAGTTCCACGTAGCCGGGCAGAGGGTCCTCGGCGGGGGCGGCGTTGCTGGTCAACGTGTCGCCCACCGCGCATTCCTGCACGTCCTTGAATCCGGTGGCCACGTAGCCCACCTGGCCCGCGTACAGCGCGTCCGTGGATGTAGGCTCCGGCGCGAAGACGCCCACCTCCATGATTTCCACCGACTTGCCGGAGGACATTACCCGCAGGCGGTCGTGGCGCGAGATGCTGCCGTCGGCGACGCGCACGTAGGCGATGATGCCCTTGTAGGTGTTGTAGGTAGAATCGAACACCAGGGCGCGGAAGGGATCCGCGGCGCCGCCATGGGGCGACGGCACGCGCTTCACGATGGCGTCCAGCAGTTCGCGGCAGCCCAGGCCGTCCTTCGCCGAAACGAACACCACCTCATCGCGGCGGAAGCCGAAGATCTGCTCCAGTTCGGCGGCGACCCGCTCCGGCTCGGCGGAGGGGAGATCGACCTTGTTGATGACGGGGATCATCTCCAGGTCGTACTCCAGGGCCAGCAGGGTGTTGGCGATGGTCTGGGCCTCCACGCCCTGGGTGGCGTCCACCACCAACAGCGCGCCCTCGCAGGCGGCCAGGGCGCGGGAAACCTCGTAGGAGAAGTCCACGTGGCCCGGCGTGTCGATGAGGTTGAGCTGGTACTCGGCGCCATCGGGCGTGCGATGAGTCATCGTCACCGCCTTGCCCTTGATGGTGATGCCCCGTTCCCGCTCCAGTTCCATCTGGTCCAGGAACTGCGCTTTCATGTCCTGGGGCCGGACGGCGCCGGTGATCTCCAGAAAGCGGTCGGCCAGGGTGGACTTGCCGTGGTCGATGTGGGCGATGATGCAGAAGTTGCGTATGCTTTGTTGTTCCATAACGAGGATCATGGTAGCACGGCGGCGAACCGAGCGGCAACGCGAAGGTCAGTCTCGACAGCGCCATCTTATGCTTGACGCGGCCGGCTGCGCGGTGTTACATTACGTCGCAGAAGGCCAAGATACGTGGGCCATAGTAGTTACGACTAAAGGGCGGCCCGACGGGTGGCGAAGCGGTGTGGGGAAGTCTCTCCGGCTTGGACGCCGCGGTTAGATCCAATCGATCCCTATGGCCACTAAGTACATTTTCGTGACCGGGGGCGTGGTCAGCTCCATCGGCAAGGGCATCTGCGTCGCCTCCATCGGCCGCATCCTGAAAAGCCAGGGGCTAGCTGTAACCGTCATCAAGCTGGATCCCTACCTCAACGTGGATCCGGGCACCATGTCTCCCTATCAACACGGCGAGGTTTTCGTCACTAAAGACGGTGGCGAGACCGACTTGGACCTGGGCCATTATGAGCGTTTCATTGACGTTGAACTCACCCGGGACAGCAACGTCACCGCCGGACAGACGTATCTGGAGCTGATTACCCGCGAGCGCCGGGGGGATTTCCTCGGCGGGACGATCCAAACCGTGCCTCATCTGACCAACGAAATCAAGGACCGGCTGACCGGACTGGCCGCCAAGTCCGCGGCCGACGTGGTGGTGGTGGAAGTGGGCGGCACCGTGGGCGACATTGAAGGCTTGCCTTTCCTGGAGGCCATCCGCCAGATGCGCAACACGGTGGGCCGCAACAACGTTTTTTACATGCACCTGACACTGCTCCCTTACATATCAGCGTCCGAGGAATTGAAAACCAAGCCCACACAGCACAGCGTGAAGGAACTGCGAAGCATCGGCATCCAGCCCGACGCGCTCATCTGCCGCAGCGACACCGAGGTTACGCTGTCAATCCGCGAGAAGCTTTCCCTGTTCTGCGACGTCGATTCCGAAGCGGTTTTCCCCATGCCCACCGTCGGCAACGTGTACGAAGTCCCGCTGATTATGGAGCACTTCGGCGTGAGCCGGTGCTTGTCCGAATCGCTGGGGCTGGACGGGCAATGCCAGCTGGAAGAGTGGAGCGGCCTGGTTGACCGGATGAACGCCGCGGAGAACTCGGTGCCTATCGCAGTGGTGGGCAAGTACGTCGAATATCCCGACTCCTATATGTCGGTGCGGGAAGCGCTGCGCCACGCCGCCGCATCCCACGGTTTGAGGGCGGATGTCAGGTGGGTGCATTCCGAGGCGGTGGAGCGGGACGGCGCGGATGCCTACCTGAAGGATGTCAGCGGCATCGTGGTGCCGGGCGGCTTCGGTTCCCGAGGCGTGGAAGGAATGGTGGACACCAGCCGGTACGCTCGCGACCGGGGCGTTCCGTACCTGGGCCTCTGCCTGGGTATGCAGGTGATGGTGATTGACTGGGCGCGGGACGTAACCGGCCTGAAACACGCCAACTCATCGGAACTGGACCCGGACTGCGAGCACCCCGTTATCGACATCATGCACGGACAGCGGGGCGTCACCGACCTGGGCGGCACCATGCGGCTGGGGCAATATCCCTGCCGTCCGCAGGACAACACGCGCGCCGCAGCGGCCTATACCGCCTCTGAAGTAAGGGAGCGCCATCGTCACCGCTACGAAGTCAACAACCAGTACCGCGAAACCCTGGAAGCCTCGGGAATGGTGATGAGCGGGTTGTCGCCCGATGGCGAATTGGTGGAGGCGGCGGAAGTCCCCGACCACCCATTCATGGTTGGCGTCCAGTTCCACCCCGAGTTTCAATCTCGACCCAACCGCCCCCATCCCCTTTTCCGCGCCCTCATCGGACAGGCGCAGCAGACCGTGCGCGAAGGGAAGCAGATACCCTTCCGGCGCGCCGGCGGATGGTCTTTCTCTTCCGACTAATCGTTTTACCCAGCAACTCCCCGTCATCCCCCGCGGGAGTGCACCAATATCGTAGGCGAGCCGCCCGGCGCTCCGATTCGCTCGGAACGCAAGCGGGCGTCCGCGCCAATGGAGGATGAAGCAGTGAAGCTGTTTCTGGATACTGCCAATATTGACGAGATTCGCCAGGGCGCCGAACTGGGCGTCATCTCCGGCGTTACCACCAACCCGTCGCTGGCGGCCAAGGAAGGCATCGGCGGCGCGGCCGGCTATCGCGCGGCGGTGCAGGAGATCGCCGACATCATCGACGGCCCCATATCGGTGGAGGTGGTGAGTACCGACGCCGCCGGCATGATTGCCGAAGGCCGTGACATCGCGGAGTGGATCCCCAACCCCTGGGTCAAAATTCCCAGCACCGAAGAAGGATTCAAGGCCATCAGCGTCCTGGCCCGCGACGGCATCCAGGTCAACCAGACCCTGGTTTTCACCGTGAATCAGGCGCTGTTGGGCGCCAACGCCGGCAGCACTGTGGTCAGTCCCTTCGTGGGCCGTCTGGACGACATCGGCCAGGACGGGATGGCGCTGGTGCGCGATATAGTTGACGTGTACCGGCAGCAATCGGTGGAAACCCACGTGATGGCCGCCAGCATCCGCGGCGCCCGCCACTGCGTCACCGCCGCCCAGGCCGGAGCGCACATCTCCACCATTCCCTACAACGTACTGACCCAGATGATAAAACACCCCCTGACCGACGCCGGTTTAGCGAGTTTCCTGCGCGACTGGCAGCAAGCATCCGGAGGCTGACAATATGGTCCGCGCCCGCCCTGGCACTACCGCCGCTCCTCGACGCCGCCGGCGTCCTTCCGCTGCCGACGACGCTGCCGGCGTCGCCGTCGCTGAACCGCCGCCTGCTGACGACGACGCCGTTGACGGGGGGCCCCCTTACCCCAACGGCGCGCCGGCCGGAAGGTCGGTGGACATTGCCGACCTGATGTCGATGTCCCACGAACAGCTGTTGGAGGCGGCGCCGGAAGTCGGCGTCCGTGATGACGGCTCGCTGGCCGAACTGGGCCGTGACGCCCTGTTCCAGAAGGTCAGGCAGAGCGCCGCCGGCCGCAACCTCCTGACCGCGTCCGGTATCCTGGAAGTGATGGACGCCGGCCATGGCCTGCTGCGTTCAATGCAGTATCCGCCGGTCTCGGGCGACGTGTTCGTCGGTCAGTCCCAGATCCGCCGGTTCAACCTGAAGACCGGCGACACCGTGACCGGCACGGTTCGTCCGCCCAAGGAGGGTGAACGGCGCTATGGACTGACCCGCGCCACCAGCATCAACCTGCTGGAACCCGAGCAGCAGAAACCCGGTTCCCGCCGGATTTTCGAATCGCTGACGCCGATCTTCCCCAACGACCACATCGTCCTGGAAAACCCCCAGGATGGCTTGTCCTGCCGCATGATTGATCTGTTCGCTCCCATTGGCCTGGGACAGCGCGGCCTGGTGGTTTCGCCGCCCAAAGCCGGCAAGACCACGGTGCTGCGTCAAATCGCCGCCGCCGTCAGCGAAAACCGGCCCGAAGTCATCCTGATGGTAGTGCTCATCGGCGAGCGTCCCGAGGAGGTCACCGAGATGCGCCGGGCGGTGAATGGGGATGTTTTCGCCTCCACATTCGACGAATCGGTGGAGGAGCAGTGCCGCGTCGCCGAGCTGGCTGTGGAACGGGCCAAGCGCATGACCGAAACAGGCCGCGACGTGGTGATACTGCTGGACAGCATCACCCGTTTGACCCGCGCCTATAACCTGGCCCTGCCCACCTCCGGGCGCACCTTGTCCGGCGGCATCGATCCGGCGGCGCTCTATCCGGCTAAACGGTTCATCGGGGCGGCGCGCAACCTGGAAGAGGGCGGTTCCCTCACCATCATCGCCACCTGCCTGCTGGACACGGGCAGCCGCATGGACGAGGTCATCTACGAAGAGTTCAAGGGCACCGGCAACATGGAGCTGCACCTGGACCGACGGCTGGCCGACCAGCGTTACTTCCCGGCCATCGACGTGGTGCGCAGCGGAACCCGCCGCGAGGAACTGCTTTACGACTCCGAAACGGTTCCGCAAATCTGGCTGCTGCGCCGCATGGTCACCCTGGCCTCCGGCAACGACCAGGCCAACATGGGCGACGCTACCAAGCGCGTCCTGGAACGCCTGGCCCGCACCCGCTCCAACTCCGAGTTCCTGACCAATCTGACCAAAGACGCCTAGCGTCAAATCGACGGTTCCCGGCAAATTGTAGGGGCGACCGGCCGGTCGCCCCTACGTTATGCCTCCGGACCACCGTCGGCATCCGGGTCGCCGTTGCCACTGTCCGGCCCGCTGCGCCGCCGCAGGATCAGCCAGATCGCGCCTCCGATTATGGCGGCCAGGACGACGATAATCGCCAGTATGATCAGGGCGATGGCCAACGGGCTGATGCCGCCGTCGTCCTCGGCGTCCTCGGCCGCGGGCCGGTCCCGTGAGGTTTCGGCTTCGGTTCCCACCACCGCCGCTACGACGGTGGCGGAGATGGCGGCGCGGTCGATGGTGGGTGGCGGCGGAATGGGCGTTGCCGTTGGTTCGGGCGTGGGCGTCGGTTCCGGTGTTGGCGTCACCGTGGGTTCGGGCGTGGGCGTAGGCTCCGGCGTCGGTGGGGGCGCGGGGTTCACTATGCCTACCCGTGCTGATGGCGTTCCAACGGAGTACCCCGGCGCCGGCGAGATCTCCACGGTCAGGGAACCGGAATCGCTGTCCTGGCTTTCCGACGTAGCTACGGAGTATTCGCAGCTGTTGCCGGCGGTTATCTCGCACTCACCGCTGCCATCGGCGCCGAAGCCGCCAGCGGACACGTGGGCCAGTTCGACGGTGACGGTCGCGGTATGGGAGAGGGTGATGCGGAACCGGGCCGGTTCGCCGGCTACGATGGACTCCGACCCCGGCGCGGTTTCAATTCTGGCCACCAGCGCATCGGTGGCGCCGGTTCCGGGCCGCGACCATTCGCCCTTGCCCCTCGCATTGTTGGCGCGGACCTGTACCTGGTACTGAGTACCCTGGCGCAGGCCGGTGATCGTATGGCTCGTGCCGGAGCCGCCGTAGCCGGCGTCGGTGAAACTCCCGCTATCGCCGATACGGTACTGAAGGTTGTAGCCGGTGACGCGGCTGCCGCCGTCGTTGGGCGGCTCCGACCAGGTTACGGCGAGGCCGAAAGGCCCGTCAGCGGCTACTGAGGGGCCGGTCGGAGCGTGGGGGGGGCTGGGTTGGTAGCCGCGAGCCAGGGTTACGATGGCCGGGTTCACCCCGGACACCCGTTCCCTCCGGTGGCGCAGCTCCAGGCGTATTTCCCTGGTTTCGCTTCTGGCGACCTCTTCCCGGTGGAAGTCTTCGGGCACCACTGTGGTTCCGGTGAAAGACCCCGAGCCGTCGGAGGCGAACTCCATCGCGCCGCGAAACTCCAGGGGCGGGCCGTTTCGAATCTGGATGAAGTAACCCGTGTCGAAGCCGCGCAGGCCGGTTACGTTCACTTCGAGCGGCGTACCGATGAGTACGGTAGGGGGCGCAGCCTCCAGTTCGGCGCAGGCGACGCGCAAATGGCGCAGGTCTTCATCGAGGATTTCCCGCAGCGAATACTCGTCGATGGTGACGTCGATCACCAGCCTTTCGCATGATTCGCCCCGGCGCGGCACTTCGTACCGGTATTCCCAGGACGTGCCCCCCGTCTGGTCAACGTCGTCATCCCGGTCGTTGATGACGACCTCGATGTCGGGAGCGTCATAGTAATTCGTATCCGGCGGGAAGTTTTTGCCCCGGATGACCAGGACGTCGCCCCGGTTGACCGTGTTGTTGTCTTCGTCGCACTCCCGTCCGTTGGGACAGATCACGGTGACGGTCGGCACGGCCAGTTCCACCTCGGCGCTGGCCTGGATGCCGTTGTCGGTTTCAATGGTCAACTTGGCTTCGCCGTCACTGTCGTCGATAATCTTGCGGATCAGCGACACACGATTTTCGTCGGGATCATCAATCAGCACCGTAGCGACGAATTGACCTCCCCGGGAAACCTCAACCGTATCCACCTGGTCGTTGCCGTCCAGAAACGTCAGGGGCACCCCATCCAGCTCGACGCGGATCACTTCCGACGCGCCGGACAGATTGTTGGCCCGGGCGATCACGGTCTGCCCCAGGCCGACCCCCACATCGGTGCGAAAGCCGGCCACGTTGAGGGCGATGTCCGCCATCCTGACGTTGACGCTGGCGCTGCTGTCTCCAAATCTGACCAGGACGGTGATCCTGCCGGCGCCGCTGCCCGGTAATGTGACCGACACGTTGTCGCCGGATTGCCGCCACCGATGGTGCGGTTGGCCGCCGACCAGAACCGAAGTAACTTGCTGCCGGCCGCCGCCCACCAACCGCAGCAGGACTTCCTCTCCGGGAGCGTACTGGCGGTCGGAACCGCCGGCCACCTCCAGGCCGGGTTCCACCTCGATGAAGATGGACGTTCCGTTGGTAACGCCCTCTCCATCCCGGGCGCAAACCCGGTACTTTTCTGCTCTAGGAAAGTCGGACTGGGTAATTTCCACTGCTGCGGTAAAGCGTCCGCTCCGGTCCACCGTCGCGCTTCCGATCTCCCGCCAGTTGCCAATGTTGTTGCAGTCGGCGCTGCTGGCGCCCGGGTCGGCGTACACATTGACGGACAGGCCATCGGCGAAACCGGAGCCATGGAACTGGACCGTTTTGCCATATTCGACTACATCATCGCCGTCAACTTCCAGGCTGGCGTCCACGCCTACGGTATCAGCGAACCTTGGGCCGTTATCCCATTTGATGGTCACCTCATACGGTTCGTCAGCATCGGCGGGTTGGTCCGGCAGTTTCAAGTCATTGAGTTCGATGCTTACCGGAAAGTCGGCATCGTCGCAAACGTCATCGTCCGAGCCGGTCTCCCAACCGTCGCAGCCGGGCAGGACGATTTCGTGGCGCTCGTCGTCGTTGCGGTTGATGTCGGCCCAGCGCAGGTCGTAGCGCCGCCCCGCGCGCAGGGCAATGTCATCCTCATCATACCCGGCAGGGATGGTAATCTCCTCCACGAGGGTGATGGTGATTTCGTCGCGCAAGTCGCCGTCGCCGGTGGGGTCGCATCCCCTCGGCTCGAACCGCAGGGTGAGGTCAACGGTTGCGCCCGGAGTGGTGTCGTCGTCCTGGTCGATATTCAAGTTTTCGCAATGAATGGTGGAGCTGTCGGTTTGAGCGGCGACGGAGTCGGACCACTCGCCAACGCCCTCATCGTTCCGGGCGCGCACCTGTACCTGGTAGTCAGTGCGGGGCTGTAGGCCGGAGATGGTGGTGGAAGCGCCGGCGCCGTTGTAGCCGGCGTCCGTGAAACTGCCGCTGCTGCCGGCGCGATACTGCACGTCGTAGCCGGTGATTGGAGGCCCGGTGTTATCGGGGGCCGCCCAGGTCATTTCCAGCGTGGTATCGCCTTCGTTGCCCGCAGTGCGGACGGTGGGCGGCGCCGGCTTGCCGGGCGGCTCCGCCACGTCGGTTACGCTGATAGTGACGTCGATGGTGTCGTCAATAACGGCATCTTCATTGCCCACCGCATCTTTATGGTCCGTAACCTGGACTTTCACGCTGTATGCTGGCTTGGTTTCGTAGTCCAGGATCGTACCGGCGCCTACGGAAATCTGCCGGCTCATGAGGTTGATTTTAAAGTTGTTTTTGTCAGGGCCGTCCAGTTGGTAGAAGGCGTCGCCTTCAAAATCGGTAGCCGCCGGTATCGGGTCTCCTACATTAGTATCGGGCGGGCTGTTCTCCGGCACCGCCAGAGTTGCGGTTTCAATGGGGAATGCCGGATTCTGATTGGCTTGACCCAACGGCGCCGCCCCTGCCGGCGACGCGCCGCTAACCAAGATCGCCAGCGCCAGCAGCGCGCCAATGCCCAGCGCCAACGCCGGCCAGCGCCACCCGGCGGCCGCTGCGGCGGTTCGCGCGTGGTGGGTAGTGGTGTGCAGGATGCTCGGCATGGCGCTCCTTGAACAATATTCCGATGACGATTTTCAGCTGCCCGTAATTGACGGTACGAAATCCATTTTACGCCAGATTGCATGATACGCGGCGCTGACTGGGCAACGACAGAAACGGAGATCCGGCTTTATAATGGGCTATCAGCAGAAGAGGCGATTGATTGATTATGACCACGCCGACGAAACCACGCAGCGGAATGCGGGTCTCCGTCGCCGAGTTCCTGGAGCTGGAGCTGCCCGAACCGGACGACAAGCTCAAGATGGAGCTGGACGACGGAGTTTTGTATATCATGCCGAGACCACGGATCGGACATCAGCGGGCGGTGCGGGAGCTGATTATCGATTTGGGGATTTACTTCAGGGGCTTCGAGGACCCGCCGGCCGAGGTTCATCAGGATACGGTCGTCGCTCTGCCGTCGGAACTGCCCCGGCGTTTCAGTCCCGACCTGGCCATCGTCATTCTGCGCGGAGGCGCGGCGGCTGAAGGCGAGAATACGGAGGAGGGCGTCCCGGATATTGTGGTAGAGGTGCTTTCCTCCGATCCCAACCGGGATTTGGTGCGCAAGCGACAAGTGTACGCCGAGGCGGGCATACCGGAATACTGGATTTTTGACTGGCGGGCCGAAACGGCGCTGCTGCTGGAATTGCAAAACGGCGTGTATGTGGAGCGGGCGATGCTGTCGGTAGATGACACGCTGACCACGCCGTTGCTACCTGGGCTGGCGATACCGCTGACCAGCGTATTCCGCCGATACAGCCAGCCGGCGCGTAACGGATGAGTTCGCCATGTCCTCGCGCTCGGGAAACATACTCATCGTTGACGACGAGGCCACCTCCGCCATCGTCCGCGCCGTGCGCCGCCGGCTTGAGGACGAGGGATGGGGGACCAAGGTGGTCGGCAAAGAGGAGCATGGCTCGGCCGACGATATGCTCTGGGCCACCATGGCCGCGATCGACGAACACCTGCCCGACGGGGTGATCCTCGACGTGCGCCTGGGCGAGTACCGTGACGACCAGTTCAAGGGCCTGGACATCCTGAAACGCATCGTGGGCCAGCATCCCAGACTGCCGGTGCTCATGTTCACCCAGTACAGCCAGGGCGTGGAGCGGGACACCGTCGCCCGCAGCGCGTTGCAGGTGGAGGCGCCGGTGGAGTTCATCGACAAACTGGCCTCGCCCGAAGAGGTGGCCCTGCGGATGCGCCGGCTGGTGGGGGCCGAACCGACCACCATAGCCATTGGCGACCGCATCATGGTGGACACCGAAGCGCGTACCGTGCGGGTGCGCGACGCCGGCGGGCAGCTGGCCCCGGTTGCCGACATTTCCGGGCGCCGCTTTGACATCCTGGCTGAGCTGGCCCAGGCCTGGTATCGCAGCCCCGGCAACTTGGTGCCCTTCGACCGGTTGGAACGGTACCTGGAGGGGGACGACACCCGGGCTTCCCTGCGGGTGCGCATCCGCGAGATCAAGGTCTCCATGGGCCGCGCCCTGGGCGCATCGCTGGGCGCCAACGATTTCATCGTCAGCGTGCGGGATCGGGGCTATCGTCTGCTCCCCCTGCGATAACGAGGCGATCCAATGGCAGTTATTCAATCGCAAAGCGGCCCGGCTCACCCGTGGCCGGCATGGTCCGGCATGGCGCTGGCCGTCCTTGGCCTGGCGCTGATGGTGTTGTCTTACTTCCTGCCGGCAGACTGGCCCTTTGCGGAACTCTGGGCCGTGGAACCCCTGGCCTACATCGGCATGGCCGGTGTCGTCGTAGGATTGGCGGTGGCCGTGGGCGCGTACCTGGTGACCGGTTCGCGGCGGCGTCCCGTGGAGGGTTTCAACGACGCCGGCGACTGGAGTCGTTTGACCGAGCAGCACTTCGAAGCCTTCCAGCATGACCTGGGCCGGCCCATGCGGCGCATTCTGGGCAAGTGTCGAGAAGCCCGCGGCGTCCTCGTGGCGACCGGCGAAGACGTTTCTCTGGTGATACACGAATTGCTGGACGAGATCGAAGAGCAGGCCCCTTCCTTCCGGTTGATGATGGCCAACATCCAGGTGCTGATCAATCTGGAAACTCCGGACGCGCCGGTGGAGCGTTATCCGGTAGAACCGCCGGCGGTGGTCAGTCGTATCGTAGAACGTTACGCCGGACAGGCCATCGAACAGGGCAAGGACATCGCCTGGTGGTCGGAACCGGAGGACTTTGGCCTGGTTTACTCCGACGCTACGGCTTTGGAGCATATCATCGCCAACCTGGTGGACAACGCCCTGCGCTACGGGGGCGACTATATTGAGATTACCGTGACCCGCGACGCGAATAATTTTCAGGTACGGGTTTCCGATGACGGTCCGGGGATTCCGGCACAGTACCGGAACCATCTCTTCGCGCGGGGCTGGACGCCGGAAATGGGGCGCAGCGAAGAAAAAACCTCGTCAGGCTTGGGGCTGTATATCAGCCGCACGCTGGCGCTGCGCTACGGAGGGGAGCTCACCGTGGCATCCACGCTGGCATCCGGCGAAGGGCCGCGCACCGTATTCAACCTGACCCTTCCCGTCGGCGCGCCGGATGCCTGGCCTTCGTAAATCACCCGTCTGACCGACCGGGCCGGACTACGAAGTTTTGCGCCAGCAGATACTAGCAGCAGCGGCAGCATTTCTGCTGATCGCAGTGTTTCTGGCAGCGTGGGGTCTCTCGGTACCCGGAGCGCCCGATTTGCCATACCAGGCCCGGAGTGAACCGACGCCCATACCCACGGCGCCGCCCGGTCCGACGGCATCCACCCCTCCACCGACGCCCACGGCGACGCCTTTGCCGCCACCGACGCCCACGGCGACGCCTTTGCCTCCGCCGACGCCCACGCCTTTGCCTCCGCCGACGCCCACGCCGACGCCCACAACCACGCCGCCCCCGCCTCCGACGCCGAGACCGCTCTTCCTGCAAGTGGACCGTCCGCAGAATCTGGATGTGGTTCGGGGGCTGCCGGAAGTCGCCGTGTCCGGTTCCACCCTGCCGGGGTCAGTCATGGAAATCGTTTATTCCAGCAAGGATGGTGAACGGGGCTTCACACTGCAACCCGACGGCAACGGAGATTTTTCGGAGATCATTCCCTTAGCCGAGGGCACCAACGTAGTCGAGATCGTCAGCCGTCACGGCGCGTCCACCCAACCGGTTCGTCAGTTCCTGCAATTGACCTACGACCCCATTCCTCCGGCGCTGTCTCTGGATGTATGGGAGCCGGAGGATGGCGCCACCGTGTCCCATCGGCTGTTGACCGTCGTCGGAGAGACCGCGCCCGATGCGCAAGTGGTAATCAACGATACATTCCTCGTGCGCCCGGATGAAGAGGGTAGATGGGAAGCCACCATGTCCCTGCAAAGAGGACCCAACGAGATTCGGATAACCGCTACCCTGGAAAGCCAAACGGCAAGCGCCACCATCAATATCGAGTACGAGCCGGGTCAGGGTTGATTTCCGTTGGCGTGAGTCTAGGCCGGCCCCGGCGCCAGCAGGTCGTAGTCGAATGATTCCAGGTTTTCAATGATGACGTCCGCCGCCGACAGATCCAGGTGGCGGGTGGAATCGGTCAGAGTGCAAACGGTGTACGCGCCCGATGCGCTGGCGGCGGCCAGACCGATGGGTGAATCTTCGATGGCGACACACTGGGCAGCCTCCAGGCCGATGAGCCGGGCCGCCTTGATGTAGATGTCCGGCTCCGGCTTGCCGCGCTCAATGTCGTCGCCGCCCAGGGCTACGGGAAAGGCGTCGG
Organism: Dehalococcoidia bacterium; assembly: GCA_034421995.1. Lineage (GTDB taxonomy): Bacteria > Chloroflexota > Dehalococcoidia > Lucifugimonadales > UBA3495 > Bin87. Next base: position 31,677 of record DAOUJY010000047.1, on the reverse strand, counting down.
TCAACCCGATTACCGACAGCTTGAGGTCCACCCATTCGCGCAGGGACGACGAAGCCACCGCGATGGGCAGGCCGCGCCGCTGGGCCTCCGCGATCAGCGCGCGGACGCCGGGGCGGGGCGTCAGATCCGAGCGCAGGACTTCTTTCACTACCACGTTGTATTCGGCCAGCAGTTCCGCCGGCGTCCGGTCAATGCCGCGCAGTTCCCTCACCCGCACCCAGGTCTCTTCCACCGTGGTGCCGAGAAGGTAGCGGTTGTTCTCCTCTTCGGTAATCGCCGGCGCGCCGCAGCGTTCCACCACGACGTTGACGGCCTTGTGAAACAGCGGCTCACTGTCCACCAGAACGCCGTCCATATCGAACAAAATCCCTCGGTATCCTGCCATTCCTGGGTAATCCTCCTGCCCGGCTTTAAATCGCCGCAATTATATCCCAACCTTTCCAAGTTGACGCGGCCCGCCCCTGCCAATAGACTGGTATGGCATATGGCACGCATTTTTGACCTTCACATCCACACCACCAAGGGCAGCGCCGATTCCAGCCTGACGCCCGAAGATCTGATCCTCGAAGCGGAACGCCTCGGTTTGCGGGGCCTTTGCATCACCGAACACGCCGGCCCCTGGGACCGGCATGAGTTCGCTGCCTTTGCCGCTCAGCATAACGTAGTGCTGATCCGCGCCATGGAGGCAGACACCGACATGGGCCACATCCTGGCCTTTGGCGTTGACCGCTACCAGAGCGGTTTTCATCACGCCGAGGAACTGAGCAAGGCCGCCCATGCCGTCGGTGGCTTCGTGGTGTCGGCGCATCCCTTCCGCGGCGTGCTCCGCCAGCATCATGGCTCCCGTCCGTATCTGTATCCTGACCCCAAGGAACCCATACCGCAGGAACCGGAAACGGCGATGCACCATCCGGTTTTCAAGTTGACCGACGCCGTCGAGATCGCCAATGGCGGCACCTCCGACGACGAAAACCGCTTCGCGGCCGACGTGGCCCGCCTGCTGAATCTGCCCGTGACCGGCGGCAGCGACGCCCACAGCACCCACGGGTTGGGCCGGTTTGTGACGGAGTTCTCCGACGAGATTTTCGACGAAGCCCAGTTTCTGGCCGCGCTGCATCGGGGCGACTTCCGTCCCTTAGAGGGTTTGCGGCAGGGAGCGCTGCGTCCCTACCGCCTGCGTTCCCAGCCGGGCGAATAATTATTCGCCCCTACCAACCGGGATTGAGCGGCCATTCATGACACAAACGCTATTGCCCCGCAGCGACATATTTGAACGCCGGTTCGTCTGCATCGACCTGGAAACCACCGGGTTGCAGGCCCACGCCGACGCCATCATTGAGGTGGGCGCCGTCAAGTTCCAGGGCGGTGAGGTGCTGGAGCGTTACCAAACCTTCGTCAATCCGGGACGCCGGCAGATCCCGACGTTCATCCAGCAACTGACTTCAATCAGCCCGTCGCAAATTGAGCGCGCTCCGGCCTTTGAGCAAATTGTCGAAGAGTTCGCTGACTTCGTTGGCGACCTTCCCGTGGTGGGCCATAACATCGCCTTCGACCTGGGCTTCCTGCGTTCCCACGGGCTTCACTTGAGCAACCACAGCTACAACACCTGGGATCTGGCCTCCATATTCCTGCCCACCTTGCCCGAGTACAACCTGGTCGCGCTGGCGAAACACCTGGGTCTGGACCACAGCCAGGCCCACCGGGCCACCGCCGACGCCGAGACTACCGCGCTGGTTTTCCACCGGCTGTTGGAACTGGGAACATCCTACCCCGCCGCCAAGATCGCCTTCATCGCCAGGGCGGCCCGGGCCGCCAACGCGTCCATCTCCGATCTGCTGGAAGGGCTGATACCCTACGCCGGGGGCGCCAACTCGGTCCGCCACGGCGGACTTGCAGCCCCAGGTCAGATTTCTCATGAAATCCAGGGCGCCGTAGGGCTCAACGGGCTGAATTTGGAAAGCCTGGCCAGTCGCCTGTCCGACGGATCTTCGACGGATCGGGCTGGCGAGCCGATCCGCAGCGCGGTGCGCCGGGAACTCACCGAGCAGCAGGTTGAGGAGCTGCTGGAACCCCACGGCATATTCGCCCGGTCGTTCCCCGGTTTTGAGAACCGCCCTCAGCAGGCCGAGATGCTCAAAGCGGTCACTCGGGCCGTGTACCAGGGGCGCAAGCTCATCGTGGAGGGCGGCACCGGGATCGGCAAGAGCATTGCCTACCTGTTGCCGGCCGTGCTGTACGCCGCCAGCCACGGGCAGCGGGTGGTCATCTCCACCAACACCATCAACCTGCAAGAGCAGTTGATGAACAAGGATCTTCCGGCGGTGGTTGGCATACTGGAAGAGGCCGGCATTCTGCAGCCCAACACCGTCAGATATGCCCAGCTCAAGGGGCGTTCCAACTACCTTTGCCTGCGGCGCTGGTCCAGCCTGGGCAGTTCCGACAACCTGACCGAAGACGAGGCGCGGGTGCTGGGCAAAACGGCGGTATGGCTCGACGACACCGAGAACGGGGACCGCACCGATCTGAACCTGAGTTTCGGCGACCTGCGGGCGTGGTCGCGGCTGTGCGCCGACAACCAGGGCGTCTGCCAGTCCTTCCGGGGCGGCGCTCCCTGCTTCCTGCGCCAGGCGCGACGCCGCGCCGAATCGGCCCATATCCTCGTGGTGAACCACGCCCTGCTGCTGGCCGATCTGGCGGTGGGTGGCACCGTGCTCCAGGACTACCAACGGCTGATCGTCGATGAGGCCCATCACCTGGAGGAGGAAGCCAGCCGTCAGCTGGGCTTTGAGATCGCCGAAGACGACCTGCCCCAGGAATTGGACAGCATCTATCGTCTGCTCAGATTTTTGACCGGGGCGGCGAACCAGGCCGGCGATGACGACAACGCGGCCCGGGCGCGCGATGCGCTCACCGGGGCCACCGCCGCCTGCAACCAGGCATTGCAGGGCTGGCAGCAGCTGTGGAGCGCCGTGACCCGCTTCTATCAAGCGGAAAGCCGGGGCGACCACGACCGGCAGCCGCTATCGCTGGACGCCGGTGCCCGGCAAAGCCGCGAATGGGGCACGGTAACGCTGGAATGGGAATCGCTGGCTACCTTTTTGACCGAGTGCGTAAATCGCCTGGGCGACGTGGAGCGAGCCGTTGGTCAGGGCAGCTTCAACTCGGCCGGCGATGATGACGCCTCCGAATTGACCGGCTTCATTGAGGACATTGCCCTGCTGAACGAGCGACTGGCGTCGCTGTTTGGCCGCTATGACGATGAACAGATCCAGTGGATCGACATGGTCCGGCGCAACCTCACCCTGCACTCCACACCGCTGTCGGTGGCCTCCATCTTGTCGGATCAGTTGTTTGAGCAGAAGGAGTCGGTGGTGCTGACCAGCGCCACGCTGGCCACCGACGCCAATTTCGCTTTCCTCCGGCAGCGGGTGGGCTTCCCGGAAGAGAGCGATGAGTTGCTGGTGGACAGCCCTTTCAACTACCGGCGGAACACGCTGCTCATGGTGCCCGACGATCTCCCCGACCCGCGCCGTGGCGCGGAACATGCCCGCGGGACTGCCCAGGTCATCACCAACATGGCGCAGGCGTTGGACGGCCACCTGATGGCGCTGTTCACCTCCCACAGCGCGTTGCGAGAGGCGTCGTTCCAGGTGCGCGGGCCGCTGCGGGCTATGGGCATCACCGTGCTGGCCCAGGGTATCGACGGGACGCCCCGCCAGCTCATCGACCGTCTGCATTCCGATTCCCGCGCCGTGTTGCTGGGCACGGCCAGCTTCTGGGAGGGGGTGGATATGGAATCGGGCGTGCTGCGCGGGTTATTGCTGTGTCGGCTGCCCTTTCCGGTGCCCAGCGATCCCATCATCAAAGCCCGGGGCAACCTGTACAACAATCCCTTCAACGAGTTCCAGGTGCCCCACGCTGTGTTGCGCTTCCGCCAGGGATTTGGCCGCCTCATCCGCAGCAAGGTTGACCGGGGCGCGGTGGTCATCCTGGACCGCCGTATCCAGACGGCCAATTACGGCGACCGTTTCCTCAACGCCCTCCCTTCATGCTCATTCGAGCGATCCAGCGTCAGCAGCGTGGGGGAGCAGGCCGCCCGCTGGCTTCAGCTGGACCGGGCAATGTAGCCCTGCAATTCAGGTGATTTAATCGGATAGATGACGTTACCAGCGCGGGTAGGGGCGAATTATAATTCGCCCCTACAACGAAACGGAAGGCTACTAACGTGCAGCTAACCATTGACCAGCCTTTCGACCTGGGCGAGAGCCTGGAGAGCGGACAGGCCCACCGCTGGCGAAAACTCGCAGATGGCTGGTACTCCGGCGTTCTCGGCCCGCGCCTGATCCATATCCGCCAAAATTCGGCGGGGGCGGAATATCGTGTAGCCGGAGCGCGTGTGGCCCTGGATGTCGCCGAAACGGACCCATTGTTGCGTTCCTATTTCCGGCTGGACGACGACATCCACGCCATCTATGCCGACATCTGCCGCGACCGCCGGGTGGCGGAGATGGTGGCGCGCTATCCGGGCCTGCGCATCCTGAGGCAGGAGCCCTGGGAGTGCACGGTGGCCTTCATCTGCTCGGCAACCTCCAACATCCCACGCATCCACCAGAACATGGAGGCCATGGCGGACAGCCTGGGCGAGCCGTTGGAACTGGACGGCGAGGTTCGCCACACCTTCCCGTCCCCGGAGCGGTTGGCGTCGGCCGGCGAGGGCTTTCTCCGCGAGTTGGGCCTGGGATTCCGGGCGCCGTATGTAGCCGCGGCCGCCCGAAGAGTCTGCGACGGCGAACTGGATCTGGATGAGTTGATACGACTGCCCTACCCGGAGACCAAAGCGCGCCTGATGGACTGCTACGGCATCGGGGCCAAGATAGCCGACTGCATCGCCGTCTTCTCCCTGGAGAAGCTGGAAGCCTTCCCGGTGGACGTGTGGGTGCGCCGCGCCCTGGCGGAGTGGTACTTCCCCATGCAGAAGAAGCCGCCCGACCGGGCCATGGTGGAATGGGCGCAGGACTACTTCGGGCAGTACGCCGGCTACTCCCAGCAATACTTGTTCCACGGGCGGCGGCGGGAAGGTCGGTAGGATACCGCTCTTACGTAACGGCTCAGGGGTTGAGCAAACCGCCTTTCAGAGCGCCGGTTTCGTCACGCGAGCTACTGATCCCTCAGCCGATGTAGTTCGTTTTCCAGTTCCCGGATGCGCGCCTCGGCCTGGATGCGCGCCGCCAGCTCCCGGTCGGCTCTGGCCCGCTGGGACTCATAGGTAGGGATGTGCTCCCCCGTGGCCGGGTCATACCACCCCAGCCGGCCGGCTTCCCATCGCAAGTGCAAGTTCAGCGCCGCGCTGTAACCCTGCAACACATCCTCACTCAACCCATCAATCGGAATCGGTACGTACCTCCCTCCCTCCAGCCGGTCCCCGGCCAGCCGCGCGCCATGGTGCTCCCCGGTTGGGTCAAACCGCCAGTACTCCAGGATTCCAAAGGCCGCGTAGGCATCCCGCTTTTCCTCAACATCACTCCGCCCCGTGCTCGCCGAGACTATTTCCAGCACGAAGTCCGGCGGCTTGCCCTGCTCTGATATGACGTACCCATTGCGCGCCCGGTAGGCCGCCGGATCCACGTCAAAGGCGATGAGCAAGTCGGGCACCCGCCGCTCGGTGGCAGGGGAGCCGGGTTCCCGGGCGATGTAGCGTTCCGCGGTGACCAGGGTAGTGTCCGGGTTGCCGAGGAACTGGGCCAGATGGTGGGTGTTGCCGGGTTCGTGCAGGTGCTCTACGGAGGTCATTTCGTCGGGGTGTCGCGGGGGCGGGTCCGGCAATTGGAACGCGGCGGGGTCGGGCGGAGATTGGGCGGGAAGTTTGGCAGTAGTCATGGCGCACCTGGCGAGGTTGGCTCGGATGCTGCTGCGGCAGTCGGCGGGAGTGGGAACATTATACTCTGGTGAGGGGGCAACGGCAGGGGCGTTAGGCGATTATTGGCATGGTCAAGCAGAATGTTATGATAGTCTGGAACGCAGGCAACGGATTTTAGCGGCGGGATAAGATGACGCGGGAACTGAAAATCGAGCAGCCCTTTGACTTGGAAATGAGTCTGACCATGGGCCAGGCGTTCCGCTGGCGTCCCTTTGGCGACGGCTGGTTTTCCGGCGTGCTGGGCGAGCACCTTATCCACATCCGGCAAAACGGCGGCGTCAACGGCCCGGTTGAGTACCGAGTGGGCGGCCCGGACGGTGAGCGGGATGCGAAGGACTCAGATGACGAAATGCTGCGCCGGTACTTCCGGGAGGATGATGACATTGACGCTATCTATGCCGACCTCAGCCGTGACACGGTGGTTGCTGAGTTGGTAAGGAAGTATTCGGGGATGCGAGTTTTGCGGCAGACGCCGTGGGAGTGCTTGGTATCTTACATCTGTGCGGGAAACGCCGGTATCGATGGAATCAAAAGAAATGTGGAGAAAATTGCAACACAAAGCCAACGGATTGCCTATCTGGATGATGATATGCGGTATATTTTCCCCAATGCGGAACGGATTGTACAAGTTGGATTGCCCGCCTTGGTGGACTTGCGGTTGGGTCTTAAAAGGGCTAACAGTGTATTTGCTGCCGCAGAACAAGTCTGCACCGATACGCTTAATCTGGATGGTCTTTCGAGCACAGATACGTCAAGCATTGACGCAGCACGTCGACTGGATGCTTGCCCCGGCATCGGCCCCAAGATTGCCAATTGCATTGCACTGATGTCTTTGGACAAACTGGATGCGTTTGCGGTGGATGTGTGGGTGTTAAGAGCGTTAGAACGCTGGAATTACCAACAGAAAGGTTGCCCAACCGTCAAGAAGGACTCGAAAGGAAAGTACCAATTTTACGACAGCATCCACTGGCGGTTGATAGGCTGGGCACAGGATCACTTTGGTCCCTATGCCGGTTACGCCGGCCAATACCTGTTTCATGGCGTGGAACCGAACAAGTGAACTTGCCCGGCAAGGAATAACAAAATGGCGCGGAAAATTGAAATTAGCCCACCCTTCAACCTGGCTCTGACCCTTACCATGGGGCAAACCTTCCGGTGGCGTCCCTTTGGCGACGGCTGGTTTTCCGGTGTGGTGGGGTCGCATCTGTTTCACGTCCGGCAGATCGACAGGGGGATTGAGTACGAGGCGGCCAGTCTGACGGGGCATGAAGACGACCCGGATCAATGCCTACGCCGCTATTTCCGGACGGACGATGATATTGACGCCATTTACGCCTGCATCGCCCGGGATCCAAAAGTGGCTACGATAATGCGGGAGTATCCGGGCCTGCGCCTGTTGCGGCAAGAGCCGTGGGAGTGCCTGGCTTCGCAGTTTTGTGCCGAGCGTACCGACCTTGGCTACACCGAGGATACGGTAGAATATGCCGCGAAACTGATGGGGACGGAACTCCGCTTGGGGGATGATGTTCGCTACACGTTTCCCACACCCAGGCAAAATGAGTCCGATTACAGGTTGTCTCATGTCGTTTGGAAGTGGCTGTTGGGTTCAGAATTGTCCTGGAATGTCAACGGAATTGCCAAGCGAGTGGACTGGGGCGAAATTGATTGGGATGATTTGTGTCGGCAGTCCTACCTCGAAGTCAGGCGTAATCTGTTGCAGATTCCGGGAGTCTCCGGCAAAATCGCTGACTGCGTTGCCCTCTTTGCCTTGGACAAGCTGGAAGCGTTTCCGGTGGACAAATGGGTATGGCGGGCGGTAACCGAGGCCTACCCGGAATGGGGGTTCCCGGAAAAATCGGGACCTGCTGACCACGAGCAACACGAAGCGTCAAAACGAGCACGGCAGGAATTCGGTGAATACGCCGGCTACGCTAACCAGTACCTGTTCTACTGGCGACGTCGTCACGGCGATGAACCGCTGTCCTTTGCCCACCGCTGGCATGGCAAGTTTAGATTGCCCCCCGGAATGACAGTGGATGACGCCCGTTACGAATACCTGTCGCGGAAGTACTTATCCTGATGCTTATTGACAACAACGTACTGCTCGACTTTGCGCTCAACCGGCCGCCGAATCCTTTGGCCGCGCGGGAGCTTATCCATCGGATTGAGACTACCTCAACAACCGCTTTTGTCGCCTGGCACACCATAGCCACGTGCCACTTCATCTTGCAGCGCGACATCAGCCGGGCAACGGCGCGGGCTTTCGTCGAGCAAATGGTCAGCCTGTTGACGGTAGCCCCTGTCGGTCACCAATCCCTGCTATACGCCCTGTCCCTGCCCATGACCGACTTTGAGGACGCCATGCAGGTTGCCGCCGCACAAGCCGCCGGCGTTCAGCACATCATTACCCGAAACATCCGAGATTTCATCAACTCTCCCATCCCCGCCATCACCCCGGAACAAGCGTTGCAAGATCTGTTCTAATGACCGCGCAGCTTACTCCATCACCCTTCACCTCCGCCATCCTCCTCGCCGCCGGCGTGTCCCGGCGCATGGGGACGCTGAAAGCCCTGCTGGACTGGCAGGGCCGGTTCCTCATCATCCACCAGATTGTCGCGCTGCGCGAGGCTGGGGCGGACGAGGTGGTGGTGGTGTTGGGCCACCGGGCCGATGAGTTGCAGGCACGCATCGGGGTGAACAGCGACGTGTACGCCCTGGGCAACGTGCGGTGCGTGGTCAACCCCGATTACGCCCAGGGGAAGACTACTTCCATCAAAACCGGGTTGCGCGCGATCTCCGTTGCTGACGACTCTGCCGGGCCCATATTGTTCCTTAACGTCGATCAGCCTCGCAGCCCTGGCATCGTGCGGCGGGTGCTCGAGGCCCATCGGGACGGCGATGGCGCCTTGATCACCATACCGACCTGCAACGGAAAGGGGGGCCATCCCATCGCCGTCAGTCGCAAGCTGTACGGCGAACTGCTGGACATCACCGAGGCTACCCAGGGAATGCGCGCCGTGACGGAGCGGCACCAGGCTGCAACGCAACGGGTTGAACTGGGCGCGCCCGAACTGCTGTGGGACGTGAATACGCCGGAGCAATATCAGGCGGCGTTGGCGGCGGCGTCCGCCGGGCCGTAGCAGCGCAGTCTGTAGTCGTACAAAAAAAGATCCGGGGCCCGATGAACAGTCGGTGCCCCGGTTTTCGATTCCTATCGTACCGCCGCTCTCAGGCGGCTGGCCGATGGAATTTTTCCCTGTCGGCGCCCTCCCCGGCATCGTCATACCGCTGCGGCTGCGCCAACAGGGCTTTTACAGGGGAAATGCCAACTATGGTTCAGCGTTATCAGCGAAACCACTTCTAACCTCCTGCATTGACGACGGCGTTGCCATCGGGTTTCCGGCGGGTGGGAGTTCCCTGCACCCCCAGCACCTTGAATACATAGTATATCGTTCGGCGATGCCTGTCAACACCTCTATACCCGCAATTTTTGATGAATTTTATCAACATTTGCCGCATCAGCCCGTCAATGGTCTAAACTACCCCGCAAACGGTCAAAATTAGGGAGAATCCACAACCATGAGCGATGCCAGAGACAATGGTACCCGGCCTGCCCCGACGGTTCCCAGCGTGTACAGCGACGACGGCGTAACGATAATCGGCATGATTGGCGTGGTTCGGGAGGCGGAGGCCAACCGGGGCGCGACCCTCAGCCTCTTCGGCGGCGGCATCAACCCCGGCGCCGAGGTGCCGGCGGGCGTCGATCCCGATTACATCCTGGATTTCGCGCGCACCCATGAGGACGCCGGCTTTGACATGGTGCTTACCGGCTACTCGTCGTCCACTCCCGACGGGTTTGAGGTGGCCGGCTACGCTGCCGCCCACACGGAACGGCTGGGCTACCTGATCGCCCACCGGCCCGGTTTTATCGCGCCCACGCTGGCCGCCCGCAAGGCCACCACCCTGGACCAGCTCACCAACGGGCGCATCGCGCTGCACATCATCACCGGCGGCAACGACGTGGAACAACGGCAGGACGGCGACTGGCTGGATCACGACAGCCGCTACCGCCGCACCGATGAATACCTCGACGTGATGCGCCGCATCTGGACCGAGACCGAACCCTTCGACCACGAAGGTGAGTTCTACCATCTGCAGGATGCCTACAGCCAGGCCCGCTGCCGGCAGCAGCCTCACGTCCCACTGTTCTTCGGCGGAGCGTCGGAAATGGCGCTGGACGTGGCCAGCAAGCGAGCCGACCTGTTCGCGCTGTGGGGCGAACCCCGGGCTTCAATTGCCCAGCGCATTGCCGACGTGCGTTCCCGAGTGGCCGCCGCCGGCCGGGACCCGGACGAAATGCGGTTCAGCCTGTCGGCCCGCCCGATCCTGGGCGACACCGAAGGCGAAGCGTGGGAAAGAGCCGAGGGCATCCTGGCTCGCGTGCAGCAGGCCACCGCCGGCCGCATCACCCCCGGAGTGCCGACGCGCCCACAATCGGAAGGGGCGTGGCGTCTGCTGCGTTTCGCCGCTGAGGGCAACGTACACGACGAGCGGCTGTGGATGCCCATTGCCGCCGCCAGCGGGGCCTCGGGCAGCACCACCTGCCTGGTGGGTACGCCGCAGCAGGTGGCCGATTCGCTCCTGGCATACTACGACCTGGGCTGCTCGGCGTTCATCATCCGGGGCTTCGACCCGCTGGCCGACGCTGCGGAGTACGGGCGGGAGCTGATACCGCTGGTTCGGGAAGGGGTGGTGGCTCGGCGTAAAGCGGACCGGGCATGACCCCGCAACGACCGCCCGCGTTACGCGACCTGCTCGAAATCCTGTGGCTGCCGCTAATCGTAGGCGCGATTACGGCGGCGGTCACGTGGCTTATCTGGTACTATACGAGCGCGCCTTGCTCATCCCAAGCGGCGGTGCTGCATCATTGCAATCCGGCGCCCATCGCCCGGTATGTCAACGCGGAAATATGGACATTGTGCCTGACGCTGGGCGCACTAATCGGCGGCATCGTCGGAGGAGGTGTGAACTACGCGATGTTCAGTAGAGAACGGGCGGCGCGAATCGCCGCGGAAACCATGGCCGCTGAACAACGCAAGCTCCGAGAGGAGGAGCGCAGGCAATGGGAGGATGAGCGCCGGGTTCGGGAGGAGGAGCGTGTTGCCGAGCGCCAGCGCGTTGACCAATTGGTCGCGCAAGTTGCCGAAAGCCAACGCCAAGTGGTAGCAACTCAGCAGGCAATGCTATCCGTCATCACAGAGTTGACTGCCGAATTAGCCGAACTGCGGCGCCAGCGCAACGGTGGAAACGGCCGCCAATAACCCGGAGATGCTCCAATGGTAGATTACGCAGCCCTGTTCTCAAACACCCTGCCCCGAGCGGTGGCGACGCCGGAAGGGGCCAATGTGCCGGTGAAGTACATCTTTTCCGTTACCAACGCTGTGCCGGAGGTCATCGACTCCGACGAATATCTCACTGCCATCCGCGCTGGGCTGGACGCCGGCGGGCCCAACTCGTTGGCTGCGTATCCGCCGGCCGGGGGACATATGGGTCTGCGCGAACTGGTAGCCGAACGGTTGGCCAACAACCGGGGTTTCAATGCCTCCCCCGACGATGTTTTCATCTCCGACGGCGCCGGCGGGGCCATCACCATCCTGCTGGAGTCTTTCATCAACCCCGGCGACCCGGTGCTGGTGGAGGAGTTCACCTACATGGGCAGCCTGCGGATGATGCTGGAACGGGGCGCGGAGCCGATCCACGTGCCCAGCGACGAGGACGGGATGCTACCCGACGCGCTGGAGGATGCCCTGGCCTCGCTGGAACGGGCCGGCCGGCGGGCCAAGTTCGTCTGGACCATTCCGGTGTACCAGAATCCCCTGGGCTTCAGCGTTTCCGAGGGACGGAAGCGCGCCCTGCTGGACGTGGCCCAACGGTACGGCGTACCGGTGCTGGAGAACGAGTCCTACGCCGATTTTCGGATTGATGGCGAACCGCTGCCCACCGCCTTCTCCGGCCTGAGCGACCAGGGCGACGTGATATACGTATCGTCGTTCACCAAGCTGCTGGGCTGCGGGCTGCGCGTTGGGTTCGGTGTGCTGCCGCCGGGGGTCAAGGAGGCGTTGCCGCAGGTCAACTCCGAGAACCTGCCGCGGCGCGGCGTGAGCCACCTGGCGACCATGATGGTGTACGAATATATGCGCGAGCACGAGGCCGAGCATATTGAGGCCGTCAGGCAGGCGCTGCTGGTGCGCCGCGACGCCATGCTGGAGGCGCTGGAGCAGAACTTCCCGTCCTTCTGCGACTGGACCCACCCCACGGGGGGCATGTTAGTATTCGTGCGCCTGCCCGAGGGCGCAGATACCTGGGTCACGTTGCAGAAAGCGGTCCAACGAGATGTGAAGTACAATCCGGGCGGCGTATTCCGCGCCGACCGGGGACGCAATAACTATTTCCGTCTTACCTACAGCCATAACTCGCCGGATGAGATCCGGGAAGGCGTTGGTCGCCTGGCCGAGTTGTTCCGGGAGGAGGGCTACTTCGAGGGATAGCCTATACCAGAGTTACACGCTCGCAAGGGGCAAAGGGAATTTAACGCAAAGCTGCAGAGACGCAAAGAAAAATCAGAGTAGGTGAGGGTGAACCATCATGGCCGTCGCCAGCCGCGTTGTTAACTTGACCGTTGACGGGATATCCGTATCCGTGCTTGCCGGCGCGTCGGCGTTGGACGCCGTAAACGCCGCCGGTGTTCCGCTGTCGCAGTTATGCAAGGACGCCGATATGCCGGCCATAGGGGCCTGCCGTACCTGCCTGGTGCAGATCGACGGCATTCGCGGGTTTCCGGCGTCGTGCTCCACGCCGGCCAGCGATGGCATGGTGATCCGCACCAACACGGAGGACGCGCGGCGCATCCGTTCCGGAGTAATCCAGCTGACGCTGGGGATGGTGGGAGGCGAGCAGAGTAGGGGCGACCGGCCGGTCGCCCCTACCGATTATGGGCTGCTGTCCGATGCAGCGGAGTTGCACGGCATATCCGAGACGCGCTGGCAATCGCGCGCCCGGCCGGCTGCCGACACGTCCAATCCGGTTTTCGACCTGGCGATGGACGCCTGTATTCTGTGCGCCCGCTGTGTCAATGCCTGCCAGTCCAGCCATCAGTTCATCGGCGCCATTGACGTTCTCGGCGTGGGAGACACCGCGCGGATCGCCACCGCCGGCGACAAACCGTTGGCCGAGAGTATCTGCACCACCTGCGGCCAGTGCCTTAGCGTGTGCCCCACGGGAGCCATCAGCGTGAAGGAGTCGCCAGTCGCTGCTACCCACACGGTCAGCACCACCTGCCCCTATTGCGGCGTGGGCTGCGGGATCCGACTGGAGGTGGACGACGCCACTAATCGCATCGTAGCCTCTCACGATAATCCCGACAACCTTTCCAGTGTGGGTATGCTGTGCGTCAAAGGCCGGTTCGGGTACACGTTTGTCCAGCATGACGACCGCATCAAGACGCCGCTGATCCGCGACGGGGAGCGGCATACCGGCCCCTTCCGCGAAGCGACGTGGGACGAGGCGCTGGATTTGGTGGCGTCCCGTCTGGCCGAGTATCGGGGCAATGCCTTTGGCACGCTCTGCTCGGCCAAGGCCACCAATGAGGATGGCTATGTGCAGCAGAAGTTCGCCCGGTTGGTAATGGGCAGCAACAACATTGACCACTGCACCCGCCTCTGCCACGCGCCGTCGGTTGAGGCCATGCTCACCTCGCTGGGCAGCGGCGCGACGAGCAATTCGTACACCGACTACGAAGACGCCGGTTGCCTGGTGGTGATCGGTTGCGACCCGACTTCCAACCATCCGGTGGCCGCCTCGCGGATGCGCCGCGCCGTGGTCGAACGCGGCGCCAAGCTCATTGTCGTCAATCCCCGTCGCATTGATATGTGCGACTATGCCGACCTGTGGCTGCGTCCCTATCCGGGCACCGACGTCGCGCTGATGAACGCGCTGGCCCACGTGGTCGTCCAGGAGGGTCTGGCCGATACGGACTTTGTGAACAGCCGCACCGAGGGTTACGACGAATGGCGCGCCGTCGTTGACCAGTACACGCCGGAACGCGCCGCCGCCATCACCGGCGTTGCCGCTGACGACATCCGCGCCGCCGCCCGGATGTTCGCTCGTCCTCCGGCGCCGAAGGGTGGTGACCCAGAACGTGGCTACGGCGGTTCCTGTCTCATCTGGGGCATGGGCATCACCCAACATACCAGCGGAACTCCCAACGTCCACAGCCTGCTGAATCTGGCGTTGGTGTCCGGCCAGTTGGGGCGGCCCGGCTCCGGTGTCTCGCCGCTGCGCGGCCAGAACAACGTGCAGGGCTGCGGCGACGCCGGATGTTTGCCTAACTCCCTGCCCGGCTATCAGGGTTTGCGCTCGGACACCGTGGCAAAGTTCAGCGCGGCCTGGAACGCTGACGGCGCGCTGCCCCGGGTCGAGGGCGAGGTCGTGACCGATATGGTGGATTCCATTGGCCAGCCCGACGGCGTGCGCGCCATGTACATCACCGGCGAGAATCCCCTGCTGAGCGAGCCGGACCTGAACCGAGCCGACGAACTGTTCCGCCGCCTGGACTTCCTGGTGGTGCAGGACATCTTCATTCATGCCACGGCCCAACTGGCCGACGTGATACTGCCGGCCACCAGTTTCGCTGAGAAGGACGGCACCTTCACCAACAGCGAGCGCCGCGTCCAACGAGTGCGCCAGGCCATCCCGCCGGTGGGCAGCAGCCGGCCCGACTGGGACATCGTCTGCGACCTGGCCCGGCGGATGTGCCGCCGGCTGGGGCTGCCCTGGGAAAGCCAGTTCGCCTATCAGCATCCGTCGGAGATTTTTGACGAGATGGCGGGTTTGACGCCCATCATATCCGGCATCTCTTACCAACGGCTGGACGCTGAAGGAGGCATCCAGTGGCCCTGCCCGTCGCCGGAGCATCCCGGCACCACCTACCTCTACGCTGACGATTTTCCCCGCGGCGACCGGGCCAGGTTCGTCGGTTATGAGCAGGGGCCGGTGGCGGCGGAAACCCCATCGGAGCGGTTCCCACTGGTGCTCAACACCGGCCGCGTCCTGTACCACTGGCACGGCGGCACCATCACCCGGCGGGTGAACAGCCTGGTGGCCCGGGCGCCCACGCTTGAAGTGTCAATCAACCCCGCTGACGGCGAGCGCTACGGCCTGCGGGACGGCGACGACGTGCGGGTGCGCTCCCGCCGCGGCGAACTGACCGGCGTGGCCCGCTACACCTACCGGATGCGGACCGGCGAGATATTCATACCCTTCTATCGCCTCAGCGATACCGCATCGGCGGCCAACTTCCTCACCAACGCCGTCTATGACCCGGACTCGCGGATACCGGAATACAAAGTTTGCGCCGTGCGGGTGGAGCCGATGTAAAGGTAAATTGTCAGAATCAGGATTTTCTGGATTGGTGGATTTACCAGATTGGGGGTTCTCCAAACTGAAAGACATCAATCCTGCTAATCCTAAAATCCTGTAAATCCTGATTCTGACGATACCACGGCCCAGGCAGGTACGCTTGAGGACCTAGTAGTGGCGCAACTCGACCACGTTGTCGTCGGGGTCGTAGATGTAAAGGGAAATCCCATCGCCGTGGGATCCCCAACGCTTGCCCGGGCCGGCCTGGATCTCGACACCGATGTCCTCGAAGTGAGCCTTCAGCTCCTCCATGTCGGTGTAGTCGATAACCATGCAGAAGTGGTCCTGGTTGCGGACATCATCCCGGCCTTCCGGAATGTCATCGGAGGCGAAGAAGTCAATGATGGTGTCGGCATTCAGGCGTGCCGACGGGAAGCGAACTTCGCCGGCCCGCCACTGCTCCACTCGCTCCGCCTGCATTCCCAGCACTTCGGTGTAGAAGCGCAGGGAACGCTCCACATCCTTGGTGCGCAGGACGATATGGTCCATCTCAGTAATCTTCACCAGGGGTTTGGTCACAGCCTCAAACTTGGTCGCGGTAGCCATGTCGTCCTCCAGAAGTTTGCGATGCGGGGTTAATACTGTCTCGCTTTGACGGCATTATATGAGCCGGCCGTTGGGTTGTCATCCGCCGTCGGCCAGCCGCCTTCGCTCTCGGCTTTCGATGAAATGCACTGCCTCGTCAGGGCTGATGCGCCCTACTGGGCCGCTGGCGTACATTGCGCCCAGCACGGTGCCGCCGCGTCCCAGCAGGAACTCGGTGGGCTGGATGTAACCGCCCCGGTCGTCGGACCACCAGGAACCCAGCAGGTCGGCGTCTTCCCGCGACACGCCGTAGGCCATGGGGAAGGTAACGCCGGATTTGGTCGCCATTTCCTGCACCACTTCCTTCGGCTCCACGCTGGCGCCGACGATGGCAACGCCCATTTCGGCCAGCGCGTCTTGCTCTTTTTGCCACGCGGCCAACTGCCGCGAGCAGTACGGTCACCACACCCCCCGGTAGAATAGTACCGCCAAATAGCGGGAGGACATATCCCCCGGCAACTCCAACTTACCGCCGTCGATGAGGTCCAGGGTCAGACCGAGCAGGCGGTCGCCCTGCTGCAATTTTTCGCCCATAACTGTGCTTCCTTTAGGTGGTCGTCAGATTTGCGGACGGTCCGGCCAGAACAGTTCGTAGAGTCGCTCCGTTAGTTCTTCGCAAAGCGCGAGACCGTTCGCAACTTCCTGATCCGTTTCTTCATCCTCATAAAAATTGCTGTGCAGCGCACGCGCACGGCTGAAAGCGTTGTCGATCAATGCCTGCGTTTGTACGTCTCCCGAATCGCCCACTAACCCGCTCAACTCCCTGACCACTGCCCAGATGGAACGATAGGCGTGAATGGTGCCGCCGTGCTGGGAGCTCACCGCTTTTACGGTTTCCGCGACCAGGCCCCATGCTTTGTTGGACGCTTGGGGCAAATCGCCATCCTCGCGCAGATGCTTCCATGCACTAGCCCGGAAATCCCAACTCAGCTGCGCGTATTTCTCCGGCGTCTGTCCAGCGTCATCAGGCTGCGCCAGGTCCCGAGCGGCCGCCAGACCCCTGGCCACGGCGGCGGCGATGTCGGTGTTGCTGAAGGTCATAGCTCTGTAGGTTAGCGCTGAACGTCAAGGAGTCGGACGGTCCGGCCAGAACAGTTCGTAAAGGCGTTCCGAGAGTTCTTCGCATAAACCGAGGCCGGCAATTACGTCTCCCGCGTCGGCTTCATCTTCGTAAAAATTGGCGTGCAACGTCCGAGCAACCCCGAATGAGTTCCTCAGCCAATTTGCCGTATCAACTTCGCCGGATTCGCCCGCCAGATTCGCCAATTCTCGCAGCACCATCCAGATGGAGCGATGCGCATGGATAATCCCGCCGTGCTGTGCGCTCACCGCCTTGATGGTCTCGGACACCGTGCCCCATGCCTTGTTGGAGGCCTGAGGTAGGTCGCCGTCCTCGTTCAGATGCTTCCATGCGCTAGCCCGGAAATCCCAACTCAGCTGCGCGTACTTCTCCGGCGTCCGTCCAGCGTCATCAGGCTGCGCCAGGTCCCGAGCGGCCGCTAGACCCCTGGCCACGGCGGCGGCGATGTCGCCGTCAGCGAATGTCATCGGGGTTGACATCGCTAGTCACCCACAGCTTCCGCAGTAGTCGACTTCAGCCGCTCCGGCCACCAGGGGTCGTCGTACTCGTTGAACAGGCCCTTGACGTGGGGCATGACCTCGTTGGCGAAGAGGTCGGTGTTCTTGCGCGTCAGTTCCGGCGGCATGCTGCCGATCTGGAGCAGCACCATGAGGTGTCCGATGCGCAGCAACTCGCACGCCTCGGTCAGCTTTTGGCGCACCGTTTCGGGACTGCCGCCGATGACGTGGCCTTGTTCGATGTAGTCCTTCCAACTGTTCTCCGTGGCGGCGCGTTGCGCTTCCTCGCCCATCTGCGGCCGCAACGAACGGCGGATGGATTCCAGCGAACGGTAGCCGGGAGACTCGGCGAAGGGCGAATAGACGCGGAGCATCTTCTCGTAGAAATACTTGACGTGCTGCTCGTAGTCTTTTTCCGCCTGCTCGTCGGTCTCGGAAACGCACACCAGTTGCAGAAAGCCCAACCGGTGCGGGTTGTCGTCGATACCGCGCTCGGCGGCCCGCTCCCAGTATCCTTTGACGATGTTGTGGCCGCGCAGGTACCCGTAGTAGGACAGGTAGCAATACACGTAATCGCGGTCCAGCACCCAATCCCAGGTTTCCAGGCTGCCGGAGCCGGGGATCCACACCGGCGGATGCGGCTGCTGCATGGGGCGGGGCCAGATGCTGATGTAGCGCAGCTTGTTGTACTTGCCGTTGAAGATGGTGGGCTGGTGCTGCGTCCAGGCCTGCATGACCACGTCGTGGGCTTCGGTGTGCCGGTCGCGCAGGGTAATGGGCACCTGGCCGTAGGAGAAGGTGGTATCCATGGAGGTGCCCACCGGGAACCCGGCCACCAGCCGTCCGCCGGAGATCACGTCCAGCATCGCCATCTCCTCGGCGACGCGCACCGGCGGGTTGTACAGCGCGAGACTGTTGCCCAGCACGATGAGCGCGCCCTGGTCGGTGGTGTTGGCCAGCACCGAGGCAATGAGGTTGGGCGACGGCATGATGCCGTAGGCATTGTTGTGGTGCTCGTTGACGCAGATGCCGTCGAAGCCAACCTCGTCGGCGTACTGCAACTGGTCGATGTAGTCCGCGTAATACTGATTGCCCTTGGCCGGATCGAAGTTTTCGTTGGGCAGGTCAACCCAGGCCGAATGATGGTGCTCGGCGAAGTCGTCGGGCAGGTCCTGGTAGGGCATCAGGTGGAAAAAGGAGACTTTCATGTTGATTTACCTCGGCAGCGGAGTTTCTGCCTGTGTGAATGACGGGATTGTAGCATGGGCTGTCAGGCTACTCGGCCGGGTCGGCCAGCGGCGGGAAAAGGCCGGCCACCGGGCAGGCGAAACCGGGCAGGACGGGTTCGACAGTGATGATGTCGCCCGGACGAAAGGTTACGGCCCGGTCGCCCCACCAGGCAACCAGGGTGTTACGGCCGGGGAATACTTGCCAAACCAGCTGCACTCCGGCCGCCAGATACTCTTCAACTTTGTCGTGCATATCCAGGGCAGTGTTGTTGGGCGATATGATTTCAACTGCCAATGCCGGCACCAAAGCGCGTATTGTTTCCGGGTCGGTAAGTATCTGTCCGGCAAACAGCGCCACATCGGGCTGGCGCGTCCGGTCACGATATGCTCCAGCCCGAAAAGTGGGCGTTGCCAGCACAACTCCCGAGTTGTGCCGCTCGGCAAATTCACTCAGTAATCTGCCGATGTGGATAATACCCCAAGCATGAATGTACATTTGCAACGTCATGCTTCTGGCTCCATCGCGGGCTGATTGAGCTGTGAAGGGAAAATGTCATCTACTGGGCAGGCGAAACCGGGCAGAACCGGTTCCGCAGTCAGCGTATCGCCGCTGCGGAATATGGGGCCTTTGCCAGCCTTGCATCCCCACACATGGCGAGACTTCGGGAACACCTGCCAAACCAGCGGTACGCCAGCGTCCAAGTAATCCAGTAGCTTTTCCAGCTGCTGTCCCGCAAGGTCGTTGGGGGATATGACTTCAATCACCAGTGCTGGCACGAGAGCGCGTATCTTATCCGGTTCGGTCGGCAGTGGGCCGGCAACAAACGCCACGTCTGGACGCCGCACGCGGTCCCGGTTTGAGCCGACCAGAAACGGAACCGACGGAAGCACTCCGCCCAGGTTACGACAGTCAACGAAGCCCCCCAGAATGCGAATGATCCGGCTTATGGACAGCGCACGGTCCAGATTGGGCGGATGGACCGTGCGCTCCTCATCTTCCCATATATGTTTTCTCACCAGCCGCCCATCAACTAACTCGCACCCGTCGGTCATATCCTCGGGCAGCGCCATGAATTCCTCAATGGTGTACAGTTTTTCAGGAGTAGCGACCATCGGAATGTAGCCTCCCACACGGTTCCTCGGGGTGAAGGTGAAGAGAGCGGGCTGACCGGATTAATCGGCCAGCCACCCCTTCACTGCCGCGATGAAGTCGGCGGGGTTGTCCTCGAAGACCATGTGGCCGGCGCGCTCGATCTCCGCCAGGGTGCCCTGCGCCAGCGTGTCCACCATCTGCCGGGCGGTTTCCTCGGTGAGCAGGTCGGTCTCCGTGCCGCGAACCAGCAGCGTGGGGCAGGTGATGCGCTCCAGGGTGGGCCACAAGTCCGCGGCCGGCGCTGCCGTCCCGTTGATGCGTTGCTCGCGGATGGCCGGGTCGAACTTCCAGCCGATCTTGCCGTTGGGCAACTCCTGGCTCTGGCCGGCCAGACGGCGGCGCATGACCGACTCTGAGGCGAAGCGGTTACCGGTCTGGACGTGGGCTAACGCGGCTTCGAAGGAATCAAATTCGGGCGGCAGGTTGCGCAGCTCTTCGGTGATGCGGTTGCCGCCGGCCGGCTCGATGCGGGGGCCAATGTCCACGATGCACAGGCGCTCCAGGCGGTCGGGATGCTGGCCGGCGAAGGCCATGCTGTTGCGCCCGCCCATGGAGTGGCCGAACAGGATGAACTTGTCCAGGCCGATGGCATCCACGAAACCTTTCAGGTCGGCGACGAAGGCGTCGGTGGAGTAGTCCCCACCGGGAGCGTGGTCGGTGTCGCCGCGGCCCCTCTGGTCGAGGGAGTAAACGTGGTAGTCGTTGCAGAGTGCCAGAGCAACGTCTTCCCAAACGTTGGCGTGGCCCCGCAGCCCGTGCAGCAGCACCATGGGCGGCTGGCCCTCGGTTCCCCAGTCGAGATAGTGCAGATTGATGCCGTTGGCGGTGATGTTCTTGCTCTTGGGCTGTACTTGAGTGGTCATAGTTGCAATACTCCTTTGACAGACTTGACGATTGATTTGAGCAAATTTCTCAGTGATTGGGCTATGCTAGTGACAGGTTTGCTTGCATCCTCCGGCCTGACAAACAGGTGAGGACTTGTATCCAGCAGTACTGCCTTGATTTTCGGTTTGATATTTTTTGCTCCAGCTAATGAATGAGACATACTTAGCTGCTCTACCGTGTACCCAGTAGCGTATCCAAAATCGGCGTCAGTCAAGTTCGCGCCTTGCAAATTAGCTTTGTCCAGTCGTGAATGACGCAGATTCGTACCGACTAGCCGAGCGTTAGTCAAAGTAGCATGGTGGAAATTAACACGATTAGCGTTGGTCAACTCCAAATTGGCAGAATACAAATTAGCATCGGAAAAATCAGCGCCGTGAATGTCGGCCTCTTTGAGATTGGCCTGGTGCAGGTTGGCTCCTGGAAACTTGGCGCGGCGAACTGCGGCCTTGTGGAAATTGCAATTTACCAAATTAGCGCCAGAGAAATCGGCATCGTGAACATCGGCGCTTTCTAGATTGGCGTCTTCTAAGTTGGCCTCTCTGAGGTCGCTTTCAATAAAAGTGGCGCGGCTCAGATCGGCCCTTTGTAGTTGGGCTTTTTGCAAGTTGGCGTTGTTCACCCAAGAGCCACGCAGTACGGCTTTCCGCAGGTTGGTCTGGACGAATCGACTGTTGCTGAAATCTAGATTGTTCAGTGACTTGCCCTGCAGATCCTTGTGGTTGAGGTCACGCCCCATTTTTTGCATTTTCGTCATAATAAACGCCCCCATCTGCGATTCTTTGATTCAGCATTTGTGTGGCGATATCCCATTCGCTGGACTCTGGGTCAATCGATGCCAAATAGGTTTCTACTATCCTAAAAACCGTCCGACGATAGTTGGCAGCATCCCGGGCGATGTGATGCAGTTGGTACAGCGCGCCAATTCTGACGACAGGGTTGTCGCTACCCAAGTTCGCAATAGCGGCGTTGAGTCGTTCGGTAATGTTGCCCAATGCTGTCAATTCGGCAATGCGTTCCGCAGAAGCTGCCCTGCGGCTGGCAATGAATATTTGCCATATGAGCAGGCCCCCGCCAACCGCCAACAGATATACTCGGACTATATCAAGTCTCTCGGCTTCCGGTAAGCCAAATCGTTCGGCAATCGGTCCCAGAAAGAACCATATCACAACCAAGCCGGCGATAATCGCCACCGCCGCCAGCACTACCATAAGCCAAGCGCGGTTGCCGGCTATCCAAGGTAAAACGTCCATAAAATCAGGACAGCACTGCCTTATAGGATAGCCGGTCAGCGCGAACCTACTTCAGCTGCCAGTTGGGCCGCCGCTTCTCCGCAAAGGCTCGCGGCCCCTCCTTGCTGTCCTGGGTGGTGAGGATGTAGTCGTAGGCGACGTAGGTCTTGGCGCTGATTTCAGCGATGGACATATCCAGGCTGCTGTAGGCCAGCTCCTTGATGGTGCGGACGGCCAGCGGCGCGTTCTGGGCGATGCTCTCGGCCATCTTGACGGCCTCCGGCACCAGCTCATCCGCCGGCACCACTTTGTTGAGGAAGCCCATC
The DNA here is from genome assembly GCA_034421995.1 of Dehalococcoidia bacterium. GTDB lineage: Bacteria > Chloroflexota > Dehalococcoidia > Lucifugimonadales > UBA3495 > Bin87. Next base: position 9,298 of record DAOUJY010000047.1, on the reverse strand, counting down.
TCCCTGACCCGTTCCGCCGGCAGCAAATCCGCCGTCATCACCAGCTCCAGCACATTGGAAATGCCGATCATCTTGGTGAGTTCCACCGCGAAGGGCGGCATCAGGCTCCACTTGGTTTCGGTGATGCCGAGGCGGGCGTTGTCAGCGGCCAGGCGCACGTCGCACATCTGGGCGATGGACCAGCCGCCAGCGGCGGCAGCCCCGTTGACGGCAGCCACCAGTGGCTTGGTGGGCCGCTCCCACATATGGGGCTTGTTGGGCGACATACTGTTCTCGGCCCGGGCCTGCACGCCCTCGGCGTTGTCGGCGGCGCGTTCCTTGAGGTCGCGGCCGGCGCAGAAGTTGCGGCCGGAGCCGGTGATCACAGCCACCCAGGCTTCATCATCTTCGTTATCGAAGTGGTTGATAACCTCCTGCAACTCCCGGCGCAGTTGCCGGTTGATGGCGTTGGAGGATTCGGGCCGGTTCAACGTGATGATGGCAACGTGGTTGTCGGTCCCGGTCTTTTCGTAGAGTACGGTTTCAGGCATTGTGGTGTGGTCTCCTTGCAGTGATATTCCTGATGCCTGGATTGCAGGGTCAGGCATAGTGTCCCAGGAACTGGCCGCCGATGACGTGCACGTGGCCATGGGACTGGCTTTGCAGGCCATCGTAGCCGAAATTGGACAGGATACGAAAACCGTTGGGGCAGTACATGCAGCCCAACGTCGCCGCGACATCGCCGAGACGGGTCATGATGCCGCTGCTCCACATTTCCAGTTGGGACATATGGCGACGGGGCATCACCAACAGCATGATCGGCACCCAGGTCAGCCGATTGACGATGGCAATGAGGTCGTTGTCCAGGTAGCGGATCCGCGCCGGTTCGCGCCCGGCGACGATTTCGCAAAAAACACAGTAGGAATTTGCCGATTGCGGTGTTGCTGATGCGCTTGTCATTGCTGGCCCGTGGTCTATTTGGATTGCCTCAATTGTAACCCAAATCAACCGCTCGCCGCCCATTTTGAGACTTCCCGTGGCCGTCCTCCAAGTGTGGTATTATTGCCCACGGTGCGCCCGTTTGTCTCGCGCGTCGAATTGTCCACTCGCCATCGGAGACCAACGCATGTTTCGACTGGCCATCCTCACCATCAGCAGTTCGGGCGCTCGCGGCGAACGGGAAGATACCGGCGGTCAGGCCATCCGGGACAAGTTGCCGCCACCGGATTATGTAGAAGTCCGCTATGAAATCGTCTCCGACGATGCCGAGACGATCACCGGCCGGATCTGCCAATGGGCGGACGCCGGCGACGTGGACCTCATCGTCACCACCGGGGGCACGGGCATGGGCCGGCGGGACGTTACCCCCGAAGCCGCCACGGCGGCGATGGACCGTGAAGTTCCGGGCATGGCTGAGACCATGCGCGCCCAGACCCTCAAGTTCACCCCCATGGCGATGCTGAGCCGTTCCGTAGTGGGTATCCGTCGGCACACCCTGATCATCACCCTGCCGGGCAGCCCCCGGGGAGTGGGCGAGTGCCTCGACGTGGTCCTGCCAGTGCTGCCTCACGCCATTGAACTCCTGCAACGGGAATCGGTGCAGGAACACCCGCGATAGCCGCCGTGACTGTCATTGCGAGCGCCCGCCGTGGCGGATGGCAATCTCATCATTCACTGCGTCAACTCTAAACACTATCCACCGGAGACCGTAACGACATGACCACCGACGCCAACACCAACGGATCCGCTCCCATTTACTGGCCCAGGGTCAAGGAACTGCTGGACGGCATCATGGAACGCTGGATCGAGCGCCATGGCCGCGACCCATACCCAGGCATCCACGAATACTGGTGGGAAACACCGGAGGAATTGGCTGCGTCGGTGCTCAACGGTTATCCGTCCATTGAGCCGGGCAAGCCGGGCGCGGAGACGCACCTGGTCCGTTCGTTGCGCTTGGGATGCGGCACCTTCGGGCGAATGCCGTTGCGGGGGCCGTTCCTGTCCCGGGCCGAGGCCGCCGAGATTGCGGCGTGGATTGACGCTGGTATGCCGGAGGGTCCCGAGGGGTGACGATAATATCAGCCGGAAAGCCGCAACGTGATGACTACCGACACGCCCTGACGGTCGGCGCCAGCGCCTGTTGCGGCGGCGCGATGCTGCCGCCCACCACTGCGGCTATGACCGGCGTACCCTTGACAATGGCCGGAGTATCGGCCCTTGCCCGGGCCCGGTCAATATCGCGCTCGCCGATTAAGCCGGAAATTTCTACGGCGACATGGACGGTTTCCCGGTCGCTCTTGCGGCGCGCGGCAAGGACGACATACGACTGCTCCAGATTGGTGGCCTGCGCTGCGGTAATGGCGTCCTGTTCTTCGGCATCGTCAATGGCATCCTGAAACTCAGGTGAGCGCACAACCATCTTGCTTTGCAGGATACGGACGCGGTTCAAGCCCAGTTGACGGCTGGCAATGTTGACGATGTTGGCGTGAACTTCCCTCTCCAGTTCAGCCCAGACCAGCCAGCCGACCGTACTTTCCAGCCGGGTCTGGCCAGTCTCCAAGCGGCCAACCCGGTCTTCCAGCCGGGCTTGACCCCTTTCCAAGCGGGCCTGCCCTGCTCGAAGTTCGGTCTGCCCCTTTTCCAAACGCCCCTGGCCTGCTTTCAGGTCGGCTATGTCGGCGGCCATGCGTTCATTGTTATCCGCGGTAGTCATACCACCATTATACATCCAGCGTCCGCCGTATGCCGGCCGGGGAGTCTCTTTGAGCCGTGACACAGGGGCATTACCCCATTGCCGTGACGCCGATACCTGATGAACTGGAGCATCCCCAAGACCGAGAGGTTGTTTCGCTGGCAAGAAGTCGCTGATGGGATGATCCACAGGCGATTTCATTTTGCACGGTGACCGCGTGACCATCAGGTATGCATCATTGCGCTTGCAAGTACACATCCTCCGAACTTTGACCGCAAGCATCTAGCAACACTTTCGCGTGCTTTATGGCATTCTCCTTTCCACCTGCCGCATAAACATAGAAGCCCGAGTCGCCAATGGGTTTCCACAGGTGCCGCCCTTGCCTGGGTACTTTGTCCGTCACAAGAGCAGCCGTAGCGCGCCTTCCCGGTCGGCTAATTTCGCGCTCCACTACGGGGAGGCCGGCAGAGTGTAGCCAATTTGCCGTGAATTCAAGCAGCTGGTACCAGTGTTCAACATCCTGTTTTGCGCCATCCGGGAATTTGATTGCCCCCGGCTGCGCATCGGTAGCTGATTGCCACCACTTAGCACGAGACTTTGGGGGTGGCTTGAAAGAAGCCATAGGCACCCATCCATAGCCTTCGGGGGCGGCGTTTTGATCGGGTTCCAGCAGCAATGCTTGAAGTTCAGTCAGCTTTTGGACAGCGTTGCCATCCCCCTCCGTGATACGGAACTCTGAAAACGGGCCTTCGGCGAAATTCACGGGGCCAGTCTTGTAGATTTTCCAAAGGTCACCATTTGTCAGCACCACAGTGCTTGTGTAGTAGCGGTATTTGCCAATTTGATCTTTGTGGGCTTCGTAAGCCAGAGAATCGGAGAGATTCTTGGCTTCAACAAATCCTATCGGTTTGACTTGGGATTGCTTGATCGAAAGGGGTTGTGCCCATAGAGCGTAGTCCACGTTGGATTTGCCCCCGCTATAATTGTGCTCCACCTCTACATGGGTGAGGTCAGCGACATCCCACCCCAAAACCCTCAAGATGGGGTCAACCAGTGCGACACGGGTGACCATCTCGTCGTCCTTCAGCCTGTCGCGGTGGGTGCGAATCCGCCCGCGGACCAGCTCAACAGTCTCAGTCAACTGCTGCTTATCGACAGCCATGATGCCCTCCTAAACCAAGACCCGCCGGCGGGCAACCCCGCCGGCGGCTCTCGTTCGTTGCGCGTTGTGGTCGGGGGACCGCTGCGGCTAAAGCAGCGCCGGCTCCTTTTCCTTCTGATATACTTGGATGCGGCCACGGGTGTGGTCGATGATGGCAATCTGGCCGGAGTCGGAAACATGCACCCCGCACGGGTTGGCGAAGGCCTTCTCGAAGGCGCCACCGTCGTGGGTGATAGCCATGGTACGCTGGCGGATCATGTCCGGGTTGGAGTTCAACTTGGTCTTGCCCCACTCGGACAGGGTGTAGTCTCCCTTCAACTGGGCGCGGAAGCGTCCGTCGGGAGCCAGGATCTGCACCCGGTCGTTCTCCCGGTCGCACACGTAGATGTCGCCGTCGGCGTCCACGTCGACCGCGTTGGGCCGCTTGAACTGGCCAGGGCCGTCGCCGCTGGAGCCGAAGCTGGCCTGCCACTGGCCGGCCTGGTTGAACTTCTGGATACGGTCGTTGCGCCAGTCGGCGACGTAGATCATGCCGTCCTTGTCCAAGGCGATGCCCCAGGGCATATTCAACTGGCCGTCAGCGCTGCCGAACTCGCCGAACTGGCTCTTGAAGGTGCCGTCCAGCCCGTAGCCCTGGATGCGATGGTTCTTGGCATCCACAACCCACGCCGTGTCCCCGTCTATCCTGATGCCCGAGGGGCCGTTGAACTCCCCGGGGCCATCGCCGGCCGTACCCCAGTGGGATACGTAGTCGCCGTCTTCGGTGTAGATGGTGATGCGGTTCAGGTATTCATCGGCCACGTACAGGTTGCCTTCGCTGTCCAGGGCGCAGGAACTGGGCCAGTACATGTCGCCCGGCTCTTCGCCGAACTTGCTGAACTCACCGACCAGCTCTTCGTTGAGCGTGGCGATGGTTACGTGCACGCCGTCCGGGCGGTTCTCGTAGGAGCGGTTAAGCACATAGACTTTGCCTTCGGCGTCCACGGCCATGTCCACCGGATTGCGGAACCCGGTGCCGTTGAACTCATTGCGTCCCACGGAGTGGCTATAGGTGAAGGCGGTGTCCACAAGGCCAAACAGATGGGTACTCATAGACTTCCCTCTCGTGTCGGTCGTCAGTGGTTGAAATGCTGGGTAGGGGCGACCGGCCGGTCGCCCCTACGGATGGGTTGGTCAATGGCCTACAGGAAGGGAACCTTCTCGAAGACGCCACGGTTGATGGGGTTGGAGTCTAGGCCCATCCAGTCCTCCAGGATGGTGGCATAAACCTGCCGGAAGTCCATGTTGGACTTGAGGTTGCCGCCCTCTTCCTGCTCGGCCGGAGCCAGGGAAGGATAGACGCCGTAGATGCCGCCCTTGACGTTTTCGCCGACGGCGAAGGCCACGGAGCCGGCGCCGTGGTCGGTGCCCGAGCCGTTGTCGCCGATGCGGCGGCCGAACTCGGAGAACATGAACAGCACGACGTTGTCGCTGGCGTCATGGTCCCTCAGGTCGGTGATAAAAGTGTCAACGTTGGCCGACACGTCGGTCCACAGGCGAGCGTGGTCGGTCGCCTGGTTGGCGTGGGTGTCAAAGCCGTTGTAGGGGCTGGTGGTGAAGAGCACGCGGGTGCCCAGGTCGGCCAGGTGGGTCTGGGCGATGTTCTTCATGTACTGGCCGACGGCGCTGCTGGAGTACTCCACGTTGGAGGTGTACTTCGGCGTAGCGGTGGCCAGGATGTCGGCGCCGATCCGGGCGTAGGTGCCGGTGGAGCGCAGGTAGTCGCTCACGAAGCCCTGGCCCACGGTGGGCGCGTAGATCTTGCTGAACAGGTCCAGCGCCTCGGCCCGCTGGTCGTCACCCTCGATGCCGGTGAGCAGACCATAGGTCTCCAGGTTGCCCACGGAGGCGACGGGCACGCCTTCCTTGGCCAGTGCGCGGGGAAGGCCGCGGCCGAAGTTCACGCCGGTGATGCCCTGGCCCTCGTTGTTGGGGTCCAGTTCCTTGATGACCTGGCCCAGCCAGCCCTCGGTGCCGATGGTGTCGGGCTCGCAGGTGTGCCAGATGTCCATGCTGCGGAAGTGGCTGTAGGACGGATTGGCGTAGCCGATGCCCACGAAGACCGCGAGTTTGCCCTCGTCCCAGTACTTCTTCAGCGGCCCCATGGTGGGGTGCAGGCCGATCTCGCCGTTCAGGTCAAGGATCGCCTCGGTGGGTACGCCCAGCGCCGGCCGGAAATCACGGTAGTGACCGTCGTTATAGGGGATGACGGTGTTCAGGCCGTCGTTCCCGCCGGAGAGGGAAAGAACCACCAGAACGTTGTCTTTGTTGGTAGAGACCATTTGATAGTCCTCCATTACGTTTGCTGATTGGTAGCGGTAGTGTTTGGCCGGGCCGTCACCGGGTTTGTTTCACGTCAGTCCGGCGCGGCCGGTGGTGTCCGGTGGTTCCGAATTACTCGAACTGGAACTCCGAGGTGGAGGCGATGATCTGGAACATCTCGCCGGTGCGGCGGGTAAACTCAGCGCGCTCGGCGTCGCTGCCGTGGGTCAGGTTGCCGCCGCGGCCGGCGTGGACGATCAGCTGATCCCGGGTGTCCTCGGTCAGGTTCAGGCAACCCACCAGGTCGGCGCAGTTGTCCACGAACTGCTCGGGGGTGAGGCTGTCGCCCTGGGCCATCAGCTTGGAGATCATGCTCTGGACGCCGGGCAGGTCGGTGCGGCCCAGGTAGTCGGCGGCGAAGTTGATCCGCTCCACCAGGGTGCCGGAGTCGATCCACTCGTGGCCGGTGTGCCAGCCTTCCACCGTCGGCGGGTTCATCAGGTCCATGCCCATGTACTTGGGCTCCTGGCTCAGTTCGAACATGCCGGGCTTGATTTCGTCGCGGTGGTCGCCGACCATGCGCAGGGTGCCGGCCACCATCTCGGCGGGGTTCTTCACCTTGGCGTAGCGGGCGTTCTTGAAAGCGTCGGAGTTGAACAGCGTGCGCAGCATCTCGGTGATGTTGTAGCCGCTGTCGAAGTAGGTCTGCTCCAGCGCGGCGAGCAGGCCCTCGTCCTTGGGCGGGGTCTGGCGCCAGCTGGGAACCGGAACCTCGTCCGCGACGAAGAAGTTGTACATATGCCGCGAGATGAAACGGGCCGTGGCCTTCTGGTCCGCAATGATGTCCAGGATGTCGTCGCCGTTCCAGTTGCCCGTGCGGCCCAGGAAGGTCTTCTCGGAGTCGTCGTGGTCGGCGGGGTCGAACCGGAACTCCCAGGGGCTGCGCCCATAGGGGAAGGGCGGGTACGGCGGGGCGATGTTCCAGCCGGTGAACGCGCGGGCGGTGGCCTTTACGTCGTCCTCGGAGTAGTTGAACTCTTCGTTCATGCCGACGCCCATGGAGAACAGTTCCAGCAGCTCGCGACCGTAGTTCTCATTGATGTTCGTCTTGTGGCTCTCGCAGTTGTCCAGGTAATAGACCATGCCCGGGCTGGTGGACAGGTCCATCAGCAGGGACCGGAAGTTGCCCATTCCGTTGTCCCGGAACATCTGGATCATGCGGCCCATCTCTTCGCCGGAGTCGATCTTGGAGTGGCCGGCGCAGAAGATCATGTGCCAGAACAGCGCCATTTTCTCCTTGAGCTGGTACTCGGTGTTGACCATGCGATACACCCAGTTCTGGATGTTGATTTCGATGGCCCCGGCGTGGTTGTAGGTGGGGTGGTAGCGCAGCATCAGGTCGTCTTCGACGCCGGACGTGGAACCGGGGTTCAGCAGCTCTTCCACCACGGTGTCGTAGCCTTTCGCAGCAGCGGCTTCGATCTCGTCGCGGCTGGCGTTGAAACCGGCCCGGCGGAGAAGGTGAGCCATCAGTGCAATGTCGTTGCTTCCTGCCATTGTTTCCTCCTTTGTGTACCGTTCGGATAGTCGTCCCGACTGGCTGATTTTGATGGCAAAAATATACCGCAAAACCTACCGAATCCGCAATAAGCAAAGGCCAAACCGTCGCCTGAATTGCGGAACGATTATCAGTTTATAATCGTATCGCCGGAAGTATGCAGTGTCAATACGGATACGTTGCCGCGTACCGCGATAAACAGCCCCGGTTTAAGTCAGCCCAGTCGGAACCGTTTGAACACCTCAGCATACGCCACCCCGATTCGGTTACCGTCGCGGCGGCGCCATTCCTTCATGTAACGGTCCGCCGATTCGGGGCTCACCTGGCTGCGGTGGGCCCGCAGCGCCGCCACCGCCGTTTCGATGTGATCGGTTACGTCGATGACGTGGTCCGGCTCGGTACGGCCCATCACCCAGACTTCCCGCACCTTGTGCGGCTCCAAACCCTCTTCGGTCAGCAGTTCGGGAAAGGTCATCCGGTCTCGGGCCGCCGGATAGACGGCGCCCATGGCGGCGTCCCCCGATGCGAAGTGGTCCGGATGGTCGATGTACCCGGCGCCGTCCAGATTCCGCACCGGGTTCATGCAGATGAGAACGTCCGGACGGTGCGTGCGGATGGCGCGGGATATATCCTTGCGCAACTCCAGCGTGGATTGCAGATATGCGTCCGGATAGCCGAGGAAAAACACGCGGGACAGACCCAGGACGCGGGCCGCTTCACGCTGTTCGTCCTCCCGCATCTTGACCAATTTTGCCACGGTCATATCCGGGTCGTCGCTCCCCTTGCTGCCGTCGGTGCAGATGACGTAAGCCACATCCCAGCCCTCGGCGCACAGGCGGGCCACCGTGCCGGCGCAACCCCATTCGGCGTCGTCGGCGTGAGCGACCACCACCATAGCGCGGCTGAAATCGTCGTTTGATTGAGTTACCAAGGTGACATTACCTCGTTTAAGGAGTGGAGAATAACAGATCCGGAGATCGCGAGATCGTCAGGCCGGCGAAGCCGCGGACCCCGTCGCATCGGCCGCGCGGTTTCGGGTTATCCAGTGCAGGGTGAATCCCAAAGTAGCGCCCACCAGCGCAAATCCCGACGCCATGGCGAAAGACCATTGCAGCGTGCCGGTGGCGTCGGCAATCGGCCCGGAAATCGCCGGCGAGATGGTGCTGCCGATCCCGGCTCCCATACCCATCAATCCAAAGGCTGCCGGGGCCATGAACACGGGCACGTAGTCGCCGGCCGCCGCCGCGCAGATGGTGTAGGTGGCGCGCAGCGCGAGACCGGCCAGCACCGACGCGATGATGAAGAAAATCAACTCCGGCATCAGCCAGAACAGGGCATGGCAGGCCACCTCAATCAGGAACGTAGCGCCAAAGGCCATGCCCCGTCCCACCCGGTCGGACAGCGCTCCCGATCCCACACCGCTGCCGATGCTCAGGATGCCGATGGTCATGAACAGCGCCCCCACGATGGCCACGTCAATACCATGTTCCACCTCTAGTATTACAACGACAGTTGGCGTGATAAGATCGCTGGGAAATTGAAGAAGGCTTGGTCAGGTGAGTCAGGGAAGTGGATGCGGCGGCTTTTGAGCAGGTATATCAGGACT